>NZ_JBYLFE010000005.1:0-509651 GCF_057750885.1 Frateuria sp. sgz306004
GCGAGCGACCCTCGACTACCACTGTCCTGCCGAGATGTTCATGCGTGCGATGGGGCGTGATGACCTCGCCCAAGCCATCGATGATGCACTTCTAGATTGACACCGCCCTTGGACATTCTCGTCCACGCTGTTTGGCCCGCACCGAAAGAAGCTTTACCGGGCCGTTATCTGGAGGTGCTCTCGCGAGAGAGTTTCCGCATCGCACACGAAATTTGCAGCTACAGCCTGATCGCACTCGCCAAAGCCTTTCGCCCACAGATGGGCGAGCGCGGCGGGGCCATTCTCACCCTGAGTGGTCTAGGCGCGAACGAAGCGATGGACCATGGCAACGTGATCGGCCTGGCCAAGACCAGCCTGGAGGCAAGCGTCCGCTACTTGGCCTTGGACTTGGGCGCTGAGGGCACCCGCGTCAACGCCATTTCGGCCGGCGGGATCAACGCCCCCGCTACCTCCGGCATCGCCAACGCTTCGCCGTTGCTAGGCCAGGCGGAAACGCCTGCCCCATCGCGGCGGCGTGTCACTATCAATGAGGTGGGTAACGTTGGTGCGTTTCTGTGCTCCGATCTCGCCTCGGGAGTAACCGGGGAGATCATCCACGTCGACGCGGGTTATCACCTCATGGGGGCCGCCCTGTAACTGGCCCCATCACGGCCGGCGGCAACAAAGAAGGGCGACCACAAGGCCGCCCTTCTTTCGTACCGCGTGATGCGTTGCTTACATTCGGTCAGCGGCAATCTTGATGGTCGTCTTGGCCTTCAAGGCATCAATGAAGGCCTGCGTAGCGAGCACACCATAGGCCTGACCCATCTGCCCGCGCAGCTCGGTGCGCTGTTCGGCCGAAATCTTGGACAGGTCGCCCGGCTGCACCTTGTCCACCGCCACCAGCGCGAAGCTGCCGTCACGCATGGACGCGCGCGCGAACTGAGGCTTGCCGGCCTCCGGATGGGGCAGCAGGAACGCCTGCTCCATCACTTCCGGCGGCATGCTCGGCTGCATGCGCACGGCGTCGGCGACCGACTGCAGGTTGCCACTGACCGAGGCGGCCACGGTTTGCATATCTTCGCCCTTCTGAAGGCGGGCCAGCAGTGCGTCGGCGCGCTTCTGCGCCTCGGCGGCCACGCGCTCGTCCAGAATCTTCTGGCGCACCTGGTCGCGCACCTCGGTCAGTGGGCGTGCCGCCGCAGGCAGATGCTTATCGACGCGCACCACCACGGCATGATCGGGACCCAGTTCGATCAGGCCAGAGTTATTGCCCTGAACCAGCACGTCATCGGAGAACGCCGCTGCCAACAGCTTGGGATCGGCCGAAATGCCTTCGCCACCCTTACGCGAGAACAGGCCAGTCGTCTGGATCGGCAGGCTCAACGCCTGTGCCGCCGGCTCCAGCGACGAGGAGTTCTGATAGGTCTGGTCGGTGAGCTTGCCGGCGATCTCGCTGTACTGGCGGTCACGCTCGGTGCTTAGGTAGTCCTTGGCGATCTGGTCGCGCACTTCCGCAAAGGGCTTGGCGTCACCACTGCGCACATCGCGCAGGAACAGCACGTGGTAGCCCTCGTCCGAAAGCACGGGCTTGGAGATCTGTCCCTTTTGCAGCGCGAACAAGGCCGAATCGAAGGCTGGGTTGGTCACGCCCTTTTCCAGCCAACCCAGGTCACCGCCCGAACGCTTGGAACCCAGGTCGTCCGAATCCTGTGCCGCCAACGTACCGAAATTGGCCGCCGTCGCCTCGCTGGCGATCTTCTCGGCCTTCGCCAGGGCAGCCTTCTGCTGGTCGGGCGTGGCGTTCTTGGGCACATTCACCAGGATATGCGACACCAGCCGCTGCTCCGGTTGCACGAAGCGTTGCTTCTGCTCCTCGTAGCGCTTCTTGAGCTCGTCCTCGCTCGGCTGTGCGTCGATCTTGAGGTCGGCGCCATTCACTTCGACGTACTTGAGCGACACCTGCTCCGGATTCATGAAATCGGCCTGGTGCGCCTTGTAGTAGCCATCAAGCTCGGCGTCGGTGACATTGGTGTCGGCCAGCGTCGGGTGCGGCACGGCAAACCAGCGCACGTCGCGTCGCTGGTAAAGCAGACCCAGGTAGCGATCCATATCGGCATCGGTGACGATGGCACTTTCAATAATGGCGCGCGGCAGCAGACCCGGCTCCAGCGAAGCGCGCTGGCTGCTTTCGAACATCGCCGGCGTCATGTTCTGTGCGGCGAGGACGGCGCGATAGGTGCCGGAATCGAACTGGCCGTTCACCTGAAAATCGGGGGCGTTTGCAATGCGCTCGCGCAAGGTGAGGTCGGACACCTTCAACCCCAGCGCGTCGTTGGCCTGACGCAACAACTCCTCGTTGATGAGCTGGTCCAGGATCTGACGCTTGGTTTCCGGCCGCTCGAAGGCGGCGGCATCGAAATGATCGCCCATGCGCACCATCGCGTCGCGGCGCGCATTGTTCATGCGCTCCTGGAAATCCCGGGGGGAGATCTCGTGCTTGCCCACCATGGCGACGTAGGTGTCGGTCCGCGAAGAAAAGTAGGACTCGATGCCGAAGAACGAGATAGCGAAAACGCAAATGCCCAGAATGACGATGGAAGGCCATCCGTGAAGCTTGTTACGCATTGCCTGCAGCATGGAAATGTTCCCGGCTTTCGTTGTTCGGCGCACCATGTGCGCGGGGCTTAAATGGCAAGGGCGCCACACGGGCGCCCTTGCGAACTGTGGCGGAGCGGACGGGACTCGAACCCGCGACCTCCGGCGTGACAGGCCAGCATTCTAACCGACTGAACTACCGCTCCGCATTTTTCTGGTGGGTGCTGTAGGGATCGAACCTACGACCCTCGCCTTGTAAGGGCGACGCTCTACCGCTGAGCTAAGCACCCAAAACCAAGCAAGTAGTCGCTTAGTTTAGGGCATCCTTGAGAGTCTTACCAGCCTTGAAAGCCGGAACCTTCGAGGCCTTGATCTTGATCGTCTCATTGGTGCGCGGGTTGCGGCCGGTGCGAGCGGCACGCTTGCGCACGGTGAAGGTACCAAAGCCCACCACCGACACGTCGTCGCCCTTCTTCAGCGCCTTCTGCACGGTCTCGAAGAACGCTTCGAGCGCACGGCCAGCGTCGGCCTTGGTGAGTTCGGCCTTCTCGGCAATGGCATTGATCAGATCGGTTTTATTCATTGAGACACTCCCTTAAACGGTTATGCAGCCCGCATGGTCATTCTGGGACCAGGCGACGTCATGTGCGATCTAGCACCAAGCCATCGCCAAGCAACCCCGCATCACTGCGCATCGTGCTCGGCGTCAGGCTGCGGTGCCGCCTTTATACCAGTGCCCCCCAGGGTCCGCAATGACAAGCAATACCAAGGGTTCCCACGATTCAGGCAGGTTTGCGGATGCTTGCAAACAGGCTTGCAAGACGTTAAGGCACCAGACGATTGCGCAAGAGTTGCACAGAAAGAAACGGGCGGTTACCCGCCCGTTTTTTCAGCGACCTGGATCACGCATTCAATGCGGCCGGGCGTAAGACTCCGCAGCATCGTCCGCGTTGTCGTCGTGCGGCGCCTCCACCTTGCCGGCGTTGTCGCCTTCACCGGCCTGGCGTGGCTGCAGCGGGCGCTCCAGAGCGATGTCCAGCACTTCGTCAATCCAGCGCACCGGATGGATATCCAGAGAGCCGGTGATGTTGTCCGGGATATCCGCCAAGTCCTTCTTGTTCTCGTCCGGGATGATGATGGTGGTGATGCCGCCGCGATGCGCAGCGAGCAGCTTCTCCTTGAGGCCACCGATGGGCAGCACGCGGCCGCGCAAGGTGATCTCGCCCGTCATCGCCACTTCCGAGCGCACCGGCACCTTGGTCAAGGCCGACACCAACGCCGTGCACATGGCGATGCCCGCGCTGGGTCCATCCTTGGGTGTGGCGCCCTCCGGCACGTGGATATGGATATCGAACTTCTGGTGGAACTCTGGATCGATACCGAGTCGGTCGGCACGCGCGCGCACCACCGACAGCGCCGCCTGGATGGATTCCTTCATCACATCGCCAAGCTGTCCGGTGTTGACCAGACGCCCCTTGCCGGGCACCACCGATGCCTCGATGCTGAGCAGGTCGCCACCCACCTGAGTCCAGGCCAAGCCCGTGACCAAGCCGACTTCGTTTTGCAGTTCCTTGCGTCCGAAATCGAAGCGACGCACGCCCAGATAGTGCTCCAGGTTGGCCGAGGTGACGGCGACGGCTTTCTTCGCCTTGGCCGTTTTTACCGCTGCACCGGTCTTCTTAGTCGCTGCTTTCTTGACGTCGGCCTTCTTGCTGCTGACCTGCGCCAGCGTGAGTTCCTTCACCACCTTGCGGCAGATCTTGGACACCTCGCGCTCGAGATTACGCACGCCCGATTCGCGCGTGTAGTAGCGCACGATATCGCGAATGGCCTCACTGTCCACGCTCAGCTCTTCGGGATTCAGACCATTCGCCTTGAGCTGCTTGGGCAACAGGTACTTCTGCGCGATACCGAGCTTCTCGTCCTCGGTGTAACCCGGGATGCGAATGACCTCCATGCGATCGAGCAGCGGGCCGGGAATGTTCAGCGAGTTGGCCGTGGCGATCCACATGACCTCGGAAAGATCGAGGTCGACCTCCAGGTAGTGATCGTTGAACGCGTGGTTCTGCTCGGGATCGAGCACCTCCAGCAACGCCGACGACGGATCGCCACGGAAATCCATGGACATCTTGTCGATTTCGTCCAGGACGAACAGCGGATTCTTCGTGCCGACCTTGTTGAGGTTCTGCACAATGCGGCCCGGCATGGAGCCGATGTAGGTGCGGCGATGGCCGCGAATCTCAGCCTCGTCGCGCACGCCACCCAGGCTCATGCGGACAAATTTGCGGTTGGTGGCCTTGGCGATGGACTGACCCAGCGAAGTCTTGCCCACGCCCGGCGGACCGACCAGGCACAGGATCGGGCCACGCATGGTGTTCACGCGCTGCTGCACTGCCAGGTACTCGAGGATGCGTTCCTTCACCTTCTCCAAGCCGAAATGATCTGCATCGAGCACGTCCTGGGCGAGCTGAAGATCCTTGCGGACCTTGCTCTTCTTCTTCCAGGGCACGCCCACGAGCCAATCAAGGTAGTTGCGCACCACCGTGGCTTCCGCCGACATGGGCGACATCTGGCGAAGCTTGCCGAACTCCTGACGCGCCTTCGCCAACACAGCCTTGGGCATGCCTGCGTTGTCGATCTTCTTCTGCAGCTCTTCGACTTCGTTCGGGCCTTCCTCGCTCTCGCCGAGCTCCTTTTGGATGGCCTTCATCTGTTCGTTGAGGTAGTACTCGCGCTGACTCTTCTCCATCTGCGACTTAACGCGGCCGCGGATACGCTTTTCCACCTGCTGCAAATCCATTTCGCCATCGACCAGACCAATCAACAGTTCCAGTCGCTGGCCAACGTCAGCGGTTTCCAGCACCTTCTGCTTGTCCGCCATGCGCACGGACAGGTGCGCAGCAATGGAGTCCGCCACGCGTGAGGGATCGTCGATACCCGACAGCGTCGCCAACACCTCGGGTGGCAACTTGCGGCTCTGCTTGACCAACTGCTCAAACAGCGACACCAGCGTGCGCGACACCACGTCCAGCTCGCGCTCCTTGTTGGAGTACACGGGCTCGATGATGCGCGAGGTGGCGGTAAGCATGCCGCCGTCCTCGGTGTAGTTTTCCACGGCAACGCGAGCCTGCCCTTCCACCAACACCTTCACGGTGCCATCGGGGAGCTTGAGCAGCTGTAGCACGCCGGCGAGTGTGCCGATTTCGTGCAGGTCGCCAATCTTGGGGTCGTCGATGTCGGGACTCTTTTGCGCCACCAACAGAATCTGGCGCTCCCCCTCCATGGCGCGCTCCAGCGCGCGCATGGATTTGTCACGTCCGACAAACAACGGAATGACCATATGGGGATACACCACCACGTCGCGCAGCGGCAACACTGGCAGGGCGTCCAGTGCGGCTCCGGTGGCTTGGGGGTTGGGAGCGTTCTTTGCCATCGAAGAGAATCTCTCAGGATGAATTGCGTTCTTTGCCCCGACACTGCGCCGGGGCCCTCTATACGTCAAGTGGTGGCGTGTAGGCAGTCGCACAAGTGCATGACAATTCACGCAAACAAAATGGCCCCGGCAGTGCTGCCGGGGCCATCGTGAGATTCCTTACGGCCTTTAGGCCACTCAGGCGGCGTCGCCGCCCTCGCCCGCTGCTCGCGGCTGTTTGAGATTGCCGCGGTAGATCAAGTATGGCTCGGCCTGACCATCGATCACAGCATCATCCACCACGACCTTGCTCACATGCTCCAACGAAGGCAGCTCGTACATGGTGTCGAGCAGCACCTGCTCGAGAATGGTGCGCAGGCCACGTGCCCCCGTCTTGCGCTTGAGCGCCTTGCGGGCGATGGCTTGCAGAGCCTCGGGACGGAACTCCAGCTCCACGCCTTCCATTTCAAACAGCTTCTTGAACTGCTTGGTAACGGCGTTCTTGGGCTCGGTGAGGATCTGCACCAGCGCGGCCTCGTCCAGTTCGTCCAGGGTGGCAACCACTGGCAGACGACCAACGAATTCGGGAATCAGGCCGTAACGCACCAGATCCGCCGGCTCCACGTCGGAGAGCAACTTGCCAAGGTTTTCCTTGCGCTCCTTGCTGCGCACTTCGGCCGAGAAGCCGATGCCTACGGTTTCGGAACGCTGTTGGATCACCTTTTCCAGGCCGGCAAAGGCGCCGCCGCAAATGAACAAGATGTTCTTGGTGTCCACCTGCAGGAATTCCTGCTGCGGATGCTTGCGACCGCCCTGCGGCGGCACCGACGCCAAGGTGCCCTCGATCAGCTTGAGCAGTGCCTGCTGCACGCCCTCACCCGACACGTCGCGAGTGATCGACGGGTTCTCGCTCTTGCGCGAGATCTTGTCGATTTCATCGATGTACACAATGCCCGACTGCGCCTTGTCGACGTCGTAGTCGCACTTCTGCAGCAGCTTCTGGATGATGTTTTCCACATCCTCGCCCACGTAGCCCGCCTCGGTGAGGGTGGTCGCGTCGGCGATGGTGAACGGCACGTTGAGCAGGCGCGCCAGCGTTTCGGCCAGCAGCGTCTTGCCCGAACCGGTGGGGCCGATCAGGAGGATGTTGGACTTGCCCAACTCGACTTCGTCGCTCTTCTGACGCGACTCCATGCGCTTGTAGTGGTTGTAGACAGCCACTGCCAGCGCTTTTTTGGCGCGGGTCTGGCCGACCACGTACTGGTCGAGCGTTTCCATGATCTCGCGGGGCTTGGGCAGCTGGCTGCGCCCGGAAGCGGCCTTCTCCTCCAGCTCCTCACGGATGATGTCGTTGCAGAGTTCTACGCACTCGTCGCAGATGAACACGGAGGGACCCGCGATCAGCTTGCGTACCTCGTGCTGGCTTTTGCCGCAGAAGGAGCAGTAGAGAATCTTGCCGCTGTCGTTGGAACGGCCCTGACGGTCGTCGCTCATGCCTGGATCCTGCTGATAAATCGATTGCGGTTTGAGAATAGCACAGGGTTCCGCGTCTGCATCGAGACGCGGAACCGCTTGCAACCCTTGGGCCAGGCGCCTGAAATCAGGCGGATTTCACCGATTCGACGGCGCGACGGTCCAGGACCAGATCGATCAGGCCGTACTCCTTGGCCGCCTCGGCGCTCATGAAGCGGTCGCGCTCCATGTCCCGCTCGATCTTTTCCAGCGGTTGGCCGGTGTGCTGAACATAAATGTCGTTCAGGCGACGGCGCAGGTACAGGATTTCCTGGGCCTGGATTTCGATATCCGTTGCCTGGCCGCGGGCGCCGCCCGACGGCTGGTGGATCATCACCCGCGAGTTCGGCAGCGAGTAACGCTTGCCCTTGGCGCCAGCCATCAGCAGCAGCGATGCGGCGCTGCAAGCTTGGCCGATGCACATGGTGCTTACGTCCGGCTTGATGAACTGCATGGTGTCGTAGATCGCCAGCCCGGCGGTGACGGCACCGCCTGGGCTGTTGATGTACAGATGAATGTCCTTATCGGGGTTTTCCGACTCGAGGAACAGCATCTGCGCGACCAGCAGGTTGGCAACCTGATCGTTCACCTCGCCCACGAGGAAGATCACGCGCTCCTTCAGCAGGCGCGAGTAAATGTCGTACGAACGTTCGCCGCGAGCGGTCTGCTCAACGACGATCGGTACCAGGTTGAGGTTCTGGATCGGGTCCATAGCCATGCGTGTCGCTCTCCGGTTGATTGGCCTGAAGGATGCCTCAGGCGCCGACCGGGCGCATCACCTCGTCGAAGGCCAGGTTCTGTACCGTGGTGGCGGCGTGATCGGCCACCCACTCGGCTACCTGGTCTTCCATCACGCGATTTTGCAGCCCGGACATCAATTGGGGGTCACGGTTGTAGAGTTCAATGACCTTCTCCGGCTCCTCGTAGGTCGAGGCGATCGCAGCGAGCTGCTCGGCCAGGCGGGTGCGATCAATGGAGAGCGACTGCTTGCGGGCAATCTCACCCATGAGAAGACCAGCAATGACGCGCTTGCGAGCGATCGGGGCGGCGGCCTCGATGAGCTGCGGCGGCACCTGCTGGCCACGGGGCACGCTGCCCTGGGCCATGGCCTGCGCTTCGGACTGCACCATCACGTTGGGCACGTCCAGCGAGTCGTGGGCATTGGCCAGCTTTTCGGCCACTTCGGACTTCAGGCGGGCCATCAGGGTGGCCTTCAGTTCGCGCTCGAGGTTGGCGCGCACTTCCTTGCGGAACTGCTCCAGGTCGCCATCTGCAATACCGAACAGCTTGGCGAACTCGGCGTTCACTTCCGGCAGCTTGGGCTCCTGCACCTTGATGATGGTGAAGTGGCACTTGGCCGTCTTGCCAGCAAGGTTTTCGTTGCGGAAATCGGCCGGGAACTCGACGTCGGCATCGAAGGCGTCATCGGCCTTGCGGCCGGTCAGCACGTCGTCCAGCGCCTTGAACAGGTTGCCCGAACCCAGCACGCTACCGGCACGCTCCAGGCCTTCGGCCGGGAAACGGTAGTCGCCAACTTCGGCGGAGTACTCGAACATCACGAAATCACCCTCGACCGAGGCGCGCTCGACCGGGTCGAAGCTGCGACGCTGCAGGCGAAGGGTTTCGATCATCTTTTCGATGTCGGCGTCGGTCACTTCCGCCACGGGGCGGCTGATTTCCAGCTTGGCGACGTCGACTTCCGGGAACTCCGGCATCACCTCGAAGGTGGCCGTGTAGGAGATCTCGCCGGCTTCCGGACGGCCAGTGGTGTCGATCGACGGGTTGGCGATCGGACGCAGGTTCTCCTGGGTCACAGCCTCGCGCAGGGTGCTGCCGATGAGGTCGGAGAGGACTTCGCCACGCACCTGGTCGCCGAAACGCTGCTGGATCACCGCAGTCGGGACCTTGCCCGGACGGAAGCCCTTGAGGCGCACGGTGCGACCCATCTCGGCGATGCGTGCGCTTACCTGCGACTCGAAGCGCTCCGCGGGAAACTTCACCGTGAGCTTGCGCTCGAGCTTGCCGACGTTTTCAACCGAAACCTGCATGACGTCTCCTGGTGTACCGGTAAGAGCGCCCGTCAAAAGGCGCTTGGCGGCCCCCGGCCGCCTGCATAAACACAAAGGGATGGTGCGAAAGGAGGGACTCGAACCCTCACGGGGTTACCCGCTGGAACCTAAATCCAGTGCGTCTACCAATTCCGCCACTTTCGCATCAGAACAACCAAGAGGAACTACCCGCAAGCATCGGATTTGGAAGGGAATTACCAGGCGAAACGCCATCTCACCCCACCCCGCCAGCCGTTGGGAAATGCACCCTAAGTCGATGATTCCCTTACACGAAAGCGGGCCATTTTACGGTTCGCCATGGCACCAGCACAAGCGGGGAAACGTCTCGCGTTTAAGGGCATGCATCGCGCGTCATTCGACAAGCGACGTCAGCGGCACTCTAAAGCTCTCGAAGCACCCTAAAGCCCACCCGGCCACTGCGCACACTGGCATCAGCCCCTTGCCGATAGGCCGAGCGCACTTGTTCGGGCGAACTACCCCACGAGCCGCCGCGAATCACTCTCACGCCACAACCAGGGTTGACCCAGGCGCTGCCATCGCGTGGCGCGCGTAGATAGCTGTCGTGCCAGCAGTCCTGCACCCATTCCGATACGTTGCCGCCCATGTCGTAGAGCCCAAAGGGATTGGGCGCGAAGCTCATGACCGGTGCCGGCCCCCAGAAGCCGTCACGGTAGCCGGAAAAGGCATTGCTCCAGCGCCGACCACTGGGTGAACGATCACTGCCACCCGTGAGGTTTTCCACTTTGCTCGTTGGCGCCCCGTCGCCCCACCAGTAGCGCGAGGTGGTACCTGCGCGCAGCGCATACTCGAACTCGGCTTCACTGGGCAGTCGATAGGTTTTGCCGGTGCGCTGGCTGAGCCAGTCCGCGTAGGCTTTGGCATCATTCCACGAGATATTGACCACCGGCATACGGTTATCCGCCTGCTTGCCGGCATAGTCGTCCTGCCATGTGGCACTGCCATCGTCGCGCATGGCGCCGGTGCCCTCGTCATACACACTCGCGCCACCCAGCTTCACGGAGTCGGGCTGGTAGCCGCTGGCGCGCACGAACTCGCGGAACTGACCCACCGTGATGGCCGTACGGGAGAGCGCAAAGCCCTTGCCGATGGTGACGTCATGGCGAGGCGTCTCGGCGTCCTGGCGGCCGGACTCATCGTCAGGCGCGCCCATCGCGAAGGTACCGGTGGGAACCACCACCATCGAGGGTGTTTGGCCAGGAATATCCACGAAACGATCCGCAAACACCTGCCCCGGCTTGTAGCTGGCATAAAGGCGCGCATTGGTGATGCGCTCGTTGAAATCCGCCAGCCCCGCCAGGTCGGGGCTGATGCCCTTGGCTTGATCGGCCAATTGCTGGGCCAGGCTGAGGTTGCCGGCGTCGAGCGCCGAGCGGGCCTGGGTCAGGATGCCGGCCGCACGCGCCTGGCGCATGCCGTCCACCCGCGTGTGCACATCGCGCAAGGCCGAGGAGTCGGGCAGCACCTGAGCGGCCTCGGCCAGCGCCTGGTCGGCCCCCTTGAAGTCGTTCTGGGCAACCGCTGCCAACGCACGATCCAGCACGGCACGCTGTACCTGGAGTACGCCCTGCTGCGCCACCGCGTTCTCGGCGTCCAACTGCTGCACCTGGCGGTACAGCTCCAGCGCGTTGTCGCCGGGCGGCTGGTCTACCTTGCCTTGTTGCAGCAACGCGGCGGCCTTGGCCAGCAGCGGACGCACCTGGTTCAAGGTCTTCAGCTTGGTTTGCAACGTCGCCACGTCATCGGTGGAGTCGGGCACGGTCTTGAGTGCGTCGATCAGGTCGCTGGCAGCCTCGGCGTCGCCAATGGCCAGATCCTGATTGATCTCCGCGATCAGCCTCGCGCGCACGTCATACAGGCCCTGCACTGCGCGACGGCTGTCGGGCTTGAGTTTGAGCGCCTGCTCGAACAAGGCCGCCGCACCGTCCTGGTCACCGGCGAGCTGGCCTGCCCGCAACGCCTTTTCAGCCCGGGTGATAAGGGCCTCGACCTCGGGGGTATCCGCGCTGAGCTGCTCGGGCAGCTTTGCGTTCTTGTTGACCATGCGCGAGGCAATCACCTCGGTGGGCGCCAGGGTCAGGGGCGGGCCGGCGTCGATCTCGGGGATGCTGGGCGCCTGTACAGTGCGCGCGGCAGGCACGGCTGCGTAGCTCGGCCCCATGTTCATCGCCCGCTTGGTGTTGATCGCCGACGGCTCGACATGGAAAACCCGCGGAAAAAAGTGATAGACCAGCGCCAGCCCGAGCACGGCCACACCCAAGGCACCGCCAAAGGCGCGTTGGCGTCTTACGGTTTCCTTGCTCGGCATGGTTGGGCGTCCTTGGGCGGCCTGCTATCGTGCACCGCTTAACCATAGGCACAAACCGATGTCAGGACAATGCGCGGATGCGCGTTCTGCATCATCAGGAAGACGCATGCACCAAGACTCTCACCTTGCGCCCGAGGCTGCGTGGATCGATCACCGCGAGGCCTTGCAGGAATGGCTGGCCACCTTGCCCGCGGACGCATCGCTTGGTTTCGATACCGAGTTCATGCGTCGCAACACCTTTTACCCGCAGCTCGCACTGATCCAGCTCGGCTGGAACGGGCGCTATGCCCTGGTCGATCCCACCGCCTTCGCCATAGGCGATGCCTTGCAGCCGCTGATGGGCGCGGGCGACGCCGTCACCGTCATGCATAGCGCCAGCGAAGACCTGGAAGCCCTGTCGCCACTGCTGCCGCATGGTCCTCGCCAACTGTTCGATACGCAGATCGCCGCGGCCTTCGTGGGCATGGGCCTGGGCATCAGCTATCGCGCGCTGGTGGCCGAACTGGTCGGTGCCGAGCTGGACAAGGGCGAGACTCGCTCCGATTGGCTGCAACGCCCGCTGACGACCTCGCAGCGCGCGTATGCAACGCTGGATGTGGTGTACCTCAAGCCCGTGCACGAGCAACTCGCCGAACGCCTCGCCCAGCGCGGGCGCAGCGAATGGCATGCGGAGGATTGCGAGCGCCTCAAGCAACGCGCCTGTTATCGCGGAGGCGATCCGCAACCGCATCGCGGCTTTCGCAGCGCTACCGAATGGTCGCCCGAACAGCGTGCCCTGCTTCGACGGGTTCTCCTCTGGCGCGACCACACCGCGCGCGTACTCGATCGCCCTCGCCCCTGGCTGCTGGAGGATGCGGCCGTCATGAGCCTGGTGCAGCATCGTCCGGCTTCCGGCAACGAACTTGAGCAGCGCACGCGCGGGCAGCGCGCGCTGCGCGCGCCGCAGCGTCAGGAGCTGCTGGATGTACTCGGCCGCCCTGTCGAAGCCGACGAGATCGCCGTCACCGCGCCGATCCTCGAAACCCCTCAGGGCGAGGCCAAGCGAGCCCTCGCGGCGATGAAGGACAGCGTGGACCGCATCGCGGCCGAGCTGGACGTTCCGGCGGGCCTGCTTTGCCCACGTAAAGTACTGGAAGAATACGTGGTAACCGCGCAGTGGCCGGATTTTCTCGAGGGCTGGCGCAGGACGGTTCTGCAGGATGAGCTGCCCCGCCTGCTCCCCTGACCGACCCCACACCCAGGGGCTTGGCGAACGCCAAACCACGCTGGTAATATCGGCGGCTCGTGTGGGGCGGTAGCTCAGCTGGGAGAGCGTCGCGTTCGCAATGCGAAGGTCGGGAGTTCGATCCTCCTCCGCTCCACCATTCAGATCGTCAGAACAGCGCTTCGTGCCAAAGCACGGAGCGCTGTTTTGTTTTGGGTGGCCGCCTGCGAATCATTCGCCTTTACCCGGCCGCTTTCACCGCATCGGCCGACACGCTACGACGCACTGATCGTGCTGAGTCCGGTGCTCACCCTACGTACCATGACGGGCCAGCATGGCAGCGATTCGGTGACACCGCCCTCCGCCACTGGATGCAATGACTTCGGCGGAGGGTTTGACATGCGATTCCAGCGCAAACTGTTGGCTCTCGACACCCAGGCGCGACTACGCGGTAAAGCAGAGTGGCAGCTGTTCTGGACCTATTCCGTAGAGAAGCTGCGTCGACGAACGTTGCTTATCCAGCTATTTGGCATGCTGGGATGGGCGTTGTCGCGCTTTTTCGCTCGCCCGGGCGCGCCCTTCGATATGGGCATCACCATCGCCGGCCTCTGCTGCGCGGCGATGGGCTTGACGACGACGGCCCTGTCGCGAAACCGGACCTCCCTTACGATAGGCTCCTGCCTCAGCACCCTCGCCATCACCCTATGCATCTTTAACAGCAACATCGTCGGCGCCGAGCACCCCGAATTCTGGGTGTTGCCCGTAGGCCTGATGATTACGGTTGGCATGGCGCCCTTGTTCGTCGATAGCTGGAGCTTTCTATTTGCCGCGGTGGTGGTATGGGCACTCGTGTCGTTCGACCAGGCGTCGGCCCTGTTGCAGGCCTCCGATTTTCGCTGGATCGTGCTCTTGGTGGTGGGTTGCACTGTCTTGGGTGCGATTCTCAATCACCTGTTCTTCCTGGAGCGGAAGAAAAACTTTCTGGTTCAACGTGAACTCATCCGACTGTCCTTCTACGACGCGCTCACCGGCATCTGCAATCGACGCGGCCTGATGGAGCTACTGCAGGAAGGCCATGCACATGCAGTGACGCAGGAGTCCTATTTCCTGCTTATCGACATCGACGACTTCAAGTACATCAACGACACGTATGGGCACGAGGCAGGCGACGCCGTGTTGATCGAGGTCGCTACCCAGATCAAGCGCTATGCCAACCACCATCCTCACGGGCGCTTGGGAGGAGAAGAGTTCGGCGTACTCGTTCCCGGTAGCGCAAATGCAGTCACGCGCTTCGTCGCAGAACTTTGCGATCACATCGCATCCTTGCGCATCTACGAACACCCAGTGACCGTGAGCGTTGGCATCGCCCGCATGCGTGCGTCGTCCAGCCTATCCGACGTGCTTCGCCTGGCGGACCAAGGCATGTACGAGGCCAAGCAGAACGGCAAAAACGGCTACGTCATGGTGCCCTGAGTCGGCAACAACTTGCGCAAACCTTGCTTGCATCGCGCACATGATGGATGAGCCTGACTGCCAGGCAAATAAAAACAGATGGCCCCTTGATGTCTTCGTACGAGGGCACACTTCCGGCACTGCCTGCCCGGCATGCTTGCCGCCATGGTGTTCGCCATACGTCGTCTCACGGAGATCCGCTCGTTATGAACCCGCAAGAACAGCAATTGCTCGAAGATTTTCTTCAACGCCTGGCCAGCGCAGGCGGCGTGGCGAAGGACGCCCAGGCTGACGCCTTGATCCGCACGCGCCTCGATGGGCACCCCGATGCCTTGTATCTGCTGGTGCAGCGCAGCCTGTTGCAGCAGCAAGCGCTGGAGGCGGCCAAGGCGCAGATCGCTCAGTTGCAGGCCCAGGTGCAGAGCCAGTCCTCCAACACAAGCTTCCTCGGCGGCCAGGCGCCTGCATGGGGCGCCGCGCCAGCCTACCCGCCAGCACCTCCGGCGCAGCCACAGGCCTCACCAGGTTGGCGTGCACCAGGTTGGCGTGAACGTCTGTTCGGTGCCCCGCCCGCTCCTGCGCCACAAGCGGCCGCGCCAGGCTTCCTCGCCCAGGCAGCCACCACGGCGGCCGGTGTTGCCGGCGGCATGTTCTTGTTCGACGGTATCGAGAACCTGCTTGGCGGGCACCATGGCGGTGGCGGCTTCTTCGGGGGCGGCACGAGCCAGCCCACGGTGGTCGAGAACATCACCGAAACCAACAATTACTACGACGACGACCGCTCCCGGCGCGGCGACAGCAACGACTTCGCCTCGAACGACTTTGCGTCCAACGATTTCGACGATAACAGCGACGGCGGTTTCGACGACAACAACTGGGCATGATCGCGCGGCCGGTGCGTGCGTGTATGCGCGCACCGGCCAGCCCCAGGGCAAACCGATTCAAGTGGATTCGGCCGCAACTGCCCGCAATTCAGGATGCGGCGACTGGCGCAAATCGCTGCGCAGGGCCTCGACGAAGTACGCCGGGGCAACGTGCATGGCCGAGCGCAGCAACGCGCACGCTTCAGCGATATGCCCCTGCTCGGCCAGCACCGAGGCCCAACTGCACTTGCCACGGTAATCGCCCAGTTCCGCCGAGCATCGATACAACGCATAGGCGCGCGCCAGGTCCACTGGCGTCTCCCAGCCGAACTCGTGGTATTGGCCAACGCAATGCATGGCACGCGCATGCCCAGCCTGCGCTGCCTGGCCAAACCAACGGAACGCCTCCGTACGGTTTACCGGTACGCCTCGACCGTTGGCCAGCACGCGCGCGTAGTTGTACATGCCCCAATCCAAACCATGCTCGGCGGCTTCGCGATACCACACCACGGCAAGTTCATGGTTGACCGGCACATCCCAGCCGTTCTCGTGGATGCGGCCCAGCATATTCATGGCATGCGCCTCGCCCTGGTGCGCGGCGTGCTGAAACCAGTACATGGCCTCCGCGGTGTTGCGTTCGCAACCAAGGCCTTCCAGGTACATCTGCGCCACCGCGAGCTGCGATCCGCGATCCCCGGCGAGGGCCTGCGCCAACATGGAGGCCTGCACGCGCGCAGGACTCGTTCTCAGCAGATGCAACAGATCATCCGCATGGCCCGATGATGGAGCGCTCATGTTTCCGACCAGGCGCAAAATAGAGGGTGATGGATACCGGTCAAACGAAGCACGTCGGCGTGTGGCGCAGTAGCTTGGGGAAGTTGCCGGGTGAATACATCCAGCGACGCCAGCATACGACGCCATTCTTCCGCACGCACCCGCTGGTGAGTTTGAAGGCGTGAGCCCTTCCGCTCGACCCGCGCCCTTTGCGCCATCGGCTGCGCAGCATCCGTGTCTTCAGCGCACAACATGTCGTTCACCGGCACCTCAAAGGCCGGCTTGAGGACCTCGCGGGCCCGAACAGCGTATGGGTCTAGCGGCCAGTTGCCCTCCACGGGCGCAGACGACCGGCCAGCGATGGTCCCTTCAGCGACCCAGCTTGTCCCGGGCAAGCATCCTCGCCTGGAAGCGGACGCTCCGGCCGCCGGCATCTGGGCAACATGAAACAGCATGGCGGTTCTCCCCTGAAAGCCTGTCTCGCCATGCTGTGCCCTTGGCTTTCGCCGCACTGCATCGCCTTCGGATCCGATAGGCCAGCCGTGCGGGGACTACGTCCACTCCACATGCCATTCCATGACCGAACCGCTCCCACCGACGCGCCATTCCTGCGCAACGCGTAGGCCAGAACCGGCTGCGTAAGCGCGGCCGGGCCGACAAGCTATCAGAAACGAACGTGGGCCGGCCACCGGCGTCCGGCGCGCACCCCATCCTCTGGCGTCACTCTCGAGAAGACCTGCAAGCCTCGCACGTCAAGATCCCTTGGGACCGCCCGCAGGAATGGCGGCTCTTGCGAGCGGTATCGCCCGCACCTGATGGCACCCCTCAGCGGCTGTAGGAGGGCAAAGGGCATCACATTGCCCGCATCAGCCTTCTGGCAAGCAACCTCTGGCCTAGCGGAAAAGTCGTTCGACCCTGTTAGCCTTGCGCCGCCGACGCCATGTGACGGGCCGGCCGCTTCGCCGGGCACGAAGCCCGTGAGGCGCGAGGGCAAGGCACGCTCGCGAACCGCCCGGAACATGGCATCGGGGATACGTTGATCGGCGCCAACCCACCACACCAGACAGCGGGATCCGGCATGGAAAACCTGGAAGACACCAAACTCGCCATCATTGGCCTGGGCTATGTAGGCCTTCCGCTGGCCGTCGAGTTTGGCAAGCGCTACGACACCCTGGGCTTTGACATCAACCAGTCACGCATCGACGAGTTGCGCGCCGGCCGCGACAGCACGCTGGAAGTGAGCGCCGAGGAACTGGCCCAGGCCGAGCGCCTGCGCTTCGGCCACCAGCTCGCGGACCTGGCCGACCGCAACGTCTACATCGTCACCGTGCCCACGCCCATCGACTCGGCCAAGCGCCCTGACCTCACACCACTGATACGCGCCAGCGAAACACTGAGCCAAGTGCTCAAGCGCGGCGATATCGTGGTGTACGAGTCCACCGTCTACCCCGGCTGCACCGAGGAAGTGTGCGTGCCGATCCTGGAGAAAGGCTCGGGCCTGGTGTTCAACCGGGATTTCTTCGCCGGCTACAGCCCCGAGCGCATCAACCCGGGCGACAAGCAGCACCGCGTCACCAGCATCCTCAAGGTCACGTCCGGCTCCACGCCGGAAACCGCGGACTTTGTCGATCGACTGTACGGCTCCATCATCACGGCCGGCACGCATCGCGCCAGTTCGCTCAAGGTGGCCGAGGCCGCCAAGGTCATCGAAAACACCCAGCGCGACCTCAACATTGCGCTGGTCAACGACCTCGCCATCCTGTTCAACAAGCTGGGCATCGACACGCTGGAAGTGTTGCAGGCAGCAGGCACCAAGTGGAATTTCCTGCCGTTCCGTCCGGGTTTGGTGGGCGGCCACTGCATCAGCGTGGACCCCTATTACCTCACCCATAAGGCGCAGGAAGTCGGCCATCACCCGGATGTGATCCTGGCCGGTCGCCGCACCAACGACAGCATGGGCCCCTACGTGGCCAGCGAGGTCATTCGCCTGATGGTGCGCAAGGGCATCAACCCGGTGCAGGCGCGCGTGCTGGTGCTGGGCCTGGCATTCAAGGAAAACTGCCCGGACCTGCGCAATACGCGCGTGGTAGACATCGTGCAAGCGTTGCGCAGCTACAACGCGCAGGTGGACGTGCACGATCCGTGGGTCAATACCACGGAAGCCGAACACGAATATGGTCTTTCGCCCGTGGGCGAGCCCGCCACCGCGAGCTACGATGCCGTCATCATCGCCGTAGGCCATCGACAGTTCGTGGATCTGGGCGTGCAAGGCATTCGCGCGTTCGGCAAACCTGCATCGGTGGTCTACGATGTGAAGTACGTGCTGCCGCGCGATGCCGTGGACGGCCGACTCTGATTTTCAGGAACAGATCATGAAAGTGCTGGTCACGGGTACCGCCGGTTTCATCGGCTCGCATGTCGCACAGCACTTGCTGGCGCGCGGTGACGAGGTGGTCGGCCTCGACAACCTCAACGATTACTACGACGTCAATCTCAAAAAGGCGCGGTTGGCCCTGCTCACCGAGCGCCCCGGCTACGCGCATATCCACGCCGACCTCGCCGACCGCGAGGCCATGGAGCGCGCTTTCGCCACCCATCGCCCGCAACGCGTGGTGCACCTGGCCGCGCAGGCCGGCGTGCGTTATGCGGCACAGAATCCGCATGCCTACACCAGCAGCAACGTGGTGGGTTTTCTGCACGTATTGGAAGGCTGCCGCCATCATGGCGTGGAGCACCTGGTGTATGCCTCGACCAGTTCGGTCTACGGCGCCAATACGGCCATGCCCTTCTCCGAACACAAATCGGCCGAGCATCCGCTGACGCTGTACGCGGCCACCAAAAAAGCCAACGAGCAGATGGCGCACAGTTATGCGCATCTGTATGGCATCCCTTGCACGGGCCTGCGCTTTTTCACCGTGTACGGCCCGTGGGGCCGCCCGGACATGGCGTTGTTCCTGTTCACCCGCGCCATCCTGGCCGGTGAACCGATCCGCGTGTTCAACCACGGCAAGCACAAACGCAGCTTTACCTACATCGACGACATCGTGGAAGGTGTGGTGCGCACGCTGGACAAGGTGCCCCCCATCGACGGGCACTGGGACAGCAACCAGCCCGACCCCGCCACCAGTGGCGTAGCCCCTTATCGCCTCTTCAACATCGGCAACGAGCGTCCGGTGGAACTGCTGCGCTATATCGAGGTGCTGGAGCAATGTTTGGGCCGCAAGGCCATCATGGAGTTGCTGCCGCTGCAGCCCGGTGACGTGCCGGACACCGAGGCGGATGTAACAGACCTGATACAGACCGTTGGGTATAGGCCGCAGGTGTCGGTAGAAACCGGCGTGGACAACTTTGTACGCTGGTATCGCGCGTACTACGGCGTGTAAAGCCGCCAAGGCCCTTTCCCCGGAACACGCGCCCGCGCCGAAAGGCACGAGCCGCAAGTGCAACTCCACGTCGCAATGGAAATGTGTTCCTTGGGGGAAAGGCGTGATTATCGATTACACGAGCGGCGCATACCCGGCCGAGAAGGAAGTAGACCTGTGCGTGATCGGCGCCGGCGCGGCCGGCATCGCCATCGCCCAGGCATTCATCGATACACCCGTGCGGGTATGCCTGCTGGAGAGCGGCGGCCTTACCGGCGAGCAACGCAATCAAGCCCTGTACGAAGGGCAATCGGTCGGGCCGGTACCCTTTGACGCAGAGAGCTCGCGCATGCGCGTTTTCGGCGGCAGTTGCAACCTGTGGGGCGGCGGCTGCATCCCCCTCAGCAGCCACGACCTTTCTGCTCGCGACTGGGTGCCGCATAGCGGCTGGCCCATCGGCTTCGCGGAGCTGGAGCCTTACTACGCGCAGGCGCGGCGATACTGCGGCATCGACGATTATCGCTTTGGTGACGGCAGCTTCGACGGCCCTACACCGCGTCCGCCGATCGTGTTCGACGATGGCAAGCTGTTCAATCCCATTTTCGCCAAGAGCCCGCTGTTGTTCGGCGATGCCTATCGGCAGGTGCTGGAACGCGCGCCCAATGTCGAGGTGCTACTGCACGCCAATCTGCTCGAGCTGGAAGCCACGGCCAATGGCGACGCGGTACGCGCCGCGCGCATCGGCAGCCTCGAAGGCCACCGCAGCATCATCCGTGCTCGCCATTACGTGCTTGCCTGCGGTGGCATCGAGAATGCACGGTTGTTGCTGCTCTCCCGGTCGGTCGTGCCGCAAGGCCTGGGCAACCGGCACGACATGGTGGGCCGCTATTTCATGGATCACCCAAGCGGCAGGCTCGGCACGCTGACCACCGATGCGCCGCACCGCGTATCGCGCCCGTACGAACGACAGCACCGCAAGAATCAGCACGCGGTGTTCCCCGAGATTGCGCTGTCGCAGCTCTACCAGCGGCGCCATCGAGTGCTCAATGGGCGGGTACATCCATTCGCCGTGGAAGGCCCCATGCCACGCGGGATTCGCGCCTTGCGCGAACTGCGCTCCGCATTGCGGCACACCGTGCTGGACGAGAACGCCGCGCTGGAGGCGCGCCTGTGTGCGGCCATGCGCAACGGCCCCGCCACGGAAACCATCGGCGCACCATCCAGCTTGAGTCTTACCGCGCTCAAGCTCGGCCTGGGCATCGGCGACATTGCCCGCGCGGCCGTGCACAAGCTCACCGATCGTCCCGCCGTTGCCAGCAGCCATATCGAGCTGGTCGGCTTTTTCGAACAAGCGCCCAACCCCGACAGCCGAGTGATGCTCGGCGATGCGCTCGATGCGCTGGGTCAACCCAAGGTACGCGTGGACTGGCAGCTCACCCCGCTGGACCGCTACACCTACCGCAGCGCCGCCAACATGGCCGGGCATGAGCTGGCGCGCGCCTGCAACGGACATTTCGAACTCGAGCCCTGGCTGGCCGACGACGGCTGTACCGTGCCCGTTGTGCATGGCACGGCGCACCACATGGGCAGCACCCGCATGAGCGACGACCCACGCAGCGGTGTGGTGGATCGCCACGGCAAGGTGCATGGCGTGGACAATCTCCACGTGGCCGGCAGCTCCGTGTTTCCCACGGGCGGCTGGGCCTTCCCGACCTTCACCATTGTGGCGCTGAGCCTGCGCTTGGCCGATGAGTTGCGCGGCGTGCTGACCGGTTGCGCCAGTACGGGCCTGCTGTAGCGCGAACGGAAATGCCGACCTTCCATTTCCCCGCTTCCTCGCTGCGCGAAGTGGCCGAGCCCATGTTTCGCAAGGCGCTAGCCAACGGCATAGCGGTGGATACTGCCCACGTGCTGGTGTTCGACAGCAGCCCATGGCGTCACTTTTTCGACGACGCGCAACTGTGGCTCAGCCCGCTGGAGCAACAGCGGGCCTGTCGGTTTCACAAGGCCGAACATCGAGAAACCTACGTGCTGGCGCATGCGCTATGGCGCCTGGCCATCGCCACCGTGTTGGAGCGCGAAGTAACGGCCGTCGGCCTGGCGACCTCACCCAGCGGCCAGCCGTTGCTGCCCGACACGCCTTACGCCACCAGTCTTAGTCACAGCGGCTCCTACGTCGCCATCGCCTTGGCGCGTGCGCGTTGTGTGGGCGTGGACATCGAACAAGCGCCACCTCGCCCAGGGCTGCACGCCCTCGTAAGCGTGCTGTGCGCCCCCAGCGAGGCCCAGGCGATCGAAGGACTGCCAGTCGAGCTGCGTGACGAAGCGTTGTTGCACGTGTGGACGCGCAAGGAAGCCCTGCTCAAGGCGTTCGGCGTAGGCCTGCGCGAGGCGCCCAACAGCATCGCCGCCGATGCAGGCCGACTGATCGATCCGCCGCCAACGGCACCCCAGGCAAGCGCCTGCCTCATCCACGCCCTGCCCTTGCCAGACAGCCTCAGTGGCGCCCTGGCCGCGCCGGCTACGGTCACCCGGCTGACCGTGCACGTACTACCTAGCCCGGGGGATCGGGCCACTCTATCGCCGACCATCTCCTCGCTCGTCATCCCCTGATCGGTTCCAGACAGGCATGACCGCCAGCCCCCTGGCGTTTTGGCGTAGGCGCATCGGGTATCCATCGAGCCATCGAAGCGCCCCATGATTCACGGGGTGCCACACCCAGAGCGTCGTCGCCGCCAGCGGCCGAACGCGTTTTCGCTGAATCGGCGTGCGGTACGGCCAAAGGTGTAACACCGCTGAGACAGCCGAACGGTAGCCACGCCGTCTTACCTAAGTTGCATCGACACTCCCGAAAGGCTCGCGTTAGCCTTTTTGCCACGAAAGGGACTTGTCGAACTTGGGGGTTAGGGGGACCGGATGCTTCGTTTTCTGCGTCGGCAATCGGTGCGTTGGCTCATGCTGCTGGGGCTCTGCGAATTGCTCCTGCTGGCTGCCTCGCTGTGCATGGCCACCTACGCCCGCTACTTCCGCGATGCGGAAGGCCTGGCCGAATTTACCCATCACCTGCCCGAACGCGCCTTGGTGTTCGCCATCGTGATCGTGATCGGCATGGTGGCGATGGGCCAGTATCAGGCGCACATGCGCATGACCCGCTTTGGCCTGCTCGCGCGCCAGGCGGTGGCATTCGTGCTCGGCGGCACCTTGCTGGTGGTCGGCTACTACGTGGTGCCGCAGGCCTATGTCGGTCGCGGTGTGCTGGCCATCGCGCTCACGTTGGGCTTCCTGCTTGTCCTGGCGTGTCGCGTGTTCTTCCTGCAACTGGTGGAAGTGGAAGCGCTCAAGCGTCGTGTGGTGATCCTCGGCGCGGGACAACGCGCGGCGCAAATTCATTTCCAGATGCGCCGCCGCACCGATCGCCGCGGCTTCTGCGTGGTCGGCTACATCCCCCATGCCAGCGAGCAGGTGGTGGTGCCGGCCGAACACCTGATCCGCACCAACCTGCCCCTGAGCACCTACGTACAGCGCGAGCAGATCGACGAAGTGGTCGTGGGTGTGGACGATCGCCGCGGCCATCTGCCCATGGACGACCTGCTCGAATGCCGGCAACTCGGCACCACCATCACCGACCTCACCTCGTTCTTCGAGCGCGAATCGGGCCGTCTGCAACTGACCGTGCTCGACCCCTCCTGGCTGGTGTTCTCCGGCGGCTTCAACGGCACCCCGCTGCGCCAGTTGAGCAAGCGCTGTTTCGATCTCGCCGCCGCCGCGATGCTGTTGCTGCTGTGCTGGCCGCTGATGTTGCTGGAAGCCATCGCCATCTGCGTGGAGTCCGGCCCGGGCCAGCCCATTCTCTATCGGCAGGAGCGCGTGGGTGCGCACGGGCGCACCTTCATGCTGCTCAAGTTCCGCAGCATGCGCACCGATGCCGAACGCGACGGCATCGCACGCTGGGCCAGCAAGAACGACGACCGCGTCACCCACGTGGGCCGCATCAGTCGCAAGCTACGCGTGGATGAGCTGCCGCAATTGTGGAATGTGCTCAAGGGCGACATGAGCATCGTGGGGCCGCGGCCGGAGCGCCCGCAGTTCGTGTCCAACCTGGAAGCGCAGATTCGCTACTACAACCTGCGCCACTGCATGAAGCCCGGCCTCGCCGGCTGGGCGCAACTGAGCTACCCCTACGGCGCCACCGTCGAAGAGGCCGCCGAGAAGCTCAAATACGATCTTTTCTACGTGAAAAACCACAATCTTCTGCTGGACATGTTGATACTCATCCAGACGGTGGAAGTGGTGCTGTTTGGGCGTGGCGCGCGCTAGGCGCGTTCACTCATGCCATGACATCGGCGGTCCACGCGACCCAGCCGGCCACGCCTGGCGCGTGCCCCGCGCGCCAGCGTGCCATCAATTTCCGGAGCCCGAAGGTATGGCTGGCGTGGAGTTAGGCGTGGACCCGACGGCACCGAGCGCATGCAGCGGCGAGCTATACCAGTCGACCACGCGATCGTTCTCAAAGCGTACCCACGATGGGCCGTACTCCCATTGCTCGCCGTGCACGGCAAGCGGCTCGCCCAAGGTCGCTCGCACGTCGTCGCGCGACATGCCCAGCGCCAAGGTACCCGCCGATGTGCTGCTGGCGGCCTGCGGCTGCGCCTCTTCCGCGTTGTCGGTGGACACGGCTGCGGGTACCGGCGCCGGTCGGCCCACCATGTCCCAACCCAGTGCCAGCAAGGCGGCCGCGGGCAGCAACAACGCCCATACCGGGAGGCGCCATGCGGATCGCCGCGGCCCGGGCAGAATGGATGGCGACGATGGCGACGCCGTCTCGGGCACGGCGAAGCGCACGCGGGTCACCGACCCCGGCAGGCGTCCGTGCTCGCGCTCGAACGCCATCGCCGCGTCGTACTGGGCAATCAGGCGCTGCAACTTGGCCGCGGCCACCGGGTCGGCGGGCGCGTCGCCCCGGCGATCCGGATGCATGCGAGAGACATGGCGCCGATACGCCTGCTTGAGATCCGGCAACGAACACCCCGGGCGCAAGCCCAGCGTTCGGTACATGTCGAGAAAATCGGTTTCGCTGGCCAAGCCGGTTTCCCCTCCGGGTGGCAATACCGTTGAACGCCATGCATCGCGCCGGCGCTGAAAAGCATTCTGGGCACAGGGCCATGTCAATCGCAATATCCAAGTTTCTAAGCGCGTATTCACGATCTCCCAAGCGCCATCCATGGGCCCACATCATGGCCGTATTGCTCGCCGGCAGCGCATCGGCGCAAACACCCGTGGCCGCGCCACCGCCAGCACTAGGCGCGCACACCCTGCTCACCCACTCCGAAGGCATGGGCACCAACCCCGCAGTTACCCAGGCCATCGATACCCAAGCCACCGGCAGCTCGTTCCTCGTGCTCAATGGCGGTTATGCCAAGAACGCCAACACCCCGGAAGACAGCTACGGCAATCGCTGGAAGCGCATTGGCGGGCGCCCCGTCTACAACGGCTACGACGGCGCGTTCAGCGTGAGCGCCTATGTAGCGGAGGCCGGCAAGGGTGGCCCTGGCCACACCGTGCGCATCGATAAATCCGGCTACCCCGAGGGTGAAATCTCCGCGCCCTTCATCGAGATCACCCATGCGGGGAACTTGCAGGCCGTAGCGCAGAACTACCCACCGGCCGGCCTCGTACTCACCAGCGCGAGCGTCACCACCACCGGGCCGGCCACCCTGGTCGCCGTATGGTGGGGCGATGCCGGCGTCAAACGCATGACGGTAAAGCCCGATAACGGTTTCACCCTCATCGACAGCTACCTCATGCTGCCCGACAACAGCGGCGTGCAATGCGCCGTGGCGTACCGGCAAGTGGATGCCGCCGGCACCTATCGCGTGAGCTGGGTCGGGGCACCCATCCAGGGCGCCATCCTGTGGCTGTTCGCCTTCCAGGCCAAGTAGCCATACACCCGTTTTTCCAGCCCGTCGCACGCATGCGTGCGAGGTATAGGCAGTAAGGGATAGGGGCAGGAATAGACGGGATGGTCTAGGGAAAAACCCACTCGATCAGCCGACAATCACAGCCATTCCGGGCAATGCAGAACTGCCGGTCGCCACGCTCTGGCAAGGCATCCGTCAGCACCTGCCGCATCACCAGGGGGACTCGCTGAGCGAGTCGGTACCGCACCACGCGGGGGAGGCTGTACATCATGCACGCCGACACGGCTGCTCTGATCGAACTGGATTGGTCATCCTTCGACCCCTTGCACACGCAAGGGCTGCGTCACGCGCTGACCGACCACCCCCTGCTGCAACCCGACCAGCTCGTGGCGCTGGGCAAGCGCTTCCAGGGCAGCAGTCATCTCTTCACCTTCAACAACAACGCCGGTGCCGACGCCAACTTCGACGACGTGGCGCGGCTGTATCCCAATCGACGCTCCGTTACCGACACGCTGCAAGGCATCAACGATGCCAAGGCGTGGATGCTGCTGCGCCACGTTCAGGCCGACCCGACGTATCGCGCCTTGGTGGATCTCGCCCTCGACTCGGTCAAGCCACACGTCGAAGCGAAGGACCCCGGCATGTACTACCGCGCCGGCTGGATCTTCGTCGCTTCGCCGCACACCACCACGCCATTCCACATCGATCGCAACCACGGCATGTTGCTGCAGATCCATGGCACCAAGAAGGTCTATGTGTGGGACATGGACGATGCGGTGGCATGCAACGAGCGCGCACGCGAGTGCTTCCACGCCAGGCACGAGTTGGACAAGGTGAAGTGGGACGAATCGCTGCGCGAGCGCGCCACCGTGTTCGACGTGTCGCCCGGCATGGGCGTGTACATCCCGATCACCTGCCCGCACATGGTGGAAACCGGCGACGAGCCGTCCATCACCATCAGCCTCACCTACAGCACCACCGCCACACGCCGCAATGCGATGGAACATGTGCTGCACGATCTGCTGCACAGCAAGGGGCTCGACCCGCCCAGCGTGGGAAGCCACGCCATGTTCGATCGCCTCAGCTATTTCAGCGCTGCCGCCATGATCGCCATGCACGGACGAGGCAGCCATCCACCCGCCTGTCCTTCGTTGGCCAAACACACCGCTTACGCCGTGGCTGACTGATCGGTCGATCGCTGCCCCGCCTGCACCACCGCCCGTAGTCGACGCACGCGTAGTGAATGCCATGACCGCCAACAGCACCCACCCTTGTGCCTCCGCCAACGCCGCACCCGGCCTGTTCGACGTACTCCTTCGCCAGGGTGGCCTGACCGATGCACAGTGGCACCAGGGACGCCACGCGCTTGCGTTGGCGACTGTGCCAAGCGTTCGCACACTGGCCGCGGCATTGGCGTTGGCCGAGTCGCGCCTTACGGGTGCCGATAACGTCCTCGCCTGCGTAATCACCAACGGCATCACGGTGCAAGCACACGTTCGCGTACCTCATGCCGAGGTCGACCGCCACGCCTGGCTAGCCGACGTGACGACACCGCTCGCCGACCGCAGCGACGAAGCCGGTGACCACGCGTGGTGTGCGACGAGCGAGGCACCGTGCGCCTCGACGTTTGCGCACAGCCAGTGGCAATGGATCGACGGAGAACTGCGCTTCACTTATCAGCTGCCGTTCGATGAAGCGAGCGCCGCCCTGTTCGCCGGATGCGTGGCGCGCGCACTGACACAGCTCACCGAAGGCGACGGCCCCCTGGCTCAGGTCGATGTGATCGACCCGGTCGAGCGCGAGCACCTGCTGCATACCTGGAACGACACCGCTGTTCCCCGCCGCGCTCAAGACACCGTGCACGGCCTGTTTGCCGCTACCGCGCGCCGGCACCCCGAACGCATCGCCATCGAGGCCGATGGCGCCGCCGTGCGCTACGACGCACTGGCCCTGCGCAGCGACTGCATCGCGGCCGGCCTCATGGCCGCCGGCGTGGTGCCGGGCGACATCGTCGCGCTGATGCTGGAACGCTCGCCGGATGCCATCGCCGCCATGCTGGGCATTCTCAAGGCTGGCGCTGCCTTTCTGCCGCTGGATGCCAGCCATCCAGCGGAACGTCTCGCCTTTACGCTCAACGACGCGCAGGCGCGCCTCATCATCGCCGCACCCGGCGGTGTGGCGCTGCCGGGTGTGACCGCGCCATTGCGCACATTGAACGAGCTGGAGGCGGACGCACCGCCGCCGGCATTGCCCAACGTGGAGGGCGATGCACTTGCGTACGTGATGTACACCTCCGGCTCGACCGGTACCCCCAAGGGCGCGCAGATCATGCATCGCGCCATCATCCGCCTGGTGGTCGATGTGGACTACATCCACGTTGGCGACGCCCCGCGCATGTTGCACGCCGCGCCTCTGGGTTTCGACGCTTCCACGCTGGAAGTCTGGGCGCCGCTGCTCAATGGCGGCACCTGCATCGTGCACGGCGAACGCATCCCCACCGGCTGCGGACTGGCCCGCACCATCCAGCGCCACCAAGCACGCATCGCCTGGCTCACGGCGGCATTGTTCAACGCCATCGTGGACGACGACGCCAGCCGCCTGGAGGGTCTGCGCCAGCTGCTGATCGGCGGCGAAGCACTCTCCGTGGCGCATGTGCGCAAGGCCTACGCCGCACTGCCGGATGTCACCATCATCAACGGCTACGGCCCGACGGAGTGCACCACATTCTCCGCGACTTACCCCATTCCGCGCGACCTCGATGCGCAAGCGCGCTCCATCCCCATCGGCCGCCCGATTCCCAACACGACCTTGCATGTGCTCAACGCAGGTGGCCGTCATGTACCTGTCGGCGTGGCGGGTGAGTTGTACATCGGCGGCGCCGGCCTGGCGCGCGGCTACCTCGGCCAGCCGCAACTGACGGCCGAACGCTTCGTACCCGATCCATTCGCGGCGCCTGGCGAGCGCCTGTATCGCACGGGCGACCTGGTGCGTTGGCTGCCCGACGGCGTGGTGGAATTCATCGGGCGCACCGATCACCAGGTAAAGATTCGCGGCTTTCGCATCGAGTTGGGCGAGATCGAGGCGGCCCTGCAACGCATCGCCGGCGTGCGCGCCGGTGCGGTGCTCGCGCGAGAGGACCGCCCCGGCCAGAAACGCCTGGTGGCCTACTACGTGGCCGACGGTGCCGCGCTCAGCGCTCGTCGCCTGCGCGAGCAACTCGCCCAGGCGCTCCCCGAATTCATGGTGCCGGCGATTTACCTGCGCCTGGACAGCCTGCCGGTAACGACCAACGGCAAGCTCGATCGCCGCGCCCTGCCCGCCCCCGATAGCCGCCGCCCGGAACTGGCGGAAGCCTACGTGGCGCCGCAAGACACCATCGAGCAGAAGCTGTGCGACATCTACGCCGACATGCTCGGGTTGGATCAGGTGGGTCGGCTCGACAACTTCTTCGACCTGGGCGGTCATTCGCTACTGGCCGTGCGCACGCTCGCCCGCATCCATGCGGACGTGTCATCCGTGCCGAGCATCGCCGCCTTCTTCGCCCAACCCACGCCCGCGGCGCTGGCGGCACTCGCTCGCCACGACGGTGCCACCTCCGCGCTAGCTACGCGCCTGGCGCGCGGCCGTCATGACGACCACGGCGAGCCCATCGCCATCATCGCGATGGCCGGCCGCTTCCCTGGCGCCGCCGACGTGGAGGCGTTCTGGACCAACCTGTGCGAAGGGCGCGAATCGATCACGTTCTTCAGGCCCGAGCAATTGGACCCTGCCGTGCCGGCGAGCGAGCGCGGCGATGCGGCCTACGTGGCCGCACGCGGCATCGTGGATGGCGTGGAAGAGTTCGATGCCAGCTTCTTCGGCATGTCTCCACGCGAAGCGGAGCTCACCGATCCACAGCAGCGCATTTTTCTGGAGCTGTGCTGGGAGTGCCTGGAACGCGGCGGCTACGTACCCGATGCGCACGAAGCGCCGGTGGGCGTATTCGGCGGCATGCACAACGCCACCTATTTCCAGCGCCAGCTCAGCACGCGCCCGGACCTGATCGACAAGCTCGGCGCTTTCCAGGTGATGCTCGCCAACGAGAAGGACTACCTCACCACCCGCGTCGCCCACAAGCTCAACCTCACCGGGCCGGCCATCAGCATGAACACGGCCTGCTCCACCTCGCTGGTGGCAATCTGCCAGGCCACTGCCGCGCTTCGCGCTGGTCAATGCGAGATGGCGCTGGCGGGCGGCGCCTCCATTACCTGCCCGCCGCGCAGCGGCTACCTCTCGCAGGAAGGCTCGATGCTGTCGCCCGACGGCCATACGCGTACCTTCGATGCGCAGGCGCAGGGCACGGTGTTCAGCGACGGCGCGGCCGTCGTCCTGCTCAAGCGCCTCTCCGACGCCGAACGCGATGGCGACACCATCTACGCCATCATCCGCGGTGTCGCCGTCAACAACGATGGCGGCCACAAGGCCAGCTTTACCGCGCCCAGCAGCGCCGGCCAGGCCGCCGTGATCAGCATGGCGCTGGCCGACGCCGGCGTGGATGCGCGCTCCATTTCCTATGTGGAGGCACACGGCACCGCCACGCCCCTGGGCGACCCCATTGAAATCGAAGGCCTCACCGCGGCCTATCGCCGTTACACCAACGAACGCGCCTTCTGCGCCATCGGCTCGGTCAAGAGCAACATGGGCCACCTGGTGATGGCCGCCGGTGCCACCAGCGTGATCAAGACGGCGCTCTCGCTGCACGAACGCGTGCTACCGCCGAGCCTGCACTATCAGTCGGCCAACCCCAAGCTCGCCCTCGACGAAACTCCCTTTGTGGTGAACGCCGAGCTGCGCGCCTGGACCGGTGGTGACGAACCGCTGCGTGCCGGCGTTAGCTCGTTCGGTGTAGGCGGCACCAATGCGCATGTGATTCTGGAGCAGGCGCCGCCCGCCGTCGCTTCCGAGCCGGCCGACGGTCCGCAACTGTTGTTGCTTTCCGCACGCTCCGCCGACGCGGTGGCCAGCGCGGCCACGCGATTGGCCGCACACCTGCGCGCTCATCCCGAAAGCAATCTTGCCGATGTGGCGCACACCCTTATCCAGGGGCGTAAGCGCTTTGCCCAGCGTCTTGCCGTAGCGGCGCAGGACACCGCCGATGCCGTCACGCGCCTCACTGCGCTGGCCGCCAACCAGGCCCGTAGTGCTCAAGCGGCCCCGGGCGTGGTGTTTCTCTTTCCCGGCCAAGGCTCGCAGTACGCCGGCATGGGGCGCGCGCTACACGCCGCCGAACCGGTATTCCGCCAGGCGTTGGACGCCTGCGCGGAGGCACTGCACGCCGAGCTGGGTTTCGACCTGCGCGAGCGCTTGTTCGCCGACGACGCCGATGCGCTGCGCGAAACCTCGCTGACCCAACCCGCCACCTTCGCCATCGAGTATGCGCTGGCGCAATGGTGGCTCAGCCTGGGCGTGCGCCCGGTCGCCATGATCGGCCATAGCGTGGGCGAGTTCGTGGCAGCCGTGCTGGCCGGCGTGATGACACTCCCCGACGGCGCGCGCCTGGTCGCGCGTCGCGGTCGCCTGATGCAGGCGCTGCCTGCCGGCGCCATGCTTTCGGTACGTCAGGATGCGTCCGCGTTGATCACGCGCCTGCCGGCAACGCTGCAACTGGCTGCGGAGAACTCCCCCCAGGCCAGCGTGGTCAGCGGCGAGATCGCCGAAGTGGAAGCTTTCCGCGCCGCGCTGGAGCGCGACGGCGTGGCCTGCCGCGTGCTGCAGACCTCGCACGCCTTCCACTCCGCCATGATGGACCCTGCACTCGCGCCGTTCGGCGAGGAGGTGGCGAGCATCGCGCTGGCGGCGCCGCAGCTGCCGATCATCTCCACGCTCACCGGACAGCGCCTCACCGATGCGGAGGCCACCTCCCCCGCCTACTGGACGCGTCATCTGCGTGGCACCGTGCGCTTCTCCGGTGCGCTGCTCGATCAACTGGCCCAGGCCGATACCGTATTCCTGGAAGTAGGTCCGCGCACCGCCTTGAGCACGCTGGCCCGCCAGCATCCGCAGAGTCGTGGCCGCACCATCGCCGCGTCGCTGGCCGATGCGCCCGAACGCGAGCGCGCCGCGCTACTCGACGCCGTCGGCCAGTTGTGGTGCGCCGGCGCAACGCTCGATCTGCCGCAACTGGATCGGCGCGAACATCGCCATCGCCTGGCGCTGCCCACCTACCCCTTCGAACGCAAACGCTACTGGATCGATGCCGCCGCGCCTGCCAGCCAGGCCGGCCATGCGCCGGCAGCGCCTGCGCGCGACAACGTCATTCCTTTGTTCAATCCACCGACTGCCCCCGTTGCGGAGAGCCCCATGGAAGCCAACCTCTCCGGCCCCAGCGCCGGTACGGCCCGTTACAACCGCTTGCTCAGCCAGCTTGTCGAGCTTTTCGAAGACGTGGCCGGTACCGAGCTCGCCGGCACCGACCCAGGCGCCGGATTCGTGGAGCTGGGCCTGGATTCGCTGGCCCTCACCCAGGTCGCCCTACAACTGCAAAAGACCTTCTCGCTCAAGATCACCTTCCGCGAGTTGATGGAGTCGTTCTCCTCCTTCGAGCGTCTCGCCATGCACATCGACCAACTGCTTCCTCCGGACGCCGCCGCCCCCGCGACCAGCGCGCCCGCCACCGCATCGGCCACGACGGTCGCCATGCCGTCCGCCGCACCCACGTTCGCCATGCCCGCCGTCACCGGCAACGCCATGCAGGACGTGATCCAGCAGCAGATGCTGATCATGCAGCAGCAACTGGCCTTGCTCGCCGCCGCCAGCAGCGGCGCGCCGGTTGCCATCGCCACGCCAACGCCGGCTCCCGCGACGCCAGCGGCACCCAGCGCACCCGCCGCCGCTTCAGCGCCCGCTTCCGCCAGCGCGCCTGCGCCCGACGAAGAGGCCGCGCTCGCGCACACCACCTACGACGTGAAGAAGGCCTTCGGCGCCATCGCACGCATCCACTCCACCACCACCGATCTGTCCGAGCGCCAGCGCGCCCGCCTGGACGCCTTCATGCGTCGCTACATCGACCGCACGCGCGCCTCCAAGGAATACACCCAGCGGCATCGCGATCACCTTGCCGATCCGCGCGTGGTGAACGGCTTCCGTCCGTTGCTCAAGGAAATGATCTACCAGATCGTGGTGAATCGCTCCAAGGGTTCCAAAGTGTGGGACTTGGACGGCAACGAATACATCGACGCCTTGAACGGCTTTGGCATGAACCTGTTCGGCTGGCAACCGGACTTTGTGCTCGATGCCGTGCGTCGCCAACTGGACGCCGGCTACGAAATCGGCCCGCAACACCCGCTCGCCGGCGAAGTCGCCGAACAGGTCTGCGAACTCACCGGCTTCGACCGTGCCGCGCTGTGCAACACCGGCTCCGAAGCGGTGATGGGCACCATCCGCATCGCCCGCACCGTGACCGGCCGCGACACGCTGGTGATCTTTACCGGCTCCTACCACGGCATCTTCGACGAAGTGATCGTGCGCGGCACCAAAAAGCTGCGCTCGGTGCCTGCCGCACCCGGCATTCTGCGCAATACCTCTGAGCACGTGCTGGTGCTCGACTACGGCACGCCCGAGTCCTTGCAGATCATCCGCGAACGCGCGGCTAGCATCGCCGCCGTGCTGGTGGAGCCGGTGCAGAGCCGCCGGCCGGATTTCCAGCCGCGCGACTTCCTCAAGGAGCTGCGCGCCATTACCGCCGACGCCGGCGCGCTGCTCATTTTCGACGAGGTAGTCACCGGCTTTCGCTCGCACCCGCGCGGCGCGCAGGCCATGCTCGGCATCGACGCCGACCTCGCCTCCTACGGCAAGGTGGTGGGCGGCGGCTTCCCCATCGGCGTCATCGCCGGCAAGCGCCGCTACATGGATGCGCTCGATGGCGGCGGCTGGCAGTACGGCGACGCATCCATTCCCACCGTCGGCGTCACCTATTTCGCCGGCACCTTCGTGCGCCACCCGCTCGCACTCGCGGCGGCACATGCGGTGCTCACCCACCTCAAGGCCAACGGGCAAGCGCTGCAGGAGCGCCTCAACACGCGCACCGCCCTGCTCATGGACGAACTCAACGCCTTCTGCGCCAGCGTGGGCGCGCCCATTCACCTGGTGCACTTCGCCTCGGTATGGAAAACCAACTTCACCGAGGACCACCCGCTGCAAGACCTCTTGTTCGCCATGATGCGCAGCCGCGGCATCCATGTGCTGGACAACTTCCCCTGCTTCTTCACCACCGCGCACAGCGAGCAGGATTTCCTCGCCATCGCCAAGGCCTTCAAGGAATCGGTGCTGGAGTTGCAGGAAGCGGAGTTCCTGCCCCGCAACAAGAACGTGGAAACCCTCGCCTTCGATGCCACGCGCCCGCCCGTGCACGGCGCGCGCCTGGGCAAAGATCACGAAGGTAACCCGGCCTGGTTCGTGCCCAATCCGGATATGCCCGGCAAGTTCATGAGGGTCAACGCATGATTCCCAACGACACGACGCCGCTCCCCACCGCCGCCCCGGTCGCCGTGGACTATGACCCTTTCGCGGGTTCCGCCCTGGCCCATGTCGTTCCCGCCACCGCGCCCCAGCGCGAGGTATGGCTTGCCTCCACGCTGGAGCCGGCCGCCTCGCTCGCCTATAACGAGTCGATCTCCCTGCGCCTGCAAGGCGAACTCGACGTGCCCGCCCTGCAGGCCGCTCTGCAGCAGTTGGTGGAACGGCACGAGGCCTTGCGCGCCACCTTCAGCCGCGATGGCGAGGAGCTGTACGTCGCGGCACAACAGGCGTTTGCGCTGCCCGTACGCGATCTCTCCTGGCTCGGCGTGGACGAACGCGATGCGGATATCGAGGCCACGCTGAAGCGCGCCGTGACGGAGCCGTTCGACCTGGAGAACGGTCCGCTCGTACGCGCCGAATTGCTCAACCTCGATCCGCAGGATCATCTGCTGGTGTTCACCGCGCACCACATCGTGTGCGACGGCTGGAGCTTCGGCGTGATCGTGCGTGATCTCGCGGCGTTGTACGCACAGCAGTTGACCGGCGGCGACGCCCTGCCTCCGGCCGACGCCTTCAGTGCCTTCGCCCTGGCGGAGGCCGCGCATGCGCAGAGCGAACAAGGTCGAGCGGCCGAGACCTACTGGCTCAAGCGCTTCGCCGATGCCACGCCCTCGCTGGACCTGCCCACCGACCATCCGCGCCCTCGCCAGCGCAGCTTTGCCTCCCGTCGCGAAGACCTCACGCTCGACGGTGCCCTGATCGCCGGCATCAAGCGCATGGGCGCGCAGCGCGGCGCCAGTCTCTATGCCACCCTGCTCAGCGCGTTCGGCCTGCTGCTGCAACGTCTGAGCGGGCAGGACGACGTGGTTATCGGCATTCCTTCCGCAGGCCAGGCTGCCGGCGGTCACGATGCGCTCGTGGGCCATTGCGTCAACGTGCTGCCGCTGCGCGTGGCGATCGACCTCGCCGCCCCCTTCGCACAGAGCCTGAGCCTGGTGCGCAGCGATCTGCTCGATGCGTTTGAGCACCAGCAGTACACCCTGGGTAGCCTGTTGGCGCGCCTGTCGCTGCCGCGCGACCCCAGCCGCCTGCCGCTGGTGAGTGTGCTATTCAACCTCGACCAGGCGCTGGACGAGCGCAGCGTGACCTTTCCGGGCCTGCGTTTTCAGTTCGCCGGCAATCCGCGCGCCTTCGAAAATTTCGAGCTGTTCGTCAACGCCGTACAACTGCCCGATGGCTTGCGCCTGGAGTGCCAGTTCAACAGCGACCTATTCGACGCGGCCACCATCCGCGCCTGGCTGGATGCCTATGTAACCCTGCTGCGCAGCGCGGTCGCCACACCCGAGGCCGCCGGCGGCGCGCTGGCCCTGGTGTCCGATCAAGCGAGCGATGCGCTGCACGCCCTGCAACCCGCGCGCACACCCTATGCGGCCGACCGCCTGGCCCACGAATACTTCGAGCAACAGGTGGATCACGACCCCGCGCGCATCGCCATCGCCCAGGGCACCAACCCGCTCACCTACGCCCAGCTGGAAGCGCGCGCCAATCGCATTGCCCAGGTGTTGCGCCAACGCGGCGTGGCGCATGGCAGCCTGGTAGGCCTGTCGCTGTCGCGTGGACCCGACATGGTGGCGGCGCTGCTCGCCGTCCTGAAGACTGGCGCGGGCTATGTGCCGCTGGACCCGAGCTTTCCCGCCGAACGCCTGGCGTTCATGGCCGAGGATGCGGCGCTGGCCGCCTTGATCGTCGATGACGAAGCGGGCGAAGCCCTTGCCTTTCCCGCCGACCGCCAGCTATCCCTGCGCCGCGATGCAGCGGCCATCGACGCGGCCAGCTCCGCGCGCTTGCCGCGCGACGAACGCGCGGCCACGCCCGAGTCGGTGGCGTACCTGATCTATACCTCTGGCTCCACCGGCAAACCGAAAGGTGTGCGCGTACCGCATCGCGCCACCTCCAATTTCCTCGCCAGCATGCAGCAACAGCCGGGCATTGGCCCGAACGACCGCCTCGTGGCGGTGACCACGCTGTCGTTCGACATCGCCTTCCTCGAACTCATGCTTCCGCTCAGCGTGGGCGCGGCCATCGTGCTGGCCAGCTACGACGACGTGCGCGACGGCGCCGCGCTGCGCCGGCTGGTGGAACAGAGTGACGCCACCATGATGCAGGCCACGCCGGCCGGCTGGCGCATCCTGCTCGAATCCGGCTGGGCGGGTCGCGCTGGTTTCAAGGCCATCGCCGGCGGCGAACCGCTGCCACTCGATCTCGCCGAGAGCCTGCTGGAACGTTGTGGCGAACTGTGGAACGCCTACGGCCCCACCGAAACCACGGTGTGGTCCACCCTGTGGCACGTGCAGGCGCCGCGTGCCGGCATCTTCATCGGTCGGCCCATTGCCAACACCACCGTACACATTCTCGACGAGCACGGTGCGCCGTGCCCGCTGGGCATGCCGGGCGAGATCTACATCGGCGGCGATGGCGTAACGCTGGGCTACCTGCATCGTCCCGAACTCAACGCCGAACGTTTCCTGCGCGATCCATTCGACGGCTCGCCGTCCGCCCTCATGTATCGCACCGGCGACCGTGGCCGCTGGCTCGCGCAGGGCCTCTTGGAACATCGCGGCCGCCTGGATTTCCAGGTGAAGATTCGCGGCTATCGCATCGAGCTGGGCGAAATCGAAACCGCGCTCGCGGATTTGCCGGAGGTGGCGCGCGCTGTCGTGGTGGCGCGAGAGGATCGCCCCGGTGACGTGCGCCTGGTGGCCTACGTGGTGCCACGCGAAGGTGCGGCCATCGAGGAAACGGCATTGTGTCCGCGCCTTCGCCAGCGCCTGCCGGACTACATGGTGCCGCAGCACATGATGGCGCTGGATGCCATTCCGCTGCTGCCCAACGGCAAAATCGACCGCAAATCCCTGCCCGCGCCTGCGGTGCATTCGGCTGCCGCGGATCGGCCACGCCAGGCGCCGCAGAGCGATACCGAACGCCGCGTCGCCGCAGCGATGGAAGCGGTGCTCGCCTTGCCCGAGCTGGACGTCAACGACAACTTCTTCGCGCTGGGCGGCCACTCGCTGCTCGCCGCGCAACTCACCGCGCGACTCAACCGCGAGTTCGAGATCACGCTGTCCTTCCGCACCTTGTTCGACGCACCGACCATCGCCAGCCTTGCCGCCACCATCGACCAGCTCAAGGCGAGCGGCCAGGCCACGTCGGCCCCGCCGATCCAGCGTCGCGCCGAGCAGGGCCGCGCGCCGCTCTCGCTGATGCAGCAGCGTCTCTGGGCGCTGGAGGAACTCCAGCCCGGCCGCGTCACCTACAACGCGCCCTCCGCGCATCGCCTGAGCGGCCCCCTGAACGAGGCGGCCTTTGAGCAGGCCATGCACGAACTCATGCGCCGCCAGCCGATCCTACGCACCGCGTTCCGTCGCGAAGGCGACGAAGTGGTGCAGGTAGTCGAGGACATCAAACTCTCCCTGTTCCCGGCCGAAGATCTATCCACGCTGCCGGCCGACCAGCGCCAAACCGCGCTGATGGAACGGCTGCAAGCGCTTACCGATACGCCGTTCGACCTTACCCGCGCGCCGCTGTTCAGCGCACGCATGTTCAAGCTGGCGCCGGACGAACACGTGTTCTTCTTCATGCCGCACCACATCATCTGGGACGGCTGGTCGTTCGACATTCTCTACGCCGAACTGTCGGCGCTGTACAAAGCCTTTGCCGAAGGGCGGCCATCGCCGCTGGCCGAGCTGCCCGTGAGCTACGGCGATTTCGCCGCCTGGCACGCGCAATGGCTGGACAGCGAGCCGTTCAAGGCGCAGTTGCAGTACTGGCGCGAGCGCCTGGCGCAGGCACAGGAAACCCACGCCCTGCCCACCGACCATCCGCGTCGCCCTGGCATGTCGGGCGTTGGCCGCACGGAATGGATCCGCGTGCCCAAAGAGCAGACCGACGCCATGCACCAAGTGGCCAAGCAAGCCGACGCCACGCTCAACATGGCCTTGCTCGCGCTCTACTACGTGTTGCTCAGCGGCATGGCCGGCCAGCGCCACCTGGTAGTGGGCACGCCCGTGCGTGCGCGCAACCAGACGGAAGTAGAAGCGGTGATGGGTTACTTCAACAACCTGCTTCCGCTGCACATCACGGTAGACCCAACGTTGCGCTTCATCGACTTCGTGCGACTGGTGAAGAACGCCGCCATCGAAAGCTTCGGCCACCCCGATGTACCGCTGGAGTTCCTGCAGCGCGAGCTGCGCACCGGCCACGGTCATGGCGCCGTGCTGTATCAAGCCCTGTTCTCGTTCCAGGATGCGCGCCAGCGCGTGGTCGATTGGGGCGGCTTGCAGCACGAACAGATTCTGTTGTTCCAGAGCGGTGCCACGGAAGACCTGGGCTTGTGGTTCCTGGAGAACACCAAGGGCCTGCTCGGCGGCGTCACCTACAACGCCGACATCCTGCAAGCCGACACGGCACGCCTGCAGCGCGATCGCTACCTGGCCTTGATGGCTCGCGTGATCGCGGACCCGGCGCAAACCATCGAGGCGCTCAACGCCATCACCACCGAGGAACACGCCCAGCAGCAAACCTGGAACGCGCCACACGCCGCCATCGCATCACCGGTGGATGCGTTAAGCCAATTCGAGGCCCACGCCGACGCGACGCCCACGGCGCCCGCGCTCGCGGTAGGCAACTGGAATACCTCCTACCAAGATCTGGAAACGCGCAGCAATCGCGTCGCCGATTGCCTGCGCCAGCGCGGCGTGGGGCGCGGCTCCATCGTGGCGCTGTGCGCCGAACCCGGCATCGGACGCCTGAGCGCCCTGCTCGGCACGCTCAAGGCGGGCGGCACGCTGTTGCTGCTGGACCCGCAAGATCCGCCGCCGCATCAACGTGACCTCATCGACGACGCCGGCGCCCACTTCGTGCTTGGCCCCGCGTCGCTGGAAGCCGCGCTGGATTGGCCGCACGCCAAAGCGCTGTGGTTGGACACCGATACCGGCGAACTGCTCGCCGCCTCGCCGCAACGCCAGACGACGGGGCGCGCCTCGCTCGACGACATCGCGATGGTGACCTATCACCCCGGCGCCGATGCCAAGCCACACGGCATCGCCATCAGTCATCGTGCCCTCGCCCGACAAATCGCCGCGCTGCGCGACGAACTGCATGTGGGCCCGCCCGATAGCGTGGTGGGCATCGCGCCACCCACCACCGGGCTCTCCGTGGTGGAGCGCCTGCTCGCCCTGACCAGTGGTGCCAAGTTCGTGCTGGCGGACATTCACCAGTCCAACGACGGCGAGGCCATGCTCGGCCTGCTCAAGGCCACCGCCGCCAACATCGTGCTGGCGCCCGCGCCGGCGTGGCGGGCCCTGCTCGACGCAGGCTGGGAGGGCGAGCCTGCGCTGCGCGCCGTATGCGTTGGCGGTGCACCTACCCCCGAACTCGCCAGCCAGATCGCCGAGCGCAGCGCGGGCGTGTGGAACCTGTTCGGCAGCGACGCCACCGCCCCCGTGGTGAGCGCCGGACGCATCGCCAGCCCGGCCGATGGCGCGCATGCGGGCCGCCCCTTGGCCGGCACGGTGGCCTGGATTCTCGATGCACAGCAACGCCCCTGCCCGGTAGGTGCGATTGGCGAGATACACCTGGCGGGCGAGGCACTTTCGGTCGCGTTCGGTCAGCGGGCCAACGGGCAAGCGCCCCGCACCATCACGCTCGACGACACCACCGCGCTGCGGCCCACCGGCTACCGCGCCCGCTGGCTGGCCGATGGTCACATGCAGGTGCTCGGTCGCTTCGACCGGCGCGTACAAATGGACAGTCGCGAGATCGATCCCGCCGCTGCCGAGGCTCTGCTGCGTGCGCAGCCGGGTGTGGCGGAAGCGGAGGCCATCGTGCGCACCGACGCCACCGGCGCCAGCCAGATCGACGCCTACGTGGTTGCCAGCGGCAACGCCTCGCTCGACCGCGATTCGCTGCGCACAACGCTGAGTCGCCAACTGGCCGTGCACGCCATGCCGCGGCACCTCGTCGTGCTGGAGGCGCTGCCGCGCCTGCCGGATGGCACGCTGGACATCGCCGCCCTGCCGCTACCCGGCGCGCACAGCGACGATCTCACGGAGCTCGCGGTGCAACCCAAGACGCCCGGCGAGCAACTGCTGGCGGCCCTGTGGAAGGAACTGCTGCACACCAGCCAGGTGCGCACCAGCGACAACTTCTTCGACATTGGCGGTCACTCCCTGCTCGCGGTGGAAATGGCCACGCGCGTGCAGCGCGAAACCGGCGTGCGCCTGAACCTGCTGGATATCGCCAACGGCACGTTGAGCACGCTCGCCGCCGAACTGGCTGCATTGCCCGAGACGCCGCCCGCCCAGCAGCGCCCCGCGCCCTTGGGCCAGCGCCTGCGCAGCTTGTTCGGAAGGCGCTGACATGAATGCATCGGTTTGGGGGAAGCCGATATGAGCTCACTGGTCTACGCCGCATTCCTGGCCAGCGGATGGCTCCTGCTCTACACCTTCGCCGGCTACCCGGCGGGGGTGTGGCTATTGGCGCGCCTGCGCCCGCAGCGGGTAGACAAACAGCCCATCACGCCCACCGTCAGCGCGATCATCGTGGTGCGCGACGGTGCGCTGCATCTGCAAGCCAAGCTCGCCAACCTCGGCACGCTCACCTATCCGCGTGAACGCATCGAGATCATCGTGGCCTGCGACGGTTGTCGCGACGGTACGCCACGCCTGGCCAAGCGCTACAACGACCCGCGCGTGCGCGTGCTGGAATTCACCACGCCGCAAGGCAAGGCGGCCTGCCTCAACGCAGCGGTCGCCGAGGCCAAGGGCGAAGTGCTGCTGTTCACCGACGTCCGGCAAACGCTGGCGCCTATCGCCCTGCGCGAACTGGTCGCGAACCTGGCCGACCCCGAGGTGGGCATCGCCAGCGGCGAGATGCTCTACACGGATACGCATTCCGGCTTCGCCCAAGGCATCGCCAGCTATTGGCAGTACGAAAAAGCCTTGCGCCTGGCCGAGAGCCAAAGCGGCTCCACCGTCAGCGTCAGCAGTGCCTTGTACGCCATGCGCCGGTTGCAATACGAACCGCTGCCGGCGGGCACCATGCTGGAGGATGTGCTGATTCCCATGCGCATGATCGCCAGCGGGCGACGCGTGGTGTTCGAACCGCGCGCCCTGGCATGGGACCGCCTGGAACAACGCGCCGAGGACGACCGACCACGCCGCGTGTACTACGCCGCCGGCCACTACCAGTTGTCGCGACTGGCGCCGTGGCTGCTCTCGCCCCAACAGAATCCCGCTTGGCTGCGGTTCGTCAGCCACAAGCTGCTGCGGCTCGCAGCACCGTGGCTCCTGCTGGGCATGACCGTGGCCGCGTCGTTGCTGGCACGCCGGCATTGGCTGTGCGCAGCCACGCTGGCGGTGCTGGTGGCGGGGGCCTGTCTGGTGGCGGTCGGGCGCCTCGCCCCCGCGCTCACGCGCTGGCTGCCCGTGCGGTTGGCGGTGACGTTCTTCTATCTCAACCTGTCATCGGCGCAGGCGTTGGTTACGTTCGCGCGCCGCCGCGAGGTGCGCCCATGAATGCTGGCTATGTCACTTTCTGGGTGTGCGGCTTGCTGCTGGTGCACATCTTTGTGGGCTATCCGGCGTGGATGTGGTGCCGGGCGCGCCTGTTTGCCAAGCCCGTGCACAAGCGCCCCATTACGCCCACGGTCACGGTGGTGATGGCGGTGTACAACGGTGCCGCCTATATCGAGGCCAAACTGGCCAACCTGTGCGCGCTGGATTATCCCAGCGAGCGCATCAACATCCTGATCGCCTGCGACGGCTGCAGCGACGACACCGCGCAGCTGGCTCGCGCCTTCGGCGACGCACGCGTACGCGTGCTGGAGTTTCCCGAGCGTCGCGGCAAGGCCGCCTGCCTCAACAGCGCTATCGCCCAGGCCACCGGCGACGTGCTGCTGCTCACCGACGTACGGCAGAAACTGGCGCGATGCGCCTTGCGCGCTCTGGTCGCCAACCTGGGCGACAGCCACGTGGGCGCGGTCAGCGGTGAGCTGATGCTTACCGACCCCAACACCGGCTTCGCGCAGAGCGTGGATGCCTACTGGCGCTACGAAAAAATGATACGCCAGGCCGAAAGCCGCTCGGGCTCGGCCATCGGCGTGAGCGGCGCGTTGTACGCCATACGTCGCTCCGTGTACCACCCGCTGCCCGATGGCACCGTGCTGGACGATGTGCTGGTGCCCATGCGCGTGGTAGCCGACGGCTTGCGCGTGGTGTGCGAGCCCGAAGCCATCGCGCTGGATCGCGTGTCGCAGGCGCCGCAGGAAGAGCGCCGCCGCAAGATCCGCACCCTCGCAGGCAATTGCCAGCTCATCCAATTGGCGCCTTGGCTACTGCTGCCATGGCGCAACCCGGCCTGGTTCCGCTTTGTCAGCCACAAGCTGCTGCGCTTGTTGGCGCCGTGGCTGCTGCTGGGCGTCACGGTTACCTCCGCCTACCTCGCGCCCCAGTATCTGCCCTGCGCGCTGGCGCTGGCAGGCCTGATCGTGGCCGCCGTGCTTGTGCTGGCCGGTCGCGTCATGACGGTCGTGGCGCAGTGGCTGCCGGTGCGGCTGGCCACGGCCTTCTTCTATCTCAATCTGTTCGCCGCGCAAGCCGTGGTGACGTTCGCCCGCAACAGAGGATTGCACCTATGGTGACGCAGGTACGCGACAGCGGTCGTCCCGCCGGCCTTCGCGGGCAACTCGGCGAGCTGTGTCACAGCACCGGCCTGCTGAGCTCGGTGCAACGCGTGCGCTCCTGGCTGCACAAGGATCTGCGCATCCTGGCCTATCACCGCATCACCCCCCTGCCCGATCCGGATACCTACGAATTCGACCTGGAGCTGATTAGCGCCTCGCCGGAAGGTTTTCGCGAGCAGATGCGTTTCGTGAAACAGCACTACCACCCCATGCGTCTCAGCGACGTCGCCGCCTTGCTCAATGCCGGCAAGGAGGTGCCCGCCGATGCCGTGGTGGTCACCTTCGACGATGGCTACTACGACAACCACCAGGTGGCCTTTCCCATCCTGCGCGAACTCGGCGTGCCGGCCACGTTCTTCGTATCCACCGGGCACATCGATAGCGGCCGGCCATTCGCTTACGACTGGCTGGTGCACATGATCCTGCTGAGCCCCGCGGATCGACTGGTGTTACCGGAGATCGGCCTGGACGAAGCGATCCCCGCCAGCCGCGCCGAACGTCGCGTGCTCGCCGCCGTCGTGCTGGATCGCATGAAGGAGATCGACGCGCTCGAGCAGTCGGCCATGACGCACCGGCTGGAGCAGCTCTGGTCCATGCCAAGCCACAGCGCCCCGCCCGACTGCCTACCCATGACCTGGGAGCAAATTCGCGAGATGCATGCCGAGGGCTACGAATTCGGCTCGCATGGCGTGCATCACCGCATGCTCTCCAAGCTGCCGCAGGACGAGCTGGATTTCGAAGTGCAGCACTCGCGCGACACGCTCAACCGCGAACTGGGCCCTGGCATGCTGCACATGTCCTATCCGGTCGGCGGCTCGCGCGCATTCGACCAACGGGTGATCGACACCACCCGCAATGCGGGCTTCGAGCTTGCCTGCTGCTACATCAGCGGCACCAACCCCCGACGCGCCATCAATCGCTATGCGCTCTACCGCCTGGCGGTGGAACGCAACATGGGCACCGGCTGGTTCGCCGCCATGCTCGCCATGCCAAGCCTGATGAGCTACCCCAGCGGCGGACACGCCGAAGTGGATGCAGGGGAGCAGCCATGTTCCCACTGATCCTGCTGTACCTGGTGTTGACCATCGTGCGTCCGCAGGACTACATGGCGGGCCTGGTCGGTGTGCCGGTACTGCCGGTGGTGCTCGTGCTGGCTTTCCTGTGCTGGCTGGGTTCGCGCGACAAGACCTTTGCCGCGCCGCAGTTCGTGCTGCTGCCGGCCTTCATGCTGGTTTTGATGATCTCCCAGGCCACCAACGGCTGGACCGGGGGCATGCTCGACCAGGCCGCCAAATTCGGCCCCACGGTGATCTCGTTCTTTATCCTTGCGACGGCCTGCACGCAGCGACGACGCGTGGTGATCAGCATGGCGGTAATTGCACTGTGCTCGTTTGTGCTTGCGCTGCATGGCGTGGGTCAAGCCAACAGTGGCGTGGGTTGGACGGGCATTCCCATCGGCGAGGATGGTCGCATCCAGTACGTGGGCATCTTCAACGACCCCAACGACCTGGGCCTGCTCTTCGTGGCATCGGTACCCATGGCCATCTACCTCGGCCGTCAGAGCGGCGCGCTGGGCAAGCTGTTCTGGTATGCCGGCACCGCGTTGCTGCTGTACGGCATCCGCCTCACCAACTCGCGCGGCGCCTTGCTGGCCGTGCTGGTGATGGCGGGCGTGTACGTGTGGTACCGGCGCGGTGTCGTGATCGCCGGCATTCTCGGCGTGGCGGGCCTCGCCGTCATGAAGCTGCTCTCCTCTCGCATGCAGGATCTGGATGCCGGCGAAGAATCGGCCAACGGCCGTGTGGATGCGTGGTATTCGGGCCTGCACATGTTCATGTCCCACCCGCTGTTCGGCGTGGGCGCGGGCAACTTCACCGAGTACAACGAGCTCACCGCGCACAACTCCTTCGTGCTGGTGCTGGCTGAGGCCGGCTTTGTCGGCTACGTGCTGTGGTTGGCCTTCGTCGGCTACAGCTTCTGGATGATGTGGCTAGTGCTTCGCTACAAGCCCGAGGCCTCGGGGCAAGCGGAGGAGTTAGCCCAGTGGCAGACAGAGCGCCCGCTGGCACTGACGCTGTTCATCGTGCTGTGCGGCATGTTCACCACCGCGTTCTTCCTCAGCCGCAGCTACATGATCGTGCTGTACCTGATTCTCGCCATCGTGGTGGGTTACTACGTAGGCGCACGTTCGCGCCTGCCGGGCATGGCCAACTACCGCATCACGCGCAACTGGTGGCGTTGGGTGCCCGCCGCCGCGGGCAGCATTGCCGGCCTCTATGTGCTGGTGGCTATTTTGCTGAGGACGGCCTGATGCGCACCTCTACTTCGCCACTGCGCCCCATCCGCGCGGGCAACCCGATCGACAGGGAGTCTTGGATATGAACGGCCTGTACGAAACCGCGTTTCGACGCGTGCTCTTTCCGTTCTACGAAAGCGGCATCCGCCGGCGCGGCACGCTCGCCTGGCTCGCCGAGTACGAACGCAACCAGTGGCTCTCGCCCGAGCAACTGGCCAGCTTGCAGTGGGATCGCCTCAAGCGCTTGCTGGAGCATTGCTATCGCGAGGTGCCCTACTACCAGCAGCAATGGAAAGGGCTGGGCGTGACGCCCGACGACATTCGCAGCCTCGACGACTACGCGCGCCTGCCCACCTTGACCAAAGCGGATATCCGCGCGCACAGCGACGATCTCAAGGCGACGTCATGGCGCGACCGCCTGCTGTACAAAAATACCAGTGGCTCCACCGGCGAACCGCTGCGCTTTGGCTACACCCGCGAAAGCAACGACCGCCGCGTCGCCGTGATGTTTCGCGGCTACGGCTGGGCCGGAGCACCGCCAGGCCGTCGCAGCCTGGTGATGTGGGGTGGCGGCCTGGGCAACCCCTCGCTCGCCCGCCGCTGGAAAGACCAGCTCTACCACGCCGCGTTCGGCCGCCGCATCGTCAACAGCTTCCACATGACGGAAGCGAACATGAGCGAGTATGCCGACCTGATCGACAGCTACCGGCCGGAGGTACTGCTGGGCTACTTCGGCCCGCTGCTGCGCCTCGCCCAATGGTTGCTCGCCACGGGTCGGCGCGTGCACTCGCCCAAGGCGTTTATCGTCAACGGCGAAGCCATGCACGAGTTCCAGCGCGACATCGTGGAGCAGGCCTTTGGCTGCCCGGCCTACAACACCTACGGATGCCGCGAATTCATGATGATTGCGGGCGAGTGCAGTCAACACCGCGGCATGCACGTGAACATGGATCACCTGCTGGTGGAGCGTGCGGCCCTGCCTGGTGCCCGCCCTACCTCGCTCACCGGCGAGGCGGTGGTCACCGACCTGTTCAACTACGGCATGCCGTTCATTCGCTACGCCACCGGCGATCTCATTACCGCGTCGCCGCAACTGTGTCCTTGCGGACGCGGCCTGCCGCTGATCACCCAAGTGGAGGGGCGCATGCTGGACGCCATCCGCACGCCGGACGGCCGCATCCTGCCGGGCATGTTCTTCCCGTTCCTGCTCAAGGAAGTGCCCGGGGTGACCCAGTATCAAATCGTCCAGCGCCAGCTCGATCGGCTGGATCTCAAACTGGTGCGTGGCGAGGCCTTCAACGACGACTCCCTTGCCATGATCCATCGTGAGATCCGCAAGGTGTTGGGCGACAGCGTGGAAGTGGCCTGTCATTTCGTCGACGACATACCGCTTACCCGTAGCGGCAAGACCCGTCTCACCATCTCGGAACTGGCGCAGTGAACATTACGCACGTCGTGGAAAACCTCAATCGCGGCGGCCTGGAGCGCATGGTGCTCGAGCTGGTGAAGATCCAGCATCGGCAAGGCCATCGATGCCAGGTAGTGTGCCTGTTCGAGCCCGGCGCCCAAGCGCAAGAGCTGGAGGCGCTGGGCATACAAGTGGTGGGGTGCCACAAGCGCCAGGGCGTGGACCTGCGGGCGCTGGCGCGGGCGCGACGCAGTTTTGTGCGGCATGGCACCGAGGTGTTGCACACGCACAACGCCGTGGCGCACTACCAGGCCGTGCTGGCCAGTTGCGGCCTGGGCATCCGCCGCATTCTCAACACGCGTCACGGCATGGGTGCGAATCAACGCACTGGCCGACGCGAATGGCTATATCGCCGCGCACTGGCGCACACCGACACCGTGGTTACGGTGTGCGAGGCCGCGCGGCGCGATGCGATCGCGCGCGGCATCGTGCCCCAGCTCAAGGCGCGTGTGATACCCAACGGCATTCCCGTGGATCTGTTCGCGCCCGCCTCGCCCGACATGCGCCAGCGACTGCTGGATGCTTTGAACCTGCCCGCGCACAGCATCCTTATCGGTACCGTTGGGCGCCTGAACTGGGCCAAGGACCAGATCGGCCTGATCCGCGCTTTTGGCCAGGTACGTGCCGTGCATCCAGAGGCGGCCCTGGTGCTCATCGGCGACGGCGAACTGCGCGCGCACCTGGAACAGCGCGCTACCGACGAAGGCCTCCAGCACAGCGTGCATTTCCTCGGCGATCGCAGCGACGTACACGACCTGCTGCGTGGCCTGGACTTGTTCGTGCTGTCCTCGCTCAGCGAAGGCTATTCCATGGCGCTGCTCGAAGCTTGCGCCACCGCGCTCCCCATCGTCGCGACCGATGTAGGGGGCAATGGCGAGATCGTGCACAACCGCCACACCGGCCTGCTGGTGCCCGCCGGCGACCCGCCCGCGCTGGCAGATGCCATGCTCGCGCTGATCCAGGCGCCGCACAAGGCCAGCGCCTGCGGCCGCGCGGCACGCGAATGGGTGCAACGCCATGGTTCGCTGGAAACCATGGCGGGCCGTTACGATCGGCTCTACCACGATGCCGGACACTGAACGATGCGTTTGCGCGTGCTGGTATTGACCAATCTTTTTCCCACGCCCTGGGACCCGCTGCGTGGCGCCTTCAATCGCCAGCAGTTCGAGCGCCTTGCGCAGCATCACGAGGTGGATGTGCTCGCCGCGGTGGATTTCCGCGAGCGCCTGGCCGGTCGCAAGGGCGAGGCAACCGTCGCCGGGTTGCGCACCGATTACTTCACCTTCGTGTACCCGCCGCGCATCGGCCGCGCACTGCACGCCTGTTGCTGGCTGTTGTCGCTCCTTGCCCAGCACGGTCGCCGACTGCGTGCGGCGCATTACGACTGCTTGCTGGCGAGTTGGGCCTATCCCGATGCCGCCGCGGTAGGCTGGCTGGCGCGTCGTCTCGGTATTCCCTATGTCGTGAAGGTGCATGGCAGCGACCTCAACGTACAGGCCACCCATGCCCTCCGCCGCCCACAAATTGCCTCGGCGCTGCGCGGTGCTGGCGCCGTGGTGGCGGTGAGCCAGGCGCTCGCCGGCAAGGCCGTGGACCTGGGTGCCAAGGCGCCATCGGTGCACGTGCTCTACAACGGCGTGGACCCGGTGCTGTTCTCACCCGGCTCGCGGCAGGAGGCACGCGCGCGCCTGCACCTGTCCGACGACTCGCCCATGCTCCTGTATGTGGGCAACCTCAAGGCCAGCAAAGGCTGCCTGGACCTCATGGAGGCGTTTCCCGCCCTGCTCGCCGCTCAACCCAACGCGCAATTGGTGTTCGTGGGTTCCGGCGCATGCGCGTCGGCGCTGCGCGAGCGCGCCACTGCGCTCGGCTGCGCGCAGCGTGTGCACCTGGCCGGCGCCATGGCGCACGACACCCTGGGCGACTGGTTCCGCGCCGCCGATCTGCTGTGCCTGCCCAGCCACAACGAAGGCGTACCCAACGTAGTGTTGGAGGCCATGTCCTGCGGCACGCCCGTGGTCGCCACCGCCGTTGGCGGCATTCCCGAGGTGGTACCCGAGCTAGCTGGTCGGCTGGTGCCGCCGCACGATCCGGCGGCCCTGTCCCGCGCCCTTGTCGAAGCCTGCGCAACAACCTGGAACCGCGAGGCCATCGCACGACACGCCTCCGCGTTTCGGTGGGACGACAACGTGCGGCATCTCGCCAGCATCCTCAGCGAGGTGGTAGCGTCATCGCCATCGCCAGCGAGGGCCGTTGCTTGAACATGCGTCCCAACAAGCAGCGCCTGCTCCGCTGGCTACCGGACCGCCTGGTGCAAACCCACGGCCCCGCACAGGACGGCGCGTGCTACCTCACCTTCGATGACGGCCCCGACCCCGCGTACACGCCGCGCCTGCTCGACCTGCTGGCGGAACACGGCGCCAAGGCCAGCTTCTTCCTGGTGGGCCATCGCGTGGAAGAGCACTCCGCCTTGGTGGAGCGCATGGTGCGCGAAGGCCACCTGATCGCCAACCACTCGTATTCGCACCAGGCATTCCACCGCTTGTCGCTGGCCGACCAGATGGCGGAGTTCGATCGCACCGATGCCCTGCTGCAAGCCTTCGATGGCCAGCCGCGCCACCGCCTGCGCACGCCCCAGGGCCACCTGGATACGCGCTTGCTACTGCATTGCGCGCGTCAGTCGCGCGGCATCGTGTACTGGTCCTACGACAGCCTGGATTATCAAAAGCCCGATCACGATACGTTCGTCAGCCGCCTGCGCGCCGATCCGCCCCGCGCCGGCGACATCGTGTTGATGCACGACGACGGCGACCGCGCCATCGACGCACTATCCGTACTGCTGCCGGAATGGCGGCAACAGGGTTACCACTTCCGCGCTCTACCGGGGAAAGCGCCATGAAGATCCTGTACCACCACCGCACGCGCGGCCGCCATGTGGAAGGCGTGCATATCCGGGGCATCGTGCAAGCGCTGCGCGAACTGGATCACGACGTCACTGTGCTTTCCTTTCCCGGCGCCGACCCCGAACACGAGTTCGTCGCGCGCCACAGCGGCACCAAGAACGGCCGGCTCGCCGGCTGGGTCGCGCGCATGCCTGGCGTGCTATTCGAACTGCTTGAGCTGGGCTACAACCTGATGACCTTCTGGCGTATCGAACGCGCCATTCGCCAGCAGCGCCCTCGCCTCATCTACGAACGCTATTCGCTGTTCCTGTTCGCCACGGTCTGGCTTGCCCGGCTCCACCGCATTCCCATCGTGCTTGAAATCAACGATTCGGCGCTGGTGCACCGGGTGCGCCCGCTCAAGCTCACCTGGCTCGCACGCCGCATCGAACGCTGGTGCATGCGCGAGTGCACGGGCCTGGTGTTTATCTCCAGCTACTTCCGCCAACAGGCGGAGGAAGCCTACGGCCGCATCGCACCCTCGGTGGTGTCGCCCAACGCCGCGGACCTCGCGCGCTTCGATCCAAGGCGCTATGACCGCGAGCGTCTTCGTACCGAGCGCGGCCTCAAGGGCTACGTGGTCTGCGGGCACATTGGTGTGTTCGCCCACTGGCATGGCGTGGACGGCTTCGTGGACGCCATTGCACAACGGCTACGCGAACAGCCCGAGCTTCTGCTGGTGTTGGTGGGCGACGGCCGCACCCTGCCCGCCGTGCGCGAACTGGTGGCCGAGCGCGGCTTGTCGCATCGGGTGATCCTGCCCGGGCGCGTACCGCACGATGAGGTGGCCGCATGGATCGCCTGCATGGACTACGCCGTGCTGCCGGACTCCAACCTCTACGGCTCACCCATGAAGCTGTTCGAACTCATGGCCATGGGCGTGGCCGTGGTGGCACCCGATTACGAACCCGTGACCGAAGTGATCAGCGACGGCCACACCGGCTGGCTGTTCCCGCGCGGACAGCTCGACGCCTGCGTGCAGCGCGTGCTCGATCTTGCCACGCAGGATGACGAACGCCGCCGCATCGGCCATGCCGCCCGCGACTATGTGGTGCGCGAGCGCCAATGGCGCAACAACGCCGAGCAGTTGCTCTCGCTGATATCCGCCTCGGAGGCCACCTGATGCTGGCCTCGGTGGTGGTATTGGTGATCGCGCTGACCATGCTGGCGTTGCTGCTGCGCCGAGCCATCTACGCGCGCAACATGCAGATATGGCTGGGGAGCTATCTGCGGCGGCGCGTACCCGACCCGGGCGACCGCACGGTGCACGTGATGTTCTGCTTCGTGGATCATTTCGAGCCCGCCTGGGGCAAGGCCCCGCTGGAAACCCAACGTGCCCGTGTGGATCGCTGGTGTCACGATTATCGCCAGCTTGCCGATGCCCACCGCGATGCGGACGGCCGTCCGCCGCAACACACCTTCTTCTACCCCGAGGAAGAGTACGTCGACGAGCATCTGGACAAGCTCGCGGCCCTCTGCGCGGAAGGTTTCGGCGAAATCGAAGTGCACCTGCACCACGACAACGACACCGAAGACAACTTTCGTCGCACCATCGCGCGCTTCAATCAGGTGCTGCATGAGCGCCATGGCGCGCTGTCACGCTGCCCCGAAACGGGCGAGCTGCGCTTCGGCTTCATCCACGGTAATTGGTGCCTGGACAACTCGCGCGCGGACGGCCGCTGGTGCGGCCTCAACAACGAACTCGTGCTGCTGCGCGAGCTGGGCTGCTACGCAGACTTCACCCTGCCCTCCGCGCCCAGCGAAACCCAAACCAGCACCATCAACGCCATCTACTACGCCACCGACGATGTCTCGCGCCCCAAATCGCACGACACCGGTGTGGCGGCCCGCGTGGGCGGCCAGGCCAGCGGCGACCTGCTGATCGTGCAGGGTCCGCTGGGACTCAACTGGCGGGAGCGCCGGCTGGGCGTGCTACCGCGTATCGAAAACGCCGACGTGCGCGCCTCCTGCCCGCCAAGCCCGGGCCGGGTGGATGCCTGGATTCGCGCCGGCGTACAGGTGCAGGGGCGACCCGACTGGATCTTCGTGAAGATCCATACCCACGGCACTCAGGAACGCGACATGGACACGCTGCTCGGCGAACCCGTCGATGCCATGCACCGATACCTGGAGCAGCACTACAACGACGGGCGCCGCTATGCCCTGCACTACGTGACCGCACGCGAGATGTACAACATCATCAAGGCAGCCGAAGCGGGTAAAGACGGCAACCCCAACGCCTACCGCGATTTCGTGCTCCCCCCGCCGCCCCACCGCGCCCACTGATATGCGCACCGTGCTGATCTGCCATGCCGGCGACGCCTTCGACCGCGAGGGCCTGGCGGCTTGGCTCGCCTCCTTCTCCGAACTGGCGGGCATCGTTGTGCTGGAGGAAACCCCGCGGCAGATGCGCGCGCGCATACGTCGCGAAATCCATCGCGTGGGCTGGCTGCGCTTTCTGGATGTGCTCGCCATGCGGCTTTACCAGCGTATTGCGCTGGCCCGTCACGATCGCGCCTGGAGCAATCAGGCCCTCGCCGAACTGCGCGACCGATACGGCCCCGCGCCGAGCGTGCCGCACGTGGTCGCCGCCGACGTCAACGACCCGGCCGTGCTGGCCTTTCTCAGGCAAGCCAAGCCCGACCTGATCCTCGCCCGCTGCAAGCAACTGCTCAAAAAGCGCGTGCTCGCCGTGCCGCGCGTGGGCTGCTTCGTGATGCACCCCGGCGTGTGCCCGGAATACCGCAACGCGCACGGCTGTTTCTGGGCACTGTCGCAACGCGATCTGGAGCGCGTGGGCATGACCCTGCTCAAGGTGGATGCCGGCGTGGACACGGGGCCCGTCTATGGCTACTTCAGCTATCCGTTCGACGAACGCCGCGAGAGCCACGTGGTGATCCAGTACCGCGTCGTGCTGGAGAACCTCGAACGCATCGCCGCACGCCTGCACGACATTGCCAACGGCAACGCCACCACCATCGACACCCAGGGCCGCGCCAGCGCCGCCTGGGGGCAACCCTGGCTCACCCGCTACCTGCGTTGGCAACGTGCGGCGCGGAGCGTGACACGATGAACCTCCCCGTGCTCATGTATCACGATGTGGTCGATGCGGGCCGGCCCGATCAAAGCGGCTTCCCCGGCGCCGCCGCCGCGCATTACAAGCTGGACGAAGCCTCGTTCCTCACCCACCTGGAACTGCTTGCCTCCAGCGGCCTGCGCTTTCCCTCCGTACTGTGCCCTGATTTGAACGAAGCCCGCACCTGCCTGCTCACCTTCGACGACGGAGGCGAAAGCGCCATGCGCGTGGCCGAGCAATTGGAACGACGCGGCATGGTCGGCCATTTTTTCATCACCACCCAGCGCATCGGCTCGCCCGGCTTCGTCACGGGCTTGCAGCTCAGGCGACTGCACCAAGCCGGTCATGTCGTAGGCAGCCATTCGCATACGCATCCGGCCGATATCTCCGCACTCGATCACGCCGCCCTGGCCGCGCAATGGGTAGAGAGCCGCGACCGCCTGCAACAGTTTCTGGGCGAAGAGATACGCGTCGCCTCGGTGCCCGGTGGTTTCTACACGCGTCGCGTCGCACAGGTGGTCGCCGCCGCCGGCTTCCGCCAGCTATTCACCTCCGAGCCCACGGTACATACCCATCAGGTGGACGATTGCCGCGTGCTAGGCCGTTACGCCATCTGGCGAGACACGCCCGCCGCCGACGCACTGGCACTCGCCACCGGCGATGGCCCGCAGCGGCAACGCCAGTGGCTGAGCTGGAACCTCAAGAAACCGCTCAAGCGCTGGTCGCGACCGTTGTACCAATGGGTGCGGCGGCGTCGCCTCGGCGAGTTGTGAGCGCACGCAGTAAGCCTAAGAGCCCGTGCTTTCCTCGCGATGCGACAGCCGGCGAGCCCAGCGATACAGGCCACGCAGCGGAGCAATGACGCCGAAGCGCGCGCGGGGGCTGGCGCCGCGTACCAGGTACAGCGAGCCGCAGCCGGTCTGGCAATTGGCTAGCACGCGTTTGTACTGGTTGTCGCCGTAGCCGAAGTCGATCACCTCTCCGGGGTAACGTTCCAGCAGGTCGCACAGGGTCTGGAACACCAGGGCCGAGCCCACGCCCAATGCCGCGAATGCCTCGTCGTAGCCGGTATCGTCCATCAGGTAGCGGCCGTGGAAGCGATAGCCATGCACATAGGCAATGGGTTGTTCGCCCAGCATCAATAGATGCCCTACAACACGCCCCTGCTCCGCCAGTTGGCGGAACAAGTCCACGCGCGCTGGAAGCTGCCAATCCGTAGGAAGCTCTTTGGCATGCCAGCTGCGCGCGTAGACCTGGTTCATCAACGCGGCGTAGGTGTCCATGTCTTCGGGTTGCTCGAACACGCGTAGATGGGCCAGCTCGCCCAGCTTTTTGTACACGTTGCGCTGGCGCCGGGTGAGGTCGTTACGTTTTTTTCCGCCCAGCGAGGCCAGCCACTCCGCCAGCGAGGGCGCGGGGTCGATCGACCAATTCACCTGATCGAGCAGGTTCGACTGCACGAGGGTGAAACGTCGCGCCCCCGCGGAAAGCGCTTGGGCGAAGCTGTTGGGCAAGGGGCTTTCCTGTATGCGCAGCACGCGCGCGCGACGGGTATGACGTAACTGGTCGGCCACTGCCTTTTCCACTTGGCCGCGCCATGCGGGTGCAGCCACCACGCCCGAGCCGAGCAGGCGCAACGCACGCCCCCGATAGATCGGTAGCTGGTGCGAGCCCAGCGGTATGCGTGCGTGATGCACATAGGCCAGCAAGGGTGCGTAGCCCAGTAGTTTGCCGTCGGCCGCCCTCACCACGATCACGTGAGGCGAGAAGATTTCGCCGCGCCAGGCCAGCTCGAACAGCAGCCAATCCGGATGCTGCACCACGCCCGAGGCTGCGCCGGGTATGTCCGCCACGGCGGCGAGCTCGTCACGTAGCCCGCGTAGCTCATCGATGCTCTGCACCAAGGCGGTGATGGGTTCGGGGTCGCGCGATGGCTTCATGGCAGGCCCTGCGCACCCGAGCCCTGCAGGCTATGCAGGCCACGCATGAGCACACGGCCGGCCGGCCCCAGGCGCTGCGCTACGGATGCGATGAATTGGTAGTCGTCCTGCGCCCAGTAACGCACCAGTACGCTGGCGGGCAGGAACACCGCCAGGAACACCGCGCTACCGAGCAGAAAACCAAAGGGGCTGGCGACCCAATGCGTGACCAGCCAGGCAGCGGCCGTGGCGACCAGCCCCACGCCCAGCAGGCGCGCCATGGCCGCCAGCGGTAGCCCGCCCGTGGTGGCGCGGCGCAGGTAGTAGATGGCCAACAGGAGTTCGGAGAAGCGCGTGCCTGCGTACGCCAACACCGCGCCGAGCAGCCCCAGCCACGGCACGAGGGTGATGCCGAGCACTGCATTCACCGTCAACGAGATAATGGCGATGCGCACGCGATCGGCCTGACGATCCACCACGGTCTGGTAGGCCGCAATGCCGTTGACCACCAGCAAGAGGCCCGCCAAAACCAGCATGGTTTCGATGGCAGGAATGGCGTCCGCATAGCGGTGGCCGTACATGAGGGTGACGATATCGGGCGTGGTCACCATGCCAAGGCCAGCGATGAGCAGGCCCACCGCCCAATAAAAACGAGATGCCTCGCTGAGGAATTGCACGGCGTTCTCGTGGCCTCGCTGCCCATACGACTTGGCCATGTAGGGCAGCAGCGTGGAAGTAAGCCCCACCGAGAACAACTGCACTGCCCCCTTGGTCAGCGTGCCGGCAATGGCAAAGAAGCCCACCGCCGTGGAGGTGCTGAAGGTGTTAAGCAGGAATACTTCGATGGTGCCGGCCTTGCAGGAACCGAGCAGAATCAGCACCGCCGTGAGGCGCAGATGCCGCACGAGGCGCTCACGCAGTTCCGGCGGAATGGGCCCCTTTTCGAACGGCACGCAATAGCGGCGATACGCGATGCGGTTGATCAGGTTGAGCCATAGGCAAGCCACGGTGAACAGGCCGATAAAGGCCAACAGCCCGGCATGCAGAAACATGGCGGCCAACACCAACCCCACACCCACCAAACCGCCAAGCACGGTGGCGATAGCCTCGGGCTCGAAGTGCTCTTGCCCCTTGGCAATGGCTACGCGCATGGCGTAGTTGGCTTTGCTGGCGGTGGCGATGACCACCATGGCGGCGGCCGGCACCAGGCCGGTGTGCCACTCCTCCGGCTGGATCAGCGTAAGCGCCAACAGGAACAGACCAATCACCACCAGGCTGCTCTTGTGCTGCACCTGATTGAGCCAGTAGGCGATATGCGAGGCGACCTGTGACTCACCCGCGCCATCGGCCTCGGCGATGAACTTGGTGGAAGAGGTGGTAAGCGCGTGGTTGCTGCATACGATCAACCAGCCGCATAGCCACACGGTAAATGCGTAACGGCCGAAGTCCGACGGCCCCAACGCGCGCGCGATCCACACGCTCACCAGCAGGCCGAGCGCGAACTCGATGTAACTGGACACCGACACGATGGTGACGCTGCGCAGGATGGCGCTGCGGCGACTCATGCGAGGCCCCTGCCTTGCCACCGGGCTTGCTGCCTTGGGGCTGCGCCCCTGTTGCGCGGCCCCCGGCTCATGGCGTCGCCTGCGTGCCGGGCGGCGCCGCCAGCGTGGCGCCGCTGCCCGGTGGCTGGCGCATCAGCCACTGCACGACCGCGCTGCCACGGTTGTTCCAGTTGAAGCGACGTTTGGTGTCGTCGAGTTTGCCGCAGGCAGTGCTGTAGGACGAGGTGAGCTTGTCGTAGCGCGATTTCAGCGCGGCGCTTTGCTCCGGATCGGTTTCGAAGTAGTAGGCGGCGGCCACCGGCAGCGCGAGTTCCACGTCGTGCGCGTCGCTGTACCAACCTTCTGACTCTTGGATCTTGCGCAAGGCATCCACCTTGGCCTGCGAGGAGGACCAGTACCAGGCGATTTGACCATCGCTACCCGAGCAGGGGTTACGCCAGTCGTGCGGGTTCACCAGCAGGTCGCGGCTGATCCAGCCATACCGCTCCAGATAGCGCCCGAAATCCGTGATCATGCCGGGGATGCGTTTGTCGCCCGTTACCAGCCATGCGTGCCACAGCCCGTCGATGATGTTTTCGCTCATCCAGGGCGACGCACCTCGCACGTCGGTGGCGGGGTTCCAGTCGTCGTTCTCGTGGATGTTCCAGCTATTGCGCCAGGAACCGTCATCGCCCAGGCCATCGGGGTTGTGCCGCTGGTGCTCGTAGAGCCAGCCCACGCGGTCGTTCACACGCGCCAGCCAGCGCTTTTCGCCGGTGAGTTCATAGGCACTTACCGTGGCGATCAGGCCAAGGCCCGCCAGGCGCTCGGTGAAGTACTGCTGCGGCTTGCTGTAAGCCGCGGGGCGATTGTTCCAGCCGCCGTTATCCCACAGGGTGGCCATTTTCTCGACGACCGCATGGTCATAGCTGGCATCGTCACCGGTGAGCGCCAGCGACAACAGCATGGGCTCAATGTAGACGTACTTCACGTCGCACGGCTTGTCGTTGTAGGTCCAACCACCCGCGCATACGGGGCTTTCCGCGGGGCCGTCGCGCTTGATGTATTTCATGTAGAAACGCTGACTGAGATCCGCCGCCCGCAGGTAATCGGCCCGGCCGGTGCGCACGTATGCCTTGAACAAGGCAGAGGCCCGGTCGAATAGAAATGCGGTGGAGTCACTGGCCGGTAGCGGCCCGGCCCATTTGAACTGAGTCGCCACATAGTTCGCGTAAGCCTCGTCGGCGGTGGCGACCGCTTGCGGCCCCGCGATGAGCGATGCCGTCATCCACTCGGGCGTCAGCGTTGCCAGCGCGGCGGGTACGCGCAAGCCTTGCTCGCCATCCACCAGGCCGGTGTCGTCGGGCCAGCCGGCGATCTCCTGCTGACGCGGCTTGTCGTAGGCAAAGAAATAGGTTCCTTCGCTGCCGGCAAGCGTGGGTCGAAACTGCACGCTCACGGCGCGAATGCTGTTGTCCTTGGCGTACCAGCGCAGCGTGACCTTGGCCACGGAAGGCACCTCGTTGCCCTTTTCATCGAGGATTCGCAATTGCTGCGCGTCCTTGAGCGTGTCGGGCGGAAACGGGATGCCCAGTGTCACCAGTACCGGCAGATGATTGTCGACAAAGCGGTGCACCACGATGCGCTGGGCAGGCACCAGCTCCGCATTGACCTTGGCAGGCGCCGATGCCGGTGCTGCCTGGGCTGGGCGCGATTTGGCAGGCCGGGGGGAAGATGCCACGCATACCCCGGCCACCATCAGCAGGATGCCGACCAGCACCGTGCGCGCATGACGCGCCATGGCGCGATCACGCGACATGAGCCACCTGCTGAACCATCTTTTGCTCCCAGCGGTAGGCGGTGCTCACGATGAAATCCAGGTCGTCGTATTGCGGGTGCCAATCCAGCACTTGCTGCAAACGCGCGCTCTGCGCGATCAACATGGCGAGGTCGCCCGCGCGACGGGGGCGTTCCACCACGTTGAGTGCGCGCCCGCTCACTCGGGTCACCGCATCGATCACCTCCCGCACGCTATAGCCGTGGCCATAGCCGCAGTTGAGGGTGAGCGACGCGCCACCGCGGCGCAGATGATCCAACGCACCCAGGTGGGCCGAAGCCAGGTCTTCCACGTGAATGTAGTCGCGGATGCCGGTGCCATCGGGCGTGTTGTAGTCGGTGCCGTAAATGCACAGGCTGTCGCATTTGCCCACCGCATGCTCGCACGCCACTTTGATCAGCAGGGTCGCGTGCGGCGCCGAATGCCCGATGCGCCCCTGCGGGTCGCAGCCCGCCACGTTGAAATAGCGAAGGATCACGTGACGTAACCCCGAAGCCGCGCTGAGGTCGCGAAGAATGTTTTCGGACATCAGCTTGGACATGCCATACGGGTTCACCGGCCGGGTAGGCGTTTCCTCGTCGGCGATACCCTCCTCCGTCATCCCGTACACCGCAGCGGTGGATGAGAAGATGAAGTGCTGCACGCCCGCCTCGCTGCAACACGCCAATAGGTTGCAGGTATTGCAGGTGTTGTTGCCGTAATACTTGACCGGGTCGCTGACCGATTCGGGCACCACGGTGTGTGCGGCGAAATGCAGCACGGTATCCACCCTGTAGTGATCGAGCACCCGTGCCACCAGGGAACGATCGCCGATGTTGCCCACCACCAGGTCTGCGCCGCGCACGGCTTCGGCGTAGCCGGTGGAGAGATTGTCGATGACCACCACGCGCTCGCCGCGCGCGGCCAACTGCTGCACGACGTGGCTACCGATGTAACCGGCGCCGCCGGTGACCAGGACTCCATTCATGAGGATGCACCTGCGTGGGCGTTGGGAAAGTTGCGACACAGCCAGGCTTCGATGTGATCGAGCAGGTGCCGCCGGTCGTCGGCCAGGACATAGGTGTGGTCGGTTTCTTCGATGTAGCGCGTGCTCACGGCCGGGCTGGCCATGACGCTGCCGAAACACTCGCGGAACTGCCGCACGTGGTTGAAGTACATGTTGATGCCGCCGCTGTAGATCATGCAGAGCTTGAGCCCGCGCTCCACCATGTCGCGCAGATCCTCGCTCACCACGTTCTGCGGCAGCGGGGCCACACTGAAGGCCGGGCCATCGCCGTCACCGCCGCGACGCGACCGACGTGCCAGCCAGCGCATGAGCTTGCCGGGGTTGAATACGCGCGGCAGATAATGACGCAGCTTGAAACCCAGGGTGCGATAGGCAAAGCCGTCCAGGAACACCACGCCGGTGACCTTGGCGTGGCTGCTGCGGTCGCGCGCGACGGTGTGGGCCTTTTCGGCGCCTGCGCAAAGCCCGATCAAAACGAAACGAGAGCACCCGGCTTGTTGCTGCAACAAGGCCATCGCATCGTCCACGTCGCCACACACCTGTTGAACGCGCGTCTGCGATTCGCCGGTGGCGCCGCTGTCGCCAATGGTGGACATATCGAAACGCAGGGTGGGATAACCCAGCGAGTTCAGGCGCCGCGTCATGTCCACGCTTAGGCGGAATGGGCCGACGCGATGCACGAGCCCTGCGTTGAGCACGATGACGCCTATGGGCCCTGGCGCACGCTCCGGCAAGCCCGCGATGCCAACGAGGTGCTGTGCGCGCCCAAAGCGGAAAGCCCGCTCGCTCATCAGCGCGCCCCTCGCAGATGCGTGCTCACGGCTTGAATGAGCGGATGCGAAATAATGGCTGCTTCGAGACGATCCAGATCGTCCCACGGCGTGGCCGGTTCGATCACACGGATACTGTCGGCGTCCAGGGGCAGGCCTTGCCAGTCGTGTGGCGCCGCGCCGAGGGTGTCGAGTAGCAAGGATGGCCGCGTCGACCAGGTGGCTTCAAGCGCGCCGATCTGGCGACGCAAAGCGGGGCTGACCTCGAAGCCTAGCCACTGCCCGGCCGCATCCACCCATTCGCGCGGGTGAACGAAGCGCTTGGTGTCCACGCGCAAGGCATCTTGTAGACCATCGAGTTCGGCGACATAGGCGCTGCCCTGCACCACTGGGTCCCACACCACGACATCGGCGAGCTTGGCGTTGTCCGCCGCCGCCAGAGCGATGCTGCCACCCAGGCGTGCACCGAACGCCACCACCTGCGATGCACCGCTACGCGTGCGCAATTCGTCAGCGGCGGTGGCCGTATCGCGCAGGCAGCGATCCCAATCCACCTCGCTGCTGGCGCCGGCGGAATCGCCGCAGCCGTAATAGTCGAAGCGCAGCACCGCCATGCCCTCGCCCGCCAGCGCTACGGCGAGTTGACGGTAGAGACGATGGCAGCGGATATAGTCCTGCCCCAGCGGCGGACACAGCAGCACCGCCTTGGTGGCCGCCCGGGCCGCTGAGTGGTAGATACCAAACAGCTCGCCGGCCGCGCCGAAGAAGAATGGCAGCTCGTTATCCGGCCGTGTCATCGCTTGTACACCACGGTGAGGAAATACTCGTTCTCGTGGTACGACTGGCCCGCCGTGTCGCTGTGCTGCAGTTGGCGCACGTAGGAACCACCCCAGCTCCAGTGGGGCGTCAACTGGTGATTGAAGGCCAAGCCGTACCGATAGCCATTGTCGTGGCGGGCGATGTTGTCGTACGTCACGCGCTGGCCAGAGGCGAAGCCGGAGACCGAAACGCTTTGAGTAAGCTTGTAATCCAGCGTGAGCCCAAGCCCTTTACCCACCTGGTTCAGCGTGGTGGTGTTGATGTACGTGAGCTTGCTGTATGAAGGCACCACGGAGAAGTTGATGCGTTCATCGCGATAGCTGTAAGTGGCCGCAATCTGGCGCTCTTTGTATACGTCCGAGCCGATGACTACGTTGCCCACGCCGATGGTGCCGCGCGTGGCGTCCACAGCCTCGGTGAGCGGCTGCAATGGCACCAGTTCGCCGCCCAGTGCGATGTTGGCGGGCTGCAACATATCCTGCGCCGCATCGGCGTACTGGTAGGCGCCGTTGATGGTGATGGTGCTACGCGGCGTGAGGCTCCAGCCCAGCACGATGCGCGCCAGCGGGCTGCTGTAGGAGCCACCCTGGGTGAACCGTATATCGGAGTAACCGGCGGATGCGTCGATGCTCAGATGCGTCAGGCGGCTGGTGTAGCGAAGGTAGGCGGAATAGTTGTCGTAGTTGGAGCCCGCCGTGCTGCTGGTGAAATCGACGTGCTCATACTCCAGGTTGCCCGAGAGTTGATCGGTGGGGCTGAGATCGCGGAACAGCCGCAACGCGGCTTGGCCGCGCGATGAATTGAACTGGTCCACCTTGGAGGCGTAGCTGTTGATGTAGTGCACCTCCGCATCGCCGGTCATGCCCTCGCCCACGCGAAAGTGCAGCGTCGGGCCGATGGCCAGCACGTTGGTTTGCTGCTGGTTACCGGGGGCGTTGGGCGCCAAGGAGTTCACCGGCGCTACGCCGGCGGCGTCCTGCACGGTAAGGTCAAGGCGCTGCGGAATCACCGCCCAGTTCACCTGCCCGGCCAGTTGGGCCACGGTCTGGCTGCTGAAGTTGCCGCCGGTGTAGTCGCGGTATTCCACGTTGCCGCTGACATTGGCCTGTATGGTGGAGCCTTGTTGCGTATAGGCGAAGGTGGCGCCGGGCACCAATACGTTGGTGCTGATGGGATTGCTGGTGGTGAGCGCGGCGTTGTCGGTGTGCTCGGCGGTGACATAGAGCGACCAATCGAACTGCGACGCCCATGCTTTGCCGGAACACGCCGCCAACGCCAGTACGATCGAGCGAGCGAGTGTTGTGCGTGCCGCCATGTCCCTTCCCCTGGTGGAGTCGCCTTATGGAAACGCCTCGTTCTAAGCGCAGTACCGCCCGTCAGGGCACGTGATTGAACACCACCCCGGCCATCTTTTCCGGATCGAAGTTGGTCACCGCCTGGCTAATTGCTGCCGGCGTGTCGCGGCCGTAACCGGCAACCACCACCACAAAATCAGCGAGGTCGGAAAGAATGCGTGCATCGGGCGAGCCCTTGATGGCTGGCCCATCCAAAAACAGGTAGCGATCCGGATAGCGACAGCGCAGCGAATCGAGCATGGTGCTCATGCGGAATGAGGTGAAGTACTCGCCTCCGTTCTCGCGCGCCTTGCCGGCCGGAATCAGCCGCATGCGGGGAATACCGGTGCGGTAAAGCACCGGCTCGATGCCCAGCGAGGGCTGTTCGAGGAAGTCGATCAACCCGCCGGAAAGCGGCTCCACCGCCAGCGCCTTGTGCTGGCTTGGGTAGCGCAGGTTGCAGTCGATCAACAGGCTGGTCTTGGCTTCGTCGAAGGCGAACGCGGCGGCCAGATTGCGTGCCACGAAGCTGCCGCCGGAGCGAGGGCTTACCGACACGACCAGCGTCACGAAATTCTGTTGCCCTGCGATGCCGAGCAGGCGCGTGCGAATTTCGCGAAACGCATCCGATTGGCGCCGCACGGATTCGTCGCGATGGATCAGGCGGCGCTCCTCCAACTGCACGGGCGCCAGCTCGGTGCCGGCCTCGTTCATGCGGGCAATGGAGTGCCCCGGTGCCACGCGCCGCTGCAGGTTTCGCGCTGCCTCTTCGAGCACGTTCTCGAAGCTTTCTGGGGTGTCGTTCAGATTGTCGTCTTTCATGTTCATCCCTTCACCCTCAGCCACGCCATGGCCAGATACACCGCCGCGATGCCCGCCAGCGTGGCCAGCAGGAACAGGTTGTGCCGACGATCGCGGCGCCGATCATCGGGCGTGGGATAAAACGGAATGGATGCCATCACGGCCAGGCCAGTCGCCTGCTCCAGCCGCTCCACCGAACGCACGCGCGGGTCCAGTCGCACCAGGCCGAACAACAGGCCAAGCGGCACCGCCAGCGCGAGTGCAATGCCGGCAATGCTGAAGTGCATGAAACGCAGGCCCGAAGGCATCAGCGGCATGACTGCCGGGTTCTGGATGAGGAAGGTAAGCCCCCGCTGTTCGGCGTCCAGGTTCATGGAGACGCGTGCGTTTTCGCGGCGCTTGAGGAGATCCTGGTAGACGTCGCGGTTGACGTTGTAGTCGCGCGTAAGCTCGGCCACCACGTTCTCGGAACTGGCGATGCGCGCACTACGCTGCAGCTCCGTTTGCAGGGCCGATTCGCTGGCGGAAAGCCGTGCCGCCGCCGCGGCCGTAGAGGCTCGCGTGCTCGCCAACTGCGTCTTGATCTGCTGGTAAGCCGGGTTGAACTGCACGTGGCTGTCCAACGACATAGGCGCGCCGGAGAGCTGGGCAGCTGCCTTGCGCTGATCTTCCTGGGCCATCTGCTGACGAAGATCCTGCATCTGATGACGAATGCGGATCACATCCGGGTATTCCTCGGTGTAGGTCAGCAGGAGTTTGTCCAACTGCGCCTGCAAGTCGGCCATCTGCGTCTGGTAGACACCGTCGACCGTTTGCACTGTGCTCACCTCCGACTCGCCGGTGAGCTGCGAGGACAAGGAGCCCTCCTGCGAGCGGCGCTCCATCAAATCCATGCGCGCCTGTTCGATCTGGCTGCGCAACTGGCTGATGCGGGCGTTGGTGTCGGTTTCGCTACCGGGGCGCGCATCATCGTTGGCGTCGCGGTACGACTTGAGCTTGTTCTCGGCGTCGGTGAGCTTGGCGCGGTAAGCCTCTACCTGACTGTTGATGAACTCGTACGCCTCGCGGCTTTCGCGCTGCTTGGAGGCCAGGCTCTCGCTGATGAACAACTGCGCGAAGGCACGGGTCACCTCGTAGGTGCGTCGCGGGTCGGAGTCGGCGTAGCTGATGGTGATGAGGTTGTCGCGCTCCATCTGTACCTTGGTGCGCGACTTGATGCCTTCCACGATGCGATCTTGCTGGATGGCCGAGGGATGCGTCGCCGCCCAGCCACCGACCACCATAATCTGGTCCATCACCTTGCTGCTGAAGATCACGTCGCGGGCGATGCTGGCGCGGTTCTTGTTGGCCGTGGCCGCCGCCGCCCCCTCCATCAACGGCGAGATGATGTTGCTCTCTTGCGCGATGATGGTGGTGGAGGCTTCGTACTTCTTGGGCCACAGCGAACCAACCACCAACGCCGCCAGCGCGATAAACGCGAACAGCACGCCCATGGTCACCCGCCGGCGACGCGCTTCGCTCAATAGCGCCGGCACCAAGCTCGCAAACGGTGTGAGTTCACCACTCATAGGTCGATCCTCGATCCGCTTCCGTGGATCACGCGGGGCGTCAGAACGCCCGCAACGGCACGGTCACCACATCACCTGGCTGCACCGGATAATTGGTGGCCAGATCCCCTTGTTGCAGCACCTTGTCCAGCCGCACGGCGTATGGCGTGGTCACGCCATCACGGCCTTTGCGGTATAGCTCGGTGCGATCGGGCGCGGCGAACTCGGTCGTGCCGCCGGCGGCGAGCACTGCATCGAGCACGGTCATGCCCTGTCGATACGGAATGGATACGGGAGAACGGACGGCGCCGGTAACGCGCACGCGCGAGAGGTATTCGTGGCTGCGCAGCTCGGTGAGGATCACCGCCACCTGCGGGTCGCGCACGTAGGCTTGCAACTTGTCTTTGATCTCGCCGGCCACTTCCTCCGGCGTTTTGCCGCCCGCCACCACGTCACCAATCAGGGGCACGGTGATCTTGCCGTCGGGACGTACTGGCACGCTCACGCTCAGATCGGGGTTGTGCCATACGGTGATCTGCAGCTGATCGTCCACACCGATGCGGTATGTCGTCACCGCCTGGGCCTGTGGGTCGATTTTTGGTGCTTCGGTGGACCCGCCACCGGTCGCGCAGGCGCTGAGCAACAGCACCGCACACAGTACGAGAAGCTGACGAAGACTCTTCATGGCCGCCCCCTGGTTCAAAAGTGTGAACTGCGTCACGAATGAGTATATCGAAACGAAATTCGACCTTGACAAAGCCATTGGAGCTATAACTTGCCGCACATGGACGAGCGCCCGGCGCAAGCTACAGCCCGACGTCAGCGTTGCGCGAGCGGGGCTTCGTCTCTAGCAGCCAGACGGCCTAGCCGGGGCTGACGCCCTACATCCCCTGTCGTTGACGGGCGCGCCGGGGCCGTGGAGCCACTGCGGTTGAGTTAGGCCGTTTGGCCGATGGGGCGCGTCAGCGGGCGAACACGGGCGCCATGGCGCCTAGCGAACGGCGCCGAGCAAGGCTTCGCGAAGCACGGAAACGTAATGCCGCCCTGGCGCATGCCGTGATCGGATCAACGCGCGCGATCGCGCGTTACTCAGGCTTCGCGGCTCAGGTAGAAACCGAAATAGCGATCCAGCGAGTGCGCGGGATAGAACGGAATATCGCAGCGCCGATCGGTGTTCTCCCAGCGGTCGCGCACCACGTAGCCCAACTCGCGCAGGCCATCGATAAATTCGCGCTCGGCCGTCACGCGGTAGGGGCAGCAGGAGACGCCGGTGTTCTGCACCGTAAAGTACGACACCGTCATGTGGATCGGCACAGAGTTGAGCAACAGATGCGCCGGGCGACGCTCCAGGCTGCCGAGCATCTGGGCCAACGAGTAATCGAGGTACTGCAACGAACCCGCCGCAAAGAACACATCGGCCTGAGCGGCGTCTTCCGACCGAGAGGTGAATGCCAGGCGATGCAATGCGTCGTTCTTTTCGGCCCAGGCCGCGCCCGCCTCCATCACGGCCGGCACATCCATCACACGCCAGCGCACGCTCTCCGGATAACGGAAATAGCGCTGATACGCGTAGTACGCGATGCCGATGTGGCCGCCCAGATCGAATACCGATGTTTGTCCGGATTCGAACAGCCGCGAAAGCCACCACATCATCGGGTAGTCGTTGAGGAACACCCGTCGCGTGCGTTCGCGATAGAAGGCGGCGGATGCCGCGTTGTCGTAGCCCTGCAGCAAATCGGTGGGAATGCTGGCCTGCGCCTCGGCAAAGGTGGGGAACACCCCGCGATACAGGTTGCGCATGGTCGAGTCATGCGCACGAAAGCGTCGCTCATAATTGGCGCGCAACATGCCGCGAATACCCGGCCAATTCGACGCCTGCTCCACGATGCCCTGGATCGTCGAACGACTTTCCATACCGCCCCCATACCGATAGGTCACCTTGCCAGGGGCATGCCCGTGATGCCCGCCAGGTCTCGCCCTGCACTATCGAGGCAGGCTGGCGCCGGAGCAAACTCACGAACGCTCTATGGCCATCAGCCTATGAAGGCGCCCCTCGATACCTGCCCCCGACTCTTCAGAACGGAGCATCTTCCTCAGGCTCATGCGATGCACGCAGCCTCCGTGAATTGAGCTCGTCCGCCATTCGCTCGGCCTCGTCTCTGGAAGCGCAGATGCCTACGCACTCCCCGGTGGGCCTCAGGCACACCAGCCACTCGGTGACGGGGTAGAAAAGATGCTCGAACGGCTGCGCGTAGGCGCAACCATCCTCATGCGTATCGTTTGTGCCACATGTGTCCATACACGTCACCAACGCTTACCAAGACCAGCGCATCATGCTTTTCTGGAGGCGCCCGTTACTGCGCCACGTCAATCCCGCGTCAATATCGGTAGCGACCTACTCAAATACCCGCCTCTCCGGTCGATAACCCTTGAGCCCTGGGACGCAAAGGATTTGCCATGTCACTCGCCATCGCTGCCGGCACCCTCACCGCAGCGGCATCCCCCGTTGCCATGTCGCCTACGCCGCCGAACCAACAGGCCACGCCTAACACGAGCGCCTCACCACTTACGCTGCAACCGACGCCATCGCTCGCCGACAACCCTGCCGTGGCGCAGGCGAACAAAGCCATGGCGTTGCAAGGCAAGTTGGCCAGCGATCTCCAATCCGTCGTGGACGCACTCACGGCGAGCATGCGCAAGGTGGTCGAAGACCGGCCCGATCTCGCGCTGTCGAGTTTCGACTTTCAATCGAATCACGGCGCGATCAAGGTCATATCCGTATCGCTTAGCGACCAGGACAAGGCCTGGCTGGAGCAAACCCTCAACGCGAACTCGTCACTCGTCGATGCCGTGAAAACCTTCCACGACGATGCGGTCAACAGCTATGCCCTGTTTGCCGGCGCCACCGGGCAACCGGTGAGCGCATCCGACGCGGACCAGCTCTCGACGCTTGCCGATCGCTCGTTCAACTTTATGGGTATGTTCCAGAACGCCAGTCACGCGATGCTGCAAGCGATGGATCCCCATGGACGTTACGTCACCGCCAACGGCGCCACGATCGACTTTCATCGCCCAGTCAATTCGGCGCTGGATTTCCTCGTGTTCCAAAAGAGCGAGCAGGCAATACGCGACGGCACCAGCACCTATAGCAGCGCGAGCGGTCGCATGTCTTACGGCACCATCAAGGGCAACGTCTTCTCCATCGGCGCCGTCATCCCGTCATTTCTTCCCGATGCAGGCGCTCGCGGCCTCGCCTTAAACGCCACAGCCTAGGCATGCTCTGATTTTGATCGTCATCCCAGCGAAAGCTGGAAGCGCCTTTCAACAGGCGAAGGGCTGGTCATCCAAAGCCTGTAAATACTTGAAGGTAAAACACACTGGATTCCTGCTTTCGCAGGAATGACGAGCAGAATGTCGTTTAATCAGGCCGTCCCTAAGGACGCTGGTGAGCCGTTCACGACAACAGATCGAACTGCGCCACCGGCCGCCAACGGCGCTCCTCATTCACCAACAACGTCACCTGTTCGCACCAGCAATACACCGGGCCGTGGTCTGCCAAGCGCGCGCGCAGCTCATTGGCGACCACCTCCTTCTCCTGATCGCGCACGTTCCGCGCGGCGGTAAGGTGCGCCACATAGTCGGGAAAGGCACCGCCGCCGGCAGGCGCCTCGGGGAAGGCGCGCTCGAGCGCGCTCACCAGGCCAGCGATATGTCGCACGGGCTCCGGCGCCAACCACACCACCGACGGAAACGTGTGCACCTGCGCCAGCCGAAACATGGCGGCAGGACATTCCGCGATGGTTCGCTGCAAGCGCACCCGCACCCCGTGCGTGATGAGCTGGCTATCGAGAAAGGGGTAAATGAGCGTGATATGCGCACCCAGCCCGCGACGTGCCGAGGGGTCGTACTCGTCCCGAAAGCTGCCCACGACCGGCTCGGCCTCAGGAACCATCAACGCGAGCAAGGTGCGGGCCATATCTCACCTGCGGCCACGTTGCCGCGCACCATCGACGGCACACTCGCCCTTGCCACCTGAAACGCAACAACTTGCATTCGGTCTCTACGTGGCGCAACGCCGGCGGCGCCATTCACGCCGCAGCATCGGTGCGATAAGGCCACAGGAAGGCCGGGCGCCCCAAGCTGCAAGTAACGGGACGGTCGCCACGACAGGAAAAGAGTCGCCACTGCCATGGACACATGCTACTGCGACGCCGTGAATCGCATGCATGCGAATCACGCCGGCCTAAAGTTATAGACGCGCCTGCCGACATGTAGTGGCCCACTGCCAGGCCCTATGGAGGGGCGGCCACCACGGTTGCGTTCTTGCCCCCAAGCCCGCGCAACTGGCCGCCCCTCCACCTTTGTAGCCATGAGCTCTGACGAACGATTGTTCGCCGTAGCCGTAACGGTAGCGGAAGTGATCGGCGACTGACGCGAATCGCAGCGCATCGCACTATTCGGCGTGCTTCTCCGCGATGAGCCGCGTCCAATAGTCTCGCTTAGTAATAGCCATCCAGATCGCGTTGGCCGTAAGTGCTTCATGATTTCCGAACCCACCTACAGGTCCCAGGGCACCAGCGACGTACTGGCATTTGTTCGAAAAGCGACGCGTACTACCTCGTCAACTGCCTCGTACGTGGCGTGTCACCTAGTAGCAAGCACTTCAACGCGGACAACGCGCAGTATCTAGGCAGGATTTTCGTTGCAGTGCACGGCGGTGCCGATAGCGTTCAGGCACCTGATGGACGGGGTGTGCTGATTGCCGTTCAGCGTGATCTTCACCGGGTCCATGCGAACGGCGCCCCCTGGGGTGAGGCATTCCGAAACGCCCGCCTGATCACTGCGGCACCGGAGTTGCTCAGCGCCCTTCGCCTTGGCGTCTTGGCGCTGGCCAAGGCATCCAATATGCAACCGCGCCTTCAAAAATTTCAATTGCACGCTGTCTTGCGCAACAACCAAGGCTGCGGGCGCCGCTAATCGGTGATTGCCAACATCGCGCATGTATCGGGCGCTACTCAGGGCCCACCTCCGTGCTCCGGTCAGCATCGGACCGCCTGTCGCTCCTATTTTGCTGGACACTCAATCGATCGTCAGCAACATGGGCGCCGACCAGCCGCGTGTAGTGCCAGGGCTCCCCAATCTTGGGCCCCTTGTGACCACCATCACCCGCACCAAAGAGCGATTCGATTCCAACGCTAGCCACAAGGAGGAGACCTTTCAGTCTGAACACAGCTTCGTGGCCTCGCTGGATTGCGTAGCGTCCGAGATCGCCATCAAGATTTCCTAGGACAGTATCGTCGTACTCCGACCACGTAAACGAACTTCCCTTTGCCAGATGAATCGCGTCCTGTAAAGGCAGCGCGGATTCGCCCAGCAAGTGAAGGCGACCTATGCCCTCTTGGATGAATTGAGGGACATGGAATACCCCGCCATGACCAAGAAAGACCTCACGCTGAGAGTCGGCACGGGCCCTCCCTGCCAAAAAGGTCGCTCTAAGAGCCCAATCCCTAAGATCGGGAAGAATCACGTTCGCGAGTTCTCTTCCCTCAATCAAGCGATCACGACCCTTCCGAGTCGAGATTCTCTTCGCCTGGCAGAAAGGAACGAGGACGGCGATCATCAATGCAGCGACCGTCAGTGCGGCCTGGATTGCCGCGATCCAAGTTTGCGTCACTGCAGCGTGAGCCTGCACCTGCGCTGCCAGCAATGTGGCCGCAGCCCGCGGGTCACAATCCATACACTCACCCCCACCGATCCAAGTACCACCGCATCGTCGCACCAGGGCAAATGCGCCCAATGTGCCGCCCCTATCGTTCACTTAGCTATCGGTACAGCTCGCCTTTACTCAAGGTAGATTGCTGCGGCCTGAAGAATGAACCCAGTCAGAAACAGAACCCAGCCGGATGGCACCAACTGCTGAAGCCTGTAGCGCCTTTTGTTTTTCTCGACGTCGACATTCACTGACCCATCTGGGAGGAGATCGAGGCCGCTAAAGGACCACACCGCAATCACGGCCGCACCAAGCGTGTTGAGTACCAAGCCGCCAATTGCAAGGCAATGAGCCATACATGATCTCCCCTTATCCATGAGAGCCGCATCGTCGCGCCGCCGACGCGCGTTTGCAACGCAGGCCAAGCCTCAGCGCCGCCTGACGACGCTCTCGCTCCTGGCATGCACCCGATACACGATCGTTGCGATCCCACCAACGATGAGCGCGCCGAAGATCAGCGCGCCGATGAGTCCTTCGCCCATCGGCGGGCAGCGTGAAGTAGAGGGTGCATTCTGGACATGCCCGCCGCGATCATTCCGATCGTTCAGCGCACGGATGGCATCAACGACGGCCTCCAATGAACGGTCCGCGAGAGCCCTGATGCTGACTAAGCCAACTAAGCCAGGTAAATCTCAAGCAAAGAAAAAGGCACTTAGCTTTCGCTAAGTGCCTTTTTGAATTGGTGGGCCGTCTAGGATTCGAACCTAGGACCAATTGATTAAGAGTCAACTGCTCTACCAGCTGAGCTAACGGCCCAAAACTTGTTTTTACTTACCGGCTCAACTGGGGTGGAAGATGGGACTCGAACCCACGACCCTCGGAATCACAATCCGATGCTCTAACCAGCTGAGCTACATCCACCGCAAATTTGAACTGGCGCGCCCGACAGGAATCGAACCTGCAACCGTCGGCTTAGAAGGCCGATGCTCTATCCGGTTGAGCTACAGGCGCTTGTGCACATTGTGCATGAGCATCTGCTGGTCGGGGCAGAGGGATTCGAACCCACGACTTCCAGCTCCCAAAGCTGGCGCTCTACCAGGCTGAGCTATACCCCGATTTCGAACCCTCAACCGTCTCGGGCTGAAGCCTTGAAATGCTACGGGTGACGCGTAGCCTAGTCAATCCGTATCAAAGCATACCGAACTTGCTACACAGGTTCGGCCCGTTTGGCGATTCACTGCCTTGCGGTGCAAGTCGTCGTGCGGACACTTGGACTTGCTAAATTTGGCGCGCCCGGAGAGATTCGAACTCCCGACCACCAAGTTCGTAGCCTGGTACTCTATCCAACTGAGCTACGGGCGCGTTTTCAAAACTTTTTGCTTTGTCGCTTAACCACCTTAGTGGAAAGCGCCGAAGCGAGAAGCGGAATTATTCAGATTCGAGGCCGGCGCGTCAATACTTTTTTTCATATTTTTTTCATCGTTTGCTGAAGAAGCTTCTGCAAGACGATGAAAACGCGTCACCCGAGCAGCATAGTTTATGCCATCGGCTACGCGCAGCGCCATACCTTTCGGGCAAAAAATTTCACAAATGTTTATGTGAAGTGACTGATGCCGGGCTGAGCGCTGCACAGTGCCGCGCAGGCGTGCTGCAAGAACCTAGCGCAGCATGAAGGAGATACCGCCATGTTGCGCGTCTCCACGCGCTTTTGAGCTAGCGCTCGCCTTCACCGGCAGCGCTGCGATGCACACGCGCTACCCGTTCGCCCAAAAACAAAGGCGGCCCGAGGGCCGCCTTTATCCAGTTACGCTGCGCAATCAACGATCGGCGTAGCGACTCTGCGTTGCCGGATCGCCCACCTTGGCGCCGGTGTCGCCACGCGGCGGCGGAGGCGGCGGCGTGGGTCCGCTGTTGGTGGTCTTGGACCAGTCCGCCGGCGGGCCCGGAATGCGACCAGCCATGACGTCATCGATCTGGTGCGCGTCGATGGTTTCGTACTGCAGCAGCGCGTCGGCCATCACATGCAGCTTGTCGATGTTGTCGGTCAACAACTGCTTGGTGCGCGAGTAAGCGCGGTCGAGAATGGCGCGCACTTCTTCATCGATCTTGCGCGCGGTTTCGTTGGAGACGTTCTTGTGCTGCGTGACGGCGCGACCCAGGAACACTTCGTCCTCTTCTTCGCCGTAGGTCATCGGGCCAAGCTTGTCGGACAGGCCCCACTTGGTGGCCATGTTGCGGGCCATCTTGGTGGCGCGCTCGATGTCGTTGGAGGCGCCGGTGGTGACCTTGTCCTCACCGAAGATCAGCGCTTCGGCCACGCGACCGCCGTACAGCGAGCACAGCTGCGACTCGATGGCCACGCGGTTCATGCTGTACTTGTCGCCTTCCGGCAGGTACATGGTGACGCCCAGCGCGCGACCGCGCGGGATGATGGTGACCTTGTAGACGGGATCATGCTCGGGCACCAGGCGGCCCACGATGGCGTGGCCGGCCTCGTGATAGGCGGTGAGCTTTTTCTCGTCTTCGCTCATGGCCATCGAGCGGCGCTCGGTGCCCATGAGGATCTTGTCGCGTGCCTTGTCGAGGTGGCTCATGCGCACGTCACGCGCGTTTTCGCGCGCGGCGAACAGGGCTGCCTCGTTGACCAGGTTGGCGAGGTCAGCACCGGAGAAGCCCGGCGTGCCGCGCGCGATGGTCATGGGGTCCACGTCGGGTGCGGTAGGCACGCGGCGCAGGTGAACCTTGAGGATCTGTTCGCGACCCTTCACGTCGGGCAGGCCCACCACCACCTGGCGGTCGAAACGGCCCGGGCGCAGCAGCGCCGGGTCGAGCACGTCCGGGCGGTTGGTGGCGGCGATGACGATGACACCTTCGGTGCCTTCGAAACCGTCCATTTCCACCAGCAACTGGTTGAGGGTCTGCTCACGCTCGTCGTGGCCGCCGCCCAAGCCCGCGCCGCGATGGCGACCAACCGCATCGATTTCGTCGATGAAGATGATGCACGGGGCGTGCTTCTTGGCCTGCTCGAACATGTCGCGCACGCGGCTGGCGCCGACGCCCACGAACATTTCAACGAAGTCGGAGCCGGAGATGGAGAAGAACGGCACCTTGGCTTCGCCCGCGATGGCCTTGGCCAGCAGGGTCTTGCCGGTACCCGGCGGGCCCACCATGAGCACGCCGCGGGGGATCTTGCCGCCCAGCTTTTGGAACTTGCCCGGGTCGCGCAGGAACTCGACCAGTTCGCCCACTTCTTCCTTGGCTTCGTCGCAGCCAGCGACGTCGCTGAAGTTGACCTTGATCTGATCCTCGCCCTGCAGCTTGGCGCGCGAGCGGCCAAAGCTCATGGCGCCACGACCGCCGGCACCGGCCTGCATCTGGCGCATGAACCAGATGAACACGCCGACGATGAGGATGATGGGTAGCCAGTTGAGCAACAGGCCAAGCAGGGTCGGGCCGTTGTTGGACGGCTCCTGGCGTACTTCCACGCCCTTGTCCTGCATCTGCTTGACCACCGAGTTGGTGGACCAGCCGAGCACAGGGGCCACGGTGCGGAACGAGCTGCCGTCCTTCAGCTTGCCGCTGATGGCGGCCGGCTGGTCGGCACTGATGGTGGCCGAGGCCACGTTTCCGTTGTCCACGCTCTGCACGAAGCTGCTGTAGGGCAGATCCGAGGAGGACGCGCCATGCGGATTGAAGCTCTGGAACACGGTGAGCAGTACCACCGCGATGATCAGCCAGAGCAGCAGGTTTTTCGCCATTTCATTCATGCACGGTTCTCGCCCGATTGCCCGCCGGAGGCCTTGCGACCTACGGCCAATGCATACACCTCCCGCGAACGTGCGCGGGAGGCCTTAGGTTTACGCATGGTCACGCGGGTGAAGTCCGCGCGCAAGCTGCGTAAGTAATCGTCAAAGCCTGTCCCCTGGAACAACTTGATCAGGAACGACCCACCGGGCTTGAGCCATTGGCGGCTGAAATCCAGCGCCAGCTCGGCCAGGTCCATCGCCCGGATCTGGTCCGCCAGGGCTACACCACTCATATTGGGGGCCATGTCCGAGAGCACAAGATCCACCTTTTGGCCCTGCAGACGGCTTTCCAGCTCACGCAGGACCGATTCTTCACGAAAATCGCCCTGAAGGAAGTCCACGCCCGCAATACCCTGCATGGGCAGGATATCCATGGCGACCACGGCGCCGGAGTCGCCCAGGCGCTGGCGCACCAGTTGGGACCAGCCACCCGGGGCGGCGCCCAGGTCCACCACGCGCATGCCCGGCTTGAGCAGGCGATCGCGGTCGATCAGCTCCTCCAGCTTGAACACGGCACGCGAGCGCAGGCCTTCGGCCTGGGCTTTCTTCACATAAACATCATCAAAATGCTCCCGCAGCCAGCGGGAACTACTCTTGCTGCGAGACATGTCGGCAACGAACGCAGGTAGGGGGATGCCGCATGATACCCTTAGCAGTCTCTTTGCCGCGAACTTAAGACTGAACGCATGGCCCTCTCCCCTTCGCAGCGCCGCTATCTACGCAGCCTCGCCCACGATTTGAACCCTGTCATCCTGCTCGGCGCCAAGGGTGCTACCGAGGCTGTCCTCAAGGAACTGGACCTCGCCCTCTCCCATCACGAGCTGGTGAAGGTGAAGCTGTCCGGCGGCGACAAGGACGAGCGCCAGGAGCAGATCGACTTCCTCACCGACGGCACGGGCGCGGAAAGCGTGCAGCAGATCGGCCACATCGTGGTGCTGTTCCGCCGCAACGAGGACGAGCCCAAGCTCGCCCTGCCGCGCTGAGGCGCCCATGGATCTGTCGCTCGACCGCCCTGGCAACTACCTGTTCGTGCGCCGCGTGGGTCCGCGCAGCGTGACGGTGGTGGATCGCGAACTCACGGCCAGTTTTCTGCTGGCCCCCGATCGTGCGGTCGAACGGTGGCCGGTGGCCGCGTCGACTGAGCTGCAGGCCGAGCACGTGGACGCCATTCTGGAGCTCAAGCCCGAGCTGGTGATTCTGGGCACGGGCGAGCGCCAGGTGTTTCCGGCGGCGGCTTTCATGGCCGGCTTGCTACGCAAGGGCATTGGCGTGGAAGTGATGGACAACGCCGCTGCGGCCCGCACCTACGATTTGCTGGCCGCGGAGAGCCGCCGCGTGGTCGCGGCGTTCATCCTGCCAGCCGACTGATCCGTTCGACGCGTCGCAGCCGCGTACTAAAAAGGGGCCCGATGGGCCCCTTTTTGTTTCTCGCTTGAGTGCTCCATGCGCTTAGCGCGAAGGCAGGTAACCCAGGGGATCGACCGGGTTGCCGTCCTTGCGGATCTGGAACTGCAACTCGTCGCGCGAGGCGCCGGTGGAGCCCATCTCGGCGATTTGCTGGCCGGCGCTCACGCGCTGCCCTTCCTTCACCAGGCGCTTGCTGTTGTGGCCATAGGCCGACAAGTAGCTGTCGTTGTGTTTGACGATGACCAACTCGCCATAGCCCACCAGGCCATTGCCGCTATACACCACCACGCCATCGGCGGCCGCACGCACCGGGTCACCGGACTTGCCCGCGATCTCGATGCCAGGAATGGCATCGCCCGCCTGGAAGCGCTTGATCAGCGAGCCATCCGCCGGCCAGCGCCACGAGACGCCGCCATTGTTGCGGGTGGCGCCAGGGGCGGCCGGCGCGGGTGGGGGCGGGGGCGGTGTGGTGGCGGCAGCGACCGGCGCGCCTGCCACTGGCACCACCGCCGGGGCGCTCGATGCGGCAGCCGGCGCCGCGGCCTGCACGCTGGATGTGCTCGGCGTTGGCGCAGCGGCTACCTGGCCGACACTCGCCGGCGCGGCGTGTGCCGACGTGGTGGTCGGGGCCGGCACGGCGGGCTTGGCATTGGTCACGACCGTGCCAGTGATGTTGCGCGCGGGCGCCGCGGCTGGCTTGCCGCCAGCCGGGCCGAGCTTGAGCTCCTGCCCAGGCCAGATGGTGTACGGCGAATCGATGTGGTTCCACGAAGCCAGGTCGCGGAAATCCACGCCGTTGCGGAAGGCGATCGAATAGAGCGTATCGCCCTTCATCACGCGGTACGAACCGCCGGGGGCGGGCCTCGACTGCGGCGTTACCACGTTGCCGCCGTACGAGCCGCTGGCTGGCTGCACCACGACCGAACGTTGCGTGCCGCACGCGGCAAGCGCCACCGTGGCGGAAACCAGGGCTAGGGAGCGGAGATATCCATTCATGCTCGCCAGCATAACGAGGCCTCCGCGGTTTTTCATGCGGTGGGCGTCGCGATCGGCATCGACCCGACGGCCGACGTTCAGCGCGACAGCAGCCACCACGCCGCCAATCCGACCAAAATAACCACGGCCGCCCAGCCAATGCGTTCGATGTGCTTGTGCAGGATGCGCTCGGCGCGCTCGCCGAAAAGGCGAATCAACAGTGCCAGCAGCCACACGCGCTTGCCGCGCCCCACCGCCATGCATACCAGGAACGGGATGATCGGCACGCCGACGATGCCTGCCGCCCACGTCACGAACTTCATCGGCACCACCGGCTGCAGCGCAGCCAGCGCCAGCACGACCAGCAGGCCAAGCCAATGCTGGTTCATCTGCATGCGCAGGTTGTCCACGCCCTTGGCGATGGGCGCCAGCAGGTGCAGGCTGTCCAGCAGCGGCGACAGCGCATGGAAGGCCCAGTGACCCAGCGCATAGCCCACCAACGAACCGATGAGCGAGAACAGCAGGCTGATGTTGGCGTAGAAAAACGCCTTGTGACGCTTGCCCAGCATCATCGGCGCGAGCATCACTTCCGGCATGATCGGAAAGATGAAGGCCTCGAAAAAGCTCAGGCAGCTCAGGTAATAGACAGCCCTGGGGTGGCGCGCCCACGTGAGTGCACGCGCATACAACGGTCCGAACAAACGCATGCTTAGCGAGTTCCCTGTGTGTGATGGCGCATCAACCGATGCCGCCCAGCAATGGCACGAAACTCACCGCGCCAAGTTCTTCCTGGATAAAGTCGCCCTGCCCGTCGCCGCGCATGCGGATGAGCATCTGGTTGCTCGGCGAACCCACCGGCGCCACCAGCACGCCCGTGGGGCTCAACTGGTCGAGCACGGCATGCGGAATGGCATCGCCAGCGGCGGTAAGGATGATGGCGTCGAACGGCGCCTCGTCGGGCCAGCCCAACTTGCCGTCGTCATGGCGCGAGCGAATGTTGGTCAGGCCCAGCTGCCGGAAGCGGCGACGCGCCTGGCGCAGCAGTTCCTCGATGCGCTCGACGGTAAACACCTGCGGCACCAGCTGCGCCAGCACCACGGCCTGGTAGCCCGAACCGGTGCCGATCTCCAGCACCTTCTGCGGCACGCCGAATTCGAGCAGCGCCTCGGTCATGCGCGCCACCACCCAGGGCTGGGAGATGGTCTGGCCGTGGCCGATGGGCAGTGCGGTGTTCTCATAGGCGCGCGAATGCAGCGCCTGGTCGATGAAATGGTGACGGGGCGTGTTGCGTAGCACGTCGATCACGCGCTGGTCGCGAATGCCCTCTTCCTTAAGCTTGGTGGCCAGGCGATCACGCGCGCGCTGCGAGGTCATGCCCTCGCCTTTCAGTGCCGATGGAGGCAATGGATGCACGTTCACCTCACGCGGCCTCGTCGGCCGGCGGTTTGCCCGAAAGACCTTCGTTGAGGCCGCCGACCCAACTGCTGACCTTTTCCAGCGCCTGGAAGCGCGTGAGGTCGACATGGATGGGCGTCACCGAAACGAAGCCACGACGCACGGCGTCGAAATCGGTACCGGGGCCGGCGTCGTCCACATCGCCCGCCGGGCCGATCCACCAGATGGTCTTGCCGCGCGGATCGGTCTGCTTGATGCACGGTGCCGAGCGATGGCGCTTGCCAAGGCGCGTGACCTCGAAGCCGCGGATTTCCTCCCACGGACGATCGGGCACGTTGACGTTGAGGATGGTGTCGGCCGGCAGCGAATCCACCAGCAGGCGCTGCATGAGCAGCAGCACAGCATTGGCGGCCGAGTCGTAGTGAACGCCCTTGTGGTCGGTGCTCACCAGCGATACGGCGATGGCGGGAAAGCCGAGAAAGCGCCCTTCCATGGCGGCCGATACGGTGCCGGAGTAGATCACATCGTCGCCCAGGTTGGCGGCGTTGTTGATGCCCGACACCACGATGTCGGGTTCGTGATCGAGCAGGCCGGCAAGCGCAAGATGCACGCAATCGGTCGGCGTGCCGGCAACGCGGTAGTAACCGTTGTCCATGCGCAGCGCGCGAATGGGGGCGTCGAGCGTAAGGGAATTGCTGGCGCCGGAGCGGTCGCGGTCGGGTGCTACCACTGTCACCTGGCCGACCGCGCCAAGGCGCTCGGCGAGCACGCGGATGCCCGGTGCATCCACGCCATCGTCGTTTGAAACCAGAACTCGCATGATGATCCGTTCAGAGCCAGTCACAGCGCCTTCCTTGCCCGAAAGGCGCTTGGTTAAGCCCGAAGTCTACCGGACCGGGGGCGTGGTTTCACATCGCCTGGAGCACGCTTTTTCCATACGTCGCCGCCTGGGCCGGCTGGCCACGCGCTCAGCGCCGGCGCGACGCCAAGTCGCAGCCGCTGCATTACGATGCGGGGATGAAACATCGCACGCCGCCCCCGATCACCGACGACGACGCCCGCCTCTTTCGCGAGGCCATTGGCGAGGTCACACCGCTCGATCCGGTGGCGCCCGCCCCTGCCGCGCCCAAGCCCGAGCCGCTGGCCCGCATGTTCGAGGCGGATGAGGCGGCCGTGCCCGGCGAGCTGCTGGACATGGCCTTCGACCCGGCGTCGATCGAGGTTGGCGAGGAACTGATCTACCTGCGGGACGGCTATCCGCCCAAACTGCTGCGCCAGCTCAAGCGGGGGCAGTTTTCCATCCAGGACGATATCGACCTGCACCAGATGAATGCTGCCGCCGCGCAGGCCTGCATCGCCGATTTCCTGGTGGAAGCCAAGCAACGCGGGCTGCGCTGCGTGCGCATTGTGCACGGCAAGGGCCTACGTTCACGCGCGGCAGGCCCTGTGCTGAAGGCGCTCACCGACCGCCTGCTGCGTCGACGCGACGACGTGGTGGCGTTCGCGTCGGCCCGCCCTATGCAGGGCGGCACCGGCGCCGTCGTGGTGCTGTTGAAGGGCTAGTCATCCAGCGACTTTGAACACTTGAGCATGAAGGCACTGGATTCCTGCGTTCGCAGGAAAGACGGGCAAAGGGTCGCTTGGCCAGACTTCACCACGTGCGGAGGTCAGCCGGTGCGCGCCAGCTCGCGCACCACGGTGGTGGCGTAAGCGCCGGCCGGCAATTCGAAGCTCAGTTCCAGCGCATTCTCATCGAGCCAGCGCCAGGTCAGGTTTTGCGGAATCATGCGCAGTGCTCGGCGCTCCTGATCGAGCTTGGCGGCAACCAGGCCTTCGGCCAAGTCGCTGTTGTCCGCCGCCACGGCGTTTTCCAGGGCGGCCACGTCGGCCTGGGCCGGCGTGTCGCCACGGCCCCAGAGCGGGCCCGAGGGATGGATGTCGCCGCGCGCCAGGCGCTCGGACAAGGTGGCATCGAACGGTTCGGGGCCAAACCACGAACGCGAGCCGGCCAGCGACCAGATCTCGCCTTCCATCGGCGCATCCCACGCGCCCTGCTCCACGCGTGCGGCCAACACCGCGTTGAAGATGTGCGAGCGCGCCGCCGACAGCAGGAAGTGTCGCTTGTCGCGATCCACCCGACGGCCAGCGAACATGGCCCGTGCCTGCGCCACGTTGCCACCTTCGCGGCCAAAGCGCTGCTCGCCGAAGTAGTTCGGCACGCCGCGCTGGGCGATCTGCGCGAGCACCTGCTCGGCTACCTGGCGATCGCCCTGCACCTGCCGCAGCACCAGCACGAAACGGTTGCCACGCAGGGCGCCGCGCTTGAGCTTGCGCTTGTGGCGAGTGACCGCGAGCACTTTGACCTCTTCATGCGGGAAAGCCGACCAATCCGGATCGGGTTTGCCGGCCAGTTGCACGGAGAAGGTCTGTCGCGTCACGGCGTGACGATCCTTCAAGCCCGCGTAGCCCACGTTGAGCGGCGGAATGCCGGCGAACTTGGCCAGCTCTTTTGCCACCCAGTCGGTGTTGGAGCCGCGCTTTTCCACCCACAGCAGCGCGTGCTCACCCTCGCCGTCGGCGTCATAGCCCAGGATCTCCTCCACCTGGAAATCCTCCGGGGTGCTGCGCAGCACGGCGCTCAGAGGCGGGTTGCCATAGGCGTAGGGCAGTTCAAGGTCGGACATGGGACTCCACCGGCTCGGGCCGGCTATCGATAGCAAGAAAAGGCAGGACGCAAGCGGCGTATTACATCAGGAACAGCGTGGCGAGGCCGAGAAAGATGAAGAACCCGCCCGAATCGGTCATGGCGGTGATCATCACGCTGGAGCCCATGGCCGGATCGCGGCCCATGCGCATCATCAGCAGCGGAATGCCCACGCCGCAGAACGCGGCCAACACCAGGTTGAGCGTCATCGCGGCGGTCATCACCAGGCCCAGCGCCAGGTTGTCATAAAGCAGCCACGCCACCAGGCCGATCACGCCGCCCCACACCAGGCCGTTGAACAAGGCCACGCCGATTTCCTTGCGCCACAGGCGGCGGGCGCTGGCGGGGGTGATCTGGTCCAGCGCCAGCGCGCGCACGATCATGGTGATGGTTTGGTTGCCGGAGTTGCCGCCGATGCCCGCCACGATGGGCATGAGCGCCGCCAGCGCCACCAGGTTCTGGATGGAGCCCTCGAACAGGCCGATCACGCGCGAGGCGATAAAGGCCGTCACTAGGTTGATCGCCAGCCACGCCCAGCGATTGCGCACGGACTTCCACACGGAGGCGAAGATGTCTTCCTCTTCGCGCAGGCCGCCGCGGCTGAGCGCTTCGCTTTCGCTCTCTTCGCGCAGCACGTCCACCATGGCGTCGATGGTGATGCGGCCGATGAGGTAGCCACCGCCATCGACCACCGGCGCGGTCACCAGGTCGTAGCGCTCGAAGGCTTGCGCCACGTCGTAGGCGTCATCGGTGGGATGGAAGGTGTTGACGTCGGGCGCCATCACCTCGCTCACCATCTTTTCGGGCGAGTTCACCAGCAGCCAGTGGATCGGCAACACGCCGGTGAGCAGGTTGTCGTGGTTCACCACGAACAGCTTGTCGGTCTGCGCGGGCAGCTCGTCGAAACGGCGCAGGTAGCGCAGCACGGTTTCCAGGGTCACGTCCTCGCGGATGGTGACCATCTCGAAATCCATCAGCGCACCGACCTGGTCGTCCGGGTAGGACAGCGCCGCCTGCACGCGCTCGCGTTGCTGCGCGTCCAGGCTGGCCATCAGCTCGGGCAGCACCTCGGTGGGCAAGTCGTCCACCAGGTCGGCTAATTCGTCGGCATCCAGCGGCTCGACGGCGGCGAGGATTTCGCGCTGATCCATGTCCGCGATGAGCGACTCGCGCACCGCGTCGGATACTTCCAGAAGAATCTCGCCGTCACGATCGGCCTTCACCCGATGCCAGATGGCCAGGCGATCGGTGAGCGGCAAGGCCTCCAGCACATAGGCAATGTCGGCGGGATGCAGGTCATCGAGCAGGCGTTGCAGCTCTACCTGGGTTTCGCGAAAACCCAGGTCGGCATCCGGCTCGGGTAGCTGGCCCAGGCCATGCAGTCGCCGGAGCAGCTCGTTGATGGTGTCGAGCTGCTCGTGGAGGCGCGAGGCCGGATTGCGGGCCCCTGCCTCGCTCATGCCACGACCAACAAGACGCAAGCCTGTGCCGCGATGCCTTCGCCGCGCCCAGTGAAGCCAAGCTTCTCGGTCGTGGTGGCCTTGATGCTGATGCGATCGATGGTGCTGCCGAGCTCCTCGGCCACAGCCTCGCGCATGGCTTGCGCATGCGGGCCCACCTTGGGCGCCTCACAGATCACTGTAACGTCCGCATTGCCCAGCGAGTAACCCTGTTCGCGCATCAGCTTGGCGGCGTGACGCAGGAACAGGCGGCTGTCCGCGTTGCGCCACTGTTCCTGGCTTGGCGGAAAGTGGCGGCCGATGTCACCCATGGCGAGCGCGCCGAAGATGGCATCGCACAGGGCGTGGATCACCACGTCGCCATCGGAGTGCGCCACGACGCCACGGGTGTGCGGAACGCGCACACCACCGAGCATGACGTGATCGCCTTCGCCAAAGATATGGACATCGAAACCCTGGCCAATTCGCATCATGCGGCCTCTCCTTTACGTCGTACGGGGTAACAGGAATTCGGCCAGCGCGAAATCCGTGGCCGTGGTCACCTTGATATTGTCTTCGGCACCTTCCACCAGCAGCGGTGCCAAGCCGATGCGCTCCATCGCCATGGCTTCGTCGCTTACCGTGACGCCATCGGCCGAGGCAGCCCGCAATGCGGTGGAAAGCTCGCCTCGGCGGAACATCTGCGGGGTGAAGGCACGCCAACGATGATCGCGCGGCTCGGTGACCTGGCTGCGACCGCTCTCACCCGCTCGCTTGAGGGTGTCGCGCAAGGGCGCGCCCAGCAAGGCGCCACCGGCCGCGATGCCTTGATCGATCAGGCGTGAGATGTCCGCCTCGCGCACGCACGGTCGTGCCGCGTCATGCACCAGTACGAAGGTGTCGTCACCGACCTCAGCCGGCAAGGCTTGTAGCCCGGCCAGCACGGAGTCACAGCGCTCGGCGCCACCGATGGCGGTGCGGACGGGCTTGCCGCCCAATTGCGAGATGCCCGGCCAATGCGCATCGGCGTTGCCCAGCACCACCATCAGACCGGCGATGCGCGGGTGCGCGGCCAGCCTTTCCAAGGTGTGCAGGATCAATGGCCGGCCGGCCAGTGGCAGGTATTGCTTGGGAAGATCGCCGCCAACCCGGGTGCCGCGCCCCGCGGCCGGCACCACGCACCATAAGGACACCATGATCAGCGCCCGCCGGTGGAGGCAGCGGAAGCGGGCGCCTGTGAGGCGCCCGGCTTCTCGACCACTTGATAGAACGTTTCGCCCGGCTTGATGAGGCCCAGCTCGGCGCGCGCACGCGCCTCCACGGCTTGTTCGCCGTGCTTGAGATCGTCCACGTCGGCGCCCAACGCCTGGTTGCGTTGCTGCAACCGGGCGTTGTCCTCGCCTTGTTTCTTTACCGCGGCGCGCAGGGTTTCCACTTCACGCACGCCGCCGTTGCCGTTCCACAGCTTCATCTGCAAGCCGATCAACAGCAGCAGCAGAATCAGGGCGACCCAGCGCAACATGGACGATAGGTCTCCCGGCTCAGCCCGGCAGGCGGGTCAGGTTGGGGAACGCATCGCGGCCGGCGTAACGAGCCGCCGAACCCAGTGCCTCTTCGATGCGCAGCAGCTGGTTGTACTTGGCCACGCGATCGGTGCGGCACAGCGAGCCGGTCTTGATCTGGGTGGCCGTGGTGGCCACGGCGATGTCGGCGATGGTGGTGTCTTCGGTTTCGCCCGAGCGGTGCGACACGATGGCCGCGTACTTGGCGGCGTCAGCCATGGCGATGGCTTCCAGCGTTTCCGACAGCGTACCCACCTGGTTCACCTTGATCAGGATGGCGTTGGCGATGTGCTTGTCGATGCCTTCCTTGAAGATCGACGGGTTGGTGACGAACAGGTCGTCGCCCACCAACTGCACGGTCTGGCCCAGCTTGTCGGTGAGATGCTTCCAGCCGGTCCAGTCACCTTCGGCCATGCCGTCTTCGATGGTCACGATCGGGTACTGCTTGGCCCAGCTGGCCAACACGTCCACCCACTGCTCCGGCGTGTACACCTTGCCCTCGCCTTCCAGGTCGTAGTTGCCGCCCTTGAAGAATTCCGAGCTGGCCACGTCCAGGCCGAGCAGGATTTCGCTGCCGATCTTGTAGCCGGCCTTGTTGACCGCTTCGAGGATGGTGTCCAGCGCTTCGATGTTGGAGCGCAGGTTCGGCGCGAAGCCGCCCTCGTCGCCCACGGCGGTGTTCAGGCCCTTGCCCTTGAGCACGCTCTTGAGCGCATGGAACACCTCGGCGCCAGCGCGCAGCGCCTCGGCGAAGCTGGACACGCCCACCGGCAGAATCATGAATTCCTGCACGTCGACGTTGTTGTCGGCATGCGCACCGCCGTTGATGATGTTCATCATCGGCACCGGCAGCGCACCCGGCTTGCCGGTGGTGCCATTGATGGTGGCCAGGTACTGCCACAGCGGCAGGCCCTTCTGGGCGGCCACGGCATGCGCGGCGGCCATGGACACGCCGAGAATGGCGTTGGCGCCCAGCACGCCCTTGTTCGGGGTGCCGTCCAGGTTGATCAGCTTGGCGTCCAGGCCACCCTGGTTGGCGGCATCGAAGCCCTTGAGTGCGCTGGCGATGGCGTTGTTGACGTTGCCCACCGCGTTCTTCACGCCCTTGCCCAGGTAGCGGGCCTTGTCACCATCACGCAGCTCCACGGCCTCGCGCGAACCGGTGGACGCGCCGCTGGGCACTGCCGCGCGACCAAAGCCGCCACCGGCCAGGGTCACTTCCGCTTCGAGCGTGGGATTACCGCGGGAATCGAGGATTTCACGGGCGTGGATGCGGGTGATGTCGGTGCTCATGGGGTCCGTAGCTTGTCGAGTTGAATGAAGCGGGGGAAACATCCTGCCTGATTTGCGGGGGATGCGCTTCACTCGCCTCCCCCATGGCGAATCAGAGCGTATGTTCGAGGAAGGTATGTCGCTTGGTGACCTGGTCCAGTTCGAGCAGGGTTTCCAGCAACGCCTCCATCTTGTCGAGCGGCCACGCATTGGGGCCGTCGCTCAACGCCTTGGAGGGGTCCGGGTGCGTTTCGGCGAACAGGCCGGCCACGCCCACCGCCACCGCGGCACGCGCCAACACCGGCACGAACTCGCGCTGGCCGCCTGAGCTGGTGCCCTGCCCGCCCGGCAACTGCACGGAGTGGGTGGCGTCAAACACCACCGGGCAACCGGTGTCGCGCATGACGCTCAGCGAGCGCATGTCCGACACCAGATTGTTGTAGCCGAAGCTGGCGCCGCGCTCGCATACGAGGATGTCGTCGTTGCCGACGGCCTTGGCTTTGTCGACCACGTTCTTCATGTCCCATGGCGCGAGGAACTGGCCCTTCTTGATGTTCACCGGCTTGCCGGCGCGCGCCACGTTCTGGATGAAGTCGGTCTGGCGACACAGAAAGGCCGGCGTCTGCAGCACGTCGACGACGGCGGCCACTTCGTTCATCGGCGTGTATTCATGCACGTCGGTGAGCACGGGCACGCCGAGCTGGCGCTTCACCTCACCCAGGATCTTCAGACCCGCTTCCAAGCCGGGGCCGCGAAAGCTGGCGCCCGAGGAGCGATTGGCCTTGTCGAAGCTGGACTTGAAGATGAAGTTGATGCCGAGCTTGCCGGTGATTTCCTTGAGCTTGCCGGCGGTATCCATCTGCAACTGCTCCGACTCGACCACGCAGGGGCCGGCGATCAGGAACAGCGGCTGGTTCAGGCCAACCTCGAAGCCACACAACTTCATGCCACGGACTCCTTGGCCAGGAGGTCGCCTTCACGCACCGCCTTGAACTCGCGGGCCGCCTGCACGAAGCCGATGAACAGCGGGTGGCCGTCGCGCGGGGTGGAAGTGAATTCCGGATGCGCCTGGCAACCCAGGAACCATGGGTGCTGCTGCTGAGGCAGCTCGACGATCTCCACCAGCAGGTCGTCCATCGACTTGCCGGAGATCACCAGGCCCAGGTCCTCGAACGGCTGGCGGTAGCGGTTGTTGAACTCGTAACGATGGCGGTGGCGCTCGCGCACCACGTCCTGGCCGTACATCTGGCGCGCCAGCGAACCGGCCTTGAGACGGCACTCCTGCGCGCCCAAGCGCATGGTGCCGCCGAGGTCCGAACGCTCGTTGCGGGTTTCCACTTCGCCGGTGGCGGTGGTCCACTCGGTAATCAGCGCGATCACCGGGTTGGGCGTGTTGCGATCGTTCTCGCTTGAATCGGCGTCGGTGAGGCCGGCCACGCTGCGGGCGAAATCCACCACCGCGGCGTGCATGCCGTAGCAGATGCCGAAGTACGGCACGCCCTTCTCGCGGGCATACCTGGCCGCCAGCACCTTGCCTTCGAAGCCGCGCTTGCCGAAACCGCCCGGCACCAGGATGGCGTCGGCGTTGCCCAGCACCTTGGCGGCGCCTTCGGCTTCCACCTGCTCCGAATCAACCCAGTTGAGATTGACGCGCGTGAGCTGCTTGATGCCGCCGTGGCGCAGCGCCTCGCCCAGGGACTTGTAGGCGTCCTTGTGCTCGACGTACTTGCCGACGATGGCCACGGTGACCTCGTCCTTGGGGTGCTCCACCGCATCCACGGTGCGCTGCCAGGAAGAAAGGTCGGCCGGCCCGGCCTGCAAGCCCAGGCGCTTGACGACGATTTCGTCGAGGCCCTGCTTGTGCAGCCACAGCGGCTGCTTGTAGATCACGTCCACGTCGGCCGCGCTGATCACGGCGTTCTCGGGCACGTTGGTGAACAGGGCGATCTTGCGGCGCTCGCCATCGGGCAGCGGCTGCTCGCAACGGCACAGCAGCACGTCCGGCTGGATACCGATGGAGCGCAGCTCCTTCACCGAATGCTGCGTCGGCTTGGTTTTGATCTCGCCGGCGGCCTTGATGTACGGCACCAGGGTGAGATGCATGAACAGGCACTTCTCCGGGCCGTGCTCGATGCGCAGCTGGCGGATGGCCTCAAGGAACGGCAGGGACTCGATGTCACCCACGGTGCCGCCGATTTCCACCAGCGCCACGTCGAAGCCACGGGTGGCCTCGTGGATGCAGTGTTTGATCTCGTCGGTGATGTGCGGAATCACCTGCACGGTGGCGCCCAGGTAGTCGCCGCGGCGCTCCTTGCGGATTACCGATTCGTAGATCTTGCCGGTGGTGATGGAGTTCTTGCCGGTGAGGCGGGTATGGACGAAGCGCTCGTAGTGGCCCAGGTCCAGGTCGGTCTCGGCGCCGTCGTCGGTCACGTAGACCTCGCCGTGCTGGAAGGGACTCATGGTGCCCGGATCCACGTTGATGTACGGATCGAGCTTCATCATGGTGACCGAGAGGCCACGCGCTTCCAGAATGGAAGCCAGCGACGCCGCGGCGATGCCCTTGCCAAGCGAGGACACCACACCGCCGGTGACGAAAATCAAGGGGGTCATGGGATGCAGCCGTGCTGGAAATCGGCATTTTAGAGGAAGAACGGTCCGGCCGCGAGGGCTTGACGGCCTTGCCTGACTGGTTCGTTCAAGTTTTCCCGCAGGCTTAGCAGCCGCAGGCCTGTCTCACGCCAGCCTGTGCGCCTTGCCCGGCACCACCCATGTAGGCGAGCCCACGGTGGAACTCCCGCCCTGAGCACCCTGCCCACCTGCCCCCGAAAACGACAAAGGCGCCCCGGAGGGCGCCCCTGTCGTTGAACGCAGATCAGGTCGGCTTATTCCACCGGCATCATCTGCGAGGTCGGATGCATCATGTTCACGTTCATGTTGTGCAGCACCCACAGTGAGCCGACCACGACAATGGCCAGGATCAGGATGGTGAACAGCATGATCGAGAGGTTGCCGCGCTGGGCCGGCGACGTGCTCATGTGCAGGAAGAACACCAACTGCACGATGAGCTGTGCCACGCCGAACACGACGATGCCGGGCATCATCAGGTCGTGCGGCACCAGGCCGCTCATGACCACGCCGAACGAAGCCAGGGTAAGCACCACCGACAGGGCAAAGCCGATCAGGTAGGACTTGGTGCTGCCGTGGTCGGCATGCGCGGCGTCGTGATGGGCCGCGTCGTGGGAATGATGAGCGCCGGACATCAGATGGCCCCCCGCAGATAGACAAAGGTAAACACGCAGATCCAGACGATATCCAGGAAGTGCCAGAACAGGCTCAGGCACGACAGGCGACGCGTGGTGTCGCCCGTCAGGCCGAAGCGGCGGATCTGGTCCATCATCACCACCAGCCAGATCAGGCCGCAGGTCACGTGCAGACCGTGGGTGCCGACCAGGGTGAAGTAGCTGGACAGGAATGCGCTGCGGCTCGGGCCGGCGCCTTCATGGATCAGCTTGGCGAACTCGTACACTTCCATGCCGATAAAGCCGGCACCAAACACGAACGTCACCGCCAGCCACGCCAGCACCTTGCCCTTCTGGCCCGCATGCATGTTCAGCATGGCCATGCCGAAGGTGACCGACGAGATCAGCAGCAGCATGGTCTCGCCGAGCACGAACGGCAGCTCGAACAGCTCCTTGCCGGTCGGGCCGCCCGCGGTGGCGTTGGCCAGCACGGCAAAGGTCGCGAACAGGCCCGAGAAGATCAGGCAGTCGCTCATCAGGTAGATCCAGAACCCCAGCAGGGTCTTGGAGCCATCGTCGTGGTGGTGGGCATCCCCGCCGTGGGAGATGCCGTCGAGCGCGCCGTGCGCGGCGCTTACTGCAGGACTGCTCATGGGTTACGCCACCTTCTGACGCTGGGGCGCCGCTGCCGGAGCCACCTGCGTGGTCTGGAACTGCTTGAGCTCGGCGTGACGCGAACGCTCGATCTTCTCGACCTCGGCCGCCGGCACCCAGTAATCAATGTCACGGTCGTAGGCGCGGACGATGAAGGCGCCGATCATGCCCAGCAGGCCAACGGCCGCCAGCCACCAGATGTGCCACACCAGGGCAAAACCCAGGACGGTACCGAACGCGCCCATGACCACACCGACGCCGGTGTTGCGGGGCATATGGATGTCTTCGTACTTGGCAGGTTGCACGTAAGCGACTCCGTTTTGTTTGTCTTCCCAGAACTGGTCCAGCGCGTGGACCTGGGGCAGCGATGCGAAGTTGTAGAACGGCGCCGGCGAGCTGGTGGCCCATTCCAGGGTGCGGCCACCCCACGGGTCGCCGCTGGGATCGGTGAGCTTTTTGCGGTCGCGGATCGAGACATAGAACTGCACCACGGTGCAGAAGATGCCCAACGCGATCACGCCGGCGCCGAGGGCGGCGACGATCAGGTACGGCTGCCATTCCAGGTTGGCGTAGTGGTTCATGCGGCGCGTCATGCCCTTCAGGCCGAGCACGTACAGTGGCATGAAGGCCAGGTAGAAGCCGACCAGCCAGCACCAGAACGACGCCTTGCCCCAGAACTCGTTGAGACGGAAGCCGAAGGCCTTCGGGAACCAGTAGTTGATGGCGGCGAACACGCCGAATATCACGCCGCCGATGATCACGTTATGGAAGTGCGCGATCAGGAACACGCTGTTGTGCAGGAGGAAGTCCGCGCCCGGCACGGCCAGCAGCACGCCGGTGACGCCGCCGATCACGAAGGTGACCATGAAGCCTACCGTCCACAGCATCGGCACGTTGAAGTCCACGCGACCGCGATACATGGTGAACAGCCAGTTGAACAGCTTGGCGCCGGTAGGCACCGAGATGATCATCGTCGTGATGCCGAAGAAGGCATTGACGCTGGCGCCCGAGCCCATGGTGAAGAAGTGGTGCAACCACACCACGAACGACAGCACGCCGATGCACGAGGTGGCGTACACCATCGACTTGTAGCCGAACAGCGGCTTCTTGGAGAACGTGGCGACGATTTCCGAGAACGCACCAAAGCACGGCAGGATCAGGATGTAGACCTCCGGGTGGCCCCAGATCCAGATCAGGTTCACGTACATCATGGCGTTGCCGCCAAGCTCGTTCGTGAAGAAGTGCATGTCCAGGTAACGGTCGGCCGTGAGCAGGGCCAGCGTCACCGTCAGCACCGGGAACGCAGCCACGATCAGGATGTTGGTGACCAGCGCGGTCCAGGTGAACACCGGCATCTGCATCAGCTTCATGCCCGGCGTGCGCATCTTCATGATGGTCACGATGAAGTTGATACCGCTCAGCGTGGTGCCGAGGCCGGACAACTGCAGCGACCAGATGTAGTAGTCGACGCCCACCGTGGGGCTGTATGACAGGCCCGACAGCGGCGGGTACGCCAGCCAGCCGGTGGCGGCGAAGTCACCGACGAACAGCGACACCATCACCAGCACCACGCCCGACATGAACAGCCAGAAGCTGAGCGAGTTCAGGAACGGATAGGCGACGTCGCGGGCGCCGATCTGCAGCGGCACCACCAGGTTCATCAGGCCCGTGATGAACGGCATGGCCACGAAGAAGATCATGATCACGCCGTGGGCGGTGAACACCTGATCGAAGTGATGCGGCGGCAGGTAGCCGGCAGAATCGCCCGCTGCCAACGCCTGCTGGGCGCGCATCATGACGGCGTCGGCGAAGCCGCGCATCAGCATGACCAGCGCCACGATGACGTACATGATGCCGATCTTCTTGTGGTCCACCGAGGTGAACCACTCCTTCCACAGGTAGCCCCACAGGCGGAACTTGGTAAGGGCCGCGAGCATGGCCGCGCCGCCGAGGAGCACGACGGCGAGCGTAGCCATCACGATGGGCTCGTGATACGGAATCGCGTCTAGGGTGAGCTTTCCAAACATGGCTTACTTCTCTGCCTTGACCGGGGTGATGGCCGAGGACGCCGTGTCGCCGCCCTCGTGGTGGTGCATATCCATTTGCATGCTTTCCTGCGGCGCGTCGTGATGCATGCCTTCCATCTTCATGTCGCCGTGCATGCCGGCGTCATGCGACATCTCGCCCATGTGCTTGTTGATCACGCCAACGAACAGGCCCGGCGCGACGCTGCCGTAGTAGGCGACCGGCGCCTTCTCGCGGGGCTGCGCCAGGGCCTTGTAGCTGTCGCTATCGAGCGTGACCTGCGTGGCCTTGGCCTTGGCAATCCACTCCTTGAAGCCGTCCTCGGAGGTGGCGATGGCCTTGAAGTGCATATCCGAGAAGCCCTCGCCGCTGTAATTCGACGACAGGCCTGCATACGTGCCCGGTTCGCGCGCAATCAGGTGCAGCTTGGTTTCCATGCCCGCCATGGCGTAGATCTGGCTGCCCAGCTGCGGGATGAAGAAGGCATTCATCACCGAATCGGAGGTGATCTGGAAATTCACCGGGCGATCGGTCGGGAAGGCGAGTTCGTTGACCGAAGCCACGCCGTATTCCGGGTAGACGAACAGCCACTTCCAGTCGAGCGAAACCACCTGCACCGTGACCGGCTTGGCCTCCGACTGCAGCGGCTTGTACGGATCGAGTTCGTGCGTGCTGATCCAGGTGATCGCAGCAAGAATGACGATGATGATGGCCGGAATGGTCCACACCACCACTTCGATCTTGGTGGAGTGCGACCAGTTGGGCGCGTAGGTGGCCTTCTTGTTCGACGAGCGGTAACGCCAGGCGAACCACAGCGTCATCGCGATCACCGGAATGGCCACGATGGCCATCAAACCCAGCGCGATCAGGATGAGCGACTTCTCCTGGGCACCGATATCACCCTTGGGGGTGAGAACTTCCATATTGCAGCCGCTGAGAAACACAGCGGCGCCGACGCCTGCATAGCGCAAGCGCGAAAGTAAGGCATGCATGTTCACTGACTACCTGAAGGGACCAGCGTGGGGACGCGGCATGCTAGCGGCAAGCGCCTTCGGTTGAAACACTCTTGAGACACAATGCCGCAGGAGAAATTTCTTGCGCAGATGACTGCGACGACTTGACAGAAAAATGCAAGTGCGCGCACCCGCATAGCTGTGTGGAGAATGGGCGAATTAATGGGAATATAGTCGATACCGCGCGCCCTGCTACCATGGTCGAATGGAACCGACCACGCCCGCCAAGCTCGCCTCTCTGCGGCAAATCATGCGCGAGAAAGACATCGCCGCCTGCCTCGTGCCCAGTGCCGATCCGCATCTCTCCGAGTATTTGCCCGCGCATTGGCAGGCACGCACCTGGCTCTCGGGCTTCGACGGCTCGGCGGGCTCCTTGCTCGTCACGCACGATCACGCTGGACTATGGACCGACGGCCGCTACTTTGCCCAAGCTGCTCAACAGCTTGCCGGGTCGGGCATCGAACTGATGAAGCAGCGCGTGGCACACGCGCCGGAACATATCGAATGGTTGCTGCAGCGCCTTGGCGCGGGCGATGTGCTCGCGGTCGCCGGTGACAGTGTGTCGCTGGGCACCGCGCGCCAACTCGAACGCCGGCTGGCTGCCACGGACGCGCACCTGCGCACCGATCTGGACCTGCCTGCCCTGATCTGGCCTGATCGACCCGCCCTGCCCGTCGCCCCGGTGTTCGAGCACGCGCTGCGCTACGCCGTGCAGCCGCGCAGCGACAAGCTGGGACGCTTGCGTACCGCCATGCGCAAGCTCGGCGCCACCCATCACCTGGTGTCCAGCCTCGACGACATCGCCTGGCTCACCAACCTGCGTGGCAGCGATGTGGAGTGCAACCCGGTCTTTCTCGCCCACCTGCTGGTACAGGCCGAAGGGCATGCCACCTTGTTCATCGACCGGGGCAAGCTCACCGATGCCCTGGTCGCCGCACTGGCGGCGGACGACGTACGCATCGCCGATTACGCCACGGTAACCGACGCCCTCTCCGAACTGAGTGAACGCGATCGACTTCTGCTCGATAGCGCTCGTGTCGTGGTGGCCGTGGCGTCGGCCATTCCCAGCAAGGTGGCCCTGATCGATGCAGCCAACCCCAGCACCCTGCTCAAGGCCCGCAAGAGCGAAGCCGAGCTTGACCACATCCGCGATGTGATGCGCCGCGACGGCGCCGCGCTGGCTCGCGCCTTCCGCCGCCTGGAAGAACGCGTCACCGCCGGCATGACCCAGACCGAGCTGGACGTAGATGCCCTGCTTCGCGAGGAACGCGCGGCCCAGCCCAATTTCGTTGGCGAAAGTTTCGCCACTATCGCCGGCTACCAGGCCAATGGCGCCCTGCCGCACTACCGCGCCACTCCCGCAGCCCACAGCACACTCAAGCCGCAAGGCTTGTTGCTGGTGGATTCCGGCGGCCAATACCTGGGCGGCACCACCGACATCACCCGCGTACTGGCCCTGGGCGAGACCACCAGCGAGCAGCGCCGCGACGCCACCCTGGTCATGAAGGGCCTCATCGCGCTCAGCCGCGCCCGTTTCCCCAAAGGCGCCAGCGGCCCGCAACTGGACGCCCTGGCGCGTGCGCCCCTGTGGGCCAGCGGCATGGACTACGGCCATGGCACCGGCCACGGCGTGGGCTACTTTCTTAACGTGCACGAGGGCCCACAGGGCATTCGCCCGCCCGCCTCGGGTGCCACCCTGGTGCCGCTGGAGCCCGGCATGATCAGTTCGATCGAGCCGGGGCTGTACAAGCCGGGCCGCCACGGCATCCGCCACGAGAACCTGGCGGTGGTGGTAGAGGCCGACCGCACCGAGTTCGGCGAGTTCTACGCCTTTGAAACGCTCACCCTGTGCCCGTTCGACCGGCGCGCCCTGGAGCCGGGCCTGCTCAACCCGGAGGAACGGGCCTGGCTGGACGACTACCACGCCACTGTGCGCGCCGCCCTCGCCCCCTTGCTGGAAGACGCCGACCTGGCCTGGCTGGAGCGCCACTGCGCCCCGCTGGCCTGAACCCGTGCGGCAACCCTTGACCTGCCCGCCCCGGCAACCCATCCTCCCGCGCCTAACCTCGCTGAATTCCTACGCATGAGCAGTCGTTACAACGCCGCCGACATTGAAGTCCTCTCCGGCCTTGATCCGGTCAAGCGCCGTCCGGGCATGTACACCGATACCTCCCGCCCGAACCATCTGGCGCAGGAAGTGATCGACAACTCGGTGGACGAGGCCCTGGCCGGCCACGCCAAGTCGATCGAGGTGATCGTGCACACCGACGGCTCGGTCGAAGTGAGCGACGACGGCCGCGGCATGCCGGTGGACATCCACCCGGAAGAAGGCGTGCCCGGCGTCGAGCTGATCCTCACGCGCCTGCATGCGGGCGGCAAGTTCTCCGGCAAGAACTACAACTTCTCCGGCGGCCTGCACGGCGTGGGTGTGTCGGTGGTGAACGCGCTCTCCAACCGCGTGGAAGTCACCATCCGCCGCGATGGCAACGAATACCGCATGGCCTTCGAGAATGGCGACCGCGCCAGCGAACTCGAAGTGATCGGCACGGTGCCCAAGAAGAAAACCGGCACCACCGTGCGCTTCTGGGCGGACCCCAAGTACTTCGACTCGCCCAAGATCTCCCTCGGCAAGCTCCGCCACCTGCTGCGCGCCAAGGCCGTGCTGTGCGCCGGCCTGAACGTGAAGCTGGTCGACGAAGCCACCGGCGACGTCAACGAGTGGTTCTACGAAGACGGCCTGCGCGACTACCTACGCGACGAACTCTCCAATGCCGAGGCCATTCCCGCCGAACTGTTCGTGCACCACGTGCAACGCGAGGCCGATGGCCTCGACGTGGCGCTGGCCTGGCTGCCGGAGGGCGAGCTGGTGCAGGAAAGCTACGTCAACCTCATTCCCACCGCCCAGGGCGGCACGCACGTGAACGGCCTGCGCTCGGGCCTCACCAATGCGATCCGCGAGTTCTGCGACATCCGCAACCTGCTGCCGCGCGGCGTGAAGCTGGCCCCGGAAGACGTGTGGGAGCGCCTCGCTTTCGTGCTCTCGGCCAAGCTGCAGGACCCGCAATTCGCCGGCCAGACCAAGGAACGCCTGTCCTCGCGCAATGCTGCCGGCATGGTCGAAGGCGTCATCCATGATGCTTTCAGCCTGTGGCTCAACCAGCACGTGGACCTGGGTGAACGCATCGCCCAGCTCGCCATCGAGCGCGCCAGCGCGCGCCTGAAAGCCGCCAAGCAGGTAGTGCGCAAGAAGATCACCCAAGGTCCGGCCCTGCCCGGCAAGCTGGCCGACTGCACCGCCACCGACCTCACCCGCACCGAGCTGTTCCTGGTGGAAGGCGACTCGGCCGGCGGCAGCGCCAAGCAGGCGCGCGACAAGGAATTCCAGGCGATTCTTCCGCTGCGCGGCAAGATCCTCAACACCTGGGAAGTGGAATCGGGCTCTGTGCTCGCCTCCGAGGAAGTGCACAACCTGGCCGTCGCCATCGGCTGCGACCCGGGCAAGGACGACCTGAGCGGCCTGCGCTACGGCAAGGTCATCATCCTCGCCGATGCCGACTCCGACGGCCTGCATATCGCCACCTTGCTGAGCGCGCTGTTCCTGCGCCACTTCCCCGCCCTGGTGCGCGAGGGCCACGTGTTCGTGGCCATGCCGCCGCTGTTCCGCGTGGACGTGGGCAAGCAGGTGTTCTACTGCCTGGACGAAAACGAGAAGAGCGCCCTGCTCCAGCGCATCGAGCGCGAAAAGATGAAGGGCCAGGTCAGCACCACGCGCTTCAAGGGTCTGGGCGAGATGAACCCGGCCCAGCTGCGCGAGTCGACCATTCACCCCGATACCCGCCGCCTGGTGCAGCTCACCGTGGACGGCGACGACGGCACCACCAAACTGATGGATATGCTGCTGGCCAAGAAGCGCGCCAGCGACCGCAAGGCATGGCTGGAAGAAAAGGGCGACCTGGCCACCCTGGAAGTCTAAGCACCCCTCAGAACCCCGGCGAATGCCGGGGTTCTGTCATGTGGCACGCGGCACGCCTTGCCGCCATGCGTCAGGAACAAGGTGATCCTGCCCATCATTTCCGCGCTTCGCCTTCAGAAACGCGGTGCATCATCCCCGTCTTCGCAAAGATGGCGCGCCATGCTCGATAACCTCACGATGGCAGCGCCACGTACGCCACCAGTTCGATCCGCATCTGCGGATGCACCAACGCCTGCACCACCACGGTTGCGCGATTGGGATAAGGCGCCGAGAAAAACTCCCGGTACACCTCATCCATGATCGCCACGTCGCCGCCGTCCACCAGATAGACCAACACCTGCGCCACGTCATCCAGACGCGCCCCGGCGGCCGTCACTGCCGCCACGAGATTGGCCAGGGTAAGGCGTGTCTGCACGCGAATGTCGCCGGGCGCGATATTGCCCTTGGCATCCACCGGCCCATGCGCGGTGAACATGAGGCCGCCGGCGCGCGTCGCCCAGGAAAACGGCTGGGCCGGCGCTGGTAGTGGTGTACGAATGTCGTGGGCCATCAATGGCTCTCCCAGGTTGTGGGCCCGCGAAGATCGCGCGCCGAAACTCCCCAATCTAACCAAGCGCCCGGAAGCATCCAGCAGATGCAGGACGATAGGTGCGTAGGCGAGAACCGAGCCTACGCCGCCACGCACTGATCAATATCAACGGCGCCGCCCTGCAACCTGACTAAGCTCGCCGGATGCACGCCACCTGGACCCGTCGCGCCATCCAAACCCTCGACGCCGAGGCGCACCGCTCGGCGGACACCCACCTGATCCGGGTGGACCTGCCCGCGTTCCCAGGCATTCCGCTGTATCTCAAGGACGAGTCGGTACACCCCACAGGCAGCCTCAAGCATCGGCTGGCCCGCTCACTCTTCATCTATGCGATCTGCAATGGCTGGCTGCAAGACGGACGCCCGGTGATCGAAGCCTCCAGCGGCAGCACGGCGATCTCCGAGGCCTACTTCGCGCGCTTGCTGGGTCTGCCGTTTTTCGCCGTGATGCCGCGCCACACATCGCCCGACAAGGTAGCGCAGATCACGTTCTTTGGCGGCCACTGCCATTTCATCGACGACACCGATGTCTACGGTGCCGCACAGCGCTTGGCCAGCGAGCTCGGCGGGCACTACATGGACCAGTTCACCTACGCCGAACGCGCCACCGATTGGCGCGGCAATAACAACATCGCCGAATCGATCTTCCGGCAGATGCAGCACGAGCCCGACCCCGAGCCCCGCTGGATCGTGGTTCCCGCAGGCACCGGCGGCACCTCGGCCACCATCGGCCGCTATATTCGCTACCGCTCGGGCCTCCACGATCTGAGCCGCCTTGCCGTGGTCGATCCGGAGCACTCGGTGTTCTACGACTACTTCTATGGCGGCGATGCCAGCCTGCAGCTTACGCGTGGCTCGCGTATCGAAGGCATCGGGCGCCCACGGGTTGAGCCATCGTTTCTGCCGCGCGTGATCGACCGCATGCTGCACGTTCCCGATGCCGCCTCCGTGGCTGCCCTGCGCCTACTCGAAACCCTGCTGGGTCGCCGCTGCGGCGGCTCCACCGGCACCAGCCTGGTCGGTGTGTTGCAATTGATGGCCGAACTCAAGGACATGGGCGAACGCGGCCCAGTGGTCAGCCTCATCTGCGATGGCGGCGAACGCTACCGCGGCTCCTATTACAACGATGGCTGGATCGCGGCCGAAGGCCTGGACGTATCACGGGAGCTGTCCCGCCTGGAGGCCATCGTGCACGAAGGACGCTGGATAGCCTGAAAGGAACATTCCCCCCGCCGGCGCATAGGGCTATCTTGACGGAACATATTCGACGGATTGCCCCATGTCCCTGCTGCCGCCCATCGATTTGAAGCGCTGGATCGACGAACACCGTCACCTGCTCAAACCACCGGTGGGGAACAAATGCATCGTGGACGGCGACTTCATCGTGATGATCGTGGGCGGGCCCAACGCGCGCACCGACTACCACTATGAGGAAGGCCCCGAGTTCTTCTATCAGATCGAGGGCGACATGGTGCTCAAGGTGCAGGACGAGGGCGTGGCTCGCGACGTCCCCATCCGGGCCGGCGAAATGTTCTACCTACCCCCGTGCGTGCCGCACTCACCCCAGCGCATGCCCGACTCGATCGGACTGGTGATCGAACGGCGGCGCCTCGCCGGCGAGAAAGACGGCCTGATGTGGTTCTGTGAGCGCTGCAACCACAAGCTGTACGAGGAGTATTTCACCCTGGACAGCATCGAGCAGGACTTCCCGCCGGTGTTCGAACGCTTCTATCGATCGATCGACGCCCGCACCTGCGTGGAATGCGGGCACCTGCACTCGGTACCCGCCAAGTACGCCTGACAGTCCGCGCACCGCCAACGCCGGCGCGCGGACAAACACGCCAGCCGCGCACCGAAGCGCCTCGCGGCGCGATCGCGCTACGGGCGCAGCAGCCACTTCTGCGCCATGCGGCGCAACGAAACATCGCTCGATGGGTCGTCGGCAATCTCGCGGATCGAGCGCCATGCCAGCGCATGCGACTCCTCGCTCACCTGAAAGCGCTCGTTGTCGCCAGCACGCACCACATAGCGCACGTCGTAGTGCCAGTGCTCCGGCTCATCGCCACGCGCTGGAATGCGGTGCCGGTCGAGATCGAAAGGCGTGGGCTCCACACAGAGGCCATCCAGCCCGGATTCTTCCTCGGCCTCGCGCAAGGCCACGCGCGCCAGGTCGCTGTCGCCATCGGCATGGCCGCCCAACTGCAACCAGCGCTCCAGCTTGCGATGGTGAGTGAGTAGCACCCGCTCGCCATCGGCGCTGACCAGCCAGGCCGAACCCGTGAAATGCGCTTCGCGGTTCTCGCGCACGAACGCGTGTTCGGCCAGCGCCAGAAGCTCGATGAAGTGAGGAACATCGGCCTCGGCAGGCCACTGCTGACGGTAAGTCTGGAACTGGTCGAGCAAATGAATCATGGATGATGCGTTCCCGAAGAATGGACCTGCACGCAGAACAAGACGAATCTCCTCATTATTTCAGCCAACGCCCATATAGGCACGACCGCGCTGCTTCCTAGCATGAACGGCAGCTCACCGAACGCATCGTTGAGCCATGCCCCACCCTCAGCCTAGGACGCGCGCCTCGATGCAAAGAGCCCTCATTGCTTTGTCGATCTTCAGCGCGGTAGCCGCAGTTCCCGCGCACGCCGACGAAGCAGCGGCCAATTTTACCGGACCACTGGTCACTCCAAACGCCGCCGCTTTGTCCGCCGGTACCGGCAACTTCGAGTCGTACCTGATCCATACCGAATCGCACGCCTACTACGACCTCGATGGAACGCGGCATACCCAGCACCCTGGCTCCCATCAATGGTTGATGCTTTTGCAGTTCAACTACGGCATCACTGACCGCTTCAGCGCGGAGCTGGATCTTGGCAGCGCGTATAACGTGTCCGGCCGGCAGCACAGCGATGGCGCCCGCCAGACCGACACCAAGGTAAAATTGCAGTACATGCTGGTCGCGCCCGGCGCGGATGGCAACGGCACCGCCGTCTCGGCCAGTTACGCGCACACGTTTCCCACAGGCCGCTACGATCGCCTGGGCGACAACCCATTGAATGGCACGGGCAATGGCGCGTCCTCGAACCAGCTGGCGATCTTTGCCCAGCATCGTCTCGTGCTCGACAACGGCCACACCATGCGGCTGCGCGGCCTGCTCGGGTGGGGCCCCTCACCCAACCGGGTTTCCATCGATGGCACGAGTGCGCACGGCACCTCCTCCGACTTTCTCGGTTCGGCCCGGTTGGGACGCACACTGAGCATCTCGACCGCCGCGGAATACGCCTTGAGCGCGCACTGGGCGCTCGCCATGGACCTTACCTGGGATCACCAGCGCGGCTCTCGCATTCGTGGCTGGCAATGTCCCTCCTCCGGCAGTTGCGAGGCGGTCGAGCATCCAGGCTCCTCCCAGTGGACATACAGCGTGGCGCCGGCCATCGAGTACAACTTCAATAGCGACATCGGGGTGATCGCCGGTGCACAGCTCAGCTTTGCCGGCCACAACAGTGCCGCTTATGTAGCGCCCCAGATCGCACTCAACGTGGGATTCTGAGTGCTGGTGCCGTGCAACAATTTTCGGGAACGATCAAGGCGTGACAGCCGTCGCCGGGCGCGTCGAACCAGCCGCAATGCAACTTGTACCTGCGCGCCCCCCTGGGCTATGGTGGCCTGTCGTCGCTGGGGTAGCGACGCACCGACCCTGACGCAAGCCAGGGTCGCATGCTTAATAAGACATAGAAACCAGGACAGGCGGTAGGGGAGAGACATGCTTAAGAACCTGTTTGCGACGCATCCGATTCAGGCGTCGCCGCACGTCGACGCCGGCGAGTTGCCGCACGATAGTCTGCAAGGGGAAGCCACCCTCAAGCGTGTGCTCACCGCGCGCCACCTGATCATGCTGGGTATCGGCGCTGTTATCGGTGCGGGCATCTTCGTGATCACTGGTCAGGCCGCCGCCGAGCACGCTGGCCCCGCTCTGGTCGTCAGCTTCATTGTCGCCGGCATTGCCTGCGCCTTCGCCGGCCTGTGCTACGCCGAGTTCGCCGCGATGATTCCGGTTTCCGGCAGTGCTTACGCTTATTCGTACGCCACGCTGGGCGAAATCGTCGCGTGGTTCATCGGCTGGAACCTCGTTCTCGAATACCTGTTCGCTGTCGCCACGGTCGCCGCGAGTTGGTCCGGGTACTTCAACGAGTGCCTATCCATTCTCGGTCACTGGACCGGCATGTCGCTGGCCCTGCCCGACTACCTTTCCTCGGCACCACTCAAGTTCACCGATACCCACCGGATCGTCAGCACCGGTGCGCTGGTGAACCTGCCGGCCGTCATCATCGTCGCGGCGCTCACCATGCTGTGCTATCGCGGCATTACCCAATCCACCTTCGTCAATTCGCTGATCGTGACGATCAAGGTGGTGGTGATCGGCCTGTTTCTGATCTTCGCGTTCCGCTACATCAACCCGGAGAACTGGCACCCCTTCATTCCGCCGCAGGAAGGCCCGGGTCGCTTCGGCACAAGTGGCATCTTCCGCGCCGCCGTGCTGGTGTTCTTCGCCTACGTGGGTTTCGATGCCGTCTCCACCGCCGCGGGCGAAGCGAAGAATCCGCAGCGTGACATGCCCATCGGCATTCTCGGCTCGCTGTTCATCTGCACCCTGCTCTACATCGCCATGGCGCTGACGCTTACCGGCATCGCCCCCTATCACATCCTGGGCACGCCCGAGCCGGTGGCCACCGCGCTCAGCCTGTATCCGCAACTGACCTGGCTGAAGGCCATCGTTTCGTTCGGCGCACTGGCCGGCCTTTCCTCGGTGATCCTGGTGATGCTGCTGGGCACCTCGCGCATCTTCTTCAGCATGGCGAAGGATGGCTTGCTGCCCAAGGGCATGTCGCGCGTGCATGGCCATTTCCGCACCCCGCATGTGGCCACGGTGATCGCCGGTGTGCTCGCCGCCGTACTGGCTGGCCTGTTCCCGGTGAGCATCCTGGGCGAACTGGTTTCCATGGGCACGCTGCTCGCGTTCACGACGGTGTGCATTGGCGTGCTGATTCTTCGCTATACCCGCCCGGAGCTGCCGCGCTCGTTCCGCGTGCCTGGCATTTGGGTGGTGAGCATTCTCGGCTCGGTGATCTGCCTGTACTTGTTCTGGCAGTCGTTCCGCGCCAACTGGCCGCTGATGGTGGGTTGGACCACCATCGGCATGCTCATCTACTTCTTCTACGGGTACGCCCATAGCAAGTTGCGTAAACACAACTCCTGACCAACCCCAGAGGTTCGGTATTGACTGTGCTCCCGTGACCGGCACGCCGGCGCGGAGCCCCAGCCACGGCTGGGGGTGGCCAACATGGCATCACATTCAATATTCACCCCCTGACCTTGCCCCAGGGCGCCACGGCGCCCGACGCGCCACCAGGCTGACGCATGCTCAAACAGTTAATTGCCCGCAAGACCGACTTCTCCGACGCTGACGACGCCACCCACGGCCCCACCCTGCGACGCACCCTGGGCCCCTGGGGTATTACCGCGCTGGGTATTGGTGCCGTGATCGGCACCGGTATCTTCGTCGTCACCGGGCAGGCAGCCGCTGAGCACGCTGGCCCGGCCGTACTTATCTCCTTCATCCTGGCGGCGATCTGCAGCGGTTTTACGGCGCTGTGCTACGCCGAGTTCGCCACGCTCATCCCGGTCTCCGGCAGCTCCTACTCCTACGCCTACGCCACGCTGGGCGAACTGGTCGCCTGGTTCATCGGCTGGAACATGGTGCTGGAGTACGGCATTTCCGCATCGGCGGTGGCCGCCAGTTGGACGGGTTACTTCACCAGCCTGCTGGATCATGTGGGCATCCATCTCCCCAAGGCACTCACCGAAGCGCCGCTGGCCTTTACCGATGGACACCTGGTCGCCACTGGGCACCTGATGAACCTGCCTGCGGTGGCCATCGTTCTGGCGCTGACCGCGCTGTGCTACGTGGGTATTCGCGAGTCCGCCGGCCTCAACGTGCTGATGGTGGCACTCAAGGTGGGCCTGATCATCATCGTGGTGGTCGCCGGCTACCGCTATGTGGACGCTGCCAACTGGCACCCGTTCATCCCCGAGAACCAGGGCCCGGGCCATTACGGCTGGTCGGGCATCATGCGCGGCGCGGCCATGGTGTTCTTTGCCTACATCGGTTTCGAGGCCACCTCTACCGCGGCGCAAGAGTGCAAGAACCCGCAGCGCGATTTGCCCTTCGGCACGCTCGTGTCGCTGGTGATCTGCACCATCCTCTACCTCGCCATGGCTGCCGTGCTCACCGGTCTGATCTCCTACACCGAACTGGGCACCAGCGAACCCGTGGTCACGGCCATCAAGAACCACCCGCAACTCGGCTGGTTGCGCCTGATCGTGGAAATCGGCGCGATGATCGGTCTGTCCTCGGTGATCCTGGTGATGATCATTGCCCAGCCGCGCATCTTCATGATCATGTCGCGCGACGGTCTGCTGCCGCCGGTGTTCAATCGCATTCACCCGCGTCATCGCACCCCGCACATCAACACGGTGATCACGGGCATCGGCATCGCCATCCTCGCCGCGGTGTTCCCGCTGGACCTGCTGGCCGATCTCACTTCGATGGGTACCCTGATCGCGTTCGTGGCCGTGTGCGCCGGCGTGCTGATCCTGCGCTACACGGCGCCGAACATGCATCGCGGTTTTCGCGTGCCGTGGGCCTGGGTGATCTGCCCGGCTGGCGTGCTTAGCTGCCTGGCCCTACTCGGTGCCATGGCCTGGTTCAACTGGCTGCTGATGATCATCTGGACCGTGGTCGGCCTGGCGATCTACTTCGGCTATGGCCTGCGCCATAGTCGCCTGCGCCGCCAGCTCCAGAGCTAATTTCGGCGAAAATCGTCAAATTGGGTGAAAAATCGAAAAACGTGCCTGGGCGGCCAAGATCACCCAGGCGACGTGAATAGGCTGCGGCAGGCTTTCATTCGTGATGGCCAGTCTCGAATGTTTTAGCAACTGCTTGTTTTTATTGGTTTTAACGAGAGTTTTTCGATAAAAAGTTGGCCCCGCCAGGCCCCAAAACCACCCGCCAGGAGTATCATCTGTGCTCCGTGGGTTGATCACTTGGCAGTGGGCCCCGGATTGCCGCCCGGCGCGTCAGGCGGGTCAGCTCCTCGGCCTGACGCGTCTGGGCAGCATCTTCTACTCGCCGATGCCATCGGCTCGAGTTTCTTTCCTTCATCCACTCATCGCACAAGCGCAACGACGTCGCGTCGTGCCACTTGCATGTGTCGCATCAGTCGTCGTCATAAAAAAAGCCGGCACGAGGCCGGCTTTCTTTGACGGACATCGGTGCCGCCCTTTCGCGATCAAGCCTTCTTGGTGGCGTGCGATACGCACCAGCCCTTCGCATTCACCGCCTTGCCCGGGAACAACTGACACGGGCCGTAACCCGTCGGCCCGCCGGAATAGAACTGGCAGTTGGCGCAGTTGTTGCCCGCCGTGTGCTTGGGGTCGGTGGTCTTGCTGGCGTCTTCCACGTAACCCAGTGCCTTGGCGGTCGGGTCGGACTCGGCCAGGTGCGGCAGGTCGGCGGCGCGCGCCATGCGCGGCATCGTGCCGATCACCGCGGCGGCGGCAGCCGTTCCCACGGCAGCCTTGAGGAAACGACGGCGCGATTCGATGTTCTTCTCGTGCGACATGAGCTCCACCTCCATCCCTAAAGAAACGACGCTCGCCGCACCCGCGGCGAAACTGGCCCGATCCTACTCCGCCCGTGAATAAGTCGTGAGAACGAATCGCATTTTCGCCGTGAGCGTGAGCACGGCGTGATATAGTGCGCGCTCATTTGGACGTCCATACATCATGAGCCAGGTTCTCCCCGCCACCCTTTCGCCCGAGCTGTTTGCCCAGCGCGCCGACGCCATTGCCGATGCGGCCCGCGAGTTGGCGGCCGCCGGCTGGACGCCCGCCACCAGCAGCAATTTCTCCATGCGATTGGACGCGGAACACGCGGCCATCACCATTTCTGGCCGTGACAAGGGCAAGCTCGGTCGCGACGACATCATGCTCATCGACATGCAGGGCAAGGCGGTGGGCACCTCGGCGCGTCCCAGCGCGGAAACCGACCTGCACACGCAGATCTACCGCCGCTTTCCCGAGATGAATGTGGTGCTGCACACCCACTCGCGCACGCAGAGTGTGGCTTCGCGTCTGTTCGCGCCCGAAGGCGTGATCAAGCTCGAGGGCTGGGAGCTGCAGAAGGCCATCGCCGGCGAAACCACCCACGATGCGGAACTTGCCATCCCGGTGTTCCCCAACACGCAGCACATGCCCGAACTGGTCGCCCAGGTGGATGCCTGGCTCGACAGCGGGCGCCCACTGCACGCCTACCTCATCAACGGCCACGGCATCTACACCTGGGGCCGCGACATGGCCGAAACGCGCCGCCACCTGGAGGCGCTGGAGTTCCTGCTCGGCTGCGAACTGGATCTACGGAGGTTGTCCGCATGAGTCGTCTGCGCATTTTTTCCGAAAGCCAGCCCCTGGCCCCGCTTTCGGTACACGGCGACCACGCCGATATCGCCCACGAGCTGAGTCGCATCGGCGTGCGCTTCGAGCGCTGGGAAGCCAACCAGGCGATTGCTCCCGGCGCCAGCCAGGACGAAGTGATCGCCGCGTATCGCGCCGACATCGACCGCCTGATGGCCGAAGAGGGTTACCAGGCCGTGGACGTGATCAGCCTCAAGCCCGATCACCCGGACCGCGCCACGCTGCGCCAGAAGTTCCTCAGCGAACACACGCACAGCGAGGACGAGGTGCGTTTTTTTGTGGCTGGCGCCGGCCAGTTCACCCTCCACGTGGGCGACAAGGTGTACGACGTGCTGTGCGAACAGGGTGACCTGATCGGCGTTCCCGACGGCACCCGCCATTGGTTCGACATGAGCGAGTCGCCCTACTTCGTGGCGATCCGCCTGTTCACCAACAAGGACGGCTGGGTCGCCCAGTTCACCGGCGAGGACATCGCCACCCAGTTTCCCCGCATGACCCCGCACACCTCGGCCGTCACGGCCTGAGCCCAACCTGGCGGCCCGCCAAGCGGCCGCCGGTAGGCGTCAATCGTCCAGGCCGGGTAAGCTTGGGGTCCCAGCACCCCGGCTTTTCCGCATGACCGTCATCCGCGCCATCCTCACCGACATCGAAGGCACCACCAGCTCGATCAGCTTCGTCAAGGACGTGCTGTTTCCGTACGCGCGCACCCGCCTGCCCGCCTTCATCGAAACGCATGGCGATACGCCCGAGGTGCAGCATTGGCTGCACGAAGCAGCCAAGGAGGCCGGCATCATCGAGGCCTCGCGCCAGGAAATCATCGCGTTGCTGCAGCGATGGATCGACGAGGACCGCAAGTCCACCGCGCTGAAGGCCCTACAGGGCATGATCTGGAAGGAAGGCTACGAAGCCGGCGACTACCAGGCCCACATGTACCCGGAGGTATCCGCTCGCCTGCACGCTTGGCGTGCCGATGGCCTGCATCTTTACGTGTACTCCTCCGGCTCGGTGCCCGCGCAGAAGCTGTTCTTCGGCTTCAGCGACGCGGGTGACCTCACGCCGCTGTTCGCCGGCTATTTCGACACCGAAACCGGCCCCAAGCGCGAACAGGCCTCCTACGAAAAGATCGCCGCCGCCATTGGCGAGCAACCGGGGCACATTCTGTTTCTCTCGGACATCGTCGAAGAGCTGGACGCCGCCAAGGCGGCTGGTCTGCGCACGGGTTGGCTGCTGCGCGAGCCGCTGGCGATCCCCGATCAACCGCGTCACCCGGCCTACCGGGACTTCGACGCCATCGTCCTCTAATCCGAGCGCGAGCCACCGCCATGCGTATTGCCCTGACTGCCCTGCTCGCCTTTGCAGCCGGCGTATTGCTCATGCTTGGCCTGGCTCGCTTGTCTCCCGCGCCCAACGCGCTCAAAACGCCGGCAGCGGACGTTGCCGCCCACGCCACCACGCCAACACCGGCCAGCAGTAACGGTACCGATGAAGACAGCGCCGCCTCCGACAACTGGCCGGAGCAGGCGCCATCGCCCGAGCAAGTGATCTACGCCCAGCGCGGCATGGTGCAAAAGGCGCTGGCCGCCCTCGGCCCGCGCGTGGCCGGGCGGCCCAACCTCTATGTGCTGGCGTTTGGTGCCGATGGTGGCGAGGACGTGTTCCGCAACGAGGCCGAGTACGCCGCTACCATGTTTCCCCGCCGCTTTGGCCCCGGCACGCACGTGATGGTGCTGGAGAACAACCCCAGCACGCTCGAACAGCGCCCGCTGGCCAGTTGGAGCAACCTGGAAGCCGCGCTGGATGGCCTGGCCGACGTCATGAAGCCGGAGGAAGACATCCTCCTGCTGTACATGACCACTCATGGCGACGAGGACCACAACCTGCTGGTCGATATGGACCCGTTGCCGCTCGACCAGATCGGCGCGTCCGACCTGGCGGACATCCTCCACAAGCGACCCTTCAAGTGGAAGGTCGTGGTGGTGAACGCCTGTTACTCCGGTGGTTTCGTACCGGCGGTGCGCGGCCCTGGCACGCTGGTGATCACCGCGGCACGCGCCGACCGCAGTTCCTTCGGCTGCGGCAGCGATTCCGACATCACCTATTTCGGCCATGCGTGGCTGGTCGACGCGCTCAACAAGACCACGGATTTCGTCGAGGCCTATAAACATGCGGCCGGTGAAATCGCCCAATGGGAACAGAAGGACAAGCTGACACCCTCCGAGCCCCAGGTGGACGTGGGCCCAGGCATTGCCGATCAGTTGGCGCGCTGGCGCCAGCACGTCACGCCCGGCCCCGCCGTATCGTTCGAGCCTACGCAGGCCACGGCCACGCTGCCGCACACCCTCACGCCCCGCTGATACGCTTCGCCAGGCGTTACTCAGGCGTGCGCGTGCCGCCCGGCGTGCCAGATCCAACGCTCGCCAGCGAGTACCTGGCCCTGGCCCTCCTGGGCGAACAGCACCGCGTTGCGCGGCGCCACCCGCAGCTTCATGCCCGCCTGCAGGCCCTGGCGGGATAAATCCTCGCTGGCGATATCGGCCTCCAGCGACTGCTCCAGCGCGGGCACGTACAAATCCAGATGGGCCACGCTGCCGGCCAGGTAGATGTGGCGCAAGGATGCCTCCCAGCCCGGCTCCGACGGCGGCACCGCCAGTTGCAACTGTTCCGGCCGCACATACGCCACCGCGGCGTCGTAGCGACCATCCCAGGGATCGCCCTCGCATACCCAACCGCCGGCACCTAGCCCGACGGCATGGCGACGCACGCCGAACTTGTTCACCTTGCCGATGAACTCACACACGAAGGGCGTGGCTGGCTGGTGATAGATCATCTCCGGCGTATCCACCTGCTCGATGCGCCCCCGATTCATCACCGCGACGCGGTCGGCCAGCTCCAGCGCCTCTTCCTGGTCATGGGTCACGAACACCGTGGTGAGCTGCAACTCTTCATGCAGCTCGCGCAGCCATCGACGTAAGCTCACGCGCACCTGGGCATCGAGTGCGCCGAAGGGTTCGTCCAGCAGGAGCAGGTCTGGCTCCACCGCCAGCGCCCTGGCCAACGCCACGCGCTGCCGCTGGCCGCCGGAAAGCTGTGCGGGATAACGACCGCCCAACCCTTCCAATTGCACGCGGCTCAGCAGGCGATCCACGCGCTCATGGATCTTGGCGCGCGAGGGACGCGTACGCCAAGGGCGTACACGCAGCCCAAAGGCAATGTTCTCCGTCACCGTAAGGTGGCGAAACAGCGCGTAGTGCTGAAACACCATACCGATGCGGCGCTCTCGGGCGGGTACGGCGAGAAAGTCCTCGCCATGCTTGGACACCTGGCCACTGTCGGGATAGTCCAGCCCAGCCAGGATGCGCAGCAACGTGGTCTTACCGGAGCCAGAGGGCCCCAGCAGCGCGAGGAACTCCCCTGGCGCAATGCTCACGCTGACCTGGTCCAGCGCGTGGAAGGCGGCGAAACGTCGATCAAGGCGGGTGAGTTCAAGTGTCATGCGGCCATCTCAGTGAGCACCCGGTCCGCGCGCGGCCAGCTCATCGCCATACCGCCATTCCAGCAGCGTCTTGATGGCGAGCGTCAGCAGCGCCAGCAAGGCTAATAGCGAGGCCACCGCAAAGGCGCCCACGTAGTCGTATTCGTTGTAGCGCATTTCCACTTCCAGCGGCATGGTGGTGGTCAGCCCGCGGATATGACCGGATACCACGGACACCGCGCCGAATTCGCCCATCGCCCGCGCATTGCACAGCAGCACGCCATACAGCAGTGCCCAGCGAATGTTGGGCAGCGTCACGCGGAAGAACATCTGCCAGCCGCTGGCACCCATCACGCGGGAGGCTTCCTCCTCCTCACTGCCCTGCGCCTGCATGAGCGGGATCAACTCGCGCGCAACGAAGGGCAACGTGATGAAGACGGTAGCGAGCACCAAGCCGGGCACGGCAAAGATCACCTTGACGCCATGTGCATCCAACCATGGCCCGAACCAACCCTGGGCGCCGAACAGCAATACGTAGATCAGGCCAGAGATCACTGGCGACACGGAAAACGGCAAATCGATCAATGCGCCCAGCAACGCCTTGCCGCGAAACTGGAAGCGCGTCATCGCCCATGCGGCGGCCACGCCGAACACCACGTTGAGCGGCACCGCGATGGCGGCCACCAGCAAGGTCAGACGAATCGCCGACAAGGCCTCGGGTTGCTCGATCGCCTGCACGAAGGCCGCCACGCCTTGGTCAAAAGCCTCCACGAACACGGTGGCCAGCGGCAGCACCAGAAACAACAACAGGAAAGCCACCGCCAACAAAATCAGCGCAAAGCGCACTAAGCGGCGCCTCCAACTCAGCGAGCGTCGACGCGGGGCACTCACGAGTTCACCTCCGCCCAGCGCTGGCTCCAGCGCTGCAACACTGCCACCAGGACCAACAACGCGAAGGACAGCAACAACATCGTCGCGCCCAGCGCAGCGGCGCCGGCATAGTCGAACTGCTCCAGCTTTTGCACGATCAACAGCGGCGCGATCTCGGAATGCCCGGGGATATTGCCGGCAATGAAGATCACCGAGCCGTATTCACCCACCGCCCGTGCCAGGGCCAGCGCAAAGCCGGTGAGCAAGGTGGGGGCGAGCAACGGCAGGATCACGCGAAAGAAGCTTTGCCAGCGCCTGGCCCCCAGCGTTTCGGCAGCCTCCTCCACGTCGCGTTCCAAGGTCGCCAGCACCGGCTGCAAGGTGCGCACCACGAATGGAAAACCCACGAACACCATAGCCACGAACACACCCAGCGGCGTGTAGGCGACATGGATGCCCAGCGGCTCCAGCCAGCGCCCGATCCAACCATTGGGTGCGTACAAGGTGGTCAACGCGATGCCCGCCACCGCGGTCGGCAAGGCGAACGGCAGATCCACCAAGGCATCGAGCACACGACGCCCGGGGAAGCGATAGCGCACCAGCACCCACCCCACCAGCAAACCGATTACCGCGTTGACCAGGGCCGCCAGCAACGCGCCACCCAGGCTCAGGCGCAGCGCCGCCAACGTGCGCGGCGCGGAAAGCAAATTCAGCCAACCACTCGCGCCGAGACCGGAGGCCTTCCAAGCCAGCGCCGCCAACGGCAACAACACGATCAGGCCTAGGTACGTCAGCGCATAGCCCAGGCTCAGGCCAAAACCCGGCAGCACACGCTGGCGCCGTGCACTCACCCACCCGCTCCCAACTGGTCGAAGATGGCGCCATCACTGAAGAACTTGGCTTGCGCCTGCTTCCAGCCACCGAACACCTCATCGACGGTGAACGTATGTGTAGCCGGGAACTGCGCAGCGTAACGCGCGGCAACCTCGGACGAACGTGGCCGGTAATAGTTCTTCGCCGCGATCTCCTGCCCCTGCGGCGTATACAGGAATTGCAGATACGCCTGCGCCACTGCGCGCGTGCCATGCTTATCCACGTTGGCGTCCACCACCGCCACCGGCGGCTCGGCCAGAATGGTGACTGACGGCACCACGATCTCGAACTTATCCTTGCCCAGTTGCTCCTTGGCGAGCAGCGCCTCGTTCTCCCAGGCAATAAGCACGTCGCCGATGCCGCGCTGCACGAACGTGTTGGTGGCGCCACGCGCGCCGGTATCCAGCACCGACACATGTTTGTAGAGCGCCTGCACGTAGGCTCTCGCGCTGGCCTCGTTCCCACCGGGCTGCTTGAGCGCGTAGCCCCAGGCCGCCAGGAAATTCCAACGCGCGCCGCCGGATGATTTGGGGTTGGGTGTGACCACCTGGACGCCCGGGCGAATCAGGTCTGCCCAATCCTTGATGCCCTTGGGGTTGCCCTTGCGCACCAGGAACACAATGGTCGAGGTGTATGGTGCCGCACGATCGGGCAGGCGCTGTTGCCAGTCCTTGGCGATCATTCCGCGCTCCGCGATGGCGTCGATATCGTAGGCGAGCGCCAGGGTCACCACATCGGCCGGCAAACCCTCCACCACGGAGCGGGCCTGCTTGCCCGAACCACCGTGAGACATGCGGATCGTGACACTGTCCCCATGCTGTGCCTTCCACTGCGCGGCGAAGGCGCTGTTGACCTGTCGATACAGCTCGCGGGTGGGGTCGTAGGACACGTTCAACAGCGTGACGTCGGCCGCGCTCGCGTGCGCAGCCAGCCATAACCCGGCGGTACCGAAGATGAGGGAAAACCACTTCCGCATGATGCCTCCTGCATTGAAACGAATAACCAGACTATCGGGCAGCCACGACGCCAAGAAATCGTGATATGGCATATCCATATGCTGAAGCCATTGCGCGAGATCAGTGCAGCCTGGTCACTGGATACCCTGCGCACTATCCATGCGGGGTGTCATCGGGCATGTGAAATGTCACGAGTGCGCCGTGCACTTTTGCCGATTCGCGGGGCGCAGGACTAGAGACCGTCGCTGACGGTATCGCGGGCCAATGCCGCTCCTGCGCCGGAAAGCCGCACTGCCAGCCGATGCGCGGCAGCGCGGATTTCCGGCATCGCCGTGCACTCCCACAAATTGCCGCGCAGCAGCGAGCCGATGGCATACAAGCCTGGCAAACGCTCGCCGGTGTCGGTCAGCAATTGACCATCGGCATGAGCGAGTACACCCAGTTGCAGCGGGTCGGCTACCGCCAGGCCATCCTCCAGCAGCCCCGCCAATAGCGCGTGCTGACCATAGGCCACTGCGGTATCCAGCCCCGTGGCTTGAATCACCAGGTCCGCGCCCAGCGTGCTCACAAGCTGGGTTTCGCGCTCGCGCAGCGTCACCTGCAAGGGACCCGCGCCATCCACGGCCAGCACGCGCGCGGCGCGCACGTGTAGCCGCCCTTCTTCCAGTAACTGGTGGATCGCCTGCCCGGACGTGGGCGCCATACGATGCCGCGAGGCTTCCCATACCCAGCGGACATGACGCAGGAACTGGCGCCGGCGCGCGAGCCCCAACCGTTGCCATAGCAAAGCATTCACTGGCCGCATGCCGTCGATGATGACGCGCCAGTCGTGCTCACCTGCATCGTCAAACGCCAGCCTTACACGGCGCACCATGGCAGCAACGCTATCGAGCGCCAGCAAATCGCGGTTCAGTGCCTCCTGTCCCGCATAGCCACCCAAGGGCAACGCCGGATGGGTGAACGGCCACAACCCATGACGTGATACCGCCACCAGCTCAGCGTGCGGCCAGCGTTCGGCAGCCGACAACAGGGTGTCCACAGCGGTGAGCCCCGTGCCGATCACCAGCACGCGACGTGGCGCGCTGGCGTGGTGACCCAACTGCCACGGGTCCAGCGCATACGCTCCGCTTTGGAGCGCTGACGGGGTGACCGTGCGCAACGGTCGCTGCGCCAGCGCACCCACCGCCAGCACCACTTGCGACACGATGAGCTGGCGCCCGCTATCCAGGTGCACCACGTAACCGCCCTCGGCGCGCGACGCCAAACGCAGCGCGCTTTCGGGATAAATGCGAAAGCTGCGGCCGGCGCGGCGCGCGGCATCGATGCGCACGCCAACCTGCGCCTGGATGAAATCGCCAAAGATGCGGCGCGGCAGGAAATCCGTGCCTTTTACCTGTCCCAGCTGTCGTGAAGCATGCTGGATGAAGTCTTCGCCGTGCTCCTGAAAAACGCCCATGCCGGACGCGCGTACGTTGAGCAGGTGGCGATCGTCGCGCGTCGCGTAGGCCACGCCGCGCCCCAACACCTGTGATCCAACGATCCAGTGCACCGTGCCCGCGTCGTAACGCGAAAGCAGCTCACCGAAGGCCGCCGCGCCCGCCGCTCCACCGCCAATCACCGCGATATCACCCATGACTCTTCCCCGGACTGCGAACACGTTTCCCGCGCGACCCACCCAAGGCGGGCCCACGGAGCCTGGCTGCGAAGACATTCAGACGAAAACCAGAATCGCCAAGCCAGCGCATACGGCGCGTAACGACGCGGCACTGCCGCCTGGCGACCCCGAGCACCTCACTGTGCCCGGTGCAGAATCAATCACAGCGGCTGTTAAGGCCATGCTAGCCATCCATCGATGCGAGACCAACGGATATATCCGTTCGGTTATGACGTCACACGAGCGCCATGGATTCAGTGCGCAGCGCGCTCCGCGTGGCGGCCCGCCAGCACGCGGGTCACATCGGCCAAGCCCAGGCCGCGTGCGCGCAAGGTCACCAGCAAGTGGAACATCAAATCGGCTGCCTCGCCCAACAAAGCGTCATCGTCCTGGGCAACGGCGGCCAGCGCGGTTTCCACGCCCTCCTCGCCCACCTTCTGGGCCATGCGGCGGATACCGCCCTCGAACAGCTTGGTGGTGTAGCTGCCCTGCGGGCGCTCACGGTCACGGCGTGCCACCAAGGCATCGAGTTCCGCCAGAAAGCCCAGCGGCGGCACCACGTGCTCGCCAAAGCAACTACTGGTACCTGTGTGACAAGTAGGGCCATGCGGTGCGGCCTGCACCAGCAAAGTATCCGCATCGCAATCCATGCGCAGGGATTTGAGGCTCAGCACGTTGCCGGAGCTTTCACCCTTGGTCCACAGACGCTGCTTGCTGCGGCTGTAGAAGGTGACATGCCCGCTTGCCTGCGTCGCCGCGAGCGCCTCGGCGTTCATGTAGCCGAGCATCAGCACTTCACCGCTGAGCCAGTGCTGCACGATCACCGGCAGCAAGCCATCGCCTTTGGCCCAGTCCAGCGCGTTCGCGTCGATGTTGCGGTCAGTCATGGCCCTTTTCCTGTCGTACGACGACGCCCTGCGTCGCCAGCCAGCGCTTGAGTTCGGGAATGGCGATAGTTCCGGCATGGAACACGCTGGCGGCCAGCGCGCCGTCCACGTCGGCCTGGGCGAATGCCGCCAGGAAGTGCGCCGGAGCACCCGCACCACCGGAAGCGATCAACGGCACCTGGCAGATGGCCCGCACGGCCGCGAGCTGCTCAAGATCATAGCCTTCGCGCACGCCGTCGCTGCCCATGCAGTTGAGCACGATCTCGCCGGCGCCACGCTGCTGCGCCTCGACAATCCAATCGAGCGTACGCCGTGGCAACGCTTGCGTGCGCGAAGGGTCGCCGGTGTATTGGCGCACACGCCACTCGTTGTCGGCATCACGCAAGCTATCCACACCCACCACCACGCACTGCACGCCGAAGGCCGCCGCAAGTTCGTCGATGAGTTCCGGACGCTCCAGCGCGGGCGAGTTCACCGAGATCTTGTCCGCTCCCGCGTGCAGCACCGCGCGGGCATCCTCGACACTGCGAATGCCGCCCGCCACACAGAAGGGAATATCGATAACGCGAGCTACGCGCTCCACCCAGGCGCGATCCACGCTGCGGCCTTCGGGGCTGGCCGTGATGTCGTAGAACACCAATTCGTCGGCGCCTTCGTCGCGGTAACGCAGTGCAAGGTCGACAATTTCGCCCATGACCACGTGGTCGCGAAAGCGCACTCCCTTGACCACCTTGCCCTCGCGTACATCCAGGCAGGGAATGATGCGGCGACTCAGCATGCCAGCGCCTCCGCCAGCGTAAACCGCCCTTCCAGCAACGCGCGACCAAGGATCACGCCCTTGGCGCCCGCCTCGCGCGCCGCACGGATATCCTCGATGGAGCGCACACCACCCGACGCCTGGGTCGCCAGCGCCGGCACGAGTTCGGCCAGATAGCGGTACAGCGACAGGTTGAAACCGGCGAGCATGCCGTCGCGATCGATATCGGTGCACAGGAGGTGCCGCGCGCCACGCGCGGCGTACCAGGGCGCCAGTTCGTCCAACGTACGCGATTCGGTGGCGGTCCAGCCTGCACTGGGCAGGCTCCATGTACCTTCGCGCTGCTGCGTATCGAGGGCAAGGGTGAAACGGTCGGCCCCGTAATGATCGATCCAGCCAGCCACCATTTCCGGTTCGCGGATGGCCAGGCTGCCCAGCACCACGCGCGACACGCCGGTGTTGAACAGGCGCAGCACATCGCGCTCACTGCGCACACCGCCACCAGCCTGAATCTGCATGCCGTCGCTTGCGATGGCCTCGATGACGGCCAGGTTGTCCAAACTGCCCGCACGCGCACCGTCAAGGTCGACCAGGTGCAGCCAGTCAGCACCGGCCTGGGCGTAGTCGCGAGCTAACGCACGGGCGTCGAACGCATAGGTAGTCTGTTGCTCATAGTCGCCCTGTCGAAGCCGCACTACGCGGCCACCTCGCAGGTCGATGGCGGGAATGACTGAGAAGCTCATAGCTCGAGGAAATTCTTCAGAAGGCGCGCGCCGACCTGGGCCGAACGCTCGGGATGAAACTGCATGCCATGGAAGTTGTCGCGAGCGATCACCGCCGCGAACTCTCCGTCGTAGTCGCTGGTCGCCAGGGTGTAGTCACCCGTAGGCACCGCGTAGCTGTGCACAAAGTAGGCCCAGTCCTGGGCGCCAAGCCCCTTCAGCAACGGGTGCGCAACGCGCGCCTGCACCCGGTTCCAGCCCATGTGCGGCACGCGCAGTCCTGGCCGCTCCTGAAAGCGACGCACCGGCGCGGGAATCACCCCCAGGCACGCCGTATCGCCTTCCTCGGAGCGCTCGCACAGCAGCTGCATGCCCAGGCACACGCCAAGCACGGGCTGCGTCAACGAACGCAACAGATCCACCAGCCCCAACTCGCGCAAACGCGCCATGCCAGGGCCCGCCGCGCCCACCCCAGGCAGGATCACCTTGTCCGCCGCGCGGATCGCTGCCGGGTCTGCGGTGAGCGCGGCATCCGTGCCCAGTCGCTGCAGGGCGTAGCGCACGGAACCGATGTTGGTACCGCCGGCATCGACCAGGACCACGCTCATTACAGCGCTCCCTTGGTGCTCGGCAGATCGTCGCCTTCGCGGCGGATCGCCTGCCGCAATGTACGCGCCACCACCTTGAAGCAAGCCTCCACCATGTGATGCGCGTTGTCGCCGCGCACGCTCAGGTGCAGGTTGGCGCCCAGGGTTTCGCAAAGCGAGCGGAAAAAGTGCGGCACCAGTTCGGTGGGAATATCCCCCACCCGCTCACGCGGAAAACTGCCCTCGAACACAAAGTACGGGCGCCCGGAAAGATCCAGCGCTGCGCTGGCTTGCGACTCGTCCATCGGCAGCACGAAGCCGTAGCGGCCAATACCACGCTTGTCGCCCAGCGCTGCGCGCAGCGCCTGGCCCAGCGCCAGTGCGCAATCCTCGATGGTGTGGTGCTCGTCGATGTGGGTATCGCCATCGCAGCGCAGCGCCATCGCGAAGCCGCCGTGCTTGCCGATCTGCTCCAGCATGTGATCGAAAAAGCCCAACCCAGTGTGCACTTGCGGCTCCGCGACCTTGTCGAGGTTCACACTCACCGTAATGCGCGTTTCGCGCGTGTTGCGCTCCACCGTGGCCATGCGCGGCACATCGAGCATCTGGTGGGCGATCTCGGCCCAACTCAGTGCGTGCGAACCCACGCGAAAGCCGCGTACACCCATATTGGCGGCAAACTGCAGATCGGTTTCGCGATCGCCCACCATCGCCGAGGCCGAGCGACTCCAGCCATCGTCCGCCAAGTAGTGGCGCAGCATGCCCACGCCCGGTTTGCGGGTGTCTTTGCGCTCGTGCAGGAAGCTGCGATCGATCAGCGTTTCTTTCACCGGAATGCCCTGCGAGCTGAGGATGCGCATCAGCAGTTCGTGCGGGCCGACAAAGTCGTGTTCGGGAAAGCTGTCCGTGCCCAGACCATCCTGGTTGGTCACCATGACCAGGTCATAGCCGGCGGCCACGAAACGCTGCAGCGCGGCGATCACGCCCGGCAGCAGGGCGAACTTTTCGTAGCTGTCGATCTGGAAATCTTCCGGCTCCTCGATGAGGCAGCCGTCGCGGTCGATAAAGAGGATCTTGCGGGTCATGTGAGTTACCTTGATGCCGATCCGTCGACCAAGCCCCGGCTATCCATGGCCAGTTCGTTCAGGACAGCCAGTACGCGCGCATTCTCGGCGGGCGTACCGATGGTGACGCGCAACGCGTCACCGAGCTGGGGATAACGGCGTACGTCGCGCACCACGATGCCGGCGTCGAGCAAACGCTGGTAGGCCGTGGCGGCGTCGTCAAAACGCACGGCCAGGAAATTGGCCTGGGAAGGCAGCACCGCGCGCACGCCCGGCAACGCGGCCAATGCGTTGGCCATGCGGGCACGTTCGGCACGCACGGTGGCCAGGTGCGCGCCCGCCTCGGCCTGCCCTGCAGGCGAAAGGGCCTCCAGCGCCAGCGCCACACAGGGCCGCGGCAACGGGTAAGGCGCCATGATGCGGCGGAGCAAGCCAATGATCTCCTCGTTGGCGAGCAGGCTGCCAATACGCGCACCCGCCAAGGCCCAGGCCTTGGACAAGGTGCGCAACACCGCCAGATTCTCGTAGCGATCGATCAACGTGGCGACGCTGGCCGCATCGGCGAACTCGATATAGGCCTCGTCCACCACCAACAACGCCCGGCCTGCCAAGGCGGCCGCAAGCTGCTCCACGGCCTCACGGCTCACGAGTCGCCCGGTGGGGTTGTTCGGCGTGCAGACAAACACCAGCTTGACCGCCGGTGTAAGCGCAGCCAGCACGGCATCCACGTCGAGGCTAAAGTCCGCCGCCAGCGGCACCTCCACCAGCGCCGCGTTCTGCACGCGCGCGCATACGGCATACATGCCGAAGGTGGGTGGCTGAATGGCAATGGCGTCTTCGCCGGCGCGGCAGAACGCCCGTATCAGCAGATCGATGGCCTCATCGCTGCCGCGCCCGACCAGTATCTGACTGGCGCGTACGCCGTAAAGCGCCGCCAGCGTCTCCAGCAGTTCGCGCGGCTGCGGGTCGGGATAGCGGTTGCATGCAAGCGCATGATCACCCGGGGGAGCCCAGGCCGATTCGTTGGCGTTGAGCATGGTCTGGCCGCCGCTGGCCTCCATGCGCGCGGAGGAATACGGCTGCATGGCGCGGATTTCCGGGCGCGCGAGTTCGAGCACGCTCATGCCGCGGCCTCCAGCGCTGCCAGGCGCAGCGTCACGGCACGACGGTGAGCTTCCAATTGCTCGGCGGCGGCTAGCGTCGCTGTGCACGGCCCGATGGCGCGAAGCCCGTCCTCGCTCAGCTCCTGTACGGTGATCTGCTTCTGGAAGCTCGCCACCGATACGCCGCTGTAGCTGCGCGCGTAGCCGTAGGTGGGCAACACGTGGTTGCTGCCGCTGCAATAGTCGCCCACGGATTCAGGCGTCCAGGCGCCGAGAAACACGGAACCGGCGCTTTCGATCTGCCCGAGCAACTCACGCGGTGCTTCCACCTGCATGATCAAGTGCTCCGGCGCATAGCGGTTGCTCACATCCACCGCCTGCGCCAGCGACGACACGGCGATCAGTCGACTCTGCGACAGCGCCTGTGCGGCGATCTGCGCGCGCGGCAGCGCGGCGCATTGGCGAGCCACCTCCTGTTCTACCGCATCGAGCAGGCCGGCCGAGGGGCTCAGCAGGATCACTTGGGAATCCGGGCCGTGCTCGGCTTGCGACAACAGGTCGGCCGCCACGAAGACCGGGTTGGCGTGCTCGTCGGCAATCACCAGCACTTCCGACGGACCCGCCGGCATGTCGATGGCCGCGCCGTCCGGGTCGGCGGACACCTGCAGCTTCGCCTCGGTGACCCAGGCATTACCCGGCCCGAACAACTTGTCGCACTTGGGCACCGACTCGGTGCCATAGGCCATGGCGGCAATGGCCTGCGCACCACCCAGCTTGAATACACGGTGCACGCCGGTGACGCGCGCGGCATACAGCACGGCCTCGTCGCAGCGACCATCAGCCCGCGCGGGCGAACACAGCACCACCTCCGCGCAGCCTGCAATGCGCGCGGGCACGCCGAGCATCAATGCCGTGGACGGCAACGGAGCGCTGCCAGCGGGCACGTACAAGCCAACGCGCTGCACGGGGCGCAACATGCGCTCCACTCGCACGCCTTCGGCGGTATCCAGCGACACCGTTTGCGGCGCCGCGGCGCGATGAAATGCCTCGATGCGTTCAGCGGCCTCGTGAATAGCCGCCTTGAGCACGGGATCGAGGGCGTCCTCGGCCTCCACGAACTCACGCTCGCTCACCTCGATGACATCCAGCGCGCAGCGATCGAAGCGAGCACTCAGCTCGCGCAATGCCGCGTCTCCATCAGCGCGCACGCGTGCCACGATCTGCTCCACGCCGTTGCGCAGGCTATCGGCGCGCGATTGCGCGGGGCGCGCCAGCGCGGCGCGCCGGCCCTTGTTGTCGAGTGCATTCCAGTCGAGGCGGTTCATAGCGTTCTACCCTTCTGTGCCGCCTGCATCAGGCAAGCATCTTTTCGACCGGAAGCACGAACATTTCGCGCGCACCGGCTTTCTTGATCTCTTCCAGCTGTCGCCAGCTGACTTCGCCCGCGCATAGCGCCTGCAGCATCAGTTGGTCGGGCTGGCCCGCCACTGGCAAAAGCGTGGGTTGCGGGCCGCCGGGCAGCAGGCGAATCACGGCATCCAGTGCGTGGCGGGAGGTTTGCAACAGCAGCAGGCGCGATTCACGCACCTGGATCACGCCATCCAGACGCTTGAGCAACAGATCGATCATGTCGCCACGCTCGTCGGTGGGCAGCGCCTTGGGACCGGCCAGCACCGCCTCGCTTTCCAACAGCACTTCGGCTTCGCGCAGCTGGTTGGCGACCAGGGTGCCGCCGCTCTGCACGAGATCGCAGATGGCATCGGCCGTGCCCAGGCGCGGGGCGATCTCCACCGAACCCGCCAGCGTCACCACACCGGCGTTGATGTCGCGTTCGCGCAGCCACTGGCCGAGCAAGCCCGGGTAAGAGGTCGCAATACGCTGCCCCTGGAGCTGGGTCGGGTCGCGGTAGTCGAGCTCCTGCGGCACGGCGATCGACAAGCGACAGCGACCAAATCCCAGCGACCGCCATTCGGACAGTTCGGTGGCTTCGCGTCCGTCGGTGAGCTGGTATTCGCTGAGCACGTTGCGGCCCACGATGCCAAGATCGCACACGCCCTGCGCGATCAAGCCGGGAATGTCGTCATCGCGTACCAGCAGCAAATCCACCGGCTCGCCTTCGCCAAAGCAGAACAGCTTGTCGCGGCTCTGCCGAAAGGTGAGCCCGCAACGGTTGAGCAGATCGAGTGCCGGCTCGGTCAAGCGGCCGGACTTCTGCATCGCAATGCGCAAACGGTCGCGCGTTTTCATGCCTTTACCTTCTTGCTGCTGGCCGCCCGTCGACGCGCGGCTCGGGCAGCCGCGGCGAGATAACCGCCGCTGCCCTGATTGATGTAGCGAGCAACGCGCCCGATGGTGGTGATGCTCACGGCGGTACGCTCGTGAATCTCCCGATAGGAGACGCCCTCCAACAAGTAAGGCACCACGCGCCAGCGATCCACCATGACCTCCAGCTCGGCCGGGGTACACAGGTCATGCAGGAAGGCGGACATCTCCTCCACTGTCTTGAGGGAAAGCAGCGCCTCGCAAAGGCTCTGCTCGGCGGAGGCGGCCGGGGTTTCGGGATCGATCGAACGTCGCTTCATAATGTACTAACGCGTTAATACAGTGGAGCGCATCATACGGCAGCTGACGCAACGCAGCAAGCACAGCCCCAAACCGGGGCGGGCGGCGATTCAGCGTGCGGCGTATGGCTTTTGGCCGCCCCGCCTGACCTCGCCTGCGCGACTATTTCTTGCGAGAATCTCCAAAGCCGACGGACGTTGGCGCCGGGGAACACCGTAAGAAGTCTCAGCCGCCAGGGAGCTTCGTCATGGGTCTTCTGCAAGTCAGGAACGCCAAACCGCAGCGCGAACAAGCCATGGCCGCCATCGAGCGGCTGCTGACCCTGCAGGCTGACCACGGACTGCTGGCCGACCCTCCCCGCCTGCTGGCCGAACGCATGATTTCTCGGGCGTGGGCGCAGAAAAGCGCGCTCTTGGACGGCACAGCAGGCGAAGCTCCGCACAAACTGGCGATTGCCGCCGTGGCGCTCGCAGTGGGTGTACAGCATGCCACCGAGGACGGCGACGGCGCCCTCCAGGGCAACTACCTGCTGGCCCTTGGGCATATTCTGGACGAAGCAGCCCAGCCCGAAAGCCGAGAGCATTTCCACGAGACCGATCTGAGTCTCCTGGATCTGGCAGCCGCCGCCTTCACCCTCTGCCCTGCCGGGCTCAAGGACGCCACGCAGCTCGATTGAGTGCGTGCGTTATTTGGGGCCCGTTCACCATCTTCGCGTGGCCCGCGCCGGGAGCGGTTTGCGCGCAAACCAGGGAAGAAGGAGCCGTGCACGCCCGTACACCACCGAGAGCGCCGAGGGCTACGTGGAGATAGTGAACAGGCTCTTAGAAAAAGGGCCGCTTACGCGGCCCTTTTTGCTTCATGTCAGGCGAATACCCGCTGGCGCACCAGCTCGCACACGGTGCGCACATCACCATCCATGGCGCGATCGCGCGACATGAAGCCAATGTGCTGACGGAGTGCATCGTGGGCCTTGCGCACAGCCGCACCGGCGTGGAAGTCGCCGACATTCGCCAGGGCCGAGGTGAGCTGCTGCACCTCTTCGGCGAACTGCCCGTAATGCGGGTGCCCCTCGCGCGGCGCATTGGCCACCTTGCTGGCCAGCGCCTGCCAGTCGCCGCGTGCGGCCAAACGACACGCCGCATTGAGCATGGCCTGACGGAAGTCCAGCGCCTGCGCGGCGGTGTACAGCTCCAGCGCCAGCACATGACCGAGGTCTTCCATCATCTCTAGCACATGGCGCGCCTCGTTGGCGCCCATGGAGACGTGGTCTTCCGCATTGGCGCTGGTGGGCACCGAATACACGCTGGCCGGATGCGCGCGTGTGGCGAGGTCGTTGACCAGCGCCGCCGCCGTGTACTGCACGATCATGAAGCCCGAGTCGGTACCGTCTTCATTGCCGGTAAGGAAAGCCGGCAAGCCGTCATTGGTGGCTGGGTCGACCAGCTTGTTGAGGCGACGCTCGGAGATGGAGGCGAGCACCGGAATGGCCGCCTTCACGTAGCTCATCGCCAGCGCCAACGGCATGCCGTGGAAGTGACCCGCGGAGATCACCTGCTCTTCGATGAATTGGGCGTTTTCCGCGTCCGGGAAGATCAGCGGGTTATCGGTGACCGCATTCAACTCGATGTCGATGACGCGGCACGCCTGCGCCCAGGCATCACGCACGGCGCCATGCACCTGCGGCATGCAACGCAGGCAGTAGGCGTCCTGCGGCTGGTGTTTCTTGCCGCCCTTGAACGGCAGGAAGCGCGCGTAGAACGCCTCGCGACCGTGACGCTGGTTGGCCGGCACCCAGTCCCAGCCAATATCGAAGGTAAGCGCCTGGTCGGCCGGATCGGCCCAGGCTTCCGCCGTCCACTGCTTGAAGCGCGGCACCAGGTGATAGGGAATGTCGACCAGAGTGCTGCCTTCCAGCAGACCGCGCACGCGTTCGGCGGTTTCCACCTGCCCCGGATGCGGGCGCAGCGCATGCACCTCGGGGCGCAGCGCGCCACTGCGGCCAGCGAATGCATCCAGCGTCATGGCAGCAGCCAGGTCGGCCAGCTCCAGCGCGTGCTCCAGATCGTCCAGCGCGAGCGTGGCGGTGGCCAGCATCTGCGCGGTGCCGTTGTTCAGCGCCAGACCTTCCTTGAAGGAGAGTCGGATGGGCGCAAGGCCCGCGCGCTTGAGCGCTTCGCTACCCGACAAACGCTCGCCCTGGTAGAACGCTTCGCCACCACCCAGCAACACGATGGCCAGATGCGACAGCGGTGCAAGATCGCCACTGGCGCCGACCGAACCCTTCTCCGGCACCACCGGCACCACGCCGGCATTGAGCATGGCGGTGAGCGCCTTGAGCGTCTCCACACGAATGCCCGAGTGGCCACGCATGAGGGTGTTGATACGGATCACCAGCATCGCGCGCACCACATCGGCAGCGAACGGCTTGCCCACGCATACGGCGTGGGTGGTGATGAGGTTGTGCTGAAGTTCTTCCAGTAGCGTGCCTTCCGGCTTGTCCGGGTTGCCGCCCGGCAGCTCGTCGCGCAGGCGATGCGCGCCCAGCAGCTTGTCGGCATTGCTGCCGAAGCCGGTGGTGACGCCGTAGGTCGGCTCACCGCAACTCACCTTGTCGGCGAGGAAATCGGCGGCGCGCTGCACGCGCTCCAGTTGCGCGTTATCCAGCTCCACGCGCAATCCCTGACGCGCCACCGCCACCAGCTGCTCGCGGGTGAGGCTGTTGCCGTCCAGGAGAATGGTCTTTGCCGTCATGCTTCACTCCAGCCCGGACGGGCTTTGCTTGGGTTGTATGGAAAAGACGCCATTGCACCGCCGCGCCATGAAAGGGGCTGCGGCGTGCAAGGTCAAATCAGCGGCCGACTTCGGCCTGGGCCAGCTCCACGCGCAGCGTCTTGATCAGCTCCGTGCGCGCCACTTCGAACTGGTCTTCGCGGCGAAGATCCTTCACCGTGACCACGCCCTTGGCGATCTCGTCCTCGCCCAGCACCACCACGAAACGGATGCCGGCGCGGTCCGCGTACTTGAACTGCTTGCCCAGCTTGCCGCCATCGAGCACCACCTCAGTGGCGATGCCCGCGCCGCGCAATTCACTGGCCAGCGCGAGATACGACGACATGTGCGCCACATCCATCTGCGTCACCAGCACGTCGACCGTGCTCTTGCCGGTATCGAGCAGGCCCGCATCGCGGAGCTGCCAATACAGGCGGGTGAGGCCAATGGAGATGCCTACGCCCGGCAGCTTGGACTTGGTGTACTGACCGGCGAGGTTCTCGTAGCGGCCACCCGAGCAGATCGAACCGATCTGCGGGTAATCGTTGAGCGTGGTTTCGTAGACGGTGCCGGTGTAGTAATCCAGGCCGCGTGCGATGGAGAAGTTCAGCACGTAGTGCGACTCGGGCACACCGAAGTCGCGAATGAGTCCCAGCACTTCTTTGAGCTCGGCGCGCCCCTGCTCCAGTGCTTCCGGCCCCGGGCCCAACGCATCGAGCTTGTCGAACGCATCCTGCAGCGAGGTGGAGCGCACCTGCGAGAAATCGAGGATCTTCTGCGCGGTCTCGGCGCTGAGGCCAAACTGCTCGCCGGTGAGCGTGTCGCGCAGGTAATCCGCGCCGCGCTTGTCCAGCTTGTCCACTTCGCGCAGCACCAGCGTCTGCTGCTCGCCGTCGACGATGCCCAGGCTTTCGTAGAAACCGCGGATCAGCTTGCGGTTGTTGAGCTGGATGGTGAACGCGCCGATGTTCAGCTCGCGGAACACGCTGTAGATCACCGCCGGCAGCTCGGCGTCATAGCGCACCGACAGGCTGTCCTTGCCGATCACGTCGATGTCGCACTGGTAGAACTCGCGGAAGCGGCCGCGCTGGGCACGCTCACCGCGATACACGCGCTGCATCTGGTAGCGGCGGAACGGGAACGACAGATCGTGCTCGTGCTCGGCCACGTAACGGGCGAGCGGCACGGTCAGGTCGAAGCGCAGGGCCAGCTCCGGCACGCCGTCGCCCTTGTCGGCATTGAGCGTGCCGGTGGACTGCACGAAGTACACCTGGCGCTCGGTTTCGCCGCCGGTCTTGGTAAGCAGCACGTCGGAGTATTCGATGACCGGCGTTTCCACCGGCAGGAAACCAAAGCGCTCGTAGTTGCGGCGGATCACATCAAGCATGCGCTGGAAAGCGATCTGGTCGAGCGGCAGCAGCTCGAGCACGCCGGGCATGGTGCGGGCCGGGGTAAGCGCCATGAAATCCTCTGCTATTTCGATGATGTAGAACGTCGGCCAATCGCGCTGCTGCGCGGCCTCCGACGGAGCCGTATAGGGTAGCAGAAGGCCGCCCGGGCCCCGAGTCGCATCGCGCGCGAAACGGCTTTGTGAAATTATTTTTGACAGACCTGTTGCCAAGCCCCGGCCCGGTCATTAAGATACGCGGCTCCCACGGGGTGTAGCTCAGCCTGGTAGAGCGCTACGTTCGGGACGTAGAAGTCGCATGTTCGAATCATGTCACCCCGACCAAATTCGATGAAAAAGCCGGCCTAGCGCCGGCTTTTTTATTGCCTGCGACGCACGTGCTTCGCGCTACTGCTTTTCCGGCAGGAACACCGCCAGCAACGCACCCTGCGGGTCCCGCAGCACGGCATAGCGGCCGATGCCGGGAATGTCCTCCGGCGCCGTGGTCACTTCCGCACCCAGCGCTTCCGCCTTCGCCGCCGTGGCGTCGACGTTTTCCACCAGCACGTAAGGCAGCCACAACGACGGCCCCGCGCCACCCGGGTTGCGCACTAGGCCGCCACGCGCAACGTCGTTGGACTTGAGCACGTAATAAGTCTCCTCACCGGCCGGCATGGTGTCGTGACTCAGACCGAACATCGATTCGTAAAAGGCCAACGCAGCCTGGTCATCGGTGGCGTGCAATTCGTGCCAGCACCAGTGGCCGTTGGGCACGGCGCTGTCCGGCATATCGTCGTTCGCGCCACGCCAGATCGAGAACATGGCGCCGACCGGATCGAGCATGCTGGCGCCCCGCCCCACCGGCGAAAAGTCGCGTGGCGGCATACAGGGCGACGCGCCAGCCACCAGCGCCATGGCGTAGGTTTCATCGACATCCGCCACACTGAGATAGATGCCCCAGTTGCCGGGCTCGCCTGGCTGGGCGCGCCGGTAGCCGCCCATGCCCATGCCGGCATTCATGATGACCTGATAGGACTCGTCCGCCACGTCCATCAGCGAGACGTCCCATCCGAACAAAGAACCGTAGAATCGACTGGCCGCCGCCGTGTCGGCACTGGCGTGTTCCACCCATACGAGCTTTCCGGGCAGGACGGTCATGATGGCGCCTCCGTGGGAAAGGGCCCAAGGCTACGCGCCAAGACATGACGACGAAGTCGTCGCGCCCAAACGCGGATCAGCTTTGCAGCGCCAGCTCGGTGAGGCGGTCGAGTTCTTCGTGGTCGAAACCGGCCTGCAGGCGTGCCGGCCGATTGAAGGGCCCACGCAGATTGCGCCCCATGTAGTCGCGCAGAAGGTCGAGGAAGGTGTCGCGCGGGTCGATGCCATCGCGCTCGCAGCAATGCCGGAACCAGCGCGTGCCCGCCGCGACGTGCGCCACTTCCTCGCGCAGGATCACCTGCAGGATCGCCACCGTGCGTTCGTCGCCCACCGATTGCAGACGCTCGATCATGCCAGGCGTCACGTCCAGCCCGCGCGCCTCCAGCACTCGCGGTACCAGCGCCATGCGCGCGGTGTCGTGGTGGGCGGTTTTCTCGGCCATTTCCCATAGGCCGTTGTGCGCGTCGAAATCGCCATAGGCATGACCCAGCTCGGCGAGGCGCTCGCTCAACATGGCGAAGTGGCGCGCCTCGTCGTGCGCGCAACTGGCCCAGTCGCGGTAGTAATCCAATGGCTTGCCACGGAAGCGGTACACCGCATCCCAGGCCAGGTTGATCGCGTTGAACTCGATATGCGCCACCGCGTGCACCAGCGCGGCACGCCCCTCGGGTGTACCCAGGCCGCGATGCGGCACTTGCCGCTGCGGCACCAGCGCCGGGCGCTCGGGTCGCCCCGGCGCCCCGATGGGTTCGGGTGATGGCGCGTGCTCGTCGGGCCGCAGTTCACCTGCCAGGAATGCCTGCCAGGTGTCATGTGTCAGGCGCAGCTTGTCTGCCGGATCGGTGGCGTCGAGGCAACGCTTGGCGGCCGCATGAAGGTCGTGGGTCATGGGAAACGTGCTGCCCGGCTGTCCGCGCCCCGTGCTGGTCAGGGCGCGGATGCGGCGTTACGCGCTGCGGCGCGCCGCCTTGGCGTCATCCGAGCGCAGCATTTCGATCTGCTCGAGGTAATGCTTTTCCAGGCCCGTGACGTACTCGCCGGAGAAGCACGAGGTGTCGAACTGCTTGAGCGCCTCGTTGCCATCCTGCACTGCCCACACCAGATCAGGGAGATCCTGGTAAATCAGCCAATCGGCGCCGAGCACTTGCTCCACTTCCTTCTCGGTATGGCCAGCGGCGACCAACTCGGACGCGGCCGGCATGTCGATGCCGTACACGTTCGGGTAGCGCACCGGCGGCGCGGCCGAGGCGAAGAACACGTTCTTGGCACCGGCGTCGCGCGCCATCTGGATGATCTGACGCGAAGTGGTGCCACGCACGATGGAGTCGTCCACCAGCAGCACGTTCTTCTTGCGGAACTCCAGCTCCACCGGATTGAGCTTGCGGCGCACCGATTTCACGCGCTCGCCCTGCCCCGGCATGATGAAGGTACGGCCGATGTAGCGATTCTTGACGAAGCCCTCGCGGAACGGCACACCCAGCGCCTCGGCCAGCGCGGAGGCGGCGGTGCGCGCGGTATCGGGAATGGGAATGACCGCATCGATACCGTGATCCGGGCGCTCGCGCAGGATTTTCTCGGCCAGCTTCTGGCCCATGCGCAGACGCGCCTTGTACACGGACACGTTCTCGATCATCGAGTCCGGGCGCGCGAGGTACACGTATTCGAAGATGCACGGCGCATGGGTCGCGCCGTCGGCGCAGTGACGCGTGTGCAACTGGCCGTCGTTGGTGATGAACACGGCCTCGCCCGGCGCCACGTCACGCAGGCGCTTGAAGCCCAGGATATCCAGCGCCACCGACTCGGATGCCACCGCGTACTCGCGGCCCTCGGCGGTGACGCGCTCGCCCAGCACCAGCGGACGGATACCATGCGGGTCGCGGAAGGCCAGCAAGCCATAACCCAGCACCAGCGCCAGGCACGCGTAGCCGCCGCGCGCACGCTGGTGCACGCCGGCCACGGCCTTGAAGATGTGGTCCGGGGTGAGCGCCATGCGATCCTGAATCTGCAGCTCGTGCGCCAGCACGTTCAGCAGTACCTCGGAATCCGAATCGGTGTTGATGTGGCGCCGATCGTCCTCGAACATCTCCCGGCGCAAGGTTTCGGTATTCACCAGGTTGCCGTTATGGGCAAAGGCGATGCCGTAGGGCGAGTTCACATAGAACGGCTGCGCCTCGGCCGAGCCCTCGGAGCCCGCCGTGGGGTAACGGCAATGACCGATGCCCACGTTGCCGCGCAGGCCGCTCATGGCGCTCTGGCCGAACACGTCGCGCACCAGGCCGTTGCCCTTGTGCAGACGCAGTCGCGCGCCGTCCACCGTGGCAATGCCGGCAGCGTCCTGGCCGCGGTGCTGCAACACGGTCAAACCGTCATAGAGTGACGCGGCGACCTCACTGGTGCCGACGATGCCGATGATTCCGCACATGGTTGAAAGCCTGTATTTAGAAAGTCGTCGCCGGAGCAGCCGTGGAAGCGGCTGCAGGATGGGTTCTGTGCTCGGGCGTGGGCGTCACACCCGGCACAGCCGCCGGCATGGCGGGAAGATGGTCCAATAGCGCTGGCGGGTTGAGGTAATGCCGGACATTTTCCGGCACCCGCTCACCCAGCCACGCAGCCACTCCCTTGAACTGCGGCAATAACGCCGACTCCTGCCACCAGGGGTCGCGTGAGAACGCGGTAAACCCCAGCAGGAACACTCCGAGCGTCACCAGCAACACGCCACGGGCAAAACCAAACACCATACCCAGCAGGCGGTCGGTACCGGACAACCCAGTGCCTTCCACCAGCCGGCTCACCAGAAAACGCAACAGCGCACCGGCAATCAGCACCGCCAGGAAGCAGATGCCGTAGCCCACCAGAATCCGCGCCGACGGCAGCTGGATGCTGTGCTCGAAATGCGCCGCCACGTCCGGACCGAACGTCCAGGCTACCCAGAACGCCGCCGCCCATACCGCCAGGGCCAGCACCTCGGAAATGAGGCCTCGCCACAGGCCAATCAAGACGGAGACAGCCAGGACAGCGAGGATGATGTAGTCGGCCCAATTCATCGCGTCACCGTCTCAGCGCTGGCTTAGGGGGCCGTGACGACGTTGCCGTCGACACCCAGCTTGGCCTTGATCTGGTCGCGGATGCGCACCGCGTCCGCGCGCTGCGTCTGCGGGCCGGCACGCACGCGCCAAAGCTGCTTGCCGTTGGCGTTCACCGTATCCACGTAACCGTCGAAGCCGTTGGCGCGCAGCTTGTCGCGCAGGGCATTGGCATCGGCCTGGGCGCCCATGGCCGCCACCTGCACCGCCCAGCCGCCGGCACGAGAGGGGCTGGCGGCCGCTGCCGTGGCCGCCGGCTTGCTGGCCGGCATATCGTCCTGGGTGGGCGTGCTGGCGCTGCCTTCAAGGCGAGCGGGTGCCCCCGGGATGCTCTGGGTGATCTTCAGGCGAGCCGCCTCGGCCGCTGCGCGCGACTCGAATGGGCCGGCGGTGACCAAGGTGAGTTCCTTGCCGCCCTGGTTGATGCTGCGGCCGGACACCGGATAGCCCAGCGCGCGTACGCGCTGAATCAGGCTCTGCGCACTGCTGCTAGACGCATAGGCACTGAGATTGAGCGAAAACTGGCCGTGCGCTGCGGTCGCCGGAGGGGCGGCCGGCACCGCGACGGGCGCGGAGGGCCCGGCGGAGGGCTTGCTCGCCGCGGCGGCAGCAGCGGCAGCCGCGGCACTTGCCTTGGTCTGCGCCGGGATCACCGGCTGAGAGGCGCTGGAGCCCGGACGGGTCACCGTGGTCGGCTCCGGCGCCCGGCCGGCGGTGGGATCAGTCTCGACATCCTTGGGACGATTGGAGCCGATGTTCACGGTCGCCAGTTGGTCCGAGCCTACTGTGTTGGTCACGGGTGCGACGGCGGGGGCCGGTACGGCCGGCTTGGGCGCCGGTGCGGCGCTGGAGCTGGAAACCGCGCCATTGGTCAGGCTCATGGTCTTGGTTTGCAGGTCGCGATCCGGCGCCGGCGGAATGGCCAGGCTCACCGATTCGTCACCGCTGGTGGTCGGCGGACTGCTGGAGAAGAACATCGGCACAATCAGCACAAGCAGCGCGATGATTACGGCAGCTCCCAGCAGACGTGTTTTCAAGACAGGCTCCAAGCGGCAGGGGGGTGCGAGAACTTGGCGATTATAACCGGCCCGGTCGCCGCTCAGGCCCCATGACCGGCATTCGATTCAGCCAATACGGCCGCCGCCACGAAAAAGGAGCCAAATGCGAGCACGCAATCGCCCGGCTGCGCAGCCTGGCGCGCGGCATGAAGCGCCGCCTGCACGCTGTCGTGCGTGTCGAACACCGCCTGTGGCAACGCCTGCACCAACTGCGCGGCCAGCTGAGGGGCCGACAGGCCGCGCGGTGTATCACGCTCCAGCCCGGCCAGGTGCCATTGATCGATACGCTGGCCCAGCGCACGAATCACGCCCACTACATCTTTGTCCGCCAGGGCGCCGTACACGGCATGCACGCGCCCACCGGATCGCCCGTCCAGCCACTCGGCCAGCGCCCGGGCGGCCTGGGGGTTGTGCCCCACGTCCACCATGAGCACCGGGTCGCCGCCCAGCGACTGCAAGCGCGCACTCACCCGCGCCACACCGATGCCCGCTGCGGCAGCCTCCGCAACGTCGGCCGCCGCCCATGGCACATCCAGCCCGGCTAGGGCATGCAGCGCCGCCAGCGCACTGGCGGCGTTGGCGTATTGCACAGGGGCCGCCAGGATCGGGTCGGGCAGCGTCAGTTCCGTTCCGTCGCGGTGAACCCAGCGCCACCCTGACGCCAGCCGCTCCACCCGGAAATCCTCGCCCGCCCGCTGCACCCGAGCGCCTATGCGCTGCAACGCTTGCAACAAGCCTGCAGGCGGGTCGAGCTCGCCCACCACCGCGGGCCGCCCTGCCCGCGCAATGCCCGCCTTCTCGACGCCAATGCTGTCGCGATCAGGGCCCAGCCAATCCATATGGTCCAGATCCACCGTCGTGATCACGGCCACGTCGGCATCCACCAGATTCACCGCGTCCAGGCGGCCGCCCAAGCCTACTTCGAGCACGGCCACATCCAGGTTGGCGCGGGCAAACAGATCCAACGCCGCCAGCGTGCCGAACTCAAAATAGGTGAGCGGTATCTCGCCGCGCGCCACCTCGATGCGCTCAAAGCTCGCGACCAGCGCCGCGTCGTCGGCGTCCGCGCCGTCGATGCGCACACGCTCGCGGTAATGCAGCAGGTGCGGCGAGGTATAGCAGCCCACGCGTTGACCGCCGGCACGCAGAATCGCCTCCAGCATGGCCACGGTGGAGCCCTTGCCATTGGTGCCGCCCACGGTGATCACGCGCCGCGCCGGCGCTGGCGCACCCATGCGCTGCCACACCGCACGCACGCGATCGAGCCCCAGCTCGATGCTGCGCACATTCACGTGCTCCTGATAAGCCAGCCATTCGTCGAGCGTGCGGGTCATGCGATGTGCCATATGCAGTCATGCCTCCAGCGGGCGTAGCCAGAAGCGCAGGCGATGCGCGGTGGATTCCAGCGCACCGGTTTCAGTCCAGTCCAGGGTGCAGAACATATCGTCCTGCCGCTGATAGCCACGTTTGGCCCAAAAGGCGTCGTTCGGGCGATAGTCGTCGGGGCGTCGCGGGTCGTTGCCAGCGCGCTCCACGGCGCAGAAGGCTGTCCAGCGATAACCGCACAGGCGACGTGCATGCGCCTCGCGCTGCTCGAAGAATCGATGGCCCAGGCCTTGTCCACGATACGCCCTGAGCAGTACGGACTCGCCGAAATAAAACACCTCGTCGAGCAGCATGCCGCGCGCCGCAAACGGTTGTTGAATAGCCGCCACCTCGTCCGCCAGGGGAATGCCGGTGGAGCAGCCCACTACCTGGTCACCGTCCAGCGCCAGCACGAACACGCTGCGCCGGGAGCGCGCATAAGCTTCCAGGTAGCGTCGTTCGTACGCCATGTCGCCGTCGTACAGATAGGGGTAATCGCGAAATACCGTGATGCGCAGGCGCGCCAGATCGTCCAGATAGGGACGCACGGCGTCGCCCACGCAGGTTTTGACGGTAACCGCCATCGCTCAGCCGCCCGACACCTGGGCGATCCAGTCTTGCAGGTTGTAGTAGTTGCTCACGCGGGCGATGCGACCGTCCCGAATATCGAAGAACGCGCCACCCGGCAGGACATATGGCTGGCCACGCGCCGCCGGCAGACCCTCGTCATCGGCCAGGTACTGGCCGTGCACCACGTACTCGGCAGCGGCGCGCGTGTCGTCGGCGCTGACCATCACCGTGATATCGCGCAACTGCTCGCGATAACAGCGATTCATGCGCTCCAGGAATCGACGAAACGTCTCACGCCCAACCTCCCGATGGCCCTGGTTGATGTCGTGTGCAACATCCTCGCTCAGGCAGGCCAGCATGGCCTCCCAGTCGGCGCGATTGAAGGCGTCGTAGTAACGCTCGATTAGGGCTCGGGCAGCGGACACGGGCATGTTCCGGGGCAAATCGGGGCGCACAGCTTAAAGCATGAGCGCCGCCCCAGCCCCTGCCAATTTACCCCACGCCCTAACCGGAGGCATGGAGCGAAGGGGTCAGAAATGGATACCGCTGGCCCGCAACACCCAATACATACCGAACAGCGTCCAGAAGGTCTTCTTCAATGCCCGCCCCGCCAACAGCACCACCAGCAAGCCCAGCAACAAGGGCATGTGCTTTTCCAGTGTGCTGCGCGCGTCTTGAATGATGTTCATGTGAGGCCCTCCCGCACCCCATCGGTGCGGAAGGGATCATCCCGCTGGGCTACTACGGGCGGCAGGGCTCGCCGTCAGCCGTCGCGGGTGACAGGCATCACAAGGGCGTGCGGCGCAGGCGCAGGGCGTTACCCACCACCGAAACCGACGACAGGCTCATGGCCAAGGCCGCCACCATGGGCGACAGGGTGAGGCCCAGCCAGGGGTACAACACTCCCGCTGCCAACGGCACGCCCACCGCGTTGTAGACAAAGGCAAAGAACAGGTTCTGATGGATGTTGTGCACGGTGGCCTGCGACAACGCCCGTGCTCGCACGATGGCGGTGAGTTCGCCTTTGACCAGCGTTACCTGCGCACTCTCTATGGCCATGTCCGTACCCGTGCCCATGGCGATACCAATATCCGCTGCCGCCAGTGCCGGCGCATCGTTGATGCCATCGCCAGCCATCGCCACGCGACGCCCACCTTGTCGCAACGACCGCACCACGGCGGCCTTGTCAGCCGGCGATACCTCGGCGTGCACCTCGTCGATGCCCAAGGTACGCGCCACAGCGTGGGCGGTCGTGGCGGTGTCACCGGTCAACATGACGATGCGCAGCCCCGCCGCATGCAGGTCGCGAATAGCTTGCGGCGTGCTTGGCTTGATGCGATCCGCCACGCCGATCAGGCCTTCCAGCACGCCATTGACTGCGAGAAACATCACTGTGCAACCGTCGGCACGCATGGCTTCGGCGCGCACCAGCGCGGATGCATCGGTTGCGATGCCTGCGTCCTCCAGGACCTGTCGATTGCCCAACACCACCGCGTGCCCGGCCACCAGGCCGGTGACACCCGCGCCGACGATGGCACGGAATGCCTCGACTTTGGGCACCCTCACCTGCCGCGCCTGAGCACCTTCCGCCACGGCCCGCGCCAACGGATGCTCACTGGGCAATTCGAGCGCGGCCGCCAGTGCCAGCAATTGATCGAACGGATAGGTGCCCAGGCTCACCACATCGCGCAGCGCGGGCTTGCCCTCGGTCAGGGTGCCGGTTTTGTCCACCACCAACGTATCGATACCGCGCAGTGCCTCGATGGCGGCCGCATCCCGAAACAGCACGCCGCTCTGCGCGGCGCGGCCGCTGGCCACCATGATGGAAATGGGCGTTGCCAAGCCCAAGGCGCAGGGACACGCGATGATCAGCACGGACACCGCCGCAATCAGCGCATAGGCCAGTTTAGGGTCCGGCCCCAACCACGCCCACAGTGCGAACGCGAGCGCGGATACCGCCACCACCGCGGGCACGAACCAGGCCGCCACGCGATCAGCCACGCGTTGTAACGGCGCCTTACTGCGTTGCGCCTGGGCCACCAGCGACACGATCTGCGCGAGCATGGTGTCGGCGCCGACCTTCTCCGCGCGCATCAGCAAGGCGCCATCCTGATTGACCGTGCCACCCGTGAGGCGCTCGCCGGCCTGCTTGGCGACAGGCAAAGGCTCGCCAGTGAGCATCGACTCATCCACATGGCTGTGCCCCTCAAGCACCACGCCGTCCACCGGCACTTTTTCGCCCGGGCGCACGCGCAAGGTGTCGCCGGGGTGAACTTGCTCCAGGGGCACGTCCTGCTCGCTGCCGTCTGCACCCAGTCGACGTGCCGTCTTGGGAGCAAGCGTCAAGAGACTCTTGAGCGCCGCGCCGGTGCGACGGCGCGCACGTAGCTCAAGAAAATCGCCCAACGTCACCAGCGTGGTGATGACCGCCGCCGACTCAAAATACACAGCCACGCGTCCATGCATATCGCGAAAGCCTACCAGGAATAGCTCAGGTAGCAGGAACGCGGTTGCACTGTAGAGCCAAGCCACGCCGGTACCCAGCGCGATCAGGGTGTACATGTTGGGCGACCAGGGATTGAGCGACCGCCAGCCGCGCGCAAAGAACGGTGCGCCGCCCCAACCCACCACCACGGTGGCCAATGCTGCCTCGACCCATCCGGCCACGCCGCTCCAGGCCAGCGGCACATGCCAACCGAACACATGCGGCCCCATGGCGAGCACGAACACCGGCAAGGTCAACAGCGCCAAGGTCCAGAAGCGTCGCGCCATGGCGCGCAGTTCGTGGCCCTCATCCGCATCGAGGCTGGGCATCATCGGCTCCAGCGCCATGCCGCACTTCGGGCAATCGCCGGGACCGATCTGCTGTACCTCCGGATGCATCGGGCAGGTGTACACGGTGCCGGCCGGCATCGACGGCGGCGGCGCTTGCGGTGCCAGGTAACGAGCCGGGTCAGCAAGGAACTTGTCCTTGCAACGCTGCGCGCAGAAGTCATAGGTCTGCCCACCGTACTCGACATGATGGGCGGTGCGGGAAGGGTCCACTGTCATGCCGCATACCGGGTCTTTCGCGGCGTCCGCATGAGGCTGCGCTTCATGCACATGCGTGGAAGCACCCGTCTCGCCGCCACAGCAAGCGGACGCCGCTTGCTTGGATCCAGGCGTGCGGGTGCCACAACAAACGTGCTTCTCCGTGCTCATACCGCATCCTCCGCTACGGTCAGTGCGCGCAAGATCGGGCACTCCTCCGGCGACCCATGCCCAGGACACGCATCGATCAACTGCTCCAACCCTGCGCGGACGCGCATGAGTTCGGCGATACGCTCGTCGATGGCGGCAAGGCGCGTCTTCGCGCGTTGTTTCACCGCCTTGACCCCGCGCTGACGATCCGCGGAAAGCGCCAGCAGATCGCGGATTTCCTCCAGCGTGAAACCCAACTCCTTCGCACGCCGGATAAAGCGCAACTGACGCACCACGCCATCGCCGTAACTGCGATAGCCCGAAGCGCGACGCTGCGGCTCCGGCAGCAGCCCTTCGCGCTCGTAATACCTGATCGTATCGATCGCCACGCCAGCGCGCTTGGCGACGGCCCCGATGGTCATGGAAGCGACGGGAATGTTCATGGAGTCAAGTCTAGACCCTTGATCCAGGTCTAGAGTCAAGCGGCCAGCACGAATGAACATGACACTGCCAGCCGCTGTCGCGCGTTCACGCTGAGAATCCGGACGCCGTATCGAGATGAGTGGTTACCTCAGACCGCGCGCACAGAGTGCACGGCCAGGTCATCCAGCGCCGGCGCCCACCACCCATGGGCGGGCACATACCTAATCCCGCAACGCACGCCGCCCCAACCTTCTATCGGCGGCGCCCAGGGCCGAAGAGCCGCCTTACCGCATTTGCCGCGCTTAAAGGATGCTCTGATCTTCATCGTCATCCCAGCAAATGCTGGAAGCGCCTTTCAACAGCCGAAGGGCTGGTCATCCAGTGCCTATAAATCTTTGAACGTAAAGGCACTGAATTCCTGCTTCCGCAGGAATGACGAACAAAAAGACGATTAATCAGACCCTCCCTAACCCTGACCAAGCTTCTCTTTACGAAACGCCAACACCGGCTTTCCGCCCCAGCCCCAGTCCTCCAGCTCGACTTCGTCAATGACCACGAAGGTGGACTCCAGTGGCTTGTTCAAAACCTCCAGCAACAACTGGCTTACCCCTTTGATCAGGGCGGCCTTCTCTTCGGCGGTGGCCGCACCTCGACCGGGCGCCGATCCTTCACGGGTGATCTTGATATTTACGATAGGCATGATGCTCTCCTGGCTGCCATCAGGGTGGGCGTGGCGCCCACCCTGCCGTCCGCGTTAGTGGCCTGCGCTCTGGCCGCCGTCGACATGAAGAATTTCACCGGTCACGAACCCAGCGCTTTCGAGATAGAGCACGGCGTTCGTAATGTCACCGATGTCGCCCATGCGATTGACAGGATGAAGCCCGGCGAGCACATCGTGATATTCCGGCGCGTGCATCGGCGTTTTGATCACTCCCGGAGCCACGGCATTGACGCGAATGCCACGCTTGGCGTACTCGATGGCCAGTGATTTGGTCGCCGAACTCAAGCCACCCTTGGTGAGTGACGCCAACACGGAGGGCACGCCATCGACCGCATGATCGACAAGGCTGGTGGAAATGTTCACGACGTGGCCGCTCCGCTGCTTGACCATTTCGGCAATGGCGAGCTGAGTAACGTGGAAAAAGCCCGTCAGGTTCACCGAAATGTTGTCAGCGTAATCCTGCTCGGTAAATTCGGTAAACGGCTTCATGGTAAAGATGCCGGCATTGTTGACCAGCGTGTCGATACGACCAAAGCGCGACATGGCTTCCTTCACAAGGCGTTCTGCCACGGAGCGATTCGCGATATCTCCTGCCACGGCGATCACATCAGGGTCGCTGGACTGCTTGATGGAGCGGGAGTTGGCGATAACGCGATAGTTGCGGTCGCGAAATGCCTTGACCAGGCCTGCGCCGATACCCTGGGATGCGCCAGTAACGATGGCGACTTTCTGGTGGTTGCTCATGATCTGCTCTCTTAAATGGTGAGGTATGGATCGGGCCATCGGCGCCGACGCCCACAATTTAGGAGCGCGAAAGAGGCAGGAGAATCGCCATCAAGCGGCAGTCACTCTACCGCGCAGCGGAAGAATCAACCGCCACGATAAGCCCCATTCTCAAGTGAGAGAGGCAAAGCGCGATCGCAGACGTGGCAGCGCAAAATCGACAAAGGCGCGCACTTTGGGTACGGCCAGGCGCCCGTAAGGCGTGACGATGTTCACCGGGAGCGGCGCCGGTTCGTCATCGGGAAGCACTATCCGCAGCGCACCGCTTTTGACTTCCGGCGCCACGTGAAAAGCAAGCAACCGCGTTACGCCATGCCCCTCCACCGCCGAGGCAATCGCAGTACGCACGTGATTGACCACCAGACGCGGCGTGAACGATACCGATCGCGACACCGCGGAGCCCTTTAAGGGCGGGAATGTCCATGACTCCTGGCCAAGATGCTCCATGGCGATAATCTGGTGCTTACCGAGATCGGCTGGCTCCTCGATCTTTGGATGGGTGGCCAGGTAACGCGGCGATGCCACGATCACACGCCGCGCCTCTCCTACACGATGCGCCACAAGTGTCGAATCCGACAATTGCGTGATGCGCAGCGCCAGATCCATACCCTCGTCAATCAGGCTGACCGCTCGTTCCAGCAAATAAAGCCGCACGGTGACTGTCGGGTACTTGTCCATGAACGCGTCCACGATCGGGCGCAGGATTTCCGAGCCAACAAATACGGTAGACGTGATGGTCAAGATGCCACGCGGAACCGAGCGCTCACCCGCCGCGCTTCGGTCCGCCTCGTCCAGATCCATCAATAGCTTTCGGCACGCCGTGGCGTAACGCTCGCCCGCTTCACTCAACTTTATCGAACGCGTCGTTCGATGAAGCAGGGCCACACCCACGTGTGCCTCCAAGTAAGCGATGGCCCGGCTCACCGCAGCGGGTGATCGGCCTGTCTTTCGACTCGCACCGGCGAGACTCCCCTCGTCCAGCGCCGCAACGAAGATCTTCATGGCGTCTATGCGGTCCATGGCCTGCGCCTCCTTAGTTAGGCCTAGAAGTTGGCACTCACGATAAGCGACTCGCCACCTTGCCAACAGTCCCAGGGCGGCACCGTGGGCAACGTTGCTCTCGCTTGCGCATTTAGCGCGCATCGCGTCGCCCTGCTGTAGCAGCCATGAAAAACGCACAGGCGTGCCACCACGTTTAGCCGGCCCTTACCGCTGCCACCTGGCATCACGAAGGAGAGAACCGAAACTCCACTCGCGTCCCACCGGGTTCACGCAGCATGCAATGCATGTTCGGCCCATTACCGACGAGTCTTGGAGCGAACTCCACTTCGACTCCCGGCCAAGCCGAAGCGCGCGCAAACACAGCGGAAAGGTCTGCCTCGCTCGACACCTTGAGCGCGAAGTGGTGCAACCCGAGATTCTTTCGCCTGTCGAAGGCGACATAGCCGCCCTCTCTATCGACCTGCCATAGAGTCAATCGGGTGAGGCCATCCGAGACGAACACGGCGGGATAGTCCGGGGCTTCGCCAACGACGGACCAATCCAGGCACTCAACGAAAAAGCGTCGCGATAATTCGATATCGCTGACGGTCAGACCCAAGTGATCGATGCCCTTGGTGATTTTGATGGAATCTTGCAAAGCGAAACTCCTCGGGCAAGCGTCGACACGACGCTATATTGGATTCTTAGCCAGCACGTCATCTTGCCCAGGCATCATCCCATGTTTTGTATTGCCTTGAGCGCGGGACATGGCAGCAGGTTACGAGTAGGAATGCCTATGGTCGCCTTGACTTGATCACAACAAGAGTCGCGCCTCGCACTCTTCACCCATGCAGCGAAGTGCGAAGCCACACTTCATCAGCAAACGGCGTGCCGGGGTGTTCTCCAGCAGCGTGATGGCACGCACCTCTGCGATTGACGAACTCCGCGCAACATCGATCAGGCTGGCGACGAGCGCACTGCCTATGCCATGTCTGCGAGCAGGAACATCAACGCTGAAGGCCAATTCGGCAGTTGGGTCCGCCGATACGGCATGAAGCTCCGCTACGGCCACCGCCCTTCCCTCATACATGGCCAGGGCAACCGCATGCGCCCTGTATACGAGGCGGGTGGCGTATGCCTGAAGGTCACTCACCTCCATTCGGCGCATGAAGCGCAGCATCCGATCGTCTTTCGGCAGCGCGAGGAAATGGCTGGCGACCTGAGAGCAATCCAACTCAGACAGGGATCGCCGATCAAGGAGCTTCAACTGAACGGCAGCGCCGTCACCTCCGAAGATCGAGCGGCCGGGGCCTGCTTTGTCTTGCATGGGTTTACCCGCCGCTGGTATGACCGACACTATTTTATACCGTTCCGCATAAAATTACTTGACGCGGGCCACTCGCGCAAATAATATCCGACTCGGTACAAAAATAGGTGCGCGGCTAGTGGAGGCGCACTGAAGGCAAAAGGACCCAATAGGCGGACATCGCCGAAACCCATCGAGAGCAAAATCATGAGCATCCAACCCATCCCCACTGTGGTCCCCCAACCCCAACGCATGGTTGTCGTCGCCTTGGCGCTGGCGCTCGCCCTGACCGGTGAGACGCTATTTGCCGCACAGGCCCCTCAACCCGCCCCATCCCCTCAACTGGCATCCGAAATACAAAGCCAGACAAACGTGCCCAATCGAATCAATGGTCGCGAGGACTGGGATGTCGACTATCCGTCGCAGCTCGCTCCCCAGGCGGTGCCGCCGCGCTATGCTGCGACGCGCGTGGCAGTCGTTGACGCGGCCTCCACATCCCCTGTGGCCCAACACTCCTCTGGCACCCGCGTCACAACGCCCTAACCATCCACGACGCAGCGCATCCCCGCCTGGAGCAGCACACCGCACTGGATGCGCATGCAGGCATAGGAGTCCGTCATGATTTCCATCATCTACTTGGTCGCGCCTCACGTCGTCAAAAGGGAGCGGCTGGACGAGGCGCCGGAGCTGATCGAACGTGACGGGATTGTGTTTTCCTTGCGGGGCGGTCCTCGGCAGCCAAAACCGACCGAGCGCGTCTGGGACAGCGTGGCAGTGTACGCGCCGGACGAGTTGACCGAGGAGGAGTTCCAGGAGTTGTACGAACTCAATCGCCCCGCGGTGCCCGAACTGAATCTGCATTACTGATGGCTTGCCCGTCGGCAACGCGCAGGGAGAACGCTGCGCGGCCTGGAGCCTGAAGGTGCCGTATCTGCGCTCCTTCGGATACGAGTAACCGATGTGCAGCTGGCCATCTTTCAGAGGATCGAGAAGCGCGGTCGATGGCTCGGCCGCGCCTACGATTGCCGCGGTTTGAATGCGGTGGCCATGCGTGCGAAGATCTCGCGATCGCCATCCTGGCGTGCACCAAGCGGGCTCCTTCGATCCGCCTCGTTGAAACCGACCAATCACCGTACCCGGCGTTGCAGTCCTTGCGATTCGTCGACTTGAAGGACGAGCACGTCGTCCTTACTGGCGCTCGCGCCGCGAATCCGATAGATCGCAGCGTGCTTCATCACGCTGCGAGCAGCGAACTCATGCAGCATCGCCAACTCCTCTGCATCGGGTCACGTTGCGGTCTCGAGCGACGTGCCAAAGGCGGCGCGATGAACGCCGCCACGCTACCGTCCCCACCGAAGGGAATAGCATGCGGAACACTCAAGGCAAGCGAACTACTCGTCGCCATGGCCGAGCCTTGCCAAACTGACAGCGCGCCGGCGTTCGTCGACGTCAGGTCTGTCGCGCCCGCGGGATGAACCCAGGCAAGCCCGTATCGACGACTTGGTTGAGCCTAACCCTGGTGGTGATCTCGTGACGCATCCGTTGCAGGGCGTCTTCCGGCAACGCCAGCACGTCGAAATTCTCGGTGATGTGGTCTGGATTCGTCGACGTCGTCAGAATCGCGGCGCCGCGCTGCACGGCCCACGCCAGTGCGACTTGTGCTGGCGTGCGCTGCTCTTGATGTGCAATCTCCACGATCACGGGGTCATGCAACACTCGCGGCTCCATGCCGTGCCCCAAGGGGGCGAAAGCCAACAACACAATCCCATGCTGCTTGCAGAAGTCCAGCAGTTCCCACTCGGGCAGATAGGGGTGGCATTCCACCTGCACCACGGCGGGCTTGATGCGCGCTGCGGCGTAGATCTCCTTCACCGTATCCAGGCGAACGTCCGAGAGGCCAATGAAACGGGTCTTACCCGCGTCCACCAGGCGCTCCATCGCTCGCCAGGTGTCCAGCAGGGTAACACCGTCATCGTAGAGGGGCTGGCCATCCTCTCCCTTGGGGTATTGGTCATCGCCAGGCTGGAAAGCAAAGGGTGTGTGGATCAGATAGCCATCCACGTGATCGAGCTTTAGACGTCGCAGGCTTGCGTCGAGCGCGGGGCCTACACGCTCCGGACGGTGATTGTTGTTCCACAGTTTGGTGGTGACGAACAGATCCTCACGCGTCAGTGCACCTTCGGCGAAGGATTCCTGAAGCGCCTCGCCGACGATATCTTCGTTGCGGTAGGCCTCCGCGGCATCGATATGCCGAAAGCCCGCATGGAGTGCGGCCTTGATCGCTCGCTTCGCCGCCACGGGGTCGGGGATCAAGGTTCCGAATCCAAGTGCGGGCAATTCACCCATTCCACCGAGAAGCGGGAAGGCGGCGCGTTGAAGGGTTCGAGGGGAAGACATGGTTGTGCTCCTGATTCGCTATGCTGCGCGGCGCATTCCGTGATGGCTGGAAGCCTGGTGGATGTACCGCAGACCTGAGGTGAAAAACGACGGATGGCGCTACGGACCGCGCGCCGTCCCTTCATTGGAAGGGACACGCTCATAGCGAGCCCTTGCAGTGCGTGAATACGCATCGACGCTGTTGCCACCCAACGCCACGGAAAGTTGCACGGTGTCGAGATAGCGAGCGGTCGTCGCGCGGATGTGATCGATCAAGGCGCGCTGGTAAGTCCGCTCGGCATCCAACACCTGCAGGACCCCGATCTCGCCGGCGCGATAGCCTTGCTGATTCAAGCGCAGGCTGGCGCTGGCGGCAGCCAGGGCGCGCTCCTCAGCCGCGTACTCCTCCCCGTCGTGGTTGATGGCCTGCAGCACATCGGCGACCTGCCCCAAGGACACGATCACTGTCTGCCGATAGTTCGCCATGGACGCGTCATAGCCGTCGATGGATGCACGCCGGTTCGCCTGCAACGTTCCGCCATGAAAGATCGGCCCCGCCAGTCCGGCCGCAAGACCCCACAGCGTTCCGCCACCAGGGCCAACCTGGCTCAACGACGCCGAAAGCTGCAGGTGAGGATACATATCCGCCGTGGCGACGCCGATAGCTGCACTCGCCGCATGGAGCTGCGCCTCTGCCTCCAGAATGTCGGGGCGATCGCGCGCCAGCTCTGACGGGAGACTGACGGGTAAGTCCGCGGGCAGCACGAAATCAGCAAGATCGAAATCGGGCGCCACCCCATCTGCCGGACCCTTGCCGGCCAGTACCGAGAGCGCGTGACGCGCCGCGTCCCGCTCTTGTGCGAGCGGCGGAAGCAACGTTTCGTCCTGGGCCAACTGGCTCGCCGCCAATGCGATGTCGACCTGTGTCGCGCTGCCGTACTGATGCGCGGTCTGCACCAGCGCGAGATTCTTGCGGTCATGGGTCAACAGCGTCTGCACCGCCTGCATCTGCGCCTTGGCGGATGCCAGCAGAAGCGCTTGAGTGGCAACGTTGCCGGTCACCGTGAGATACGCAGCGTCGAAGCGGTGCCGTTGAAGCTCGGCCAGCGCGGCCTGCTCCTCCACCTTGCGACGGGTGCCCCCAAATACGTCGAAGTCGAAGCTCACCTGGGGGCCGACCGCATAGAACTTGGACGTTGCAAGCCCGCTCGCACCGATCGTGCGCTGCCTGCCCCCACTCGCGCCCATGTCGACCTGCGGCGCGAGGCCGCCCCGGGTGGCCGCCACCGCTTCATCTGCCTGGCGGATCGTGGCGTCGGCTGCTTCCAGATCGAGATTGCCGGCTATCGCCTGCTGCATCGCCTGGTCAAGCTTGGCCGAGCCAAAGACCCGCCACCAGTCGCCATCGATCTTCTTCTCGAAATCGATATGCGCAGCCCCGTTGGAATCGTCATCGCGTGAAAGGCGCCGCTCGGCATCGACGTCATAGTGCTGCGACGTCGGTGTCGCTGGCCGGGCGAAATCAGGGCCCATCACGCAGCCGGACACAACCATCAGCACGGGCACGGCGAACAGCGCCCTTCTGGCAGCCCGCGTGTAAAGAGAGAATCTGGCCGTATTCATTGTCGGCTCCGCCACTATCAGGGAGTTGTGCGTGGTTTGCGCAGGAAGATCACCAGTGGGCTGGCGACGAGCATGGCAATCAGCAAGAGCTTGAACTGGCCGATGACCGCCACTACCGCCGCCTGACCGGTCACCAGCTCGTTGAACTGGGCGAGCTGGCGACCGGCGAGCGATCCCGTTGCATGAGCGACAGGCCCGTAAGGCCTTACATGCTTGGCAAGCGCCAGATGCACGCTCTGCGTGTTGACGTAGAAGAATATCTGCACGATCGATATGCCCAGCGTGCTGCCGAACAATCGCGCCAGATTGAAGATCACGGTGGCCTCCGGGCGGCTCGCCGGTTTCAACGTAGCAAAGGCCGCCCTGCTCAGCGCGGGCAGCAACATGCCCAAGCCAGCGCCCTGAACCGCGCCCGCCGTCATCACAGGCAAAGAATCCATCACGGGCGAGTAACCGAGCATCAGCCAGGTTCCGAGTGCCGAGAGCATAGCCCCAGCAAGCACCAGGAGCCGGTTATCGAGCCATGCCGGTACGCGCCACGTCAGGATCAAGCTGCCTACCAAGGCCACGCCGCGCGGCAAGGTCAGATAGCCCGCGCTGTCCGCCGGATACCCCAGCAGCTCCTCCAACATGGGTGAGGTAAGCGCCAGCGTCGGCAGCAAGACGAACCCATAGATGAAGTACATCGCCGTGGCAACACTGAAATTGCGATCGCGCAACACCGTGGTGTTGAGGTAGTGATTTTTCTTTGTGAAGGCGTGAACCAGGTAGAAGTAACAGCCCAGCGCCGCAACCAGCGCCTCGACACGAATCTCGATAGAAGCGAACCATTCAAGGCGCTCGCCACGATCCAAAAGCATCTGCAGGCCGGCGATACCGGCGGAGAACGTCACGAACCCAAAAAAGTCGAACGGCATGCGCTGCGGCGCTTTCTTCTCGCGCAGACAGAAAGCCACGATCAGGAAGATGCCGACCACCGCCGGGAGGCTGACATAGAAGATCGAGTGCCACCCGAGATACTCGCTTAACCAGCCGCCCGCCGCCGGGCCACTGACGATGCCCAGCATGGCCGTGACGCTCCACGTCGGCCCGATATGCCCGTGCCTAAGTGGGGGCAGCTCGTCGAGCAATATGGCCATGGACAACGGCGCTAACGTGCCGCTGGCCGCGCCTTGAACGATGCGGGCACCGACGAACCCCAGCGGCGCCGTGGCAAGCGTGTCTAGCACCAAGCCCAGCCCAAAGAGCGCCAAGGAGATCAGGAATACCCGCTTACGCCCAAACCGACCCGCGAGCCAGTGCGTCATCGGCATGACCAATGCGCCTGCCGCAATGTAGGAAGAGAAAACCCAGCCGATCTCGTCATCGGTCATCGACAGGCCACCCTGCAGATGCAATACCGCCGCGTTCGGCACCGAGATGTTGAACGCCTGCATGTAAGTGGCGAGCACGCCCGCCGCGATGAGCGCACGATGACGCCACACTAGGTCGCGCGGGCGAGCGTCGGCGCTCACCGCGCCGCTCCTGTCGCAGACGCTGTCGACGCGGTATCCACACGCGCATAGACACTGATGCCAGAGTAAAGCGGCCATTTGGCATCGACCGCGTCCAGTTCAAGCCGCACTGGCAGTCGTTGCACCACCTTTACCCAGTTGCCTGTGGCGTTCTCCGGCGGCAGCACGGCGAACTCCGAGCCCGTTCCCGGGCTCATGCTCACCACGTGTGCCTTGAACGTGTGTCCCGGATAGGCGTCGACTTGAATGGTCGCGGCTTGACCTGGCCGCATATGCGTCAGCCCAGTTTCGCGGAAATTCGCCTCGACCCAGACATCGCGACTCGACATCATCGAGAACACCGCGGCGCCCCCGTTTACGAAGTCGCCCACCTGGAGATCATCCACCCTGGTGACGATGCCATCGTCAGGCGCCACGACGTCGGCGTAAGAGAGATCAAGCCTTGCGCGATCCAACTGTGCCTGGGCATCCCGCACGGCAGGATGCCGGTCAACGTCGATGTCCGGATGGCCCGCGAGGCCAGCCACCGTACTAGCTACCTGCTCCTGCGCGGAGGTAATGCGCTGCCTCGCCACTTTCAGATCGGTTTCCGCCTGCTCATAAGCGGCGCGCGACGCGAAGTCGGAGGCAAGCAGGGCTTTCTTGCGTTCGAACTCCCGCCCAGCGAAGTCCGCCGAATCTCGCGCCGACTGGAGTTCAGCCAATTGTTGGCGGTACGTTGCCTTGAGCGCCTCGATCTGCAAACGCGCGCTACCCAACCGCGCCATGGCTTGCTCTACCGCGATCCGATAGGGCTCGGGGTCGATGCGAAACAACAGCTGCCCTTTCCGTACAGGCTCGTTGTCTTTAACTGCGATCTGCACGACCTGGCCCGACACGCGCGCATTGATCGAGTCCCTGGCGGCTCGAACAAACGCATCGTCGGTGGTGACGTACCGCTTTCCAGCCAGATACACGCCGCCGCCCCCGATGACGAGCATCAGAGGTAACGCCAGCATCAGCGGCTTGCGCCAGTACGCGCTCATGCTCGGGCGCGTGGCTTCGGCGGCGCCGGGATAAATCGCGATCTCATCGAGTTGTTTGACATTCATGGGAGTCGAAAAGAACCAGTAGAGAGAGTTGGGTGCCACCAAAGCCGCGTTTCACAGGCACAAGACACCCTGTAGCGATAGCACTTGCCATCGCTAACGCGCTGTTTCCGCTGAACGTCGCGACGGCTCACCCTGGGCCACCACGATTCGAGACCTACTCACTGACGAGCCCGTCCGGGACTGCCCTGCCGGTCCCTGGCGCTGCTTGAATTTTGTACTGTTACGTATAATATTCCTGGCAAATCCACCGGTCAAGTATTTTTATGCAAGATGGAATAAAAAAAGATAAGGCCGTAAAACGCCCCCGCGGACGCCCCCGAGCCTATGAGCCGGATATCGCGCTGCGCCAGGCGGCGAACGCCTTCTGGAAAGCCGGCTACGCCGGCACGTCGCTCGACGATATCTCCGCCGCCACGGGCATGAATCGCCCTAGCCTCCGAGCGGCCTTTGGTGACAAGCACGATATCTACGTAAAGGCACTGCGCCACTACTGGGCGCGGAAATTCGCGGCGTTACATGAGGCGCTCTCCGCCGACAAGCCATTGGCTGAGACGCTGATGCGTGTCTATGACGCTGCGCTTTCCATCTACTTTTCGGGTGACGAGCACGTGCTTGGTTGCTTTGTGGTGGCCACAGCCATCACCGAAGCACCCGGCGATGTTGAGATCCGGAACATCGTTGCCGAGGGCTTTCGCAAGCTGGACGCCGACTTTGAAGCGCGGTTCAAGAAGGCCCTTCAAAAGGGCGAACTGAAGCCCGCCGCCGACCCTAAGGCACTTGCGATGCTGGCAACCGCGACGATGCAAACCCTGGCGGTACGTGCTCGCTCGGGAACACCGCGCAACGAACTGAGGAAGCTTGCCCAGAAGGCAGCCAACGTCATGTGCCAATGATGTGCACGCGGAAAGCTCGATGCACACAAAGCTCAAGCGCAAATGAAACCCGCGGCCATCGTTGCTTTAAGGGCGCCTTGTGACCCAACGACTACCCGATGTGATTACCAAAGAGCTGGATGTCCTTTTCTGCGGCATAAACCCAGGGCTAGCCGCGGCGGTGGCAGGACATCATTTCGTTGGAAGGAACAACCGGTTCTGGCCCGTATTGCATCGGGCGGGCTTTACGCCTGCCGAGATATCGCCAGAGGACGATCGCCTGTTGCTGGAATATGGATGCGGCATCACGTCGGTGGTGGCTCGAGCCACCAGAGGCGCGGATGAACTGTCGCCAGACGAGTTCACCGCGGCCGCCATCGAGTTCGAGCGGAAGATTACGCGCTATAGACCGCGCTTTGTCGCCTTCCTTGGCAAGGCGGCCTATGCCGGCATGACAGGCCAACGCCATATCGACTGGGGTCGCCAGCCTGATCGCATAAGCGACACGCCCGTCTGGGTGCTGCCCAATCCAAGCGGAAGAAACCGGTCGTTTCCGCTGGATCGCCTGGTAAGCGCCTATCGTGGTCTATATCTGGAAGTGCGCGTCAAAATTGATGGCTGACACCCAATCCGCCCGTCAGCGAAACCATCTGGGAACACAGCCCAACAAGTCCTTGATCCGCGGGTCACGGATCGAGTAGACCAGCGTGTGCCCCTCGCGGCGAAACTGCACCGTGTGTTCATGGCGAAGAATCGACAAGTGCAGCATCTCGCCAAACTGCGAAGTGAAGGCCTCGTCAACACCCGCCGCGAATCCCAAATCGTCAGATATAAGCTGACACAGGGACCAGCAGAGCGCATCATCGAAGTACTCCACGGCATCTACTGCGCGAAGCCGGCAAAAGCATCTCGGAAGTAGCCGAAAGCACCCAAGAAGCGGATCTCAGACGCATTGAGGGGGAAGCGTTCCGGACAAACTTACGCAGGCAATGTGGCCCAGCCGACGCCCGCACGGTGCCACCCTTCAGGAGACGACCATGAGCTACTACTTTGCCAAGACGCTGAACATGGATTTCGATCGCGCCATTGAGCGCGTCACCGAAGCGCTCAAGAATGAAGGCTTCGGCATCGTCTCCACCATCGACATTCAGGCCACCCTTAAGCAGAAGATCGGCGTTGAATTTCGCCCCTATCGGATACTTGGCGCCTGTAATCCGAATCTCGCCTATGAAGCGCTTTCGGTCGAGGACAAGGTGGGGACGATGCTGCCGTGCAATGTCGTTGTGCAGGCATGGGACAAAGGATCTACCGAGGTCGCCGCCATTGATCCGCTGGCGTCCATGCAGGCCATTACGAATCCGAAACTCGAAGCGACGGCCAAGGACGTGCGCGCAAAACTCCAGAAGGTCGTGGAGTGGCTCTAGGCAGCATCCGCAAGTTTGCCACCTCTACTCCATACGCAGCCGATAGGCGAGGCTTACAGAGCTAACAGCACGGCGGTACCGTGACTGCCTGGGGATGGCTGCGATGTGCTTTGCGATAGCCCCCGGTGCACACTCCGGCTCTTAGCGCACTTGCCATCGGGGCATGCAAGCCCCCTGCCCAACTCTGGACCGCTCCAGGTAGCACGGAGAATGGTCGTCGGCATGTCCCGTCGTGCGCCGCACGCGCTTTTCGAATCGAGTGCTAGCCAGCGCTTGCCCCGTCATTCAGATCCATTTCACGCTTGAAACGTCTTCAGCTTGTACCAGAGCGTACGCTCGCTCACGCCAAGCAGCCGGGCAGCCGCTGCCTTGTTGTTGTCACAACGCGCCAGCGCGGTTTCGACAAGCTCCTTCTCAAGCGCTTCCACTCGGTCCTTCAATAGCAGCGAGCCATGATCCGGCACCGCCTGGACAGCTGGCGCGTGTGGCTTTGCTTCGGAAAACAGATCGGCGGGGAATTGCGCGAACGTCAGCTCCCTTCCTCGGCACAGCACCACGGCACGCTCCATCAGGTTCTCAAGTTCACGGACGTTTCCAGGCCATGGGTAAGCCTCCAGTCGTTCCAGAAGCGACGCGCGCAAATGAGGCGTGGAACGACCGATCTCAGCGGCGTATTTTTGCAGGAAGTGATTTGCCAGAATCGGCAAGTCGCCTTTTCGATCACGCAACCTCGGAACGTCGATGCGCACGACATTCAGACGGAAATAGAGGTCGCGGCGAAGCGCTCCCGCCTCCACGGCCTGGGATGGATCACGATTTGTTGCGGCAAGCACGCGCAAGTCCACCGGCACGGCGGCGTTGGCGCCCAGGCGCTCGATGGTCCCCTCCTGCAAAACACGCAACAGCTTGGCCTGCAGGTTTACAGGCATCTCGGTAATTTCATCGAGAAAAAGGGTACCGCCGTTGGACAATTCACACTTGCCCACGCGATCCCGGAGCGCGCCTGTGAACGCTCCTTTGACATGACCGAAGAGCTCGCTTTCCAATAACTCCGAAGGGATAGCGGCGCAGTTGATGGGCACAAACAGCCCTGATCGACCTGACGCCTTGTGAATGGCCCTTGCCACCAATTCCTTGCCGGTCCCCGTCTCCCCCACGATGAATACACTGCTGCGCGTGGGTGCCACCTGCTCGATCAGCTCGTAGAGCTCCCGCATGGCTTGGCTTACCCCGATGAACTCGCCCCAGCCTCGTGCAAGCTCCTCACGGAGAAAGCGGTTCTCGCGCTGCACGGTACGCATCGCCAGCGCTTTGGTGACGGCCATTTCTACCGTTTCCATCTCAAACGGGCGAATGATGTAGTCGACCGCCCCGAGTTTCATCGCGGCCACGGCGGTTTCGATGGTTCCGTACGCCGTCATCACGATGACGGGCACGTCGATGCCACGATCGCGCAGGGCGGAAAGCAGCGCCATGCCATCCATCTTTGGCATGCGAAGATCCGTGAGCACCAGGTCGACGGGCTGCCGGTCGATGACCTCCAGCGCTTCCACACCATCGCCGGCCTCAACGACGACATGTCCCATCGACTTCAGGGAGAGCTCCAAGATGCGACGCATCTTTGCCTCGTTGTCAACGACGAGAATCCGGTTGACGCTCATTTATCCTGCCCGTTTACTTGGAATCGAAGATTGAAGGATGCACCGCCCCAGGCGCTTTCACCGACCGTAATATCACCGCCGTGCACCTGCACGATCTGCTGCACGATGGTCAGGCCGAGACCGATGCCACCTTCGCGTCGGCTAAAGAATGGATCGAAAATCGCTTGCCGGAGGCCTTCCAGAACACCCGGCCCATCATCGGCGACAGTGAGCCACAACGTATCTTGCTCGAGACGAGTCGTGATTTGAACGCGCCCATGCTCACTAACAAACGACAGGGCATTCAACGCAAGATTGAGAAGCACTTGCATGATTTGCTCGCGATCGCATCGAAAGATCAGCGCCGAATCGTCGGAACTGTGAGTCAGCGTCACACCCGCCTTGTCCGCTCGCGAAGCCAGCAAGCCAATAACGCCATCGATGATGGCGTGCAGATCGTGCGGCCGGAAGTCCGGTGGCGCGGGGCGCGCGCATTCCAATAGCAAGTTCACCAGACGACTTAGGCGTTCGGTTTCACTGAAGATAAAGCCGATCAACTCGTGCTCGCGCTCGCCCAGGTTCGGCTGGCGCTGCAACATCTGGGCTGAGTTTCGCAGAATACCCATGGGTGTGCGGACCTCATGCGCCATGATGGCCGCCATCTCGCCGACAACGGCCAACTTGCCAGCGCGCACAACCTGCTCCCGCGAACGAGCCAATGCGTCGATCATCTCCACGTAGGCACGATAGAGCTCCTGAACTTCCAGGATGTGCGTTGCCGGTGGCTTTGGCAGAGCCGACTCTCGCTGACGGAAGCTGCGCGTGAAGTCCGTAAGCGCAACGATCGGGAGTGCGATGCGGTTGGCCAGCCGTGAAGAGATCCACAAGCTCGCCAGCAGCGTCAATACGAGCACGCCAAGCATGGACCAAAGGAGCCGCCAGATGGGCGCGAACGAAACCGAGGTGGGCTCTATCATCACGATATGCCAACCAAGCCCCTCGAACTGCTGATAGCCGGCCGAAGAAGCCGCACCAACCAGAACGTTTCCGTACCCGAGCGCTGAGCCATCCCGAATATAGGATATCGCTCCATGGGTTGGCAGCGCCCAATCCAGTCGAAGCTGCGATAGATTCCCGCGGGAGCGAACGCCTTCCGATGCAGCGATGACATGCCCATGCTCGTCGACGAGCAACAGATTTCGCGCTCCGTGGTCGACGGCCTCATCCAACAATGTTTGGATGCTACGCCAGTCAAGGACTGCATAGAGGTAGCCGACACTACCCTTGCCAAATGCATTGGGTATGGGCACCCGCAAGGTGGCTCCCCAGCCGTCGGCAACGCGGGTCTCGGCGATCTCGATATTACCCAGGCGAGCCCCCGGTATCACGCGCCACTCGGCGGCATTCGGGCCCCGCCCTCCAATGAGGGACGGCTGACTGGCGGCAACCACTCGCCCCTGGGCATCCACGCACAGCAACGAGGCATACGCCGCCCCCTGTCCGGCGTGAAGATCCGAAAGAAAGTGCGACAAGCGCTTGTCGACGTCGTTCACCCGAAGGTCTTGCATCACCTCCAACGCGCTCCACACACGCATATTTTCGACATGAGTGAAAAGCAAGGTGTCGATGCGCTGCATCACCGTGCTGGCACCAAACTGGAGATTCCCCGCAATCTCCGCCCGCAGGGCAGACCGGAATTGGTAGAACGAAACCGCCGCCACGACCAGTACGGCCCCCAAAAGGGTCCAGAGCAGCAGACGAAACAAGGCTGATCGAGTGGTCAAGCGGGTGCGGCCAGATTGGGAAGGTGGGTATACATGCGCTCGCTTAGGTGCCCCGCTTTGCGGTGTCCTATCTCAGTGTCGCAGAATCGACGCCAGCGGCGGGACTCACGGGCACCCTCCATAACTCCAACCTTACTCGCGTGCGTGCCATGCGATCCATGCACATAGCTCCCAGGACCTTCAGGCAAGGCATCTTCATGATTCGGTACATCTATCGCGCCTTGCACCTGTGTTTCACCCTGGGCTTGCTCTGGCTGGCTCAGGCCTCGGACTCCCACGCCGCTGACAGCGACGGCAACGCCTGGAAGCCTGCCCCTTACACCCTGGGCCAGGGTCTCTATTTTCCTGACCAGGGCCTTCGCATTGGCGGCTACGCCGACCTCAATTTCTATAACGTGCGCGGTACCGCCACCAAGTACAGCGTTCGCGACCTGAGCCTGTTCGTCACCAAGGACCTCGGCACCCGCTGGCAACTTTTCACCGAGGTCGAGGCCAGCAACCCCGTCAACACCAACGGACACTCCGACAACGACGACTCCGAGCTGGACATCGAGCGCCTGTATGCGGACTACCACGCCAATCAGGCTATGACTTTCCGCTTTGGCAAGTTCCTCACGCCAGTGGGCGAATGGAACCTGGTGCACGCCGATCCGTTGACCTGGACCGTATCGCGACCGCTGTCGACGTCGGCGGCCTTTGCTCGCCACGCAACCGGCGCGATGCTGTTCGGCACCATCCCCGTGCACGGCAACGACCTCGACTATTGGGTTTTCGCCGACGACAGCAAGGACCTGAACATTGGTCATGACCAGGACACCGCAGTAACCAGCCTGGGCGCAAGCGCCACACTACACAACAATTTTCGTCAGGCCTTCGGTGGCCGCGTGCTTTACCACCTCTTGGGAGACTCGCTGAGCATCGGTGCTTCTACCGTCAATTACGAACTCGAATCACCGCGTCAAAAGTACGTGCTGAGTGGCATCGATTTCAGCTGGACACTTCGCTATGTGAGCCTGACGGGTGAAGGCATTTACCGCAGCAGCACCGCCAATCAGCCCGACGAGCGCGGAGGCTTCGTGCAAGCCGAGTTGCCGCTGTGGCGACGCCTCTATCTCATTGAGCGCTATGAGCGCTACCGCTCCTCGTCCCCTGCCCAGACCACCACCATCCACACCACGGCTATCAACTACAAGCCGATTCAAGGCGTGGTGCTCAAGCTGGAGTACCGCGATGGCAGCAACAACCAGATTCTCGCTCCGAATGGGTGGCTGGCCTCGGTAGCGGTGCTGTTTTGAACGTCCGAAGCTTGCGAAACAGGCGATGGAGGCTGATCCGAGGCCTCGTGATCGGAGGCATGCTGATCGCGACGCGAAGCGCGTGGTGCGCGCAACCGCAGATTGCCGTGATCACTGCTCCAAGCGCGCCGCAGCTCGCGCTCGATCACAACATGCTGCGCGACGTCTACTTGAAGAAGGTCTTCGTGGATGGGCAGGGGCAGCGACTGACTCCGGTAAACCTTCCCAGTGGTGCGCCACTGAGGGAGGCTTTTTCGCGCGCCATCTTGCACATGGACGAGAACGCCCTTCGAGACTATTGGGATCGCCAGTATTTCCAGGGTGTCAGCCCCCCTTACGTACTTGGCTCGCAAGACGCAGTGGTGCGTTTCGTCGCCACCACCCCCGGCTCCATCGGTTACGTCGCCAGTTGCCACGTCGACCTCAGCGTCCGCGTTGTTCTATGGATCAACCTGCCGCCACGAACCGGCGATGACGTCTCCGATTGCGCAGAGCATCACACTCCCTGACCCAGTCAGTGCACGCCAATCTCTGCAGACAATTCTTGCAGTGTGCAGCGTTTTGCAGGGTGACACGGCACCCAATAATTTCAATTAACTACAATAAATCAATTACTTAGACGCATGGCACGAGTCTCGCTAAAGGATCGGCAACGACCCTTACGCAAGCAACGACGTGCCGCCACAACATCGACTCTTCGCCAGATCCCTGTCGCATAGCGACTGGCTCGAAACGCAACAACCGTGGCCGCCTTCGAATGAAGGGCCACGCGGATGTGCGGCACCCGTCGGCAGGCCTGCAACGCCAGCGCGCACCGTCGCAGGTGGCCGATCATGAGGGAACCCAGCGCATATGGCCTGCCAAGCCCGCTGCCCCGCAAGGGGATCTATCGCGTCCTTGTTTGCCGGCCCAATCACCGTCTGGGAAACACTCTTCTTATCACGCCCCTGATTGCCGAGATCGAGCGGCACTTCAAGGGCGCGGAGGTTGACGTGGTCTCGGAGGGTGACATCGCACAGGAGGTCTTCGGCTCTTATTTCAGTGTCAGGAGCGTCCACTGCCTGCCCAAGCGCGGCTTCAAACATCCCGTCAAATTTCTGCGCACGATCGCGCGGATACGTCGCACCCACTACGACCTGATCATCGACCCGTGCCTTGGCTCCGGCTTCAGCCGCGCCATGACCCGCCTGCTCAAAGGTACCTACAAACTCGGATTCAGCGATCAACCCGAAGGCAGCGGATTGACCCAGGCAGCGCCTTCGGAGGTCGCCATGCGCCACATGGCCAGGCGGCCGGTGAATCTCCTGCGTTGGGCTCTGGGCCAACAGATCCCACCGGAAGAATGCTATCCCGTGTTGGACATACGCCTCTCCGAGCCCGAGCTTAGACAAGGCCGCCTCACGATCAGCGAGCTCGTCCCAACGTTCGAACAGAACACCTCGCCCGTGATTGGGATATTTGCCAACGCCACCGGCGCCAAGCGGTACCCGATCGAGTGGTGGCGCGAACTCATCGACACGATCAAGACACTTTCTCCCACGGCGGCCATCGTTGAAATGGTTCCGATGCATGGTCATTCGATGCTCGGCTCCGAGTGGCCGGCGTACTACTCGTCCGACATTCGGCGAATGGGCGCCGTCATGGCAGGCCTGGATCTTTTGATCTCCGCCGACTGCGGCGTCATGCACCTGGCAGCTGCCTCACAAGTGACCACGGTAGGGCTGTTCAAAGTGACTGATGCAAGCGTCTACGAACCCTACGGCAACGGAAGCACTGCCCTGTCCACGCAGGACTTGTCTGCTCGCGAGGTGGCATGTCGCGTGGTAGCAGCGTACTCCGGCTTGCTCGCCGGGCCTGACGCCACCGCAGCCGATGGCCAGACATCATCGATTTATCCCTTTCAGCCGCGCCCCGAGGCCATGACGCGATGACCCACGCAAATACCACGTGGGTCATCATTGGCATGCTTGGGCAAGCGATTTTTTCGGCGCGTTTTCTATTGCAATGGATACATAGCGAACGCCGACACGAAAGCGTGGTTCCGATGTCTTTCTGGTACGCCAGCATTGCTGGTGGCGCCACGCTGTTCGCCTATGCCGTTTATCGCCAGGACCCCGTCTTCATCATCGGCCAGGCCTTCGGCTTGTTTGTCTACCTCCGAAACATCGAGCTTCGCTACCGCGAAGAGCGCCGCCCGCTTGACGGGTCCGTACGATGATCCATATCGATACCTCTTCGCCCTGGCTCCTCATCGGCCTGATCGGCCAGACGCTCTTTGGCGCGCGCTTCGTCGTGCAATGGCTGCACAGCGAACGCCTGGGGAAAAGCCGCATTCCGAGGGTCTTCTGGCAGATCAGCGCAGTGGCCGGCGCCATCATCCTCAGTTATGCGATTCATCGACGCGACCCAGTCTTCATTGCCGGCGAAACCCTGACCCTGCTGGTTTTCCTGCGGAATCTGCAGCTTCTCTCCCAGCAGGCCCGGTGTTCGACGGTGACTGTCAACGCTCCCGTGGTTGATCAAGGCGAGAGCAGCCAATGATCGGCGAACTGAGCACGCAAGCAGGGCGCGCGGAATCGCCAACCACGATCGGTTATCGCGGCCTATGGTGGGTATTGGTACTCGGCCTGTACATCAGCCTTGCCTTTCAAGGCGGACGCGGGCTCTGGAGCCCAGATGAGGGGCGCTACGTTGATGCCGCCCTGCAGATGCTGGACTCGGGAAACTACCTCGCCCCCGCCTATAGCCCCGCAGAGCCGAACTTCTCCAAGCCGCCCTTGACCTACTGGGTCATCGCCGCGTCCATCAAGGCACTGGGTAGAAACACCTGGGCTGTACGCGCCCCGTACGCCCTGGCTTATGTCGGCACGCTGGCGCTGCTGTTCTTCATGGGGAGGAGAGTCAGCCCGAGCAAGCCCTGGCTTGCCTCACTAATCTACTCCACATCGGCATTTACCTATTTGACAGCGAACATCATCAGCACCGACGTACTGCTGACGTTCTTCGAGGCCATTGCCGTCCTCGGCTTTATCACGGCCACTTGGCCGACCAGCGAGACCGCGCGCAGCTATGCGCCGATCATCTTGTGGCTTGGATGCGGACTGGCATTCCTCACCAAAGGCCCGCCAGGCTTGCTGCCGCTACTGGCGATGCTTGCCTTTGCGCTGGTCGCTCGCGAGAAGCGTGCCCTGCGCGCGCTGGGGCACCCGGTCGGCCTGCTCGTTTTTGCCGTCGTCGGTCTAACGTGGTACCTCATGGCCGCTTTGCGCTATCCATGGCTGATTCACTACTTTCTTCACGATGAGGTTTACGGCCGCATATTCACCGCCATGCATCGGCGACACCCGGGCGCCATGGGTTGGGCACTGGTTTATGCGCCCGTGCTCATCTTCGGATCGCTGCCCTGGTGGAGCGGACTGACGCAGGCACTGAGCGCCCCCTTTCGCCGCTCTTTTTGGCGGAACAGCCAGGCGATGCGAACGACCCAGGGCTTTCTCTTGTTCTGGTTTGCCTTGCCACTGGTGATCTTCTGTCTCTCCCAGTCGCGACTGCCGCTCTACCTTCTGCCGTTATTCCTCCCCCTATCGCTACTGACCGCATCGCGACTTGAGTTCACTTTCGACCCTGGCAGTCGCCGCACGCGGGCGCTACTTGCGGGCTGGATCATCGTGCTACTGGCCATCAAAGGCTATGCCGCCTATGGCATCGATAGCAAGGTCGATAACCGGCGCGCAGCAAGTGAAATCGCCGCCGCCACGGCCGATTCCGGCTATTCGTCGCTGGTGTTCCTCGAGCTCAACGACGACGCGTATTCCGTCGAAGAACAAACGCCATGGGGCATCCGGCTGTATCTGAACAAGCCCGTCTATGGCGTATCTGCGCGATCGGCACAAGTCGGATCGCAGCTATGCGATGCCATCAAAACATCCGGCACTTCGTTGGTGGTCGTTGACCCGAACCTGAGCGATGCGGACCTGGATGCCAGCACACAAGACTGCCACCCCACCTTACGCCCCCTAGGGCCATGGCGAGGTAACGCCTTAGTGCTCGCTCATCTGTAATCCATGGCATCGACGTAATCGAGGCGAATAATCATGTGCGGCATTGCCGGCATTCTGTTCAATAGCACGTCGAGTACGCGCCACGCGGAAGCACTCAGGTTGCGGTCCATGCTGTCCGCGATGAGTCATCGCGGGCCGGACGGTGAAGCGCAGCACGCCACCAATGAGGTGGCGTTCGGGGCGAATCGACTCGCCATTCGCGGCATCGATCGGGTACAGCCGCCTTTGTTCGTGCACGAAGCCGGCATTGTGGTCGTCTGCAACGGCGAAATTGATAACCACCAGGAAATTCGCCGCTCGCTGGAGGCCGCAGGGCACCTCATTGAAGGAACTAGCGACATCGCCGTTCTCGCCCCTCTCTATCTTGAGAAGGGCTTGGCCTTTCTGGAAGAACTGGAAGGCGTTTTCGCCCTGGCCCTTTGGGACGAGCGCAAGCGACGACTGATACTTGCAAGAGATCGCGCGGGAGAGCGCCACCTTTACTACGCTGCCCATCGAGACGGAGTCGTGTTCGCGTCAGAGCTGGCATCCATGATGGCAGGTTCTCCTGCGCCCACCACCCTCGACAAGCTTTCGCTATCGCACTATTTGCGGTCCGGCTATTGCCCTGCGCAATGGAGCCTTCTATCCCAGCACTTCAAGGTTTGCCCCGGAGAAGCCATCGTCTGGGAGGGGAACAGCACTCGCCATCTTCGCTATTGGCAACCACCTCTGGGCAAGGTGGCGCATACCATACCCGATGCCACAGACTTCGATGGTTGCTTTCGAAACGCCATCCTGCGGCAGACCGACATCGAAGCCCACTACGGCGTGCTTCTCAGCGGTGGACTGGACTCTTCGCTCATCGCGGCGGTTACCCGAAGCGTTAGGCCTCGCCAAGCATTGAATGCCTATTGCGTTCGCTTCGAAGACAGCTCCTTTGACGAGGGCGGCGAGGCGGAGAATGTTGCACGACAACTTCTCTGTGACCTCACTAGCGTCACGATCGGCCCTGGCGATATCCCCTCGACCCTTCGAACGCTCGTCCGCACGACTGGCGAGCCGCTCGCGGATCCCGCGTGGCTTCCCCTTTACGCGATTACCAAACGGGCATCGCAGGACGTAAAGATGCTGCTCTCGGGCGAGGGTGCCGACGAACTCTTTGGCGGCTATCCGGCCTACCTTGGCGCACATTTGGCCACCCGCTACGACGCCCTCCCGACGCCGCTGCGATCGCTCCTTCGCGGCATCGTGGAAGCGATGCCGGTGAGCGACAAGAAGGTGTCCCTTTCATTCCTGTTGAAGAAATTCGTCGATGGGAGGACGGGGGACGGACTCGCACGCCATCTGCTCTGGACAGCCAACCTGACGCCGGATTGGATCAACAATCTCGGTTTCATCTATCCCCCTGACTGTACTGCGCACGATCCCGCACGTTTGATGGACGTGATACAGCATCACGATTTCACTCACTCGCTTCCGGATGCATTGCTGGCCAAGGCCGACCGTGGCGGCATGTGCCATGGTTTGGAAATTCGCGCACCATTCCTTGACAGGGCGGTTATTGAGTACGCCGCGACCCTGCCCATATCGTCACGCATTCGAGGAGTCACCACCAAGGTCTTCCTCAAGGAATACGCGCAAGGCTATCTCCCCCGCAGGACGATCCTTCGGCGAAAACGAGGGTTGTCGGTCCCGCTGGGGCAGTGGCTACGCGGGCCGCTGCGCGAATGGGCCATCGGCAAGGTCACCAGCCCCCTATTGGCAGAGGCGGGAATCAACAGCGACGCGGTCATCCAGTTGTTCAATGAACACGCTGGCAAACGTGGTGACCATGCACGCGGCCTGTGGAACCTGATTGTTCTCTCCGAATGGCTGGAGTGGCTGCAAGAGGCCAATCGCGCGGTCGCCGATAGGACTCAAGCAGATCAGGTCAGAGCGTCGCTAATCAGTAGGCACCAACGCTCCTTCACAAGAACAAAGGTCGGATAGACGTTCACTGACCATCCATCGCAGACCCTGCCAGCGCGATACATTCAGCCTGCTCCGCCGAATAGCCTTCCCACGGCCGTGGTAATCACCATCGCCAGTGCACCCCAGAAAGTGATGCGTAAGGAGCCTCTTTGGATACTCGCGCCACCGATATGCGCCGCTACACCGCCCAGCAAGGCCAAAAAGATCAGCGAAGTACCAAATACATATGCCAGCAGCCCCTTGCCAGGCACCAGGGCGACCACCAGGAGAGGCAGGGCCGCCCCGGCGGCGAAGCTCGCGGCGGAGGCCGCGGCGGCCTGCAATGGTCGAGCCTTTAGCGTCTCGGTAATGCCCAACTCATCGCGCATATGGGCATCGAGGGCGTCGTGCGCCATGAGCTGCTCGGCTACCTGGTGCGCCAGGTGAGGGTCAAGCCCCCTCGCCACGTAAATGGCGGCCAACTCCTTGTGCTCGCCTTCCTTGTCGGAGGCCAGCTCCTTGCCTTCCCGGGCCAGATCCGCGTTCTCGCTATCCGCCTGCGAATGCACCGAAACATACTCGCCAGCGGCCATGGACATGGCGCCAGCGACCAAGCCAGCCGTACCGGCGACAAGAATCGCGCTCTCGGCGGCCTGGGCGGCCGCCACTCCCATCACCAGACTGGCCGTGGAAACAATGCCATCGTTGGCGCCCAGCACGGCGGCTCGAAGCCAGCCCATACGCTCAGTAACATGACGCTCCCGGTGCCCGTGCTGCATGGGTCGCTCCGTTTTGCCAGATCCAATCGTTCAGGTCATGCGGCGAAGGGTGTTGTCCTTGCGAACCAGGTGATGCCAGAGCACACCAAGAATGTGCAGCCCGATGACATAGTAGAACACGGTGCCCACGTCACCGTGGATATCCTCCCAGCGATGGGCGAGCTGCCGATCAGCCACACCAAACAACGCCGGCAATACCGTCGTGCCAAACAGACTGATGGGCTTCCCCGCCAGTTGCAGGGCAACGATGCCCATGATCGGCTGCACGATGAGGAACAAATAGAGCGCCAGATGAGTGGCCTTGCTCAGCAAGGTGCTCAGCCGCCCAGCGGGCGGAACGATTGGCGGCGTGCCGCCCCGCCAGCGCGCGGCGATCCGGGGCCAAACCAACAGAAGTACCCCAATGCCTGCCAGTGCATGCACAGCCAGGGCGTTGGCCCGGCCAGCACTGCCACGGGGAAAACCACCCCGGACATTAATTGACACATAGGCGATAAGCAGTAGAAGAAAGACGAGCCAATGCAACCATCGAAGCAGTGGCGCATACCGGGAAGGAAGAACGGCATTCATCAGATAGCTCCTGGCGATCGCAGTGCGCGTCGAATTCTAAGGGTCTAGTCTTAGCTCTAGCTAATTTCCAGATGGTCGGCCAGCCTGGAACCCAACCGCCATGATCTAACGTATGGCCGCGTCAAGGCATTCATGGCTAGGTCCGCAGCGTTCGGCTTGCTGGCGCTGCAAAACAGCGCCTGCTCAAACCCCCAGATCCCGAGTGCCTGCTTTGCGCGTGCCCCTGGTTCGTCCGGGTCGTCACGTGCTATCGATCCACGCCTACATCCAGCAATTGGCCCACCGAGGCGCTACGACGTCGGCAGCCATACCGTAAATGCATCGCTATGCATAAACGCGATTAGGGGTTGCAGGAACCGCGTGCTATCCCAGTGTGACGCACGCCGCAAAACAGGCGCGGTTCAGTAGTAGCTGTCCATGCCTGACACGCCGCGTGTGGAGTTGACCCGCTCGACCCACGGTGAGTGCCGCTTGGCGCAAAGCTTTCCCGCGCGAAGCACTGCCACCACGGGCCGAGCCTCTGCCAAGGAATGCACAGGCTCCATGTCTACCTCGCACTCAACGCTCCGACCGCCCGCCCACGCGGGGCGTCACGCCTGATCCGCACGGGCATCGCCGCACCGGCGCTGCCGATCCAATCCTGAGGGGAATCACCATGAACGACGCAACGCGCTTCGGCGCGACGAACCGCTTTGCCCTGCGCGTGGCCGGCACGCTGCTTGGTGTACCGCTACTTGCGTTGCCATTGGCCACCGCGAGGGCCGATGACAGCATCATGCGCGCGGCGAAAAGCACCGCCTGCCTCAAGTACGACGCCCTGCGCTCGCGCGGCTCGGAAACCCCGATGACAACCACCTGCGACTCCCTGTCGCCGGAAATGGGCGATCTTCGCAAGGCCATGTACGAGCGCGGCTGGCTGTTCCAGAACTACACGGCGGTCCAGGGCGCCTACGACCTCAAGAACGCCGATAGCCGCGCGCAGCAACAGTACGCGGGGCAACGCCTGACCTTTCAGGGCACCAGCACTACCACGCTCACGTATGACCTTTCGCGGGTCGGCTGGTTTGGCGAAAAAGCTCAGTTTGCTCTGCTGCTGACCTGGTTCCAGAACAGTTATCCCAACAACGGCCTGCGCTCCACCTACGTCAATCAGTTATCGATCGAGCAGGAATTCGCTGACTCTCGTGTACGCCTGGAGTACGGCATCTTCACCGTCGGCGCAAAGTTCTACGGCGCGGTGCTTGGCACTAGCGTGGCGGCGTCGGCCCTGGGGCCCACCAGCAACCTGTTGTACGAATCGGGCCTCGCCGTGGGCGGCCTCAAGCCGGTGCCCGCGATGGATCTGCGTGTGTACTCGCCCAGCCAACGCTTTTACAACCATTTCGGCGTGGCGCGCAGCAGCAGCCCGGACGGGTTCCGGGAGGAGTCGCGCCAGAACCCCTTCGGTTTGACCTTGCGCGTGCCGGGCGCCAAGGCCTTGTTCATCGATGAGGTTGGTTTTCGCCTGTTGCCCAAGCCGGACCAGCTCTCCAGTTGGGTGCGCGCGGGCGGCGTGTACAACACCAGCGACTACTACAACTACAAGCTGGGCCGCCCCACGGTCAGTAATCACATGTACTACCTGGCTTACACCCAGCAGTACACGCAACCGGACCCCAACAACCCCGTACGCGGCATCTACACCGACATCAAGCTGGACCAGGTGCCCGCCTCGCGCAACGTGTACGACAAGGATGTGCTCTTTACCCTCTACAGCATCGGCCCATTCGATAACCGGCCCTACGACATGGTGACGCTCGGCTACCAGTACAAATGGGTCAGCACGTGGGCGCAGAAAGCACTCACGCATCGCACGGGGCTCACGCCTATCGGCAGCAGCCAAAGCACCTCGCTGGGCTACGCCTTTCACGTAGCGCGCGGCCTGTACTTCAACCACTCACTCTCCTACACCGACCACCCTGTGTTGGTGCCCCAGCATTCGCCCTCGCTGGTATGGATGTCGACCTTGTACCTCTCCTTCTAATCGGATTGGCCTGGAGAACCCCATGATCGCCAAATCGCTACTTGCGTTCTCACTCGGCCTCGCCTTCGCCGCGTTGCCCACGCTGTCGCACGCTTTCAATGCGGCCGCCACCAAGGCGGCGGTGGATCGCCAACTGGACAAGAGCTACCCGCAGTTGGATACGCTCTACAAGGACCTGCACGCTCATCCCGAATTGGGCTTCCTTGAAGTACGCACTGCCAAGATCCTCGCAAAACAAATGCGCTCACTCGGCTTCAGTGTGACCGAAGGCGTCGGAAAAACGGGTGTCGTGGCGATCTACAAGAATGGGCCGGGGCCGACCATCATGGTGAGAACGGAGATGGACGCGCTGCCGCTGGCAGAGAAGTCCGGCCTTCCCTATGCCAGCAAGGTCACGCAGGTCTGGCAGGGCCAGGAAAGCCCAGTCGATCACGCCTGCGGTCACGACCTGCACATGGCCGCCTGGGTCGGTACGGCGGCGAATCTGGTGGCCATGAAGGATCAGTGGCACGGCACGCTCATGTTCATCGCACAACCATCGGAAGAGGCTGGTGTGGACGGCATCGCCGGTGCCAAGGCCATGCTCAATGACGGGCTGTTCACCCGTTTCCCCAAGCCGGACCTCGGCTTCGCACTGCACAGCATGCCGGCGCCGGTGGGCGTCTACTACCGTTCCGGCACGGCCACGTCCAGCTCCAGCGATTTGCTCGTCACCTTCCGCGGCAAGGGCTCGCACGGTTCGATGCCACAGGAATCGATTGACCCCGTGTTGATGGCGTCGCGTTTCGTGGTCGACGTGCAGTCCGTGATCAGCCGCGAGAAGGACCCGGCGGCCTTCGGCATCATCACCGTCGGTGCGATCCAGAGCGGCAGCGCGGGCAATATCATCCCCGACAGCGCCATCGTGCGCGGCACCATCCGCAGTTACGAGCCGGCCGTGCGCGACAGACTATTCACTGGCATCCAACGCACTGCGAGCGGCGTGGCGCAGATGGCCGGTGCCCCCGCACCCGAAGTCCGCCTGGGTAGCGCGGCGAACTACCCGTCGGTGGTGAACGACCCGGCACTCACCGAACGCACCGCCTCAGCGTTCAAGGCGGCCTTCGGCAGCAACAGTCGCGTGTTGCCTACGCCTTCCTCGGGAAGCGAGGATTTTTCCGAGTTCATCCTCGCGGGTGTGCCGTCCGTGTTCTTCGGCGTGGGCGTCTACTCCGCCGATGCGTTCGCCCAGGCCAAGCAACGCGGGGAAAGCCTTCCGGTGAACCATTCACCGCTGTACGCCCCTGCCCCCGAGCCCGTTATCCGTACCGGCGTGGCGGCCATGACGGTGGCCGTGATGAACGCCATGCAATCCGGCCCGGGCTGAACCTTGGTCACCCCTGCAGGGTGTGCTGACGTCGCAATGATTCGTGCACCAGCTCGAACAACATGGCGGCCGAGCTCGGCAACAAGGCGCGCTGCGGGGTAATCATGTGGATGGGGCGATCCGGCGGACGCTGCGACAGGCGCAGCGTCCGCACTTGCTGGCCCAGCGATCGCAGCATGCGGGGGCTCAACTGCGGAGCGAGCGCCACGGCGTCCAAGGCCATCATGAGGTCCAGCACCAGGTTGGGCGATGCGCACTCCACCACGCGACCGGGCGGCGTCATGCCGTGTTGCTCGAAATACTGCTGGAACATGCTGCCAGGCCCCGTGGTGGGCGTCACCCAAAGTGTCTGGTGAAAAGCGGCAAGGTCCGTATCCGCCGCCAACGGGTGTCCGTGGCGTACCGACACATGGCTCCGCATGTGGCATGCCTGCACCACCTCCAGGCCATGCCAGGCGTCGTCTTCATGGGTGCTGATGGCGAAATCCAGCGCCCCTTCTCGCAGCATGGCAGCGATGGCGGCGGGGCCCGATTCGTGGATACGCAGGCGAGTGTCAGGGAAGCGCGCGTGGAAGTCCGCCAACGCGCCTTGCAGCGATACGGACAGGGCCGATACCGCCGTGATGCCGATGGACACCTGCTGCGATGTACCGCCTTTCATTTCCTCGATATCCCTGCGCGCGCGATCGACGCCTTCCAGCACGCGTCGCGCATGCTCGATCAGACGAAGCCCGTACCGCGTCAGACTCACCCCTTGGTTGGAGCGCACCAGCAAGGACACGCCCAGCTCGCTTTCCAGCGTTTGCAGCGTGCGCGTGAGCGCCGGTTGGCTGATGTGGAGTCGCGTGGTCGCCCGTTGCAAGCTACCGGACTCGTACACGGCAACCAGGCTGCGTAGGTGTTGCAACTTCATTGAAAGAACCGATCACTGATACGCCGGGGCGCCGATCCGGCGGACGATAGCAGTGCGCTATCACAAGACCGGGCCGGCGTTCACCGATTGTTGTGCAGGGAAAGTGCGCTGGTATGCGCATCCATTGGCTCGACGCGCTCTATGAAGACGCCATTTGCATGGCGCGTTCCGCACAATGGAGGAGCCCGCTCGCCGCCACGGTGTAACCCATGACGGTTGGCCAGCGAAGAGACTCATTCCATTGCCTTCGATCGCCGGGACCCGATCATGTCCATATCACCTTCGACCAAACCCGCTCCACGCCAGGCCTGGCGATGGCTCGTTGTGGCGGCCCCCGTGCTGTTGCTGGCATCGGCCTTCGGTTACACCGCCGGCTGGCTCACACCATCGCGTCTGAGCGCCGGGCGCATCGTGGATGCCCTGCAACGCAACGCGGGCGTGCACCCGGGCTATCGGCGCAATCACGCCAAGGGCATTTGCGTATCGGGCTATTTCGAGAGCAACGGCGCGGCGGCACCGTTCTCCACGGCGCGCGTATTCGCGGCCGGCCGCGTGCCGGTCACCGGACGCTTCGCCATCCCCGGCGGCAATCCGGAGGCCGCCGACGCCAGCTCACCCGTGCGCAGCTTCGCCCTGCGCTTTGACCTGCCCGGTGGCGAGCAGTGGCGCACGGGCATGAACAACTCACCGGTCTTCGTGGTCGCCACGCCGCAAGCTTTCTACGAGCAAGTGGTGGCGGCACAGCCAGACCCCGTGACACACAAGCCCGATCCCGAGCGGTTGGCGGCGTTCTTCGCGGCGCATCCTGAAACAGCGCCGTTTCGTGCCTGGGCCAAGGCCAATCCGCCATCGACAAGCTTTGCCACGCAGAGCTACTACGGCCTCAACGCGTTCTATTTCGTCGATGCCGGTGCCCGGCGCCACCCCGTGCGCTGGCACGTGGAACCGCAGACGCCTGCCGATACGGCACCCGCCAGCGATAACCTCGCGAGCGACCTGAAACAACGACTCGCCCAAGGGCCGTTGCGCTGGCGCCTGTTGATCACCCTGGGTGCTCCGGGAGATCCGACCAACGATGCCACGCGCGCTTGGCCCGGGAGCCGACCCAACGTGGACGCTGGCACCATCGTCGTCGAGCATGCGCAGGACCAGGCCGACGGCGCATGCCGCGATATCAATTACGACCCTACGGTGTTGCCGCCGGGCATGGCCTTGTCGGATGACCCGCTGCTCGCCGCGCGCGCCTCCGCCTATGCCGACTCCTTCCGCCGCCGCACCGGCGAAGAGGCGCATCACGACGCGTCACCACATACGACGGTGCCTCGCGCCAAAGCCCCTCGCGCCACCGACGCCTTGGAGGCGAGCAAGCGATGAACAACCGTACCTCTTTCCATCCGCTTTCCCGCGTACTGCACTGGACCATGGCGGCGTTGATACTCGCCATGCTGTTTATCGGTGTGGGCATGGTGTCCACCGTCTCGGAGCGACACACCTGGCTGTTGGCGATCCACAAACCGCTGGGCATGGCGATACTGCTGCTCGCCATCGTGCGGCTGCTCGCGCGATGGCGCCTCGGCACACCTGCCTTGCCGGCGGACATGCCGTGGCTTATGCGCGGGGTGGCCCAGGCTTCGCACTGGCTGCTCTATGCCTTGATGTTCGCGATGCCGCTGATTGGGTGGGCGATGCTTTCCGCCGGCGGCTACCCCGTGACCGTGCTGCACGGCTGGACCTGGCCGCCCATCGCACCTGAACACGGCGCACTGTTCGGCTGGCTGCGCCAGGCGCATGGCGTGCTGGCCTACCTGTTCTTTCTCGCCATCCTTGGACATGCAGGCGCTGCGCTGTATCACGGGCTGATTCGACGCGACGACGTGCTGCCCAGCATGACCGTTGGCGTGCGCGACGCGCCGCTGCTTGAAACGGCAGCATCGCCTGCGTCGCCCATCGTCGAACCTGCACCACTTATCGACGGTGATGTGACGCCTCCGCAAGACTCCGTACCTCCGCCCTGAAGCACGCGGCGGAAGCGCGCCGCAAACCGGCAACGCGCGGTGATTTTCAGCGCGCGCGAGCATGCATGGCGCGATGTCGCGCCGCCCGCGTCGCACCCGCTGCGCGGGTGCGCGCTGCCTTTTTCGCCGCCGCCGTGCGCCCGGCCGCACCCTTCGTGCGAGCTGCTTTCTTGGCGGCCGCCGAGCGCGCACTGGCGCCCTTGGTACGGGCTGCCTTGCGAGCCGAAGCCGAGCGTTCGGCGGGTGTGCGCTGCGCGGCGGCCTTGCGCGCCTGACGCGACAAGGCCAGCGACGAGCCCGCTGCCGAACCTTCGCGCTTGAGCGCGGCGGTGGTTGCCCGACTACGCCGGGTCGACGTGGCCTTGCTGGCCTTCTTTGCCGCGGGTTTCTTGCGCGTGCCGCGCTTGCCACGGCTGGGTACGTCGATACCCGCGCGACGCGCCTCGGACAACCCAATGGCGATGGCCTGTTTGGCCGAACGCGCACCGTGCTTGCCGTCGCGAATATGTTCGATTTCCTCTCGAACGAATTCGCCGGCCTGGGTACTGGCCGATTTGCCTTCGCGCTTGTCCTTGCGCGCACGCGCCAGAGCTTTTGCTGTAGGCATCATGCACCTCCAGAACGACAGAGGGGGCCGATGCTGCCGGCTCTGCCGTGAAGCATGGGGCAAGGAAAGCTAAAGAACGTGCGTTCCGTTCACCTAGCCAAACCACCGCTGTCGCTCGCAGGGCGCGTGCGACAGAGGCGATTCGCGCAGCATCGTGCGTCAGAAACGCACTGAATAAAGCAGCGCATCGCTAGGCCAACGCACCATCCTCGGCCGGATCTTCGGCCGCCACGAAACCGCCGGTCTGCCGCTGCCACAAGCGTGCGTAAAGCCCGCCCTGGGCGATCAGTTCGGCATGCGTGCCGCTTTCCACGATGCGCCCCTTGTCCATCACCACCAGGCGATCCATGCGGGCGATGGTGGACAGGCGGTGCGCAATGGCGATCACCGTCTTGCCGCGCATGAGCAGCTCCAGGCTGTCCTGGATAGCGGCCTCCGCTTCCGAATCCAGCGCCGAGGTGGCTTCGTCCAGGATCAGGATGGGCGCATCCTTCAGCAACACGCGCGCAATGGCGATGCGCTGACGCTGGCCGCCGCTGAGCTTGACGCCGCGCTCGCCGACGTGGGCGTCATAGCCCCAGCGACCTTCGCCATCCACCAACTGCGGAATGAACTCTTCCGCGCGCGCCTTGCGCACGGCTTCCTGCAACTGCGCTTCGGTGGCGTCCGGGCGGCCGTAGAGCAGGTTGTCGCGAATGGAACGATGCAGCAGCGAGGTGTCCTGCGTGACCACGCCAATCTGCGCGCGCAGGCTTTCCTGGGTGACGCGCGCCACGTCCTGACCGTCGATAAGGATGCGACCGCCCTCCAGGTCGTACAGGCGCAGCAACACGTTCACCAGGGTCGATTTGCCCGCGCCGGAGGGACCCACCACGCCGATCTTCTCACCGCCGCGCACGGCCAGGTCCAGGCCGGCCATCACGCCGCCCTGCTTGCCGTAGTGAAAGTGGATGTCTTCAAAGCGCACCGCGCCTTCGGTCACTTCCAGCGGCATGGCGCCTTCCGCGTCCTGCACGGTGCGCGGGCGCGAAATGGTCTCGATGCCGTCCTGCACCGTGCCCACGTTTTCGAAGATGCCGTTGATCACCCACATGATCCAGCCGGACATGTTATTGATGCGAATGACCAGGCCCGTGCACAACGCAATCGCGCCCACCGTGACCCGACCCTGGCTCCACAGCCAGATCGCCAGGCCCGAGGTGCCGACGATGAGAAAACCGTTGAGCGTGGTGATGGTGGCGTCCATCGCCGTGGTCAGGCGCGTCATGGCGCGCATGCGCGTGATCTGTTCGCCCATGGCGTCGGCCACGTAGGCCTCCTCGCGCTGGGTGTGTGCGAACAGCTTGAGCGTGAGGATGTTGCTGTAGCCGTCCACGATGCGCCCCATCAGGCGCGAACGCGCCTCGGACTGGCGCCAGGAGCGCTCCTTGGTGCGCGGCACGAAGTACGCCAGCGTGAGCACGTAGGCCACCAGCCACAGCACCAGCGGCAGGGCCAGCCAGAAATCGGCCTGGGCGAACATCACGATGGCGCTGCCGGTGTAGATCGCCACGTACCAGATGGCATCCACGATCTGCACCGCCGACTCACGCAGCGCGCCGGAGGTCTGCATGATGCGGTTGGCGATGCGCCCGGCGTAATCGTTCTGGAAGAAACCCAGGCTCTGGCGAATGACGTAGCGATGGTTCTGCCAGCGAATACGATTGGTGAGGTTGGGCACGATCGCCTGGTTCACCAGCAGGTCGTGCAGGCCGATCAGCACCGGTCGCGCGACCAGCGCCACCAAGCCCATCCACAGCAGTTGATGGCCATGCTGGTGGAAGAAGTCGGCCGCGGGCGTGCCCTTGGCCATGTCCACGATGCTGCCGATGAAGCCGAACAGCGACACCTCGACGATGGCCACGCCAAAGCCCACCACGATGGTGGCGGCGAACACCGGCCATACCTGGCGCAGGTAGAACACGTAGAAGCGCCACACCGATTGGGGTGGCATGCCGTCGACGGGGTCCTTGAAGGCGTCGATCAGCGACTCGAACCAACGAAACACCATGGGGAATCGTCCTTGGGCAAACGTTAGATCTAACAACGTAGGCGTGAAGGCGGGCAAGCCGGGTTTCAAGCCGAGCGCCGGATTTTCGCCCCTCGATGGCCCAGGCCACTTGCGCCGGACGAAAATTAAGATATATCTTAAGACTGTTACTTACGATATATCGGAGTTAGTCATGGGATTTCGTCATTTCTTTGATCACCACCACGCCCGCCACCACCGCCACGACGGCGATTGCCGGGGCCCCGGCGGCTGGGGCCGCGAATTCCACGGCCGCGGCGGCGACGGCCGTGAAGGCTGGGAGCACGAAGGCTGGGGCCGGCACGGCTGGGCGCGCGAAGCCATGGGCTTCGGCCGTGGTCGCGGCCGCGGTTTCGGCCGGGGCTTTGGCGACGACGAGGGTCAGGACGGCATGGGCGGGCGCTTCCGCGGCGGCCGTGTGTTCGGCCACGGCGACCTCAAGCTCATCCTGCTGGCCCTGATCGCCGAGCAGCCCCGTCACGGCTACGAACTGATCCGCACCATCGAGGAGATGTTCGACGGCGCCTATGCGCCCAGCCCCGGCGCGGTCTACCCCACCCTCACCCTGCTGGAGGAGCTGGGCCACGCCAGCGTGAGCGCCGACGACGGCAAGAAGCTCTACACGATCACCGAGGAAGGCAAGGCATTCCTGGCCGAGAACAAGGAGTCCGTGGATGCGGTGATGTCGCGCATGGAGCAGACCGCCAAGATGTTCGCCCGCGCCGCGGCCCCCATGGCGCTGCGCGAAGCCATGCATAACCTCAAGCGTGCGTTGTTCATGCACGGCGGCCCGTGGGATGCGGCCGAGGTCAAGCGCATCGGCGACATCATCCGCCGCGCCGCCGATGACATCGCCAAGGGCCGCAAAGGTGAGTAACAGCCCGACCCTGCCCGCCGACGCCCGCGACATGCTGGCGCGCGCCGGCTGGCGGGTCACGGCGCCGCGCGTGGCGATCTGGCAGGTGCTGTGCGAGGCCACCGACGAACCCGACGCGGTGGAAGTGCTGCGTCGGGCGCGTACCCGGGAGCCAGGCACCAGCCTGGGCACGGTGTACCGCTTTCTGCGCGAACTGGAGCAACGCGGGCTGGCCGCATGCCGCTTGTTGCCGCATCAGCGCTCACGCTGGCGCGTGGGGCAGGGCGAGCCTCCCGCGAGCCCGCCTGGCGACCCGGTGACCTTGGCCGCGATCGGCCAGCTGGCAGCCGCGTTCGGCTACCGCCTGGTGCCTGCACCGCAGCTCAGCATCGACGCCTGAGCCTTCACGGGCGACGCGGCTCACGCATGTGCCGATCGCGACGCGAAGCCAGGCGATCCGCCAGGCGCGTCGGCTCGGGCAAGCGATAGCGCGTGCAATACGCCAGCACCAGCTCCGGTGCGCTCGCCATGCTCACGCGGTGTCCGGGCGATACGATCAGCGGCCGCGTGCGGTCCTTGCTGCGCAACACCCAGCCCACGTCCTTGCCCTTGTAGACCAGCGGCACGCGCTCGCCGCGATGCGAACCCAGCGGTGCATGCGTCCCCACCAGGATCGACTTGGCAACGCCAATGGCCGGCAGGCCCGTCACCACACCCAGGTGCGCGGCAATACCCAAGCCACGCGGATGCGCCACGCCGTGGCCATCCACGAACACCAGATCCGGCGTGCGCGGCAATTGCTCCAGCGCCAGCAACGCCGCAGGCAATTCGCGGAACGACAACAAGCCCGGGATGTACGGCATGCGCGTGGGCAGGCGCGCCACGGTTTCGGCCACCGGCTCCATGGTTTGCGCATCCAGCAGCACCGCCGCCGCGCGCGTCACCGCGCCGTTGTCCTCGAAACCCACATCGATGCCGGCCACGTAAGGCAGCGGCGGATGCTCGTCCACCAACCGCACCTGCGCCGCCAGCACCTGTTGCAGCGCGCGTGCCTTGGCGGTGTCGCCATCCCATGGCGGAGCTTCGTAGTGCGTGGCTGCAGCGGTCATGGCGAAAGCGTGAAAGCGGCGGGCTGAACAGGGCGTCAAGGCATTTATTCATTGACCGCTCCGGAACGCCCCCGGATCATGCCGCCATGCCTACCCTGTCCCGTCTGCTGCTGATCCTGCTGCTCGCCTTCACCGGCATCGCCCCCACGTGGGCACAGAACGGCCAAAGCGCCAACAACGCGCAAGATGCCGCGCAGATTCCCCAGACCAAGCTGGCCACGCCTGATCAGCTCAGCGCGCAACTGGACGACATCAAGCAATCGCTGACCGACCGCAGCAAGCTCACCGATGCGCTGCTGTCCGATGCACGCGCCAAGGCGCAAGCCGTGCAGCAGCAGGCCGACGCCCTCACGGCCAGCCTGACTCCGCAGGCCGATACGCTGAAGGCCAAGCTCGATGTGCTCGGGCCCGCGCCCGAGAAGGGCGCACCAGCCGAAGCGCCGGAAGTCGCCAGCCAACGCAAGCAGCTCAACAAAGACAAAACCGACCTGACGGGCCAGATCACCCAGTCCAAGTCGTTGAGCCTGGAGAGCGTGCAGCTCATCACGCAGATCGCCAGCCTGCGCCGCGACCTGTTCCAGGCGCAGATCAGCCAGCGCACTGCCTCGCCCTTGAGCCTGGCGTTCTGGGAGCGCCTGGGCCAGAGCCTACCGGACGACAACGCCAACCTCGGCACCTTGGGCACCTCGATCAAGGGCGCGCTCGCGCAGGCGTGGCAGCCTGGCAATCGCGTTCCGCTGATCGCCTGCCTGCTCTCGGCCATCGCCTTGTTCGCCGTGGGGCGCCGTTTGCTGGAGCACCAGATGCTGGATCTGGCCAGCAAGTACCTGCCCTCCGGCCACCTGCGCCGCAGTGCCATGGCCTTGCTGATCACCCTGGGCACCGCGCTGACTTATGGCGTGGCGGCGTGGCTGATCTACCTGGGCATCAACTGGCATTGCGTGTTCGACCCGGACCTGGACGAGCTGATGCTGCCCATGGTGCGGGTGGTGTTCTTCGTGGCCATCCTGGCTGGGCTCGGCCGCGCGCTGCTGAGCGTCAAGCGCCCTTCCTGGCGCCTGCCACCCATTTCCGACGACCTCGCCAAACGCTTGCGGGTGTTTCCCACCCTGCTTGCCTACAGCGCCTTGCTGCTGGCGATCATCGAGCGCATCACCGGCTACATCGGCGCAAGCCTCGCCACGGCGATGGCCGCCAATGCCCTGGCCGCCACGCTGATCGGCGTGTTGGTGGGCGCCGCCCTGGTTCGCATGGGGCGTGCGCGCCGCGCCCTCATCGCCAGCGGCCACACGCCGGCCGAGCGACCGTTGTGGGTGGGCCTGCTGGTGGCCGGCGCGTTCGTCAGCACCTTGCTCACGCTGGTCTCGGTATTCACCGGCTACATCGCGTTCGGCTTTTTCATGGCCCGGCAGATGCTGAGCGCGGGCTTCCTTATCGCCGCGCTGTACCTGTTCATGCACCTGATCAACGACCTGTGCGAATCGCTGCTATCGCCTGAGTCGCGCACCGGCACGCGCATGCAGGAAACGTTTGGCGTTGCCCCGGCGCGCCTGGAGCAAGCCGCTACCGTGCTCTCCGGCGTGGGTCGCGCCTTCCTGCTGCTGCTTGCCGTGCCGTTGATCCTCGCGCCCTACGGCGCCGGCCCGTCGGAGCTGGTGGATCGCGGCACGCGGATGTTCGCCGGCCGCTCGCTGGGCAGCCTCACCATCAACCCCACCAACATCTTCAATGCGCTGCTGGTGCTGTTGGTGGGCGCGATCGTGGTGCGCCTGGTCAAGCGCTGGCTGAGCAAGCAACTGCTGCCCAAGACCTCGCTGGACGTGGGCATGCAGACCTCGATCGTCACCCTGCTGGGCTACGTGGGTGGTGTGCTGGTGTTCGTGCTGGTGCTGGGCGCGCTCAAGGTGGATGTGCAGAGCATCGCCTGGGTGGCCAGCGCGTTGTCCGTCGGTATCGGCTTTGGCTTGCAGGCCATCGTGCAGAACTTTATCTCCGGCCTGATCCTGCTTGCCGAGCGACCGGTGAAGGTGGGCGACTGGGTCAGCATCAGCGGCGTGGAGGGCGATATCCGCCGTATCAACGTGCGCGCCACCGAAATCCAGCTAAGCGACCGCTCCACGATGATCGTGCCCAACTCGCAGTTGATCACGCAGAACGTGCGCAACGTGACGCTGGCCAACGCCATGGGCCGCGTGCAGATCCGCCTGCCGATGCCGCTGAGCACCGATGCCACCAAGGTTCGCCAGATCGTGCTGGACATCCTGCGCAATCACCCCGGCACGCTGAACACACCCTCGCCCAACGTGCAGCTGGACAGCATCGACAGCGGCTCCCTGCTGTTCGTATGCACCGCCTACGTGGGCAATCCGCGCGACGCAGGCAACGTGAAGAGCGACCTGCTTTTCGAGGTGATCGAGAAGCTGCGCACCGCCAGCTTGCCGCTCACCACGCCGCAGGACATGGTGGTACGCACCATGCGCCCCGAGCGCAGCGATGGCGGCAGCAACAATGGCACGCCCACCATCATGCCGGGCGACAAGACCTGACAAGGCGCGCACGCGGGCCGTAAACTCGGGAGGTTCCCCGGAGCCCGCCCATGGGATACCTGGTCGCCACACCTGCGCCGCCCCTCGATGCCCTGGTCTCACGCCTGTGGGACTGGGATATGCCGCCGCCCGGCCATCATTTCGAGCGCGTGCTGCCTGGCCCGGGCGCCGGGCTGATCATCAACCTCCACGAAGACGAAACCCGGGTGTACTCCGATGACAGCGAGCGGCGCTGCGTGCGGTCTGCCGCCTCGGTCATCGGCGGCCCCTGCCTGCGCAGCCAGATCATCGACACCGCTGAGCAGGTTCGCGTGATGGGCGTGGTGTTCCACCCGGGCGGGGCACACGCGCTCACGGGCGAGGATCACACCGCGCTGGTGGAGCGCGATGTGGGCCTGGAGGACATCTTTGGCGCCTGCGCGCGAAGCCTGCGCGAGCAACTGCTCCACACGCCGAACGCCGCGCAACGCCTGGCCGTGCTGGAACAATGGCTGCGCACGCGCTTGCACACTCCACAATTGGCCCCGGAGGTGCGTTACGCACTGGCGGAACTGGAGCGGGCGCCGCAGGTGGCACGCATCGCCAGCCTGGTGCGCTACACAGGCCTGTCCGATTATCGCTTTGGCCGCCTGTTCCGGCGGCAGGTCGGCATGGGGCCCAAGCGCTACGCGCGACTGCTGCGCTTCCGCCTCGTCGCGGACACCGCCTACCACTGCGCCAGCGTGGACTGGAGCCGCGTGGCGGCCGATGGCGGCTATGGCGACCAGGCCCACCTCATCCACGAGTTTCGCGAGTTCGCCGGCATGACGCCTACCGCGTTCATGGCCGCACGAGGCCCTTACCCGAACCACGTGCCGCTGGATTGAGCCCGTCGTGGCATGATGCCGCCCCCGCAGGGAGTCCCCGATGCTCAACGACTTGTTTGCCAACACAGCCCCGCAAGGCACCGCGTCGCGCGTGCGCACGGGTATCGGCGGCTGGAATTTCGCGCCCTGGCGCAACAACTTTTATCCGTCCGGGCTGGTGCAGCGTCGCGAACTGGAATTCGCCAGCCGCCACCTGCGCGCCATCGAGATCAACGGCACCTTCTACGGCGCGCAAAAGCCCGCCACCTACGCCAAGTGGGCGGCGGAAACGCCGGAAGGCTTCGTGTTTTCGCTCAAGGCGCCGCGCTACATCACCGAAGGCAAGCGCCTGGCCGATACCGCGCGCGGCATCGATGGCTTCGTTTTTGGTGGCCTGGCCGAGTTCGGCGAGCGGCTGGGGCCGGTGCTTTGGCAGTTGCCGCCATCGCGCCCGTTCGATGCGGATGACCTGGCGGCGTTCCTGGATCTGCTGCCACGCGAACTCAACGGGCAACCGATGCGCCACGTGTTGGAAGTGCGTCACCGCAGCTTTCTGGACGAGCGCTACGTGGCGCTCGCTCGCCGCTACCGCGTCCCCACCGTGTTCACCGATTCCCCGCAATACCCGTCGCTGGCCGACCTCACGGGCGATTTTGCCTATGCCCGCCTGATGCGCAGCCAATCGCACATCGACACGGGTTACGACGTGGCGGAGCTGAACCACTGGAGCACGCTGGCGCGCCAATGGGCCGACGGCGAGGACCCGGCCGAGTTGCCGCATGTCGCCCCGCCGCAAGCGGCCGGCGCGGCCCGCGATGTGTTCGTGTACTTCATCAGCAGCGCCAAGGAGCGCAACCCCGCCGCCGCCATGACGCTGCAACAGCGCGTGGATGCAGCCGGCTGACACGCCGCTACGTACTCTTTGCCTCGGAAGCCCTACACTCGCGCCCATCCACCGGAACCTAACCATGCGCGCCCTCAAACCTTTCCTGTTGCTGATCGTGCTGGTGGTCGCCGCCGTGCTCTGGGGGCGTCATACCTCCGAGCCATCGCCGCCGCATTCCGGCGTGGCCGCACCGCACGCCACGGCCAGCGCCGCATCGTCGACCCTGCCATCGTTCCTTCCGCCCGAAGCGGCCGATACCCTCGCGCGCATTGCCCATGGCGGGCCGTTCGCGCATCGGCAGGACGGCGTGGTGTTCCAGAATCGCGAAGGTCGCCTGCCCGCGATGGCCGAGGGCTATTACCACGAATACACCGTGGACACGCCCGGGCTCGACTACCGCGGCGCGCGACGCATCATCACCGGCGGCACGCCGCCCCGGATCTACTACTACTCCGATGACCATTACCGTACGTTTCGCCAGTTCGAGGTAACCCCATGAACGCCAGCTTCGACCTGGATTTCAACGATGCCGAAGACAGCGGCATCTTTTTCGTCACTTCCGAAGATCTCGACCCGCTCGGCGATGCCGCCGGCATGGAAGGGCTCGCCGTGTGCCGCGCCAGCCTGGATGGCTACACCAATCGCGAGCTGCTGTTCGATCGCCTCACGCCGGCCCTGCGCCTGCCCGGCGACTTCGGCCGCAACTGGGATGCCCTGGCCGACAGCCTGCGGGATCTCTCCTGGCTCAAGGCGCCGGGCGTGACCCTGCTGCTGGATCACGCCGACCTGATGCGTGAAGCCAACGAGGACGATTTCGAGACCCTGCTCGATATTCTCGAAGACACCGTCGATTTCTGGCAGGAGGAAGGCAAGCCGTTCTTTGTCTTCTTCGCCCTGCCCGAAAGCGCTTTTGACGACTCCGACGACACCGACGACTAACCACCATGCAAGAAATCGATTTTGAACTGGACCGCGACTACGTGGAACTCAACCAGCTGCTCAAGCTGGTCGGGCTGTGTGACAGCGGTGGCGCGGGCAAGGCCATCGTCGCCAGCGGCGCGGTATCCGTGGACGGCGAGCAGGAGTTACGCAAGACCTGCAAGATCCACGCAGGCCAGGTGGTGCAATTGGAAGACTTCACGATCTACGTGAACGCAGCGACCTGAATGCGGTCACCACAGAGCCTGCGCTCAGCCAGGCTCCGGCAACTGTGCGAGCACTTGATCCAGCTGCGGATGCTCCGGCAGACGGATACCGAACGCCTCGCGCAATACCTGCTTGATCTCCTCCGCCCCGCCCAACACGCGCCGCACCGATTCGCCGCCGGTGAGATGCACCACGAACTCGCGGTTGCGCAGGCCCAGGCGCCGATCGGGCAGCGTGCGCGCCGCGATCAGGCTGTGCAGAAAATGGGATTCAGGAAAGGTCGAGGTAAAGTGGTTGGCGACCACATAGTCAATCGGCTCGCGTGGCTGCAGATCGAAGCGGTAAAGGGTTTTCCATTCTCCCCGCACCTGGGCCTGCATGCGCCATTGCCCCGCCGCTTCCAGCAAGCGGAACGGCTCGTTGCCGGTGGCCTGCGGTGCATCGGCCACCAAGCGCAGCGCGCCGCTCAGCGCCATGCTGCCGAAACCCACATCGACCAGCCAAGGCTCGCCACCCAGCAGCACGCGCAACAGCATGTGCGACTGTGCCACTTCGGCATCCTCCGGCTTCATCCACAACACACGGGCGATCAGTCCGTTCACCGTGTAGCCGAGTGCGCGCAACACATCCATCAACAGGCGATTCTGCTCAAAGCAATAACCGCCACGCCCCGCCTGCACCAGCTTGCGTTCCACGGCCGACGAATCGATCGACACCGGCTCGCGCAGCAAAGGGTCGAGGTTCTCGAAAGGAATGGCCGCCACATGCGCTGTCGTGAGCGCACGCAAGGTATCGATGGTGGGCTCTAGCGAGCCTCGGTAGCCTATGCGCGCCAGGTAGGCATCAAGATCGATTGCGTGCGTCATGGGTCGCAAGGTTGTGCGAAGGGGGCACCATAACACTCCTTTGGCGTGGCTTTCGCACTTGCCGCAAGTCATGGTGCCACCATGGAGGTAACCGGGCGCCGGCCTCAGGCGAATAGTCAGGTGTCAGCGGGGTCACCCGACCCCGCGACCACCGGCGGCGCACCTTTTGCGCCGCCATCGACCGATGGAGTTGCATCCATGCGTATCCGCCATTGCGCCCTGTTTACCGCCCTTGTTGCGCTGAGCACCTTGAGCGCCTGCAGCCTGGCTTCCGCAGGCAGCGGCCCCACCACCCTGCCCGACCCCGCCGCTGACGCTGCACCGGCCCAGAGCGAGCAAACCGCCGTGCTCGCAGGCGGCTGCTTCTGGGGCATGCAATCGGTGTTCGAGCACGTCAAAGGCGTACGCAAGGTATGGGCCGGCTACGCCGGCGGCGATGCCCGCACCGCGCAGTACGAACGCGTGAGCGATGGCGACACCGGGCACGCCGAGTCGGTGAAGATCCTGTTCGACCCCGCGAAGATCAGCTATGGCCAACTGCTGAAGATCTATTTCTCCGTCGCCACCGACCCCACCGAACTCAACCGCCAGGGCCCGGATGTGGGCACGCAGTATCGCGGCGCCATTTTCTATACCAACGATGACCAGAAGCGCGTGGCCAGCGCCTATATCGCGCAGCTCACCGCCGCTCATGCGTTCAGCGACCCCATCGTGACGCAGGTGGTGCCCTTGAAAGGCTTCTACGTGGCCGAGGCCTATCACCAGGATTACGCGCAGCGGCACCCTAACGAACCGTACATCGTGTTCAACGACGCCCCCAAGGTGGCCCATCTCAAACAGCAATTCCCCGCGCTCTATCGCCCCGAGGAAACGGTGGTAAGCGTGCAGCTGCATTGACCCAGGCAAGCGCGCCGGGTGCAGCCCGCCATCAGATGGATTCTGGCGGCACCAGGCGCAGGTGGGTGCCGACCGCGCGGCGACCGGAACCCACCAGCTCCACGATCTTCTCGGGCTCCACCGGGCGCGAATAGAGATAACCCTGGCCCTCCACGCAGCCGGCGCGCAGCAGCCAGCGGTGTTGCTCTTCCGTCTCGATGCCTTCGGCAATGGGGCTGATGCCTAGCCGGCGGCACAGGATGAGCATGGCTTCCACAATGGCGCCATCGCTTTCGTCATCGGGCAGGCCGGCCACGAAGCTCTGGTCGATCTTGAGGAATGCAATGGCGCGCAACTTGAGGTAACTCATGGACGAGTACCCCGTGCCGAAGTCGTCGATCGCCACGCCCACGCCCAGCGCATGCAGGGACAGCAACGTACGCTCCATTTCCTCACCGAGGCGCAGGATGGCGCCCTCGGTGATTTCCAGCATCAGGCGCTCGGGTGCCAGGCGCCGCGATTCCAGCAGCGAGCGGATGTCGTCGACAAAGTTGGCCTGGCCGAACCAGTGAGCGGACACGTTTACCGCCATGCGCAGCTGCGGCACGCCGTCGCGATCCCATTGCTGCATTTGCGTGCAGGCCGCTTGCAGTACCCACTGATCGATGCGCCGGATCAAGCCGAGCTTTTCCGCCATCGGGATGAACTCCGCCGGCGATATCAAGCCACGCTTGGGATGGTGCCAGCGAAGCAACGCCTCCACGGCGACGATCCGCCCGCTGCGCATTTCCACCGAGGGCTGGAACACCAGGTGGAACTCGTTCTCGGCCAGCGCCTTGCGCAACTCGGAGGCCAGCGCGATGCGTCGGCGCGCATCCGCCTGCATGCGCGGTGAGTAGAAGCGGAACGCATTGCGCTCCTCGGTCTTGGCCGCGTACATGGCGGCGTCGGCGTTGGTGATGAGGGTGGGTACGTCGGTGCCATCCAGCGGGTAGCAGGCAATGCCGATGCTCGCGCTCAACGCTACTTCGTACTCGCCCACCACCACCGGCGCGGCGAGCGCGGTAAGCAACCGGCCGGCAATGGCGCTGGCCTGTTCGCGCGAATACAAGTCACTGAGCAACACGGTGAATTCGTCACCGCCAATGCGTCCGGCCAGGCCGCGATCGCCCAGTTCGTACACGATGCGCTCGGCCACCTTGACCAGCAGGTGGTCGCCGATGGCGTGCGTGTAGCTGTCGTTGACCGCCTTGAAGGCATCCAGGTCGATGAAGAGCACCGAGATCATGCCGCGCTCGCGCTCGGCCTTGGCCAGCGACTGCACGCAGCGGCGCTCGAACTCGGCGCGATTGGTCAGGCCTGTGAGTGGATCGTGTGCAGCCAGGTATTGCAGGCGCTGCTCGTTGGCCTTGGTGGCGCTGATGTTGTTGATCACAGCCACGTAGTGCTGCACCTGCCCATCCGGGTTGCGGATGGCGCTGATGCTGAGCAGCTCCGGGTAGCTGGTGCCGTCATTGCGACGAGTGCGCACTTCGCCTACCCAGTTGCCATCCTCCTCGATGGTCTCCCACACCGTATTGGGCAAGGGCAATCCATCCGGCTGGCTGCGCAGGTCGTCGAAGCGCACCCCGTGCAGGGCCTGCGCGGTATAGCCGGTCATGCGGACGTGCGCTGCGTTGACGCGGGTTACGCGCCGATCGGCATCGGCGATGATGACGCCCTCGGCAATGCCGGACAGCGCCTCGGAGGCAATGCGTCGCTGCTGTTCGAGGTTCACGCGCTCGGTCACGTCGCGCAGGATTAACTGCCGCACGCTGCGCGTACCCCATTGGGCCATGCTGCTGCGCATTTCCACCGGCCGTCGCTCGCCGGAGGCGCCGTGCAACTCGCCGGTAACCGCACCATCGGCGCGATGCAGCACGGGCGTGAAAAGCTCCGAAAGCTGCGTGTCATGCAGGGCGTCGAGGGTTCGCCCGGTCCACTGCAAGGTGGTGCGATTGGCGCCGAGCACTTCCCCGCTCGCCTCGTCCACCATCACGATCGCATCGGCGGCGCTGTCGAACAGCAAACTGTAGCGTTCCTCGGTGCCACGAATACGCGTGAGCACGCGCTGCGCCATGCGCAGCCAGATCAACGAGGCGAGGCACGCTGCCAGGAACACGCCGGCGAACAATACCTGTCCCAGCCAGATGGCTCCCTCGGCCACCTCCAGCGAGAATTGCTTGGTGAGCGGCTCCAGCTCATCGTTGATGGCATTGATGGCGGCCAGCTGCCGGGTCACGGTATCCGCACTGGGCGCCCCCTGGGCACGCGTGCGCTCCAACTCTGCCGCGATCACGTCCAACCGCTTCAGCGGGCCATCGGCCGCGCGCCACGCCTGCACGGCCTCGCGCATGTGCGGCACCTGGGTACAGCAGCCCAGCATGAAAATCATGCCGGACTTGGCATCGGGGAGAATCTTGCCGCGCCGGAACGCCTGGTCGATCGCGGCGGGGTCGTACGAGCCCGAGGCGATCTGGTCACGCGCCCAGCCATCGGAGGCCAGCAGCCCGAAGTTGTCGCGGTATGCCCGCAGGCGGTCTTCGTTGCCGGTTTCGGCGTAGACGGTAAGGTCGATCACCGCCTGCTTCTGCGCCTTGCTCCAAATGCTCTCGCCGTTGAGGAAACCGGCGAGAGTCACCTGGACTTGAAGGGCAAACCAGGTCAAAAAGAGAATGAGGCCGATAACGGCCACCAGCCCGTAGGCCAGTGGCCTCAAGCGACGGGACAGCGGTCCTAGAGAGGTGCTACGGATCAAATCCATGGCGTCCCTTTTACATGACCACTTCATAAAGCTACATCTCGTCCCGTCACACTGTCGACGGCGAGATCTCTTCGGTTACGCCGCTTGGTCTTCCACCGTCTCCGCGGCCGAGGGCATCAGGCAGCGCTCCAGCCCGTAATGCAGGCTGATATAGCTGCGCTCGATGCACTCCCTCACGTGCTCCACGTCTTCCGGAGCGGGGTGGTTGCCCATCAGGGTACAGACAATTTCAAGCGCCTCCCATGGGTGGGTATCGTCATAGGCGGCGTGCAACTGTAGCCAACGCAGGGTCGCCTTACGCCCCGTGGGCGAAAGGCTCTCGGCGTATGCCACGCTGTCGTACACCTTTTGTGACCACTCACCAGTCACACCCTCGATGGCGTAGTTGGTGGCGGCCATGCCCGCAGCAAGGGAGTCCTTGCCGCACACCTCATGGCACCATTCGGCCGCCATCTGAGTTCCCCGCGGCGGCGTTCCTTCCAGCACGATCCGACGCGGCACGCCGGCACCATCGGCCCAGTCCAGCCAGTATTCGGCATGGTTCTGTTCCACGCGGATGTTGCGCACCAGCCAGCGACGAGCCAGGTTGTCGCCCTCGCTGCGCCCGTACTGCGTCTTCATCAGGTTCTGTGCCATGAACGAAGGAAAGCGCTCGATGAGCGACCAGGTGCCGACCATGAAGTTGCGCATGGTGGCCGGATCAATGCGTCCCTCGCTCATCAAGTCCCACATGGCATGCTCTCGAACGCTGCGGCGGGCGGGTTCACAGGCCTCAACCATCGCTTGCGCCCATTGGGGGTAGCTGCTCAGTTCAGTCAGCGAGCCGGTGCGTACGAATTGCGTATTCATAATGTTCTCCAGTTTTCAGTGAGAAACCATCGGCCCCTTGCCGACGGCCCGGTGCGATTGCCCCGGGACTGCATAGTGGTCACGCATCGCCGCTTGCGCATACCGATGCTGACTCACGGGCCAAGACCTCAGGCCAACTCACTGAAAACGAAAGAACTACACAACTACTTCACACACTCGACTGACACCCTGTTCCGAACGCATCGTCAAGCTTTCGACGTCAACATTATGACACGAGACAAGTTTTCGACACGGCGCAGCGGGGCTTCGCCCCCCGCCTCCGCCGCATCGTAGGGAAGCCCCACATGACGACAAGGTGATGCTTGCGCACCGTCGGGCGTGCCGATGACCCGACGCCCGTGCCGGCGAGGCGTGCACGCCTCGCATTACAGCAACGCCGACCACACCATCAGGATGCCCGCCAGCGACACCGCCCAAACCAGGGTTCGCAGGTATGGCACGCCCACCAGATAGACCGGCAAGTAGATCACCCGCGCCCAGAAGTACAGCTGGACACCCAGCGCGGTGACGCTATTGGTTCGTTGGGCCAGTACCACCGTCAGCACGGCGGCGACGAAGAACACGAAGGTCTCCAACAGATTCCGGCTGGCACGCTCGGCGCGCCCGGCGGCACCAGTAAGCGCCCTCGCCTCGCCTTCCCGGTTGCTGGCATTCCACGCCAACCCGCGCTGCTGGGTCATCAACGTGGCGGCCACCATGACATACACCAGGCCCAACAGGGTCGACCAACCCAACAGCTTCAGCTCGATCGGCATCGCACATGCTCCGTAGCCAGGGTGGACGCATCATGCGCCCGCCACGAAAGTGCCGCCAGTTACCTGGCCACGCGTCTGTTGCTGGCCTAGTGCCTGTTCGCGGGCTACGCGGAGACCGCGAACAGGATCTTAGTGCGCTACCCCAGCCGACACGGCGCGAGCCAGCTCGGCGAACAAGGCGTCGCGCTCGGCGGGCTTGGCCGGCGAGTCCTGGAGGAAAGCCGCCACGATCACCGTGCGTCCGTCCGGCCAAGTCAGCAGGGCCATGTCGTTATAGGCCGCCGTGCGGCCTTGCCAGGTGTAGGAGGTACCGGTTTTGTCGGCGACCACAACGCCGGCCGGTGCGCCCGCTCGCAAGCGGTTGGGAATCACCTGTGCCCGCATCAGCGCAAGCAAATGGTTGGTGGACGCATCCGACAGCAGGGCATGCGTGTAGAGCTTGCGCAGGAAGTCCACCGCTGCATCGGGACTGGTGCGGTTTCGCGGATCGGCCAGGAACGCCTGGTAGCCGCGCTTCACGCGCTGCGCGGCGGCCTCGTCCGATTCATTTGCGGGCACGACCTCGCCCGGACCGAGCGCCTGGAACACACGGGATACACCGGCTTCGTCCTGGTCCACGCGCATGCCTTCAATGCCGTGCGCTTTCAGAAACGCAGTGACCTCCTGCGGACCACCGATCAATTTGATCAAGGCATTGACCGCCGTGTTGTCGCTTTCGCTCACGGCTGCCTGTAGCAGGCGTTCGACGGTGAAGTTCATCCGCTCGCCCTGGAACTTGGCGCCGACCGAGGGCACCGCCGAACCACCCTGCACTTCATCGCGCGTGATGGTGACCGATTCGTCCAGCTTCAAACGCCCTGCATCCACGCGGGCCAGCACGGCGGCTGCCACCGGTGCCTTGAACACGCTCATCATGGGAAAGGCCTGCTGCGCGTTGGCGCCGGCCTTTGCGCCGGTGCGCAAATCCAGCACCGCGACGCCAAGCGTACCGGGGCGAGCGTGCGACACGGCGGTATCCACCGCTTGCTGCCACTGCGCCTGCTGGGGCGAGGTGGCCGCGATCACGGCGACGGGCGCGGCGACCAAGGCGCCCATGACACACAGCGGCGCCATCCAACGGCGCCCCATCCATTTGCGTTCCATCATGACTCTTGCGCTCCTGCTGAAAAAGATCGGCAGGAATATCGCATGGTCACGTGGCAATTCGCTGGCCGCGCCATGGCCGGCCAGCGATAGGGCCGCGCATCATCGCGCCGCATGCGCGGCGCGTACACGTCGGGGAAGGTCTGCTTAGAGGACATTTTGCTCGTCATTCCTGCGATAGCTGGGATGACGAGCAAAATCAGAGCACCCTCAGAGCATCGGCAGATTAAGCCCCTGCTCCTTGGCGCACTCGATGGCGATGTCGTAGCCGGCGTCGGCATGGCGCATCACGCCGGTGCCCGGGTCGTTCCACAGCACGCGGGCAATGCGCTTGTCGGCCGCTTCGCTGCCATCGCACACGATCACCACGCCCGAGTGCTGCGAGTAACCCATGCCCACACCGCCACCATGATGCAGCGACACCCAGGTGGCGCCGCCGGCCACATTGAGCATGGCGTTGAGCAACGGCCAATCGCTCACGGCATCGGAGCCGTCGCGCATGGCTTCGGTTTCGCGGTTGGGGCTGGCCACGGAGCCCGAATCCAGATGATCGCGCCCGATCACCACCGGCGCCTTGAGTTCGCCCTTGCGCACCATCTCGTTGAACGCCAGGCCCAACTTGTGGCGCAGGCCCAGGCCCACCCAGCAGATGCGCGCCGGCAGGCCCTGGAAGCTGATGCGCTCCTTGGCCATGTCCAGCCAGCGGTGCAGGTGCGGATCGTCGGGAATCAGCTCCTTCACCTTCTGGTCGGTCTTGTAGATGTCCTCCGGATCGCCCGACAGCGCCACCCAGCGGAACGGACCCACGCCACGGCAGAACAGCGGCCGTACATAAGCCGGCACGAAACCCGGGAACGCGAATGCGTTCGCGCAGCCTTCGTCCTTGGCCATCTGGCGAATGTTGTTGCCGTAGTCGAACGTGGGAATGCCCTGCGCGTGGAAGGCGAGCATCGCCTCCACGTGCAGCTTCATGGATTGCTTGGCGGCTTTGGCCGTGCCGGCCGGGTCGCTCTTGCGACGCTCGAACCACTGCTCCACCGTCCAGCCGCTGGGCAGATAGCCGTTGACCGGATCGTGCGCACTGGTCTGGTCAGTGACCGCATCGGGACGCACGCCGCGACGCACCAGCTCGGGCAGCACGTCGGCCGCATTGCCCAGCAACGCGATCGACTTGGCTTCGCCAGCGGCGGTGTACTTGGCGATGCGCGCCAGCGCGTCGTCCAGGTCGGTGGCCTGCTCGTCGACATAGCGGGTCTTGAGGCGGAAATCGATGCTCTTCTGCTGACACTCGATATTGAGCGAACAGGCGCCCGCCAGCGTCGCCGCCAGCGGCTGCGCGCCGCCCATGCCGCCAAGGCCGGCGGTGAGAATCCACTTGCCCTTGAGGCTGCCGCCGTAATGCTGGCGACCCATCTCGACAAAGGTTTCGTAGGTGCCCTGCACGATGCCCTGCGAGCCGATGTAGATCCACGAGCCGGCCGTCATCTGGCCGTACATCATCAAGCCCTTCTTATCGAGCTCGTTGAAGTGCTCCCAGTTGGCCCATGCCGGCACCAGGTTGGAATTGGCGAGCAGCACGCGCGGCGCATCCGGATGCGTGGGAAACACGCCGACCGGCTTGCCGGATTGAATGAGCAGGGTTTCGTCGTCGTTGAGCTGGCGCAGGGCGCGCAGGATGGCGTCGAAGCACTCCCAATTGCGGGCGGCGCGGCCAATGCCGCCATAGACCACCAACTCGGCCGGGTTCTCCGCCACCTCGGGGTCGAGGTTGTTCTGCAACATGCGGAACGGCGCTTCGGTGAGCCAGCTCTTGCAGCTCAGTTCGCTGCCACGGGGCGAGCGGATGGTGCGCGTGGTGTCGATACGGGTCGGAGCGTTCATGGAAAGCATCGCAGCCAGTGGGGAAACCTCGATTGTGGCGAGCCAGCCGGTCGGCCGCAAACCGCAGCGCGTCAAAAGCTGGTTTCGCGCTGTCGCGCCATCCTTGCGACGCGGGTCGCGGGCTGGCGGGGCGCTTGGTATTGATGTCCGAAAACGGCGAGTACGCACTGCCGCCCGGTGCTAGCCTGCACGCATGACATCCCCCTCCGCCTCCACGCACGCCAACCCCACGCTCCCCGATGAGCGCAGCTGCGAACAAGCGCGACTGAGCCGCGATGCCCGCTTCGACGGCCTGTTCTTTACCGCCGTGACCAGCACGCGCATCTATTGCCGGCCCGTGTGCCCCGCGCCGCCGCCCAAGCCGCAGAACGTGCGCTATTACGGCAGCGCTGCCGCCGCTGAGGCGGCGGGCTTTCGTCCCTGCCTGCGCTGCCGCCCTGAGCTGGCTCCGGGCAACGACGCCTGGCAGCGCGGCGATCACGTGGTGGCACGCACCCTCAAGCTGATGGACAGCGGCGTCTTCGACGAGCTATCGGTGGAAGCCATGGCCGAACGCGTGGGCCTGGGCGCGCGCCAGTTGCGGCGCGTGTTCGTGGAGCGATTGGGTGCCCCGCCGATCAATGTGCACACCACGCGCCGCCTGTTGTTCGCCAAGCAACTGCTTACCGAAACCGCGTTGCCAGTAACGGAAGTGGCGTTGGCGTCAGGCTTTCGCAGCCTGCGTCGCTTCAACGCCGCGTTTTTGCATGCCAATCGCATACCGCCGCGCGAGCTGCGCCGCCAGCCGCGCGCAGCCGAGGGGGATGCCATCACGTTGCGACTCGCCTATCGCCCGCCTTATGACTTCGACGCGATGCTGGCGTTTCTGCGCGGTCGCGCGCTTCCGGGCGTGGAGCGCGTGGACGAACACAGCTATGCGCGCGTGTTCGGTAGCACGCAAGCCCCCGGTTGGCTGCGACTGAGCGCGTGGCCCGGCGACGAACATGCCTTGCAACTACAACTGCATTGCCCCGAACCCAGCCAGATGCTTGGCGTGTTGAACCGGCTGCGCCGCATGTTCGACCTGGATGCCAACCCGCAAGCCATCGGCGACACGCTCAAGCAAAGCCCTGTGCTCAAGCCCCTGTGGCGCAAGCGCCCCGGCTTGCGCCTGCCCGGCAGTTGGGATGGTTTCGAGATGGCCGTGCGCGCCATTCTTGGGCAGCAAGTGAGCGTGGCCGCCGCGCGCACGTTGGCGTCGCGCATCGTGCAGCGCTACGGCACAGCGGTGTCGCAAGCGACGCTGCCCGGGCTGGAGCGCATGTTCCCCGGCCCCGATGTTCTGGTGGAGGCTGACCTGCGCGAGGTCGGCCTGACACGCGCGCGTGCCGATACCGTGCGCGGTGTGGCACAAGCGCTACTGGATGGTCGTATCGACTTTCGCGGCGAGCAGCCGCTGGCGGAGTTCGTGGAGCGCTGGGTTGCCCTGCCCGGTATCGGCGAGTGGACTGCGCATTACCTGGCCATGCGCGGGCTGAGTCACCCCGATGCGTTTCCTGCGGCGGATCTCATCCTGCGTCGCGCGGCCGCCGTGGACGGCGGCGAGCTGAGCACCAAGGCGCTGTCGGCGCTGGCCGAGGCCTGGCGTCCCTGGCGTGCGTATGCCGTAATACATCTTTGGCGCAGTACCGCCGACACCGCGCCGGCCAAATAAAGGTTTGCCGATGTCCACCAGCCCGCGCCTTTGGTACGACGAACTGCCCACGCCCATCGGCACGCTCCGCCTTGTGGCCGACGATGACGGGCTGCGCGAGATCTGGTTCGAAAGCGGCCGGCACCAACGCGGGCCACAACCGGGATGGATGCGCGCCGCCACCGAACCGCTCGTGCTCGCCGCGCAGCAGTTGGAGGAATACTTCGCCGGCACGCGTCAGCATTTCGAACTGCCACTACGCCCGTTGGGCACGCCATTTCAGTTGGAGGTGTGGCAGGAACTGGCGCGCATTCCCTACGGCAGCACCATCAGCTACGGCGAGTTGGCCCGGCGCATGGGCCAGCCACAAGCCATGCGTGCCGTGGGCGCGGCCAACGGCCGCAATCCCTTGCCCATCGTGTTGCCCTGCCATCGGGTGATCGGCAGCAACGGCAGCCTGACCGGCTTTGGCGGTGGGTTGCCGACCAAGCGTTTCCTGTTGGCGTTGGAAGATCGCGTGGCGCGCGGCGACTTGTTCTTCAGCGCGGGCTGAGCGAAGCGCTAGCGGCCACCGTCCACGGGCGGCGGCGTCACCGCATTCTGGTACTGATTCAATGCGCCACGTGCACGCGGCTGCAGGCGTGGTTGCGCATGCGCGCCATTGGCATCCGCCATCTCGACCTTGCCTGGCTTGACGGCGCTCACGGGCGGCCGTGAGGCGGGCTTGCCTGCTTTGGTGTTGACAGCCTTGACCACAGCGGCCTTGGCTGGCTTGGCCACGCTGGACATCACCGCCGGTGTCGCCGCAGCATCTTGCTGGGCAACGGCTTGCGCCGTCCAGCAGGCCGCGAGACACACCGACAACCACACCAGATTTCGCAAGGCACGTGTAATGGTCATACAACTACGCGAAGATATGGGGTTTTCAGACATCGTACGGGTCCACTCATGAAAATACCGTTTCGCCTGCTGCTTTGTTCGCTGATGGCACTCGGAGCGGGCTGCGCCAATCAGCCGCCTGCGTCCGCGCCGTTGGCGCCCACCGTCGCCCCGGCGAAACAGGCTCCCGCTCCGCTGTTGCTGATTTCCATCGACGGTTATCGCGCCAATTACATCGAGCGCGGCCTCAGCCCCACCCTTGCCCAACTGGCCAAGGACGGTGTGCACGCCACCGCCGGCATGCAGCCCTCGTTTCCCTCGCTGACGTTCCCCAATCACTACACCATCGTCACTGGCCTGCGCCCGGACCACCACGGCATCGTCAACAACACGATGTCCGATCCTGAGTTGGGCAAGTTCTCGCTGAGCGATCGCAACGCCGTCGGTAATGGCCGCTGGTGGGAAGAAGGGATGCCGCTGTGGGAAACCGCCGGCCAACACGGCATGAAGAGCGCCACCATGTTCTGGCCTGGCTCGGAAGCGGACATCCACGGCAAGCACCCCGACTACTGGAGGACGTACGATGGAAACGTCACGCCCATGCAGCGCGTTGACCAGGTGCTTAACTGGCTGGACATGCCTGCCGACCAGCGCCCCGGCTTCCTCACGCTCTACTTCGACGAGGTGGACCACGCGGGCCACACCTACGGTCCGGACACCCCGCAGGTGGATCAGGCCCTGCGCGAAACCGACGCTGCGCTTGCGCACTTGGTGCAGGGTTTGCAGAAGCGCGGCCTGCTCGATCGCATCAACCTGATCGTGCTCGCCGACCATGGCATGGCGCCCGTGCCGCAGAAGAACTCCGTGTACCTGGACAAGCTTGTGTCGCTGCGCAACGTGGACGTCGTGAGCATGGGCGTGCTGGCCGGTATCAACCCGAAGGAAGGCCACGACTTCGCCAAGATCGAGGCGCAACTGGAAAAGCCGCAGAAGCACATGACCTGCTGGGACAAGTCGCGCGTGCCCGCACGCCTGGTCTATGGCAGCAACCCGCGCGTGCCGCAGTTGCTGTGCCTGGCCGACGTGGGCTGGCGCATTTCCACCAGCGACTACGTGGCCAAGCGCAAAGGCAAGCTGAGCCTGGGCGAACACGGCTACGACAACGAAGCGCCGGAGATGCAGGCGCTTTTCGTGGCGCACGGCCCGGCGTTCCGACAGAGCGCCTCCGTTCCCTCGTTCCCGAACGTAGACGTGTACCCCTTGATGGCCCACTTGCTGGGCTTGCCGCCGGCCGCCAACGATGGCGACTACACCGCAGTAAAGGACATGCTCAAACCCGAGGCGCAATAATCGCCGAAGGCATGACAAGAGGGCGCGGCATTTGCCGCGCCCTTTTCATTGGCGGCGATTACGCCACGTAACGACTGACTTCGATCAGGTTGCCGTCGGGGTCGCGAAAGTACACCGACTCGATGGCGCCGCACGCACCGGTGCGCATAACGGGGCCTTCTTCGATCGCTACGCCTTCGCGCTCCAGATGGGCGATTACCTCGGCCAGCGGTTGCGCCGCCATCAGGCACAGATCGACCGAGCCCGGCGTCGGGTGCAACGCCTTGGGCTCGAACTCCCGCCCGTGCTGGTGCAGGTTGAGCTTCTGCGTGCCGAAGGCCAGCGCCTTGCGCCCTGCGCCAAAGGTGATTTCCTGCATGCCCAGCACGCGCGTGTAGAACGCACAGGTGGCGGCAACGTCTGCCACGGTAAGCACAAGATGGTCGATGGATTGAATCTGCATCATCGATCTCACTGGGGAATGGGGGGTTCGGTACCCGGCGAAGGCGGCCCCGGCAACGGCTGCAAACGGTACAAGCGCCACGCGACCAGCAACCCGGCCAAGACCAGCGCCGCCACGAACACCACCACCCCGTTCCAGCCATGCGCGGTGTAGAACAAGCCGCCCGTGGCACCGGCGATGCTGGAGCCCATGTAGTAGCAGAACAAGTACATCGACGACGCTTGCGCCTTGGCGTGGCCCGCGCGGCGCCCCACCCAACTGCTGGCAATGGAGTGGCCACCAAAGAAGCCGAACGTCACCGCGACAATGCCCAGCACCACCAGCGGCAACGGTCGCGATGCGGTAAGCAGCACACCGAACAACATGAGCGCGAATGTGGTCCAGAGCACCTTGCGCCGCCCCAGCTTGCCCGCCAGATGCCCCATCCAGGCGGAACTGAAGGTGCCGATCAAATACACGCTGAAAATAGCGCCCACCACGGCCTGGCTCAAGCCATACGGCGGCGCGAGCAGGCGGTAGCCGATGTAGTTGTAGACGGTGACGAAGGCGCCCAGCAGCAGGAAGCCCTCCGCGAACAACCACGGCAGGCCGGCATCGCTGAACGCGAGTCGGAAGCGCCCCAGTAACTGCCCCAGGTGCAGCGGATGCCTCACGTGGTGCCGCGACGGCGGCAGGCTGCTCCAGAACAACAGGCCCGACACCAGGCCAATCAACCCCACCGTCGCCACGCCCCAGCGCCAGCCCACGAAATCGGCCAGCACACCGGCCACCAGTCGCCCGCCCATGCCGCCAATGGCGTTGCCACTGATATACAACCCCATGCCCAGGCCGATGGAATCGGGGTGCATCTCCTCGCTGAGGTACGTCATGGCCACGGCAGGCAAGCCGCTCAGCGTGACGCCCAGCAGAGCACGCAGGATCAGCAGCATGTGCCAATCCGGCACCAGCGCCGTCAGCAGCACCAGGATGGCCGACGACAACAGCGATGCCGTCATGACCGACTTGCGGCCCCATGCGTCGGACACCCCGCCGGCAAACAGCATGGCGAAGGCAAGCACGCCCGTGGTGAGCGACAGCGACAGCGCGGCCGTGGCGGCGCTTACGCCATAGTCCCGGCTGAACTCGGGCATCAGCGGCTGGGTGCAGTACAACAGGCCAAACGTCGCCACGCCGGCCGCGAACAGGGCCAGGTTGGTCTGACGGAACACCGGGGTGCCATGGCGAATGTAATCGTGCGGTTCAAGCCCCGGCCCAGCAGGCCGATAATCCTTGCTGGGCTCCTGGGGGCGCCCTTGCTGCGTTGCCATGGTTTGACGATTGTCTGTCCGCGGGGAGCGGCAAGCATAGAACTTGCCGGCGACGGGAGCGACCATTGACTCAAACGTTGGTTCGCATATCAGCCTGTCCTCCCAGGCTGTAGCACCGCGGATAGGCAGGAAAACGTGGTACATAATGCGCAAAACACGAGGGCATTCCCGGGGAATGGATGCCATCGGAACCGGCAAATGGGGGCCGGAACAATAAGAGGGGGGGGAATGCCGTATCGCACACCCGTGGGGCTGTTCTTCGCATGCCTGATTGCCACGCTCTACGCACTGGCGGCGCACGCGTTTCCCGAAAATGCTTCCGAGCCGCAATGGCGCGTGGCGGCCTTGCCGGCCGCGCTACCAACGCCCTCGCCCGCCGATGTGGTCAGCGGCCGCATGGATGCCGCGTTTACGCCAAGCACCGCGCCCTACACCCCCAACGCGGCGGAGGAGCAACGCTGGTATCGCCTCACGCTCGACCGCGACTGGACGCAACGCATTTCGCCAGTGCTGAGCTTTTCCAACGCGGGTTACGTGCGCCTCACGATCTATGCGCCCCCGGAGTATCGACCGAGCGAACTGTGGTTTGCACAGATCGAAGCGGCGCCGCGCTTCTCGCGCCACCACCTCGCTTATGTCTTGCCACATGATCTTCGCGCGGGCGAACCCATTTATGTGCAAGTCGCCGCCGACAGTTTCACGCGCCCCATCCGCCCCGCGCTCACCGACCTGGCGAGCTATCAGACTGACGACCTGAACCACGTTCGCCTGTGCACGCTGTTTGCGAGCGTGCAGTTCACCATGATTCTCGCGGCGCTGTGCCTATGGATCGTGTTGCGCGACCGCGTGCTGGTGTATTTCATCGGCTACGCCGCGTGCCAGCTGATCTATCAAATGCTCACCACTGGCGAGATGTACGAACTGCCCGGGGCAAGGCTGCTCGTACCGCTGGGTACGCACGCACCGTGGCTGTTCGCGGCGTTGAGCGCCCCGCTGTCGATCTCCTTCATTATCGAATTTTGCGAACTGCGCCAGATCACGCCTCGCGCAGCGCGTGTGCTTGGCTGGATGCGCTGGCCGTTTCTGGTAGCCGCCTTTCTGCTGTGCTTTCCCTTTGCCGAACGCATGCACGCGCTGGCCAGCGCGTTCAACCTGTGGTTCATGCTCTCCTCGCTGCTGGCACTGGCCACTGTGGTGCTGGCGGTATTACGGCATGGGCGGCAGGCGCGGTTTTTCCTGATCGCGTGGATGCCGCAAGTGCTGCTGACCTTCGTGCGCGTAAGTCAGGTGTTGCTTTCGTTGGATCAGCCGCGCTGGCTGGAGTACGGCTTTCCCTTCACCATGGCCTTTGCGAGCATCGTCATCACCATCGGCCTGGCCGATCTTTCGCTGCGCGCGCGACGCGAACGCGACATGGCCCACCACCTGGCCGATCACGACGCGCTCACCGGCGTGCTCAATCGCCGCGCACTGCTCAAGCGTCTGCACGGCGCCATGACCGAGGCACGCTTGCAGCGCGAGCCGCTGACGCTGCTGTTCCTGGACATGGATCATTTCAAGTCGATCAACGACCGCTACGGTCACCCTGTGGGCGATGCCTGCCTGCGCGCCGTGGCGGAGGCGATCGGTGACGAGCTGCGCCCCGACGACTGGCTGGGCCGCTACGGCGGCGAGGAGTTCGTGGTGGGGCTACCCGGCGCGACGCATCAGAATGCACTGTCCATTGGCGAACGCATCCGTCAGCGCATCGAAACTTTGCAGGTGCACTCCCATGGCAACACCGTGCAAACCACAGTCAGCGTGGGCGTGGCGAGTCTGCAGGATCATCTGGACACCGCCGACGACCTGATCGCTCGCGCCGATATCGCGCTTTACCGCGCCAAGACCGATGGCCGCAATCGCATCGCGGCTCACCCTCCCTTTGCGGGCGCGGAAAGTTGAGCAACTCATGATCGATCCGATCGCATCCGCGCCCTGACCACGCGAAGGCACCGTCAGGGGGCTACGGCGCCCTTCGCGGGAAACGCCCAGCGCAGAAAGGGTGGCAGCATGCGCTTCCAACTGCCCTGGTTGTGCTCGCCATCGCTCAACAGATAGAGCATCACGTCGGCATTGGCATGCGGATGCTGCGCACCATCCGAGTCCACCAGATAGCCCAGGTCGCGCAGACCAGCGCGTTGTGAGCCATCCGGCGCGCGAAAGCCAAACAGCAGGTCCTGCACGTCTTCCACCGCATCGATGACGCCATTGCCGTTGCGATCGTTGGTTTCTTCCCGGCCGCCCACCGCAAACCACATGCGCAACCCTCGTCGCGGCTTGCCCTGAAGCAGCATGGCTTGCGCCAGGCGGGTGTTCTCCACCGCATCGGCGCTCGTGCGATCGGCCGCCAGCCAGAACGATGGCGAAAACGCGCCCACCTGGCCAAACACCTCCGGGTACTGCCAGCCCAGGTTGAAGGCGTTGAGGCCGCCCAGTGACCAACCCAGAATCGTGCGCCCCCTTACCGACGCTTGCGTGCGGTAGTGCGCGTCGATATAGGGTACCAATACGGTGGCCAGCCATCGCGAGTAATCGTAGGCCTTGAGGCCGATGGGGCCGATGCGCGAATCGCCCACCACACTGCGCCGCGCGTAACGATCGGACAAGCCGTAGCCGGAGGCGCGATCCTTGAGCATGTCCACCGCCACCACCATCACCGGCGTGATGGCATGTTGCGCATAGAGCGCCGCCAGCGTGTCCTCCAAGCCTACCGCCGCCATGTCCTGCCCATCGTTGGCGTACAGCACCGGGTAACGCACATGATGGGCCCCATCACTCGCATAGCCCGGCGGCAGATATACGGTGAACGTGATCGGCTCCGGCGCTACGGCGCTATCGCTCAAGGCGAGATGGATGATGTCGCCGCCAGGTGACTCCTGCGCGCTGGCGGAAGCCGCCAACATGACGGCCAACCCGACGCATACACGGCCAAACCACTTGCGCATGCGCTTACTCCACCACGATCAGCCAGCCCTTGCCGGGCTGCACAGTGATGCGCTCACCCACCTTGAAGCGCGCGGCGGGCTGGAATCCCTCCACGGCGTCAGCGGCCAGTGTGGCCTTGTTCGGATTCAGGCCCAGCGCCTTCCAGTCGATGTGCAAGCTCACGTTCACCGGCTCGGGCGCCCAGGAGGCCAGCGCGATGAGGGTCTTGTTGCCCTTGCGCACGTAGCTGGTGACCAGCACGTCGTCGCGATCCGTCCTGACCGGTGTGTCGTGCACCCACCAACCGATCATCTGCGCCTGCTCGATGCCGAAGGCGTCCCACACCTTCCACAAGCCGCGCGGATCGCTACCGGGCGACCAACCCAGGCGGTTGGTCATACCGAACAACATGCCGCGCCAGGGGTTGCCGTCGTGCTGCAACATCTCCCCCATCAAGCCATACGGGATGCCGGACAGTTCGGTGAGCCAATAGCTGGGTGAGGTTTTTTCGTAATCGAATTCCTCACCGAACCACAGGCGATCGAGGTACGGGAACAGCTCCATGTAGAGCAAGGCGCTGTTGATGTAGCCGTCGCGCGGGTTGAACTGGCTGGCCGAGTGCAAGTCGATCAGCGCGTCAGGGCGATGCGCCTGCAACACCTTGCGCACCCGCTTCATGGTGGTGCGGTCGTAGGCCACGTCGTCCAGATACAGGCCATCGATGCCGACGTTGCGGGCGAGCCAGTCCAGGCCCTCGATGTAATAGTTGTGCCAGCGGCTCTGGCCGGCATTGATCACTGCGGCGTCGCGATTTTCCGGAACGTGCCAGGCAGCGATGTAGTCGCCATCCAGATGCTCCTGAAGCCAGGAAAAGCCACCGCCCTTGCCGCTGCTGATCACCTCGTGCCCCAGGCTTTCCAGCATGGGCAGCTCAGGCGCGCGATCGGACAACTCTCGCACTGTGTCGTAGATCTTCACGCGCATGCCGCGCTGGTGCGCCGCATCGATGTACGCGCGCATGGCCGGCGCTTCCAGGAACGGATAATTGATCCATGGATTGATCGGCGTCGCATGGTGAATGTTCACCACATTGGCACCATCGGCCTTGATGGCATCCAGGTCGCCGTACTTGTGAAAGAAGCGCTCGGAAAAATGGGCGGCCGGGTCGATGGTCTTGAACGGCGTAACGCGCATGACCACGTCGTAGCGCAGGGTTTCGCCGGGCTGCACCTGACGCGGACCGCTGAAGGCCTGCACGGCGTAAGCGTTCGACCCACTGTGCAAGCGGATGCCGCCCTTCCCCTGGTTGGCCCAGGAAACAGGCAGTCGCAGCGGTTGCTGATGATAGAAGTTGGTGTTGAGCGGTCGCAGGTAATGTTCGTCACGCAGGTGGAACTCCAAGCCTGCGTTGACGGTGCCGATCCAAGCGCCATCCTGGTTGTTCTCCACGTTCCAGCTCCACTGGAAATCAGCCGGCGCGCGATCGCCCTGCCGACCTAGACCAAGCTGATACTGCGCCATGTCCTTGCGCATCGGGAGTTCCAGCCGGATGTCCTGCACGGCAGTGGCTCGCGTGGCAGTCAAGGCGATGGCGTAGACCAGGGTGCCGTCGGCCTCGAGGCTCGCTTGCACATCGCCCTGCAACGGGCCGACGCTGCCGGCCACATGCCAATGGACCTTCGCCGGCCCATCCCGCACCACACGGGGCTTGCCCAATGCATCGAGTGCGTGCTCGCCGTTCGCATCCTGCACGATCAAACGCATCGGCCCAGACAGCATGGCCTGTGGCGTGCGGCTGAACCCGGTCATGCGCTCGTCGAACCGACTGGTGATCTGCGCCGGCAAGCCACTGCGATCCAATCGCAGCTCGCGCCCAAAGATACCCAGCGTGTCCCCCGCCACGGTGATGGCAGTGAACGGCTTTACCAAGCTGTCGTCCTGCGCCAATGTGGAGTTGAGCCAGCGCAACCGCGTGAGTTGGAACGGATCATCATCGCCGTGGGCCACGGCCTCCTCCGCGCCCACGGTGATGCTGAGCGGAACGGTTTGAGTGGCAACACCCTCCGCCGAAATCTGTACTTGCCCTCGATAAACACCCGGTTTGGCAGCCTGGGGAATATCCAAACCCATCCACAACGGTTGCACGCGACCCTGTGCCACATCCACGCGCGTGGTGAACGGCTTGCCGGTAAAATCCACGCCGCCCAAATTGAAGCAAGTGAAGGCGCTGGCCGGAATGCGCTCACCGCCCTCACCGAGCAGGTCACCAAAACTCACCTTGAGGTTCTCGACCTTGCCACGCGGCGCCCAAACGCCTACCTGAAAGCTCAGGTATTGGCCGCGCGCGGCCTGGTCGATGAGCGCGCCACCCGGGCCACGTTGCGCCCAGCGTGCTGGAATGGCGTCGAACATGCGCACGGGATAGGCACGTGTTTCTGGAAACAGCAGCCATGCTTCGCTGGCGTGTGCCGATAGCAGCGCCTGTAGTTCCTGCGGCGTGGCGGTGCGCTCCATGTCGGTATAGGCGTCGAAATCATCGACGGCTTCGTAGCGCAACACAGTGGCCTGCGGCAGCTTGCGCCACGCCCCGTCGCCATGACCCACCTTGCCCAGCCACGCCGCATCGGCGGTGTCCGTGGGCGCTTGATAGGTCACGGTGGGGTAATTGCTGCGCCCCTTGCTGAGGTACGGTTGGTAATACACTGCATACGTCCCCGCCTGGGCCGCTTCGAACACCAGTTCGCCCTGGGCTTGCGTCATGGTGCCGCGCACCACGTTGGTGACTTGCTTGCCGTTGGGGGCCACCACGATCACGGCCACCTGCTCGGGGTGCGCATCGCGGCGGCGCCACGGAATCACCGCGTGCACGGCGGTACCTGGTGCGCTCACCTGCAACAGATAGCGATGATTACCCAACGCATCGGCTTGCCAGCGCAATCGCTGTTGCGTGGGCGCTTCCTGCGCGCCCGCCGCTACCGCGGCCCCCATGAGTACCCCCGCCATGATCCAGGCCACGCGCCGCTGCTTCATTGCCACTCCATATCTCCCCAGGAAGAACGGCCGCGCCTGGCGCCATGCCGAACCTTGGTGTTTACCGCGAGGGCGCTTGGGGGGCAAGTTCCAAAGGTGAGAACCGCGGTGCGCAGACGACGAAATCAGGCGCCCCTGTCAGTGCGCAGGCTACGCACTTGCTCATCGTGCCCAGCGGCCGAACGTCCACTCACCCAACCGAACAGCGCAATGCCCACCACGATGGTCAACGCGCCAAGCGCCGAATAGCCATGCGGCCAGGCTTCGCCGAGGATACTCGCGCCGATCACCGTGGCGAACAGCAGTTCAGCCGCCTGCATGGCTTCCACCGCGGCCAGCGCATTGGGCTCGCTCCGCACCATGTCGGTGGCGCGGAAGAACAACACGGTAGCGATGACGCCGGACGACAGCGCCACGCCACCCGCCAGCCACACCACGCGCCAGCCCGGCGGCCCCACCGTCGCCCATGTCACCGCGGCCAACACCAGCCAGCAGGGCCAGCTGCATAACGTCATGCCGAACACGCGCTGCGTTGCGCCGATGCGGGTGCCACTGCGCTCGAGGTGCAACAGCAGCATGCGGTTGCCCAGCGGGTAGGCAAAGGCGGAAAACACGACGGCTGCCATGGCGAGCCAGTCGCTGGCGCGCAACTGGCCTTGCGCATGCCCCCACTGCAATGCAAACACGCCAAGCACGATCAGCGCGCCGATGGCCAGGCTACCCCAGGCCAGCCGTCGCCGTTCATCGCGATAGATCAACGGCGCAAGCAGCGGACCGGCCAGCACCGTGGTCTGGAAACTGCCGGCCACCAACCACGAGGGCCCACTGTTGGCGGCCCAGGTCAACGGCAAGCCGAACAGCACGAAACCCACGCCACTCCATAGCAGCCACGCCCGGGGATATTGCCGAAGCTCACGCGGCAGCTCACCGAGGCCGCCCTGCCAGGGAAGCACCAAGGCCAGCAACGGCAGCGTGATCAGGTACCGCAGAATCACCGCCCACGCCCAATGCCCACCGCCCGCTACCAGGCTGCGGTTGAGCACATAGGTCATGGTGAAGAACAGCGCTGCTCCGAGCGCCAACCCCACGGCAGCCATCGCGTTCGAACGCATCGGTGATCCATGAACCAAAGAGCAGCGAGTGTGACAAATGCGACGGCCTTTTCGAAGGCCACCCACGCGCCGGGCTAGGTAAGTTCTGATTAAAAGACATTTTGCTCGTCATTCCCGCGAACCCCCAAAAGGGGGCGAGAGCCGGAGGTGCTTTTCAACAGCCGAAGGGCTGGTCATCCAGTGCCTTTGCCTTCAAGCGTTCACGGACTCGGATCCCAGCTCTCGCCCCCTTTTGGGGTTCGCTGGGATGACGTCAAATTCAGAGCATCCCTAGGTCGCCGACATCAGCGGAAGCTGTACGCGTACCTCCAGGCCGCCGCCGTCGGCGTTGCTGGCCGTTACCTCGCCGCCATGGGCGCGCACCACACGCTCCACGATGGCCAGCCCCAGGCCGTGACCATCGGCGCGCGCGGCATTGCTGCCCCGGAACAACGGCCGAAACAGCGACGCCAGCTCGCTCGGCGGCACGCCTGGCCCGTGGTCACGAATGGCCAGCACCACCCCACCCGCCTCGCGTCGCGCACTCAGCGCCACGCCCATACCTGCCGGGCTGAACTTGATGGCGTTGCCGATGAGGTTGTCCAATGCACGCTCCAGCAACATGGCGTTGCCGGAAACGGTCAACGAGGGCTCGGTGGAAACCTCCATCGTGAGTTGACGTGCCTGCGCCTCCACCTGAGCGCGCTGAACGCTTTCCTGCAATAGCGCGCCGACATCCACCGGTTCGCGATTCTCGCCGGGGATGCCACCCTCCAGTCGCGACAGCGCGAGCATTTCGCCGGTCATGCTGTCCAGTCGGGTGATCTCTTGCTCGGCCTGACTGAAATAGCGCGAGGCTTCATCGCTGTCGCGGCTACGCCGTGCCAGGTCGAGGATCAGGTGCAACCGCGCCAGTGGCGAGCGCAATTCGTGCGAAAGATCCTGCAAGACGCTGCGATCATGGGCCACCAAGGCCTCGATGCGCTCGGCCATGGCGTCGAAATCCTGCGCCAGTTGCCCCAGTTCGTCGTGCGTACGGCGACTGCGTCCATCCACGCGCGCGGAAAGCTCGCCCGAGGCCATGCGCCGGGTCGCCGCTCGAATGGCTTCCACCGGCTTGGCGACGCTGCGCGCCACCCACCAGCCAACCAGCCCGATGAACAACAGCGACAAACCGCCCTGCATGGCGAGAAAGATGCTCTGGCGCGCACGCGGCCGCAGTCGCGAATGGGTGCGGCTCAAGGCCACCAGTTGCCGGGTGTGGCCATCGGTGCCTTGCACCTGCTGAATCGCCAGATACAGATTGGGCCATGGCTGCAGCACCATGTCGCGATGCTCGGCCAGCCAGTCAGGCAGCGAGCTGGCGATGGACGACGGCACGCGCATCGGCGCCAGTTGCTCGCCGTTTTCGTACAGCGTGGCTTCGATGCCCTCGCGACGCTGCTGCACGGCCCATTCCGCCAGCCCGGGCGAGGCGCCGCCTTCGAAGGCCTTATCGGCACTTTCGCTCAACGCCGACCAATTGATTTCCACCGCCGTGGTGAACTCGATAAAACGCTGGGTGAGAAAACCGCCCAGCACCAACGCCAGCACGTTGGCCGCGCAAAAGAGGATCAACAGCCGCCAGTACAACGAACTCTTGAACGGACTCATGGGCCCCCGCTGACCAGGCTGTAGCCGGCACCACGCACGGACTCGATGCGCGGCGACTGATTCGATGCTTCCGCCAGTTTGTGGCGCAGTCGACTCACATGCACGTCGATACTGCGGTCGAAGCGCTCCAACTCGCGACCCAGCGCCATGCGCGTCAGGGTGGCCTTGTCCACCAGCTCGCCCGAGCGCTGACTGAGCGCCAGCAACAACTGAAACTCGGCGCCCGTGAGCGACAACTCCTGCTCGCCGACATAGGCACGGCGCTCGCTCGGCTCCAGTCGCAATAGACCCACCTGCAACGAACCGGCCGCCACCGGCGAGGAACGGCGCAACTGGACGCGCACGCGCGCCAGTAATTCACGCGGCAGGCAAGGCTTGGTGAGATAGTCGTCGGCGCCCAATTCCAGCCCCACCACGCGGTCGACCGGCTCGCCCTTGGCCGACAACATGATCACCGGCAGACGATGCTTCTGTCGCAGTTCGCGCAAGGTATCGAGCCCGTCGCGGCCCGGCATCATCACGTCGAGAATGAGCAGGTCCGGTCGCGTGGTGGGGTTATGCACCTGGGCAAGGCCCGACTCGGCGTCATGGGCGACATTCACCGCGAACCCTTCGCGCTCGAGGTATTCGGCCAGCAGGCCGGCCAGCGCGCGATCGTCGTCGATGATCAGGATCTTGGACATGTTCGTTCGGAACTCCGTGGGCCACTCAAGCCATGCGCCGAGGCCAGGGCAAGCGGCTCAGGGGGCGGTGATGAAATCCATGAGAGCGCCGTCGCGGTCGTTCGCGGGCCCGATGCCGCGTCGAAGGCGGTCCGGCGATCACGGAGACGAAGCACCAAGGCAACTCCGGCGACATCATGGTGCCTGTGCCGAGCAGGTCCGCGCATGCTTTACCCTTCTTTACCTTTCGGCAAAGAACATACACATAGCCCTGTCGTCAAATGCACATCACCGGACATTCCCCGGTCCGACTACAACGACACAGGAGTTTCCCATGCGCAAGAACGTCAAGCTCGCCCTGGCTCTCGCCTCGGCCCTGGTCATGGCTCCGCTGGCCATCGCCGTTGCCCAGGATGGCGGCCCCAATGGCGGCTGGCACGGTCACGGCGGCCATCACGGCGCATTCCAGGCGTACAGCAAGCTCAACCTCAGTGACGCCCAGAAAGCCAGCATCAAGCAGATCATCCAGAACGCCATGGCCCAGGGTAAGAGCCAGCGCCAGGCACTGCGCCAACAGCGCGAAGCCTTTGCGGCGATGACCCCGAACCAGGCTGGCTACCAGGCCGCAGCGGCCAGCCTCGCCCAAGCGGAAGGTGCCGCCACGCAGGCCCGCGTGCAGCAGCGTGCCGCCATTCGCGCGCAGATCTACGCCCTGCTCACTCCGGCGCAGCAGCAGCAGGCGGCATCCATCAAGGCCGAGCGTCTGGCTCGCCGCCAGCAGTGGGAGCAGTTCAAGGCCCAACATCCGGTGTCGGGCACCAGCTCAGCGCAGTAACCCGCATTCGGGCGACGCGATAACCACAACGGCGCCTAACGGCGCATCCATAACCTCGGCGCCAGCCTGCATGCTGGCGCCGTTTCTTTTTGATCGGCTCAGTCGGCCTTGAAGTCGCCGGCCTGCTGGGCCGGCACGTACACCGGCGGTGCATAGCCGTTGGGCTTGCTGCCGACGGCGACACCGCCATGGATGCGCGATTGCTGCACATCGCCGAAGAACCAATACGGAAAGACAGCCTCCGGCGCGCTCGCCGCGTCCAGTGTCGCCCGCAGTTCGGCGGGAATGTCGAACGACAGGGCCGCGAGGTTGTCATCGAGCTGCGCAAGCTTGGTGGCGCCCACGATCACCGAGGCAATGCCGGGCTGGGTGGCCACCCAGTTCAGCGCCACCTGCGCCATCGGTCGCCCCATCGCGGCGGCCACCTCCTCCAGCACGGCGACGATGCGCCAGTTACGCTCGGTAAAGCGGTCGAAGCCCGGCGCGCCGGCGATCTTGGCCAGTCGCCCGTCGCCCGTGCCACCGGCTTGGCTCGGCTTGTACTTGCCCGAGAGCAAACCCATGCCCAGCGGGCTCCACGCGGTAATGCCCATGCCCAGCTCCGCGCCCATCGGCACGAACTCGTGTTCGAGATGACGCTCGATCAGCGAGTACTCCAATTGCAGGTTGGTCAGCGGCGCGAGCGCATGCGCCTCGGCGTAGGTCTGCGCACGTGCCGCGTACCAGGCCGGCACGTCGGAGAGGCCTGCGTAGCGAATCTTGCCGGCACGCACTAGGTCGTCCAGCGTGCGCACCACCTCTTCCGCCGGGGTGAGTCGATCCCAGGTGTGCAACAGGTAGAGGTCGATGTAATCGGTGCGCAGGCGACGCAGCGAGCCTTCCACGGCGCGCAGGATGTTCTTGCGGCCGTTGCCCCCCGCGTTCGGGTTGCCCGGTTGGGCGTTGTAGCTGAACTTGGTGGCGATCACCACGCGGTCGCGCGTACCGGTGGCTTCGACGAAACGACCCAGCAACTCCTCGCTGGCGCCATCGGTGTAAAGGTCAGCGGTATCGAGGAAATTGCCGCCAGCGTCCAGGTAACGATCGAACATGGCGCGGGCAGTGTCCTCCGCCGCGCCCCAGCCCCAGTTGTCGCCGAAGGTCATCGTGCCCAGGGCAAGGCGGCTGACGCGCAGGCCGGAACGGCCGAGGGTGTAGTAGCTGTCGAGTGACATGGCGGGCTCTCAGGTGAGTGACGGGGTGAACGCCAGTCTGCGCCTTGCCATTGCGGCGAAAAATCCGCATCTTGTGAATGCTTTTTTAAGTTGAGCTAAAAAATGCGCCTCGACGATACCGGCGCCCTCCGCGCCTTTCGACTTATCGCGCGACACGGCAGCTTCACCCGTGCGGCAGCCGAGTTGCAGGTCACGCCCTCCGCCCTCAGCCAGACCCTGGGCCAGATGGAGAGCCATCTGGGCGTGCGCCTGCTGCAACGAACCACGCGCAGGGTGGGCCTTACGGAGGCCGGACACGCCTTTCTGGAGCGCATATCTCCCGCGCTGAACGACATCGACCAAGCCATCGCCGCGCTACGCGAGCACGGCGACCGCCCGCTGGGCACGCTGCGCATGGCGGTACCGCAGATGGTGCTGGATCAACTGATCGCCCCTACGCTCGCCAGCTTCATGCGTGCGTGGCCGGAGCTGAGGGTGGATGTCCACGTCGACAATCGCCTCACCGACCTGGTGGCCGAAGGCTTCGATGCCGGCATACGCCTTGGCGAGCGACTCGACCGCGACATGGTGGCACTGCCCCTAGAGCCTGTTCACGATCTGCGCTTAGCCCGCGTTGCGCTGGCGTGCCCGCCAGGGAGCGGGGCGTGGCGAAGCGCCTGACTGGCGGTCAGGCCGAGCCGCGCACCGGTTCCTGGCGGGCACACCAGCGCAACCCTTCGGGCCGGGGCGGTTTGCACCCAGCTCCGCGTCATCACTCGGTTGTGTACGGACGTACACGCCCTCCTTCTTCCTTGATCTGCGCGCAAACCGCTCCCGGCGCGGGCCACGCGCAGATCGTGAACAGGCTCTCTAGGCGGCAAGCAGCGCGCCGTGGTCGTGGGCTCGCCCGACTACCTGTCGCGACGTGGCACGCCGCGTACGCCTGAGGAGCTCTCCGGTCACGACTGCATACGCTATCGATTCACCAGCGGCGCGATCTATCGTTGGGAGTTCGCCCACCCGCGCGGCCCCAGCAAGGGGCGTTGGTTCGCGATGGACGTGGACGGCCCACTCACGACCAACGACCCGACCTTGGCGATTCACGCCGCCATGGACGGCATCGGCCTTACCCACATGCTGGAACCCTCGGTACGCGCCGCGCTGGCCTCGGGTCGGTTGGTTTCCGTGCTCGACGAGTGGCTGCCGCCTTTCGAGGGCTTCTATGTGTACTACCCCAGCCGCATGCAGGTGCCACCCAAGTTGCGCGTATTCATCGACCACCTGCGCGCGTACCTGGCCAGCCATCCATGATGTGCCGGCTCAACCGCGCCAGTGGCCGGAGATCCACACATTGCCCGGCGCCCAATAGCCCGGCACCCACACGCGCGCTGCATAGTGCGGACGCGGCGCCACGACCACGCACCCCGTCAGTGAAAGCAACGCGCTGGACATCACCGCAAAACCAAGACCGATCAACATGAGTCTGCGCATGACGCGCTCCCGGATAGTGGACTTGCTCCGGAAAACGCCGCCCGCGAAAGTGCGCTGACGCCATGCACGAACGGCGATGGCTGCCGTTCATGCAATCGGCAGTGGCCGTTCACACAGTCATTGCGCTTGTTCTTGCGCTCGCGCCAGGCGCTGCACCGTCGAGCGATAGCGTGAGGCGATGCGCTCCTCGTCGCGGTGCATGAAATTGCGAACCACCCACTCACCGCCGACCATCACATCACGCACCAGCGGCACGTTGCCGGCAAAGAGGAAACTGTCGATCAAGGAGCGTTCATTGCGCGCTGCCAGCAGCGGCGCACGATCGTCCAGTACCAGCAGATCGGCGCGCGCACCCGCACGCAACTCGCCCAGCGGCATGCCCGCAGCGAGCGCGCCGCCGCGAAGCGAAGCCGCCCACAGCGCTTCACCGACGCTCTCGTCCTCATGACGCGCGGCTATGTTACGGTGGCACGTCGCCAGGCGCTGCCCGTATTCGAGCCAGCGCAGCTCTTCCACAGGCGACACGGAAATATGCGAATCGGAGCCGATACCTAGCACGCCGTGCGCATCGAGGTAGTCGGCCAGAGGAAACAACCCATCGCCCAGATTGGCCTCAGTGGATGGACACAGACCCGCCACGGCTCCGCTGCGCGCAAGCGCCGCGGTTTCCCTGGCATCGAGATGCGTGGCGTGCACCAGCGTCCAACGCGCATTCACATCGGCGTGATCGAGCAACCACTCCACCGGTCGCGCGCCACGCGTGGCCAAGCAGTCCTGCACCTCGCCGATCTGTTCGGCGATATGGATGTGAATGGGCCGCTGGATGCTGGCCTCGGCCGCCAGTACCTCTCGCAGCGCGGCCTCTGGCACTGCGCGCAGCGAGTGCAGGGCCACGCCCACGCGCAGGCGCTCGCTCTCGTGTGTGCGCAAGGTTTCCAGCAATCGCAGATACGCGGGAACATCGTGACCGAAACGGCGCTGCCTTGCAGACAAGGGGCGCCCATCGAAGCCACCGGTCATATACAGCACGGGTAGCAGCGTGAGCGCGATGCCTGTTTCGCGCGCCGCTTCGATCAGGGCCAGCGACATCGCCTCGGGCTGCGCGTACGGCGTGCCATCGGGCTGGTGATGCAGGTAGTGGAACTCGCAGACCTGCGTGTAGCCGCTCTTGAGCATCTCCATGTAAAGCTGCGCAGCCACGGCCTTCAACTCGTCCGGGCCAATGGTTGCCGCAAAGGCATACATGGTTTCGCGCCACGTCCAAAAGCTGTCGTCGCTTTTGCCTCGGCGTTCGGCCAAGCCGGCCATCGCACGCTGGAACGCGTGGGAATGCAGGTTCGGCATGCCCGGCAGTACCCAATGACCCAGGCGCTCGCCCGGCGCCGCATCCAGCGCAACCACATGGCCGGTGTCATCGACCTGCAAGCTGGCGTCATACGCCCAACCTTGCGCTGTCCACAGGCGATCCGCGGTGTATCGGGAGGGATTGCTGCCGGCCATCGTCCTGCTCCTTGGGAAACTTGGCGAGTGTACCCCTTCCACGCGCGGCGTCATTCGGCTTGCTCCGGCATAATGTGCGGATGGCCAAGAAAACTCCGGAACACACCCCCAAGCTGCTGGTGCGCCAGGCGCGACCGGCGGATGTCCCCGCCCTGGTGGAGCTCACCGCCCGCGTGTACACCCCCGAATGGGGACATTCGGCAGAGATGCTCCGCTCGCAGCAAACGCACTTCCCCGAAGGGCAGTACGTGGTGGAGTACGAAGGCAAGCTCGTCGGCTACTGCGCCACCTTCCGCATCGACGAGGCCACCGCGCTGGCGCCCCACACTTGGATGCAGATCACCGGTGGCGGCATGGCCTCGCGCCACCGTCGCGACGGCAACTGGCTGTACGGCATGGAAGTGGTCGTGCACCCGGACTACCGCAACATGCGCATCGGCCAGCGCCTGTACCAGGCACGCAAGCGCGTCTGCACCGATCTCAAGCTGCGCGGCATCGTGTTCGGCGGCCGTATTCCCGGCCTCGCTCGCAACCTGCAGCGCTATGGCAGCGCCGAGGCGTACGTGCAGGCCGTGGTGGAAGGCAAGCGGCGCGACCTCACCCTGAGCTTCCAACTCGGCAACGACTTCGAAGTCATCGGCCTGCTGCGCGGTTATGTACCCTCCGACTACGAGTCGCTGGGTTATGCCGCGCACCTGGTGTGGCGCAACCCGCAGTTGCTCAACCAGCCGGACATTCCCTCCATTCCTTCCACGCAGCGCCTGCCCGACCTGGTGCGTGTGGCGTCGGTGCAGTACCAGCAGCGACGCATCCGCTCGTTCGAGGAGTTCGCCACGCAGGTGGAGTACTTCACCGATATCGCTGCCGATTACAACGCCGACTTCGTCACGTTTCCCGAGCTGATCACGCTGCAATTGCTTTCGATCGAAAACGAGGAACTCTCGCCGGTCGATTCGATCCGCAAGCTCAGTCAGTACACGCCGCAGGTGAAGGAACTCTTCAGCCGGCTCGCCGTGCACTACAACATAAACATCATCGCTGGCTCGCACCCCACCGAGCAGGCCAACGGCGACATCCACAACGTGTGCTACGTGTGCCTGCGTGATGGTTCGATCCACGAGCAGGAGAAGATCCACCCCACGCCCAGCGAGCGCACGGTGTGGAACATCACGGGCGGCGATACCGCGGCCACCATCCAGACCGACTGCGGCCCGATCGGCGTGATGATCTGCTATGACTCGGAGTTCCCCGAGGTAGCGCGCCACCTCACCGACCAGGGCGCGCTGATCCTGTTCGTGCCGTTCTGCACCGACGTGCGCGAAGGCTACCTGCGCGTGCGCTACTGCTCGCAGGCCCGCGCCATCGAGAACCAGTGCTACGTGGTGCTCTCGGGCAACGTGGGCAACCTGCCGGGCGTGAACAACTTCGATATCCAATACGGACAGAGCTGCATCCTCACGCCCAGCGACTTCCCGTTCGCACGTGACGGCATCGCCGCCGATTCCACGCCCAATATCGAAACCGTACTGTTCGCCGACCTGCACCTGGAAAGCCTGGCGCGCGCCCGAAACGCCGGCGCGGTGCAGAACCTCAAGGACCGTCGCTTCGACTTGTACGAAACACGCTGGACCCACAAGTCGGAGGGCAAGTCATGAGCGACGAGCACATCGATCCCGCCAAGGACTCCGCCCGCCAACGCATCGCCGATGCACAGATCTTCTCGCCGGTGGAATGGCGACGCCGCATCCTGTTCTGGAGTGGCGCCGTGCTGGTGGGCCTCGCCGCCGTAGGCTTTGCCCAGGCCGCCGACTGGGCCTTCGGCGTGTTCCACGGCGTCGTGGAACATCATCGCTGGTGGGCCTTCCTAATCACGCCGTTCGTCTTCGCCCTGCTCTCCTGGCTCACCCAGGGTGTACTCAAGCCCACACGGGGCTCGGGCATTCCGCAAGCCATGGCGGCACTCAAAGTCGAGGACGAAGGCTTCCGCCAGAGCTTGCTGTCGCTGCGCGTCGCCGTCGGCAAGATGGCGCTGACCTTGGCCGCCCTGCTCGGCGGCGCGTCGGTCGGCCGTGAGGGGCCCACCGTGCACGTGGGCGCTGGCCTGCTCTACTCCTTGGGGCGTCGCTTTGGTTTTGCCGAGCCCGCCGCGGCGGGGCGTTTCATTCTGGCCGGGTCAGCTGCCGGCCTCGCGGCGGCGTTCAATACACCGCTCGCCGGCGTGGTGTTCGCCATCGAGGAAATGAGCGGCGCCTTCGAGCACCGCATGAGCGGCACCTTGCTCACGGCCGTAATCGTATCGGGCGTGGTCTCGCTGGGCATCCTCGGCAACTACGCTTACTTCGGCCATTTCGACACCGGCCTGCCGCTCGGCAAGGCATGGCTCGCCGTATTGGCGACGGGCCTGGTCTGCGGTTTGGCCGGCGGCCTCTTCGCGCGACTGATCCTGCCCAGCGATCGCGGCCTGCGCGGCGTGGTGGGTCGTCTACGCGGCCGCCAGCCGGTGCTGTTCGCTGCCGCCTGCGGCCTTGCCCTGGTGCTGCTCAGCCAGCTCAGCCATACAGGCCTCTATGGCACCGGCTATGCGCAGGCGAAAGACATTCTCGAGCACCACTCCGACACCGTGATGAGCTTTGGCGTGCTGAAGTTCATGGGCAATATCGCCTCGTTCTGGGCCGGTATTCCCGGCGGCATCTTCTCGCCCGCCCTCGCCGTGGGCGCGGGGCTCGGCCAGAACATCAGCGCAGTGCTGCCGGGCGTGGACCCGTCTGCCGTGGTGCTGCTCGCCATGGCCGCCTACCTCTCGGGCGTCACGCAGGCGCCACTCACTGCCACAGTGATTTCCATGGAACTCACCGCCAACCAGCAGATGGTGCTGCCCATCATGGCGACCTGCTTGCTGGCGCGGGCGGTGTCGTCCCTGCTCTCGCGCAAGCCCGTGTACCGCGCGCTCGCCGATCGCCTGATTGAAAGCTACGAGCATGAATTGGCGCGTCGCGAAGCCGAGTCAGCGAACGAAAACGGCGACATCGACGAAACCACCCCGATGGTGGAAGACCCTGCCACCCCCTTGCCGCCGGAACGCGACCGCGGCTTTTCAGCCAACCAACGCCCCTCATGACGACTCGCTGGGATCACCTTCTGCTCAACGGTACCCTCGCCACCTTTACCGGCGACGCGCCCTATGGATTGATCGAACAAGGCGCCATCGCCCTGCACCAGGGGCAGATCGCCTGGGTAGGCCCGCAGCATGCGCTGCCGGCTGCACCGGAAGCGCTGGCCGCGCAGGTGGAATCGCTCGGCGGCGCCCTGGTAACGCCGGGACTCGTCGACTGCCATACCCACCTGGTGTTCGGCGGGCAACGCGCACACGAGTTCGACCTGCGCCTCAACGGCGCCAGTTACGAGGAAATCGCACGCGCGGGTGGTGGCATCGTTTCCACCGTCAAAGCCACGCGCGAGGCCAGCGAAGACGAGCTGTTCGCCCAGGCGCTGCCGCGCGCGCATGCCCTGCTCGCCGACGGCGTCACCACCATCGAAATCAAATCAGGCTACGGCCTGGATCTGGACACGGAGCGACGCATGCTGCGCGTCGCGCGTCGCCTGGGCCGGGCGCTGGGCATCACCGTACGCACCACGTTTCTTGGCCTGCACGCGCTGCCGCCCGAATATCGCGATCAACGCGACGCTTATGTCTCGCTGGTTTGCGACACCATGCTGCCGACGCTGGCTGCCGAAGGTCTGATCGATGCCGTCGATGCCTTCTGCGAGAACATCGGCTTTACACCGGCCGAAACGCGACGCGTGTTCGAATGCGCCACGTCGCTGGACCTGCCGGTGAAATTGCATGCCGAGCAGCTCTCGGACCTGGACGGCGCCGCACTGGTGGCCTCCTTCAATGGCCTCTCCGCCGATCACCTGGAGTACCTGAGCGAGTCGGGCATGCGTGCGATGGCCGAAGCCGGCACTGTTGCCGTGCTGTTGCCGGGCGCCTTCTATGCCTTGCGCGAAACCAAGTTGCCGCCGATCGCCGGTCTGCGCGAACACGGCGTGCCCATGGCCATCGCCACTGACTGCAATCCAGGCACGTCACCCATGCTGTCGCTGCGCCTGGCCGCCGGCATGGCCTGTACGCTTTTCCGTCTTACGCCGGAAGAAGCCTTGCGTGGCATTACCGTAAACGCCGCGCGCGCATTGGGCCTGGCCGATCGCGGCACCTTGGCGCCAGGCCAGCGTGCCGATCTCGCCGTGTGGAATGTGCGCCAGCCCGCCGAGCTGTGTTACTGGATCGGCGGCTCGCTGCTGCGCAAAGCCTTCCTGGGCGGCGAACTATTGCCCGTACAAGGCTGAGCCGACAGCGTAACGCCCGCCGGCCCAACAAGAGCGACTCTCGCCACCCGCGCAAGCCTATGGACCGCGCGGATGGCGTGCAGAAGCTCACAACTTAGTGTTTGGTGGTCGGCGTGAATTCGTTCACCACCTTGCCGCTTGCATCGAGAAAACGCAGGCTGGCGCTGCCATCCGGGGCCACTGCCATGACCATGCGCGCATGGCCCTGCGCATCGCGCAAGCTGACCTGTGCCGAGCCGTTGTCGCCCTGCCCCACGATGATGCGTGTCGCGCCGTAGTAGCCCTGCGCACTGCGTTGCGCGAACAGCGCGTCGCGCTCGGCGTCCGGCATGGCTTCGATCTTCGGCATTTCAACCAGGTCTTGGGTGATCGGGCGATCCGGGCGATCACTGATGATCAAGCCGGCCATGTGCCCACTGCTGTCGTGCGCGCCCAGGAGTTGCACCAGCTGATCCTGTTCGTACTTGTCGAAGGTCAGGCTGCCGCCGCTGTCCACCAGCTTGCCGTCCTTGTCGCGATGGCCGCTGAAAATCAGGCCGCCGTTCTCGGTACCTTCATCGTTGAAGAACAGCATGCCTGCCTGCGGTCGCGGGTGCGCGTACTCCTTGCCCTTGATGATCGCGCCCGGGAAATGTGCCTTGTCACTGATCACCATACGCAACGTACCGTCGGGCTCGACCAGGTCGATGCGCTGCACCTTCAATTGCTCGATCTCCATGCTCCTGGGCTTCACCACGAAGCCACTCAGCACCGTGACCGCAAAGACCAACGTAAGCACGCCCGCATAGGCCGCCAGCAAGCGCTGTCCCCAAGCTCCCTTCATGGCACTACTCTCTCCTCTTGGACTGGAGGCGCATACCAACACATGGTCACCAGGCTCACATGTGCCATCGGATGGAAAAAAAAACCCCGCCTAGGCGGGGTTTTTTCTTGCGAAGCGAGTACGGCTTAAGCCGACTTCTTCTTCGGGGCAGCCTTTTTCGCAGCGGCCGGCTTCGTCACGGTCGCCTTAGCGCCGGCCACGGCCGGCTGCAGCGCGTGCGGGCGGCTGATGCCATAGCTGCCACGGTAGGTCTTGCCACGACGGGTCCTACGATCGCCCTTGCCCATGGGGGAACTCCTTGATTCGTTGGGGTGAACACGGCCGAACATCGTATCAGCGACCGCCCAAAGCGCAATAGTCAGCGGTGGCCGTGCCCGGCGCAACCCCGTTGCACGTCCGGGCAATGCTCCGGATCCACCTGCACGGTAACGTGCTGGATGCCGTATTGCTCGGCCAACACCTGGTTGATGGCCGCAATGGCGGCGCCACTGTGCTGGCTGTCATGCAGCTCGACGTGCAGCGTGGCCATGCGCGAGCCGGAAGCAAGCTGCCACACGTGCACATGATGGATATCGCGAATGGAGGGATCGGCCCCGCGCAGCTCCTGAGCCACCACGCCGGTATCCATGCCCTCGGGCACGCCTTCAAGCAGGATGTGCGCCGAGCGGCGCAGCAAGCGCCACGCGCTGTTCAAAATGAGCAGGGAAACCAGCAGCGAGAGCACCGGGTCGGCCCAGTTCCAGCCTTTCCAGCGCACCAGCAGCGCAGCGCCCACGGCGGCCACCGAGCCGAGCAAGTCGCCCAGCACATGCAGCGTGGCGCCAGCCAGGTTCACGTCGTCGTGCGCGTGGCCATGCAGCGTGCGCAGCACCAGCAAGTTCACCAACAGCCCGATCACGGCCACCACCAGCATCATGCCGGAAAGGATTTCGGTGGGCTGGAACAGGCGCGTTATGGCTTCGTAGGCAATGAAGGCCACCAGCACGAACTGAGTGAGCGCATTGACGAAGCCGGCCAGCACCTCCAGTCGGCCATAGCCGTAACTGCGGCGCGCATCGGCCGGTCGCTTGGCGAACCAGGCCCCCATCACGGCCAGCAGCAGGGCCAGCGCGTCGATCAGCATGTGGCCGGCATCCGCCACGAGCGCCAACGAGCCCGACCAGAAACCGCCCACCATCTCCACCACCATCATTAGCGTGGTCAGTACGAAGGCGAAGATCAGCTTGCGCTCGCGACCGCCGCCACCGTGGTGATGATCGTGGCCGTGACTGTGCGCATGTCCTTGGTGGGCATGGTCGTGATCGTGTCGATGGGAATGCGTGTGTGCCGTACTCATGGAGCAAATGCTAGGAATCGCCTGCCCCGTTACACAATCACGACGCGCCGCGCCGCCAGCATCAGTGCGCACATTGCGGCCCGTGTACGTGGAGAGCGCGGTGGGTGCGCAGATTCACAAAGTGCCCCGCGGCCACCAGCAAGCCACCACAGGTGACCAGCACGCTGTGCAATGCCACGGAATACCCCTCGGCAAAAGTAACGCCCGAGATGAGCAGACCCAGCCCAGGCAGCGCCAGGAACAAGGCAAGCGGTCGGCGGTGATGCCGATAGCCGCTGACGAGGGTCAGCAGCGCCAGCGCGCTGGCGAACATCACGAACCCACGCTCGAAACGGTGATCAGCGAGGAAGCCCAAACCCAGCAAGGGCAACACGGCCAGCACGAAAGGCAGCGCAGCGCAGTGGATAGCACACAGGAACGACGCCGTGGCGCCAACCCTGTCGGCCAGAGACCACCAACGTTTGTTGTTCTCTTCTCGGGCTTCCATCGGACAGGAACCGGGGCACGTCTCGGGTCGGGCCGGTGCAGCCCAGTGGAGGCATTGTTACATTATAACGTCGCAAACGCAAACCGCCGGCACGCCGGCCTCGAAGGCGCGCTCAACCCTTGCGGCAGTTCTTGCAGAGGCCGTGCACTTCCAGGGTTTGCGCCTGCGGACGGAACCCGAAAGCCTTGGCCTGGGCCTCGATCAGCTCGGCCACGCGTTCGTCGCACACTTCCTGGGCGCTGGAACAGTTGTCGCAGATCAGGAAGGGCACCTGATGCGCCTCTGCCGGATGGTGGCAGGACACAAACGCGTTGATCGACTCCAGCTTGTGGATGAACCCGTTCTCCAGCAGGAAGTCGAGCGCGCGATACACCGTCGGCGGCGCGGCATTGCCGTGACGCTCGCGAAGCTGGTCGAGCAGGTCGTACGCCTTGACCGGCTTGCCCGCGGCGGCCACCAATTCGAGCACCTCTTTGCGCAGCGGCGTCAGGCGCAGCCCGCGCTGCTCGCTCGCATGCTCCACCGCACGCACGAAGCTCTGCGCATCGTCGTGATGATGATGGTGATGCTCGTGCGGCTTGCTGGATACGGTATGGCTCAATCGATTCACCTCGCGCCCATCATACACCCGCCCGCAATTACCTTCGGTGTCAGCGCCGTGGCAGCGGTGGTGGCTTGGCGCCGGGTCGGATGCGCGGTCGCCACAACACCACGAACCAACCCAGCGGTCCCAATATGGCGGCCCAGATCACGCCTTCAAGCAGGCGACCGCGCCACCAGCCCAGCAGCGCTCCGATCACCACGAAGGCCACGCTCCACCAGAACAACGCCGACCAAGGCAGCATCCCCATCAGGTTCATAAACACCTGCAGGAAGGCATCCGGGCTGTCCGGATCCACGCCCTGCATTGCCTTGTCCAGCCACTGCTCCACGCAGGCCCCGCCGACTGTTTACGATAGGCGCATCATGATGGGTCGGCGACTGTCTTGCATCCGCAGCGGCCGACCACGGGGTGCCATGCATGCGTTGCCTGCTGATCGAGGACGACCTACCTACCGCCGAACTGATACGCGACGGCCTGATCGAGGCGGGGCATCTGGTGGAGGTCTGCCACCATGGTGCACAGGGCATGGCGCGTGCCACGCACGAGCGCTGGGACCTGATTGTGCTGGATCGCATGCTCCCGGGCGACGTGGATGGCCTGGACATCCTCGCCTCGCTGCGCTCGCGCGAGGACCACACGCCCGTGCTGGTGCTCAGTGCGCTCAGCAGCCTGGACGAACGCATCCGCGGGCTGCGCAGTGGCGGCGACGACTACCTCACCAAGCCCTTCGCGCTGGATGAGTTGCTGGCGCGCATCGAAGCACTGGCCCGCCGCGCCGGCCAGCGCAATGAGGCGGAACTGCTGGTGGTGGGCGACCTGACGCTGGACCCTCGCACGCGCAAGGTCTACCGCGACCACTTGCCCATCCTGCTGCAGCCGCGCGAATACCAGTTGCTCGAATACCTGATGCGCCACCAGGGCGAAGTGGTGACGCGCAAGATGCTGCTGGCTGCCGTGTGGGGCTATCACTTCGACCCCGAAACCAATGTGATCGACGTACAGATGAGCCGCCTGCGCGGGAAGATCGACAAGGACAGCGCCAACCCGTTGATACGCACCGTGCGCGGCGTCGGCTTCAGTATCGGCGCACCGGACGACGCGCATGGCTAGTTTTCGCCACTCGGTGGTCTTTCGCATGTCCGCCGGTTACGGCGTGTTGCTGCTGCTTTCGGTTGCGGTGATTTCGCTGGTGTTCTACGTCGGCACGGCCGGCCTGCTCGCGCGCAACATCGACACCCAGCTGCGCAGCACCGAACGACAGCTGGTGGAACTGCACAACGAACATGGAACGCCTGCGCTGATCGGCCAGATCCACACCCTGCTCACCGACAACCAGGACAGCGACACCGAGATCTACCTGCTGCTGGATGCCCAGGGTCACAAGTTGATCGGCAACCTCACGGCATGGCCCAACCCCGCCGAGATCGCCAATGGCCTGCAGGAGGTGGAAGTGCAGCGCCTGGGCCAGCGATCGTCCAGCCGCTTGATCATCCAGCGCTTCGACGACGGCAGCCTGTTGCTGGTGGGTCGCGACATGCGCGACGTGCGCGAGCTGGAGCGCAAGGTGCTGGAGGCCCTTACCCTGGGCGGCCTGCTCGCTATCCTGCTCGCCGGCGCCGGTGCGGTGCTGTTTCGTCGCCAGTTGCAGCGGCAATTGCAGGCCATCCATCACGCGACCACCGAGGTGGCGCGCGGCCGGCTGGATCGGCGCATTCCACTGGGTCGCTCGCGCGACGAATTTGCCGTGGTCGCGGGCGACGTCAACCGCATGCTCGACGAAATCGAACGCCTGATGGATACCTCGCGCGACGTCTCGAACGCCATTGCGCACGACCTGCGCACGCCGCTGGGCCGTATCCGCGCCAAACTCGAGCAGGCCCTGCGCTCGACGCAGCGCGACGAGCGACTGGCCGATGGCGCGCAATACGCCATCGATGAAATCGATGGCCTCATTGCCGTGCTGGACAAGCTGCTGCAAATCGCCGAAGCCGAGTCGGGCGTGCGCCGCGAGAGTTTCGAACCGCTCGCCGTGCGCGACCTGGTGGACGACCTGGTCGAGCTGTACCAGCCCGCCGCGGAAGCGATGGCGATCACCTTGCACGCCGAGGTCGAAGGCAACCCGGCCATCGAAGCCGATCGCCACTTGCTGGCCAACACGCTGGCCAACCTGCTCGACAACGCCTGCAAGTACGCCGGCCACGGCGCCTGCGTCACGGTGCGCGCGCACAGCGACGCGCAAACGGTCATGCTCAGCGTGGAGGACAACGGGCCGGGCATGCCGGCCGACGCGCTGCCGCGCGCCACCGAACGCTTCTATCGCGTGGATGCCAGCCGCCACCAGCGCGGCAACGGCCTGGGCCTGAGCATCGTGGCGGCCGTGGTGGCCCTGCATCGCGGTGACCTCACCCTGGAGAACACCTTGCCAGGCCTGCGCGTGAGCCTTCGACTGCCGGCCGCCAACCTTTCCAAACCGTAACTGTCTCCCCTCCGACCCGCTGGCTAAGGTGCGAAAGAGTCCCCTTCCCCTGCCGTCGGCCTGAGTGCCCTCGCCCGGGACTTTCTCTGCCGGGCCACGCCCGGCCTTTGGCTTGGACGACCGCGGTACATGAACAACACGGCTGGACGATGGATTGCAGGGGCCTGCCTGCTGGCAGCGCTCATGCTGGCGCATTTCTTCCACGAGGACGTGGCCGTCGCCACCGCGGCCAACGCCGGGCCAGCCCCCAGCCAAAGCGTCACCATCAATGCCGAGCAGGTACGCCAGGTACACGTCACCGCCGTAGGCGAGCACGACTTCGCGCCCTATGTGGACGCGGTGGGCTACCTCGACTTTGATCAGGATCACCTCGCCCAGGTGAACTCGCCCTACGCCGGTCGCGTGCGTGAGGTGTTCGCCAAGGCGGGCGATACGGTGAAGCGAGGACAGCCACTGTTCTCGCTCGACAGCCCCGACCTGGCGCAGGCGGAAGGCACGCTGGTGAGCACGGCGGCCGCCTGGGCACAGACCCGCACGGCGCTGGAGCGCGCCAAGGGCATGGCGCGGGTGCAGGCCAATGCGCCGCGCGATCTGGAGCAGGCGATCGCCGATGCCCAGACCGCCGAGGGCAATTACCAGGCGGCGCGACGCGCGCTGCATATCTTCGGCAAGAGCGACGCCGACATCGATCGCATCGCCACCCGTCACACGGTGGACGGCGAGTTGCGCATCGACAGCCCCATCGATGGCCAGGTCGCCCAGCGCAGCATCGCCCCTGGCGACGTGGTGGAACCGGGCAGCTTGCCGGCGCCCTTCAATGTGTCGGCGCCATCCACGCTATGGCTGGTGGTGAATGTGGTCGATGCCGATGCGTTGGCCGTGCACCCGGGCCAACCCATCAACGCCACGCTTTCCGCGCTGCCCGACCAGCACTTGAGCGCCGATGTGGATTACGTATCCAACGCCTCCGATGCGGGTACGCACCGCGTCACCGTACGCGGCGTGCTCAAGTCGCCGCCGCCGGGCCTGCGCCCGCAGATGCTGGTGGATGCCGCCATTCGCACGGCGCCGCCGGTGCGTCACGCCGCGGTGCCGGCGGATGCGGTGGTGCGCGAGGGCGACGGCACCATGGTGGTCTTCGTCACTCAGGACGGCCTGCACTTTACGCGCCAGCCAGTGACGCTGGGCGAACCGCAGGGCGGCTACTACCCGGTGCTATCTGGCCTGTCGCCCCGCCAGCAGGTCGCCGCCGAAGGCGCGCTGTTCCTCAGCAACGCCTTGGCCCTGCAAACGCAGTAAGCCCCTCACGCCACTCAAGGACTGATCGTGCTACGAGGCATCGTCGCGTTTGCGCTCACCCGCCGCGCCATCGTTTTGATGGCGCTCGCCGCCTTTGTGGTGGCGGGCCTGGCCGCTTACGCCAAGCTCAACATCGAGGCGTACCCCAACCCCGCGCCGGTGATTCTTGAAATCACCGCGCAGGCGCCCGGCCTGTCCGCTGAAGAGATGGAGCGCAGCTACACGCGCCCGATGGAACTGGGCCTGGCGACCACGCCAGGCGTGGAGAGCATCCGCTCCACTTCGTTCTATGGCCTGTCGTTCGTGCGTGTCACGTTCAAGTACGGCACGGACTACTACTTCGACTACACGCAGGCCGCGCTGGCGCTGCAACAGAACGTGAGCCTGCCCAACAACGTGCAGCCGCAGATCCAGGCATCCAGCCTGGTGGGCGAGATCTTCCGCTATCAGCTGGCCGGGCCGCCTGGCACCAGCCTCACCGAGTTGCGTACCTTGCAGGACTGGGTCGTCACACGCCGCCTGCTGTCGGTGCCGGGCATCGCCCAGGTGGTGACCTGGGGCGGCACCACCAAGGAGTACGAGGTCCAGGCAGATCTCGGCAAGCTGCAGGGATACGGCGTCACCCTGCCCCAGCTCATCAACGCCGTTGGCAACGCCAACACCAACGTCGGCGGCCGCACCATCAACATCGGCCAGCAATCGGTAAACATCCGCGGCGTGGGCCTGATCAAGAACGTGCAGGACATCGCCAACATCGTGCTCACCCAGTCCAACGGCACGCCCGTGCTGGTGAAGGACGTGGCCAAGGTGGAGGTGGGCTCCGTACCGCGCCTGGGGCGCGCGGGGCGCGATCACCAGAACGACGTGGTCACCGGCATCGTGGTGATGAACCGCAGGCTGCAGACCAACGAGGTGGTGGCCCGCGTCAAGGACGAGGTTGCCAAGCTCAACAGCGACGGCACCCTGCCGCCCGGCGTGAAGCTGGTGCCCTTCTACGACCGCTCCAGCCTGGTGTCGGTGACCACGCATACGGTGCTGCACAACCTGATCTTCGGCTGCGTGCTGGTGTTCCTGATCCAGTGGATCTTCCTGGGCGACCTGCGCAGCGCGATCATCGTGAGCGCCAATATCCCGGTGGCGCTGTTCTTCAGCATCATCATCCTGGTGTTGCTGGGCGACTCGGCCAACCTGCTGTCATTGGGCGCGGTGGATTTCGGCATCATTGTCGACTCGGCAGTGATCCTCATAGAAAACGTCTTCCGCAACTTCCAGAAGAGCAAGGAAGAACGCCTGGAGCTGCTGCACGATCGCGCGCAAAGCGACCTGGCCGGCTACATGCACGGCCCGCTCGCCCACGGCTGGACCGATCGCATGCGCCTGCTGTTCGTGAGCGCGCTGCAGGTGGATCGCGCGGTACTGTTCTCCTCGGCCATTACGGTGGCGGCCTTCATCCCGCTGTTCACCATGCAAGGCGTGGAAGGCCAGATCTTCAACCCAATGGCGCGCACCTATGCCTATGCGCTGTCCGGCGCGCTCATTGCGACCTTCACCATCTCGCCGGTGCTGGCCTCGCTGTTGCTGCCCAAGCACGTGAAGGAAGCCGAGACCCTCTTCGTGCGCGCCATTCGCCGCGTGTACTCGCCGGTGCTGCGCTGGGCGCTGGAGCGCCGCAAAACCACCGTGGCGCTGGGCGGCGGTTTTCTGCTGGTGGCACTGCTTCTGCTCACTCGTGTAGGCACGGAGTTCTTGCCAGCGCTGGAGGAAGGCAACCTGTGGATTCGCGCCACCATGCCCACCACCATCTCGCTGGAGGCCGGCGCGGACAAGGTGCATACCTTGCGCGAGATCCTGCTCAAGCATCCGGAAGTGGTCACGGTGGTCTCCCAGCACGGGCGACCCGACGACGGCAGCGATGCCTCCGGCTTCTACAACGTGGAACTGTTCGTGCCCCTCAAGCCCGAGGGCGACTGGCCGGCCGGGCACACCAAGGCGCAACTGGTGGCCGACCTGCAGCGTGAGTTCGCCAATGCCTTGCCGGGGGTGGATTTCAATTTCTCCCAGTACATCCAGGACAACATCGAAGAGGGCCTGTCCGGCGTCAAGGGTGCCAATTCGGTGAAGATCGTGGGGCCGAACCTGGCCGAGCTGGAACGCCTGGCCGACGAAGTAATGCGCCAGATGCGCCAGGTGCAGGGTGTGCAGGATCTGGGCATCTTCCGCGTGCTCGGCCAGCCCAACCTCAACATCACCATCGACCGCGCCCGGGCGGCGCGCTACGACCTCAACACCGGCGACATCAATGCCGTGGTGCAGGCGGCAGCCGGCGGTACCGAAGCCACCCAGGTGCAGGAAGATGACCGTCAGTTCTCCCTGGTGGTGCGTCTGGCGCCCCAGTACCGCCAAAGTATTCGCGACATCGGTAACATCCCGATCGGCTACAGCCTGCCCAATGGGAGCACCGGTTACGTACCGCTGCGCGAGGTCGCCGCGATCACACTCGACACCGGTGCGTCGTACATCTATCACGAGCGCAACGAGCGATTCGTGCCGGTGAAGTTCAGCGTGCGTGGTCGCGACCTTGGCAGCACGGTGGCCGATGCGCAGCAACGCATCGCCCAGCACGTGGTGCTGCCCACCGGTTATCATCTGGTCTGGGCGGGCGAGTTCGAGGACTTGCAGCAGGCCAAGCATCGCCTCGCCCTCGTGCTGCCCATTGCGATGGGGTTGATCCTCGCGCTGCTGTTCGCCTTGTTCAACTCCATGCGCGACAGCCTGCTCACGCTCGCGGCCATCCCCTTCTCCATCGCCGGCGGCATCATCGCGCTGTACGTGTCGGGGCTGGATCTGTCGGTATCGGCGGCCATCGGCTTTGTTTCGCTGTTTGGCGTGTCGGTGATGAACGGCATCCTGGTCATCACCTACTTCAACCACCTGGTGTTCGAGGGCCTGCCACCGCTGGAGGCGATGTACCGCGCCGCCGAGCAACGCATGCGCCCGATGCTGATGACCGCGCTTTCCGCCTGCATCGGCCTGCTCCCCGCCGCACTCTCCACCGGCATCGGCAGCCAGGTGCAACGCCCGCTGGCGACCGTGGTGGTGGGCGGCATGTTGCTTGGCCCGGTGATGCTGCTGATCGTGGCGCCGGCCTTGCAGGTGCTGGTGGTGGAGTGGTCGCAACGACGCAAGCAGCGTCGTTCGCAGGGAGCATCGCCATGATCGTCTCGTTGCGCGCGGCGCGTACGTCCGCTCTTGCCCTGACCTTCGCCGCCATGGCCGGCTGCGCGGTCGGCCCCGATTACCATCGCCCAAGTACGCCAGCGCCCGCGCAATACACGCGCCAGGAGGTCGCGCCGGTGGTGGGCAGCGATCACGCGCCCGCGCAACAGTGGTCGCCCGATCAGGCCATCGCAGCCACCTGGTGGCAGGTATTTGGCTCCGATGCGCTCAATGCGCGGGTGGAGCGGGCACTGGCCCACAATCCCGACCTTGCCGCCGCCCAGGCTGCCCTGCGCCAGGCGCAGGAGAGCGTGGCCGCTCAGCGTGCCACCTTCTTTCCCAGCGCCCAGGTGGGCTACACGGCGACACGCCAGCGCGACGCCGTGGGCACGCTCTCGCCCAACCTGAACTCGGGCGCCACCTACTACACGCTGCACACGGCACAACTGAGCATCAGCTATGTACCGGACGTCTTCGGACTCAACCGGCGCACGGTGGAATCGCTGCAGGCTCAAGCGGACAACCAGCGCGATCAGCTGGCCGCCGCCCGCCTCAGTCTGGCCGCCAACGTGGTGAATGCGGCGATCCAGGAAGCCTCGCTGCGCGCGCAGATCGACGCCACGCAAGCCGTGATCGACGCACAAACGCATGCGTTGTCCCTGCTTCGCGACCAGACGCGCCTGGGCTACGCCTCGGGCCTGGATCTGGCGGCGCAGGAATCGGCGCTGGCCCAGGCCCGCCTGAGCCTGCCCGCGCTGCAAAAACAGCTAGAGCAGAATCGCGACCTGCTGGCGGTGCTGTGCGGCGACACGCCTGATCAGGCCGGCGCCTTCGAGTTCGACCTGGAACACCTCACCCTGCCAGTGAGCTTGCCGCAGGGCGTGCCCGCGCAGTTAGTGGCGCAACGTCCGGACGTGCACGCCGCCGAGGAGAACGTGCATGCCGCCAGCGCGCAGGTTGGCATGGCGCTGGCCAACCGCTTGCCGCAATTCACCCTGTCGGGGAGCTATGGCGGCAACGCGACCTCTTTCTCGCGCATGTTCACCGACGACAACGTGTTCTGGACGCTGGCCGGCGGCGTGGCGCAGACCGTATTCGACTTTGGCGCGCTCAAGCACAAGCAGCGCGCCGCCGAAGCCGCTCTGCAACAGGCGGCCGCGCAGTATCGCGGCGTGGTGCTCGGCGCGTTCCAGAACGTGGCCGATACGCTCTATGCCATCGACAGCGATGCGCGCACCTTGGCTGCGGCCGACGATGCCGAGCGGGCAGCCGAACGCACGCTCACCTTGACCCGCAAGCAACAGGAACTGGGCTATGTCAACGCGCTGGCGTTGATCAACGCACAACAGGCGTATCAGCAGGCGCGCATCGCGCGGGTACAGGCACAGGCGGCACGCCTGAGCGACACGGCCGCGTTGATCCAGGCACTGGGTGGCGGCTGGCAGGCAGCGGGCGCGACGGCGAAGGCCGGCGGTTGAATCGTTCGCGTGCGATCGGCGTTCTGTGGGGCAGCGACCAACGCGCTGCCCCATCGCGTCCTTCTTGTGGCAGCCACTAAGGAAGGTCTGATTAATCGACTTCTTGTCCGTCATTCCTGCGGAAGCAGGAATCCAGTGCCTTTACATTCAGAGAATGACAGGCACTGGATCCCAGCATTCGCTGGAATGACGATCAACATCGGAGCATCCCTAAGGAAGGCCTGCCAAATCGACTTCTTGTCCGTCATTCCTGCGCGCCCCATAGAGGGGGCAAGAGCAGGAATCCAGTGGCTTTACGTTCAAAGATTTACAGGCGCTGGATGACCAGCCCTTCGGCTGTTGAAAGGCGCTTCCAGCTTTCGCTGGGATGACGATCAAAATCGGAGCATCCCTAACGCGATGCCCCCATCTCGTCCGTCCTGTGGCAGCGACTTACGCGCTGCCGCAGCGGCTCAGCCCTTCGCCTTGGCGATGGCGTCGTCGATGCGCTTGAGCGCTTCCTCGCGCCCGGCCAGGAAGATCGTGTGGTCGATCGAGGGCGACACCTGCGTGCCCGTCATCGCCACGCGCAGCGGCTGGGCGATCTTGCCCATGCCCAGCTCCAGCTTGGCGGCCACCTGCTCGATCACCTGATGGATCGGCTCCGGCGACCACGCGCAGTCGACGAGCAAAGCCTTGGCCGCCTCAAGCACGGCGACGGCCGTGTCGTTTTGCAGATGCTTGGCGACGGCCTTCTCGTCCCACTCCACGATCGGGCCGTACCAGATCTTGGCGCGCTCGGCCATTTCCTTGAGCGTCTGCACGCGATCGCGCAGCGCCACGATCACGTCGGCCGGCTTGGGGCCGCGACTGAAATCGATGCCGGCCTGGGTGAGGTGCCACTCGAATTCGGGTGAGATGGCTGCCGGATCTTCGCTCTTGAGGTAATGCTGGTTGAGCCAGGAGAGCTTGGTCACGTCGAAGCGCGAGGCGGCCTTGTTCACGTCGGCCACATCGAACAGGCGGATCATTTCCTCTTCGGAGAAGATCTCCTGGTCGCCATGCGACCAACCCAGGCGCACCAGGTAGTTGAGCAGTGCGTGCGGCAGGAAGCCGTCGTCACGGTACTGCATCACGCTCACCGCGCCATGGCGCTTGCTGAGCTTCTGGCCATCGGGGCCCAGGATCATCGGCAGGTGCGCGAACTCCGGCACCGGCGCGCCCAGCGCCTTGTAGATATTGATCTGGCGCGGGGTGTTGTTCACGTGGTCGTCGCCACGGATCACCTCGGTGATGCCCATGTCGATATCGTCCACCACCACGGCGAAGTTGTAGGTCGGCCAGCCGTCGGAACGGAAGATCACCAGGTCGTCCAACTCGGCGTTGCTCCACTCCACGCGGCCCTTCACCTTGTCGTCGAACACCACCGAGCCTTCCAGCGGGTTCTTGAAGCGAATGACGCGATTCGGATCGTCGCGGTACGGCTCGTTGCGGTCGCGGTAATAGCCGTTGTAGCGGGGCTTCTCACCCTTGGCCATGGCCTCGTTGCGCATCGCCTCGATCTCGTCCTTGCTCTCGTAGGCGTAATAGGCCTTGCCGGCCTTGAGCAATGCGTCGGCGACCTGCTTGTAGCGCTCCAGGCGATCGGTCTGGTACACCGGGCCTTCGTCATGGCGCAGACCCAGCCAGCTCATGCCATCGAGAATGGCCTGCACGGCTTCCTGCGTGGAACGCTCGCGGTCGGTATCCTCGATGCGCAGCACGAACTGGCCGCCGCGACGGCGCGCTTCCAGCCAGCAGTACAGCGCGGTGCGGGCGCCGCCGATATGCAGGAAGCCGGTGGGACTGGGGGCAAAACGAGTGCGGACGGTCATGGGCTACTTGGACGGAGACAAGAGACAAGTGCGGAATTTTAGCCGATACGGCGCCAATAACCGACCAAGTGAGCGGACGACCCGCACAAGCACACGGATGACGGCCCTATGGCTCGGCCTGCTGGCCGCCCCATACGCCCTGGCGGACGACAATCCCGGCTACGACCGCCCCGGGCTGGGCTTCACGCCGGTGGTACTCAACGCGGGCGACATCACCATCGAGCAAGGGCTGCCCACCTGGACGCGGGACAACCTGGGCGATGGCCAGGTGCAGCGGCAGTACACCACCGACAGCCTCCTCCGCGTGGGCCTGGGCGGGCCATGGGAAGCCCAGCTGGGCACCTCGCCATTCAATGCCATCCACACCACAGGGCCCGCCACCGACACCTGGGCGCACGGGCGCGGCGATACCGTGCTGGCACTCAAGTTCGCCCCCTGCAAGGCTGACGCCAAGATCACTTGGGGCTTGCTGGGCAGTGTGGAATTCACCGATGGCAGCCGAGCCGTTCGCAATGAATATCGCCAATACCTGCTCGGCGCGGATGTGAACTGGCAGGTCACCGATATCGATGGCCTGGGCGCCTATCTGGAACAGACGCGCAGCGGCAGCGACGGCCAGACCACGCTGGCGCTCAACGCGAGCCATGTACTCAATCGCACCATGGTGGGCTATGTGGAACTCGCCCAGGTGCACGAAAGCGGCGAGCGCAGCGGCACCGAGGTCGGTACGGGCGTTGCCTGGCAGGTCAGCCGCAGGGTGCAACTCGATGGCGGCGTGCGAGCCCGCATGGCCGGCCACGCCCAGGCATGGATGGCAAGCCTGGGCGTGTCGATATTCCTGGGACATTGAGCCCCACGGGGGGCCCCGCGTGGTTACTTCACCGTGATGGTGATGGGCTTGGACACGATCGCCGGGTCGAACGGAATGTGGTTCTCGTCGGCCAGCTCCAGCTGCAACGTGTGCTTGCCCGGTGCCAGCTTGAGCGTGGTTTCGGTCTGGCCGTTACCGAAGTGCAGGTGATGATCGTCCTTGGGGATGGGCTGCCCCGCGGGCGGCAAATCCTTCACATCGACCAACAGGTGGTGGTGGCCGGTGCCTTCCTTCTTCATGCCGGCTGGTGCCACGCCCATGCCTTTGAGGCCAAACACCACGGTTACATCCGGGCCAACCACGGCGCCGTCCTTGGGCGAAATGATGTACACCTCGGCACCCGCCGGAGCCTTGGTCACGGGCAGGCCCGGCGCATCGGCGGCCATGGCGCCGCCGCCCAGGGCGGCCAGTGCGAGTGCGAGCAACATGCGTTTCATCGGCGTCTCTCCAAATTGACAGTCGGAGCAGTGTACCCGCCTGTCACACCTAAGACGTTCGCTACCCGTGATGACGGCCGTCACGCGGGCGTCATACGGGCGCCATGCCCCCGCAACGCCCCAAGAGGAATCTGCACCGGGCCAGCCAACGGTATGTTCAAGTGCGCATCGGCATTGTCAGCGAAACCTATCCACCCGAAATCAACGGCGTGGCACTGACCGTGCACAGCCTCGCCGCCGGATTGGCGTCGCAGGGGCATACGGTCGACCTCATCCGCCCCCGCCAGGCGCAACCCTTCACCGACGAACCAGGCATTGTCGCCCTGCAAGTACGCGGCGCCGCCCTGCCCCGTTACCCGGGTCTGCGCTTTGGCTTGCCCTGCGGCCGCACGCTGCGCGAGCGCTGGAAGCGCCTGCGGCCCGATGCGATCTACGTGGCCACCGAGGGCCCGCTGGGCTGGTCGGCGGTGCGTACAGCCAAACGCATGGGCATTCCCATCGCCACGGGCTTCCACACGCGCTTTGACACCTATGCCGATCACTACGGCGTCGGCTTCCTCACTCCGATGGTGCGGCAGTACCTGCGGCGCTTCCATAACCGCGCCGCCGCTACCCTGGTGCCCACCGATGCGCTGGCCGGCGAGCTGCGTGCGCTGGGCGTGGATACCGCACGCCTGCTGCGGCGCGCGGTGGATACCCAGTTGTTCCACCCGCGCCATCGCTGCGCCGAGCTGCGCGCGCAATGGGGCGTGGATGGCAACACACCGGTGGTGCTGTACGTGGGCCGCATCGCACCGGAGAAAAATCTGGATCTCGCGGTGCGCGCGTTTCGCGCCATCCAGCAAGAGGTGCCCAAGGCGCGCTATGTGTGGGTGGGCGATGGCCCGGCCCGCGCCGCGCTGCAAGAGGCGAACCCCGACTTCATCTTCGCCGGCATGCAGCGCGGCGACGCGCTGGCGCGCCACTACGCCAGCGCAGACCTGTTCCCCTTCCCCAGCCTCAGCGAAACCTTCGGCAACGTCATTCTCGAAGCGCTCGCCGCAGGTCTGCCTGTGGTTGCTTACGAGGAGGGTGCGGCGCGCGAGCATTTGCATCACGGACAGAATGGCTACCGCATCGCCATTGGGGACGAGAACGCCTTCATCGCCTCAGCCGCCACGCTCGCCAGCAATGCCAGCCTGATTCGCCACATGGGGCGTGCGGCGCACCAGAGCATCATTCATCTGTCGCCCGATTCGGTCATCCGCGAGTTCGAAACACTGTTGCGTGAACTGGCCCAGGAGAACGTGCATGAACACCATGCCACCGCTGCCCACGCCTGACGTTTCCACCGGCCCGCGTTTCGCCTTCGATCGCCGCATGTGCGTGGCCGCCAACCGCTGGGGCACACGCCGGGCCGTGGGCGTGTTCTTCGGCATCATCAGCCGCCTGGGCGATGGCGTGTTCTGGTACTCGCTCATGGCCGTGCTGGCGGTGGTCGATGGACGCCGCGGACTGCTCGCGGCGGCCCAGATGGCGCTGACCGGTCTCACCGCGCTGTTTCTGTATCGCCTGCTCAAGCGCTGGACGCGCCGGCCACGGCCTTTTCGCGCATGCCCGGGCGTGATCGCCCATGTGCCGCCGCTGGACGAATTCAGCTTTCCCTCGGGACATACGCTGCAAGCGGTGAGCTTTACCGTGGTCGCGCTAGCCTGGTATCCGTTGCTTGCGCCTTTGCTGCTCACCTTCACCGCGCTGGTGGCGGCATCGCGGGTGATCCTGGGTTTGCATTATCCCAGCGATGTCATCGCCGCCACGATCATCGGCAGCGCACTGGGCGCGCTTTCTCTGTGGCTGTTACCACTACACGCATGGATGGTGTGAGCTTTTGCAGCGATGCTGCGCATTTGTTCGCCAGCACGTCGTCATACCTTGTGACAGCAAGCACTTAACTCACCTTTCCACAGGTTTGTTGGAGCAACATCCACAGTCGCTGTGGAAAACCGCACATTTTCCGCGTTCCCGCACCAGCGGCGCGCTGCGCATTTCTTCACCAACGCGTCGCGATATGTCGTGCCAACAACCACTTAAGGCACTTTTCCACAGGTTTGCGCGAGCCACATCCACAATCGCTGTGGAAAACCGCGTGTTTTCTGCATCCCAACTCTATCGGCGTGCTGTGCATTTCTTCGCCACCGCGTTGCGATGTGTTGTGCCAACAAGCACTTAAGGCACCTTTCCACAGGTTTGCGCGAGCCACATCCACAATCGCTGTGGAAAACCGCATGTTTCCAGCATTCCCGCGCCAGCTGCGCGTTGTGCATTTCTTCGCCACCGCGTCGCGATGTGTTGTGCCAACAACCACTTAAGGCACCTTTCCACAGGTTTGCGCGAGCCACATCCACAATCGCTGTGGAAAACCGCGTGTTTTCTGCATTCCCGCGCTATCGGCGCGCTGTGCATTTCTTCGCCACCGCGTCGCGATGTGTTGTGCCAACAACTACTTAAGGCACCTTTCCACAGGTTTGTGCGATTGGCATCCACAGTCGCTGTGGAAAACATCGCGTCAGGCGAACCAAAAAAAAGCGCCCCAAAAATGGGGCGCTCTCTACATCACCAGGTGCCCAACGGGATCAAGCCACGCGCGGCGCCTTGGCAAGAATGCCCAGCAGGTCAGCCAGCTTGTCACGCATCTCGCGACGATCGACGATCAGGTCAATCGCACCGTGTTCCACCAGGAACTCCGAACGCTGGAAGCCTTCGGGCAGGGTTTCGCGCACGGTCTGCTCAATCACGCGAGGACCAGCAAAACCAATCAGCGCTTTGGGCTCGGCCACGTTGATGTCGCCCAGCATGCCCAGGCTCGCCGACACGCCACCGGTCGTGGGATGCGTGAGCACGCTGATGTACGGCACGCCGGCATCGCGCAGGCGCGCGAGCGCCGCCGAGGTCTTGGCCATCTGCATCAGCGAGAACAGCGACTCCTGCATGCGCGCACCACCCGTGGCAGAAAAGCACACGAGCGCGCTGCGATCGGCCAGCGCGCGCTCGGCGGCACGCGTGAACTTTTCGCCGACCACCGAACCCATCGAGCCGCCCATGTAGGAGAACTCGAACGCGACCGTCATCAGCGGACGGCCCTTGAGGCGGCCGCTCATCGCGATGAGGGCATCCTTCTCGCCGGTGGACTTCTGCGCCGCCACGATGCGGTCGCGGTACTTCTTGGAGTCACGGAACTTGAGCGGATCGTTCGGCTCCATGCTGGCCCACAGTTCCTGCATGGAGCCTTCGTCCAGGAACGACTCAAGGCGCGCACGCGCCTCGATCGTGTGATGGTGGCCGCACTTGGGGCACACCATCAGGTTGCGCTCAAGCTCGGGCCGGTACAGCACCGTGCCGCAACCGCCGCACTTCTCCCACACGCCCTCGGGCACCTTGCCCTTGCCGGCGTTACCGGAGGCTTCCGTGCGAGCACGGGGAGTCATGATTTTCTGGAGCCAGTTCATCGCAACACCTCAAACGTTCATGACGCATCGCTGCGTCACCAACGCAGCGTGTCTTCAATGCGCATCCAGCGCGGCGCGGATCGGTGCCAGGAAAGCCGTGGCGCGTGCGGTGATGTCATTCGCATCTTCCGCACCCGCCAAGCGCTCCACCAACGCACTGCCGATCACCACCGCATCGGCGAAGTCGGCAATGGCCTTGGCCGACTGCGCATCGCGCACGCCGAACCCCACGGCCACCGGTGCCTTCGACTTCGCACGGATGTCGGCCACGCGCCCGGCGATGTCGCCCGTGCTCAAGCGTGCCGCACCCGTGATGCCGGCGAACGAGACATAGTACAGGAAACCCTGGGCCGACCCGCACAACTGCACCATACGCTCGGGTGCGGTCGTGGGCGCCGCCAGCAGAATCTGCTGCAGCCCCGCATCGCGCAATGGCTGCAATACGGCGGACTCCTCCAACGGACAATCCACCAGCAACACGCCATCCACGCCCGCCTGCACCGCCTCGGCGGCGAAGCGTGCGTAACCGTGAATCTCCACCGGGTTGAGGTAGCCCATCAACACGACGGGCGTATCGCCATCGCGCTGGCGGAACTCGGCTACCCAGCGCAGCACGTCGCCCAGGCCCACGCCCTTGGCGATGGCGCGCTCGCTGGCGTGCTGGATTACCGGGCCATCGGCCATGGGGTCGGAAAACGGCACGCCCAACTCGATCACATCGGCGCCGGCGGCGACCAGCGCGTGCATCAAGGCCACGGTGTGCTCGGGCGCGGGATCGCCCGCGGTGACGAAGGGGATCAAGCCGGTGCTGCCAGCGCTTTTGAGCTGCGCGAAACGACGATCGATACGGCTCATACCTGCACTCCTTCGCGGGCGGCAATGGTGTGTACGTCCTTGTCGCCGCGACCGGAGAGGTTGCAAAGCACCAGGCCGTCCTTGGGGTATTCGCGCGCGAGCTTGATGGCCTGTGCCACGGCGTGGCTGGATTCCAGTGCCGCGAGAATGCCCTCGGTACGAGCGAGCAGGTGGAAAGCTTCCAGCGCCTCGTCGTCGGTCACGCCCACGTATTCGGCGCGACCGGCGTCCTTGAGGAAGGCGTGTTCGGGGCCGACGCCCGGGTAATCGAGCCCCGCCGATACCGAGTGCGTCTCGGTGATCTGGCCATTGTCGTCGCACAGCACATAGGTGCGATTGCCATGCAGCACGCCAGGGCGGCCCGCCGCCAGTGAGGCAGCGTGATGACCCGTGGCGATGCCTTCGCCCGCCGCTTCCGCACCGACGATGCGCACGCCCGGATCATTGAGGAACGCATGAAACAGCCCGATCGCATTGGAACCACCGCCCACGCAGGCGGTGATCACGTCTGGCAGGCGACCGAACTGCTCTTGCATCTGCACGCGCGCTTCGCGGCCGACGATGGCGTTGAAGTCGCGCACCAGCAGCGGATACGGATGCGGGCCGGCCACGGTGCCGATGATGTAGAACGTGTCGGCCACGTTGGTGACCCAATCGCGCATGGCTTCGTTGAGCGCGTCCTTGAGCGTCTTGGAGCCTGAAGTGACCGGCACCACGTCGGCGCCGAGCAGCTTCATGCGATAGACGTTGATCTTCTGCCGCTCGATGTCCACCGCGCCCATGTACACCACGCACTTGAGCCCGAAGCGCGCGGCCACCGTGGCACTGGCCACGCCGTGCTGGCCCGCGCCGGTTTCCGCGATGATGCGCGGCTTGCCCATGCGCTTGGCCACCAGCGCCTGGCCTATGGTGTTGTTGATCTTGTGCGCGCCGGTGTGATTGAGGTCTTCGCGCTTGAGCAGGATGCGCGCACCGCCCACATGCTGCGAAAGACGCTCGGCGTAATAGATCGGGCTGGGACGGCCGACGTAGTACTTCAGGTCACGGTCCAGCTCGGCCAGGAATTCGGGGTCTTCCCGCAGGCGCAGGTAAGCCTCGGTCAGTTCGGCCAGCGGCGCCATCAGCGTTTCGGCGACGTAGCTGCCGCCGTAATTGCCGAATCGCCCGTGTTCGTCGGGGTAAACGCTGAAATCGGTGATCTTGCTCATGGATGGCACTCGCGGGGAGGCGTGGGATGCATTCGCCACCCTACCCCAAAGGCGCCCGCACCAAAAGCGATATGATGGCCGCAACCTGTCAGAAAAACTCACACATCTAATGCCACGCCCACTGCCCTCGCTCAACGCCCTGCACGCCTTTGAGGCCGCTGCCCGCCTTGGTGGAGTGAGCCAGGCGGCCACCGAATTGCACGTGACCCACGGCGCAGTAAGCCGTCACATCCGCGCACTGGAAGAAGAGCTTGGAACCGCCTTGTTCCGGCGCGAGGGCCGCGGCCTGGCGCTGACACCCGCAGGGCAACGCCTGCGCGACGCCAGTAGTGCGGCGTTCGCCCAATTGCGCGACGTGTGCGACGTGCTGCGCGGCGAACAGGCCGTTGCTCCGTTTGTCCTGGGCTGTCCGGTGAGCCTGCTGGCGCGCTGGATGATTCCGCGCCTGGAACGCCTCATGGCGGACTTGCCAGGCCTGGACCTGCACCTGCGCCCGCAGGAGAGCCCCTTCGATGACGCCTTGAATGGACTGGATGCCGCTGTGCTCGCTGGCGAGGCCCCTTGGCCTGGCGGGTGGCGCATACGCACGCTGGCGCGCGAACGCGTGGGCCCGGTGGTTAGCCCCGCGCTGGCGAAGACGCTGCATTTGGCCCGGCACCGCCCCCAGGCATTGCTGCGCCAGCCGTTGCTGCACACGTTGTCGCGCCCGCAGGCCTGGGCTAGTTGGGCGACTGGCGCGGGCATGGCGCCGGAGCGGCTTACCCTAGGCCAGGGCTACCCGCACCTGTACCACTTGATCGAAGCCGCCGTGGCCGGGCGCGGCATCGCCATCGCGCCCGAGGCCCTGGTGGCGGACGATATCGCTTCGGGCCGACTGGTGGCGCCTTGGGGATTTCGTGACACCGCAGCTCAATGGGTGCTCGCCACGCCGGCGCGGGCGGCTGCAGAACGTTCCGCGCCGTTGGCGGGTTGGCTGAAAGCGGCGTTTGCACGGAGCGTGGTGGCGGCGCGCTGACAATCGCGCACCCGAATTCTCCTGAGCGTCTCGCCTATCGTCAGTGACGCTTGGCTGTGCCGCGTCGCGATGGTCGTGGAGCGTGCATCAGCCGACCGGGGCGCGCCGATGGGACGGCACCGTGCGCAATTGCGCGCCAGCGCGTCGGCACTACTTTCCAATCAAGGGGATAGACCACCTATCCACAGCCTTATCCCGCTGGCATCCACATTCATTGTGGAAAACATTTCGGGAAAACGCCGCAAGCTCAGTCTGCGCCGCGCACCGCAGCCATAAAGGCAGCGAGCGCCTGCGGGTCCTTGATGCCCGGAGCACTTTCCACGCCGCTCGCTACGTCCACGGCCCATGGATGTGCGGCGCGAATGGCGTCGGCGACATTGTGCGGATTCAATCCGCCGGCGAGGATCAGTGGCTGGGACAACGATGCCGGCATCAGGCGCCAATCGAATGCCTTTCCGCCACCACCGGCCTCGCCCAGGCCGTGACCGTCGAGCAGCAACCCCGCCGCGCGCGGAAATTGATGCAGCCGAGGCAGCGCAGCGGCGCCCTCGCCCATGGCGATGGCCTTGAGATAGCGGCGGCCAAACTGCGCGCACCATTCGTCACGCTCGTCGCCGTGGAACTGCAGCAAATCGGGCTGAATCGCCGCGATGACCTGACGCACCCATTCGGCATCGTCATCCATGAAGAGCGCCACGGTGCTCACGAATGGAGGCAGCGCGGTGACAATGGCACTTGCCTGCTCCAGGGACACGCGGCGTTTGCTGCGCGCCGTGAACACCAACCCGATGGCATCGGCACCCAGGCGCGCCGCCAGCACGGCGTCTTCCACGCGGGTCATGCCGCAGCATTTGATCCGCGTCATTGGCTTACCTCCGCCGGCAGGCCCCAATGCGCCTCGTAGCGCGGCCCAAGAAAGGTCAGCCCCGAAGCCAACGCGGTAGGCCCCGCCACTTCGCGGTTGCAGCCGGCCAACAATTCCCCCATCCATGCCACCGGCTGCTCACCGCGACCGATGGGCAGCAGCGAGCCGACGATGTTGCGCACCATGTGATGCAAGAAGGCGTTGGCCTCGATCTCCACGATCACCTGCTCCTCCTCACGACGCACGCTGATGGCAAGCACTTCACGGCGTGCGTGCGCTGCCTGGCAGGACATGGCGCGGAAGGCGCTGAAATCGTGTTCGCCACGAATCGCCTGCGCGGCTTCGTGCATGCGCGCGGCATCTAGCGGGTGACGCTCCCAAGTTACGTACCGTGCATCCAACGCACCACGCACCGGACGATTGAGGATGCGGTAGCGATAACGGCGGCTACGCGCGGAGAAACGCGCGTGGAACGCCTGATCCACGGGCTGCGCCCAAAGCACGGCCACACTGCTCGGCAAGTTGGAGCAGGTACCCAGCACCCAGCCGCGCATGTCGCGCTGCACCTCGGTGTCGAAATGCACCACTTGGCAACGCCCATGCACGCCCGCATCGGTGCGGCCGGCGCACGTCACCTCCACGGGATGGGCCGCGACGAAGGAAAGCGCTTTTTCGAGCGCACCTTGCACGGTGTCGCCATGGCTCAGACGTTGCCAGCCAGAAAAGTCGGTGCCGTCGTATTCGACGCCCAGGGCGATTCGCATGGATGAACGCTTGCAGGAACACGGAAGCGTACAGATTAGCAGGCCCGCTCCCGAGCCCAAACGGACTCGGGTCGGCAGGGCGGGCGGCAACCTCAAACGAACTCGGGCCGGCAAAGCCGGCCCGAGTAGCCACAAACAAGTGCGGGTGGATCAGAGGATGCTGTCGAGCAGGCGCTTGGCCACGTCCTTCTGCATCTGCGTGCCTTCCTGCAGCACCTCTTCCAGCATGGCATGGGCGCCATCGGGATCACCCATGTCGAGGTAGGCACGCGCCAGGTCGAGCTTGGTATCGACTGGGTCGTCGCTGAAATGCGGCGCGTCGTGCTCGTGCTCAAGGTCATGCTCGTGCCCGAAATCGTGCACGGGCGGCAGCTCATGTTCGGTGTGCAGCACGGGCTCGTGCAGGGGCTCCGACGACGCGGCGTGTGCCGCCTCGTGCTCGGATTCCTCGGCGGCCAGCTCATCCTCGCGTTCGACGAAGTTCCATGACAGCGGGGGCAGCTCTGCCCCGTTCTCGGCGGTCGCAGGCGGGGCCTCGGTGGGCGCCGAACCGTTTGACGCGGCGCTCGGCGTCAGGTCGAAGTCGAAGTGGTACTCGCTGATCGTGTGGTGCTTGGCGGGCGGCGGCGTCGGGATCGGCGGCAGCTCGTCATGCGCCTCGCGCTCCGACGCGTAGCTGCCCAGATCGAAGTGATGCAGCGCCTGCTTCTCGTCGTCCCCCAGTGCCGACGCATAAGCGCCCGTAGCCGTTGACTGAGCGAACAGCGGGTGCTCGGGCACCAGGTCTTCGCCCATGTGCACCACGTCCAGCCACTCGGGCTGATTCACGTCGGTGATATGGGCATGCATGGCCTCGGCGGCAGCCTCGAAGTGCTCCACGTCGCGGCGGCTGTAGTACAGGCTCACCAGCTCCAGGTGCAGGCCAACGTCGTCCGGGTGCTCGGCCAATTGGTCGAGCAACTCGTCCTGATCCAGGTCGATGCCCTCTTCCGACAGCGTTGGCATGGTGCCGAAGCGGTCAGCCAGCGAGCTGGTCGCCGCACCAGTGGCTGCGACGGCGGCCGGCTTGCGGCTACGGCTGCGCAGGCCCAGCAGGAGCAGCAGCACGGCGGCACCGGCGCCGGCGCCCCAGGCCCAGGTCTGCATGTACCAGGGTTCTTCTTCGGTCGCAGGAGCGGTCGGTTTGGACGCAGGCTTGGCGGCGGGCGCCACCGGTGCGGGCTTGGTCGCCGCGGCGGTGCTGGCGTGAGCCGGCTCGGCCGGAGCGGCCGCCGCCGGTGCAGGCGTACTGGCCGGCGTCGCTGGCGTGGTCACCACTTCGGCCACCGCAGGCTTGGCGGCCTCGGGCTTGGCTGTCTCCGGCTTGACCGTTTCGGTCTTGGCAGCCTCCGCCTTGGCGGGAGCACTGCTGGCAGCCGCGGGCGCCGGCTGACCGGCAGCCTTGCGGGCCTCGGCCAGCTTGCGCTGCAGCTCGGCGATTTCGTTGTCCTTGAGCGACAGCAGGCGTTCGTTCTTGCCGTTGATGTCTTCGAGGTCTTTCAGGCGCGACTTCAGCTCGTCGCCCTGCTTCTGCAAACTGGTGAGCGCCTCCTGGCTGCGCAGCAAGTCATCGTGAAGCGCGGCCATGTTCTTGCCGGCCTTATCGCCCTTGCCACCCTTGCCAGCGGCGTTGTCCGAACCTTCCTTGGCCGGCAGCACAGCCAGATGGTCGCCGGCAGGACCGGCCGTGGTGGGCGCGGAAGAAGCGTTGGTGCGCGTGCCCGTGTCGGCCACCGTGGTGGGCGTATGGGTGGCACCGGAGCGCCAGTCGCCGTTCTGCTTGCGCACTTCGGCCAACGCGGCGGCCACGGCCACCGATTGCGCTTCTTCACGCGTGGGCACGCGGAGCACGGCGCCGGTCTTCAGTGCATTGATGTTGTCGCGATAGAACGCATCCGGGTTGGCCTGCTTGAGGGCCAGCAGCATCTGGTTGACGTCCACACCCTCCGGCGCGGTCTGGTGCGCGATGGAGGACAGCGTCTGGCCCCGCTCGACCGGGCCGATGCTGCCATTGGCGGCGACGCGAGGCGAGGCGGCCGGCTTCGGTGCGGGCGCTGGCTTCGGCGGGGGTGCCGGAGCGGCGGCTGGAGCCGGTGCGGGTGCCGACGACTGTGCCGACGCCGGAGCGGGTGCCGGCGAGGTCTTGGCCAGGCTCTGCGCCTTTGCATAGGCCTGCGCCGGGGTCATGCTGCTGACCGGCGCGGCGGCCGTGCTTGCCGGCGGATCGAGCAGCAAGGTGAACTCGCGCACATTCTTGCCAGAGGCGCTGCTCACCTCGACCAGCAGGTCGAGATACGGATCGTTCACCGGCGCGGTGCTGGTGATGCGGATGATTTTCTTGCCGTTGCCCGCGTCCACCACGGCGAACTGCAAGGGTACGTTCGGGCCGGCGGCGACACCCGCCTGGGCGGCATCGGCGGCGGAAGCGAGACGCGCGGCGAGATTGCGCAGCTCGGTGGGGCTATCGGGGTTGACCGGAATCTCTGCCAGCAGCGGCTGCCCCAAGGCCGACTTCACCTGGATTTGGCCCAGCTCCAGCGCGGCTGCCTGGGTGCTGCCCAAGGCAAGTGCCAGCAGCATCGACAGCTTCAACGAACGATTCATCGTGTATTCCCCCGAACGACCCCGTGACGTTTCTTGTTGGCTGCCGCTTGGCGACAGCTCCTGGAACGAGGGGCCACTTTAGTTAGGTACAGGCCAATCAACAATAGTACCGGCCGATGCTTACGAGATTTTGCTGCAGTTTGTTCTTGAAGAAGAAAGCGCTCTGTGCCACCCCATTTCAGGAGTGGCCGCCCCCTTGCGGCGCCTTCTTCAGCGCATCCAGTTGCCGTTGCAGCTCGGCAATGGCCTGGTCCTGCTGGCGCAGCTTGACGCTGGCCCGGTGAGATCGATCCTCCTCCCGGCCCACATCGCCCCGCAACTTGCTTACGGCGCCCTGCTCCTTGGCGATGGCGCCATCCACCGCGGCCTGCCCGCTAGCCGCTTGCTTGGATGGAACGCCTGCCTGCGCTGCCCGGACCGGTGACACTACCGCCAGCAAACCGCACACCAGTCCGGACAACACATGTTTCATCAGAGGTAATCCTTGATCAACAGCTCGGCGATCTGCACGGCATTGAGTGCCGCGCCCTTGCGGATATTGTCGGACACGACCCACATATCCAGGCCGCGCTCGTGCGAGATGTCATCGCGAATGCGACCGACGAACACCGGGTCCTTGCCCGCCGCGTCGCCCACCGGCGTGGGGTAACCGCCCGCCTTGCGCTCGTCCACCACCACCACGCCCTCGGCGTGTTCGAGCAACTCGCGCGCCTGCTCGGCGGTGAGCTTGTCGCGGGTTTCCACGTGCACGGCCTCGGAGTGGCCATAGAACACCGGCACGCGCACCGCCGTGGGGTTCACCTGAATGGTGTCGTCTTCCAGGATCTTGCGCGTCTCCCACACCATCTTCATCTCTTCCTTGGTGTAGCCATTGGCAAGGAATTCGTCGATGTGGGGGATCACGTTGAAGGCGATCTGCTTTGGAAACTTCTTGGGCTCCACGTCCTGGAAGCTCAGCATGGCCGCGGTCTGCTGGCCCAGCTCTTCCATGCCGCTGCGACCGGCGCCGGACACCGACTGGTAGGTCGCCACGTTGATGCGCTCGATACCGGCCGCGCGATGGATCGGCGCCAACGCCACCAGCATCTGCATGGTGGAGCAATTGGGGTTGGCGATGATGCCGCGTGTGGTGTAATCGGCGATGGCGTGCGGGTTCACCTCGCTCACCACCAGCGGGATATCGTCCTGGTAGCGGAACTCGGAGGTGTTGTCGATCACCACCGCGCCCGCGGCCGCCGCACGCGGCGCGTGCTCGCGGCTAACCGAGCCACCGGCCGAGAAGAACGCGATGTCCACGCCCTCGAAGTCGTAGTCGGCAAGGTTCTGCACGGTGACCTGTTTGTCGCCGAAGGTGATTTTGTCGCCCGCCGAGCGCTCGCTCGCCAGAGGCACGAGTTCGCTCACCGGAAACTCGCGCTCGGCCAGGATCGCCAGCAGCGTTTCACCCACGGCGCCCGTCGCGCCGACCATTGCCACCTTGTAACTGCTCTTCTTGCTCATGATCCGGTATCAGGTAGGAGGAATCGGAATGCCGCCCCGGCGGTGCCGATCTCCGCTATGTGCGGAAATCTAGCGGGGGTGGCGCGCAAAACAACCTGCGGTGCGCGTCGTCGTGAATGTCATCACGCTTTGCTCACCGACAGGCGGTCCAACACGGCTGGATTGAGCAGCGTGGGCGGCCGGCCGGCCGCCTCGCCATAACCCAGGGCCGCGATCACATTGTCGATGGCCAGGTTGGCCATCGCGCGGCGCGTATCGGCGCTGGCGCTGGCGATATGCGGGCTCAGCACCGCATTGTCCAACGCCAGCAGGCCCGGATGCACGGCCGGCTCGCCTTCGAACACGTCCAGGCCGGCCGCCGCAATGCCCCCATCGCGCAGCGCCGCCGCCAGCGCCGCGTCATCCACAATGCCGCCACGGGCAATGTTCACCAGCACCGCCGTGCGCTTCATCTGGGCCAGCTCGGGCGCGCCGATGGCATGGCGATTGGCCGGGGTAAACGGCAGCACCAGCACCAGAAAGTCGGCGCGGGCAAGCAGCTCGGCCTTGGATACCAGGTTGGCGCGGCACTCGCGCTCCACCGTCTCGGGCAGCCGGGAGCGGTTGTGATACAGCACCGTCATGCCAAACCCGCTCGCGCGACGCGCCACGGCCTGGCCGATACGGCCCATGCCCAGGATGCCCAGGGTACGGCCATACAGGTCCAGCCCCAGCCAATCGTCGAAACGCATCTGGCTGCCCGGCCAATGGCCCGCACGCAGCCAGCGCTCGGCGGCGCCCACGCGGCGCGCGGCGGCCAGCATCAGCGCCCAGCCGAAATCGGCCACGCTCTCGGTAAGCACGTCCGGGGTATTGCTGGCCATCACGCCTGCCTGGGTGAGTGCATCCAGGTCCAGGTTGTTGAAACCCACGCCCAGGTTGGCGACCACCTTGAGCCGATGATTGCCCTCCAGCACGGCGCCATCCACACGATCGGTGAGGCCCACCACGGCGGCGTCCACCCCGGCCAGGCGCGCCTTCAGTTCGGCGGGGCTGCGGGGGCGCTCTTCGGTTTCGGCCTCCACCTCGGCCACCTGGGCCAGGCGCGCCAGCACCTCGGGGAACAGCGGTCGTGCGACCCACACTTTCGGTTTGGCAGTCATCAGCGTGTACTTCAGCTCTTCATGGGCCCGCCATCGCGAACGACGGGCCGGACAACTTTCAGGGAATGCGTGGCGTCACCGGCCCCACGTCGCCGCACTGGGCGCGATGGCGCAAGGCGTGATCCATCAACACGAGGGCCACCATCGCCTCGGCGATGGGCGTGGCGCGAATGCCCACGCAAGGGTCGTGACGGCCCTTGGTCACCACCTCCACCGCTTCGCCAGCCAGGTTCACGCTGCGACCGGGAATGAGGATGCTGGAGGTAGGTTTGAGCGCCATCGAGGCCACGATGGCCTGACCTGTACTGATGCCACCCAGGATGCCGCCCGCATGATTGGACGTAAAGCCGTCCATCGTGATCTCGTCGCGATGCTGGCTGCCATGCTGGGTCACAGCGGCGAAGCCGTCGCCGATTTCCACGCCTTTTACGGCATTGATGGACATGAGCGCCGCGGCGATATCGCCATCGAGCTTGCCATAGATGGGTTCGCCCCAACCCGGCGGCACGTCATCGGCCACCACGTTGATGCGCGCGCCCACCGAGTCGCCGGATTTACGCAACGCATCCATGTAGGACTCCAGCGTGGGCACGTCATGCGCGTCGGGCCAGAAAAACGGGTTCTGCTCCACCGCGGCCCAATCGAACGAACCGGGCGTGACTTCGCCGATCTGCGCCATGTAGCCGCGCACACGAATGCCGTGGCGCTCGGCCAGCCATTTCTTGGCGATCACGCCGGCAGCTACGCGCATGGTGGTTTCGCGCGCGGACGAACGACCGCCGCCGCGCGGATCGCGAATGCCGTACTTCTGCCAGTAGGTGTAATCGGCGTGCCCCGGGCGGAAGGTCTGGGCGATGTCGCCGTAATCCTTGCTGCGCTGATCGGTATTGCGGATAAGCAACGCGATCGGCGTGCCGGTGGTAAGCCCCTCGTACACACCCGAGAGAATCTCGATGTCGTCCGCTTCGCGGCGCTGCGAGGTGTGGCGACTTTTGCCGGTGGCGCGGCGATCCAGGTCGGCGCGGAACTCCTCGGCGGCAATCGGCAGGCCCGGCGGGCAACCATCGATCACGCAGCCAATGGCCGGGCCGTGGCTTTCGCCGAAAGTGGTGACGGTGAGGAGTTGGCCGAAGGAATTGCTGGACACGGGGCTCGGGGCATCTGCGGGGAAACCCTCACAGCTTAGCGCGTGTACGCCTCGGCGGGGCCGTTTGCAGCGCGCTCGCGCCATTCGCTGACGAGCAAAGCGAAGATCGCATCGTCGGCCCACTCGCCACGAAACCAGTAGCTCTGGCGGTGCAGCGCCTCCTGGCGCAACCCCAGGCGCTGCAGCAAGGCCATGCTGGCGGTATTGCGCGGGTCGACCGAAGCATGCACGCGATGGACGTCCATCGCGCCAAACAGCCACGCCAGCAGGGCCTGAGCCGCCTCTTGCGCAAGGCCCTGTCCCTGCGCGGCCGGGGACAGGCTGATGCCGAAGGTCGCCTGGCGCTGGCCGTCCAGGCACACACCCAAGTCGCCGATCAGGCGACCATCCGGGTGACGGATGGCGCGCTGGAACCAACGCCCCGGCTGGGGCGTCTCAGGCAATTCGTCGATGAAGCGCGCGGCGTCGGCCGGCGTCGCCGGCACCCAGCCTTGGTAACGCGCCACCCGAGGATCGGCGCGATAGGCATACAGGGCCCCGGCGTCGGCTGGCTGCAAGGCATTGAGCAGGAGCCGGGGCGTGTGGAGTTTCATGCCGGCTCAGCGGCCCTGGCGGGCCTGGGCTTCGGCGCGGAACGCATCGGCGTGCTCGATCAGGTCGCGACGCTCGATGGCGAACACGCCCATGGCTCCCACCTTGAACTCGATCCACACGAAGGGCACTTCGGGGAACAGCTCGACCAGGGCGCGCTCGCTCTCGCCCACTTCGACGATGAGCAGGCCATCCTCGCTGAGGTAGTCGGCCGCTTCGTTGAGCATGCGCACGCAGATGTCCAGGCCGTCCTCGCCTGAGGTCAGGCCCAGCTTGGGCTCGTGGCTGTATTCGCCTGGCAGCGCGGCGTATTCGTCTTCGGTGACGTACGGCGGGTTGGACACGATCAGGTCGTAGCGACGGCCCTTGAGGCCGCTGAACAAGTCGGACTTGACCGCCTCGACGCGACCTTCCACGTGCTGGAACGCGATGTTCTCGCGCGCCAACGACAGGGCGTCGTCGCTGATGTCCACGATATCGACTTGCCAGGACGGGTTGTACTCGGCCATGGCAATGCCGATGCAGCCCGAGCCGGTGCACAGGTCGAGCGCGCGCTCCACGTGACGGTGATCCAGCCAGGGCATAAAGCCGGACTCGATCAGCTCGGCGATGGGCGAGCGCGGCACCAGGGCGCGGCGATCGCTCTTGAATTTCATGCCGGCGAACCAGGTTTCGCCCACCAGGTAAGCCACCGGCAGGCGCTCGCTGACGCGGCGCTCGATCAGCGCCAGCACGCGCTCGCGCTCCTCGCTGGTGAGCTTGCCCGCGCCATAGGCCGGCGGAATATCCGGCGGCAGATGCAGGCTGGCCAGCACCAGATGGGTGGCCTCATCGATGGGGTTGTCGTGGCTGTGCCCAAAGGTGAGCCCGGCCGCCGAAAAGCGGCTGGCGCCGTAGCGGATGAAATCGATGATGGAGGCGAGTTCGTGGGTCACGGTGGGCATCTGGACGTCAGAGGGCCGCCCAGTATAGCCGGTCGGGGGCTGTCACCCAGGCGTAATCAACGCGCGCTTCGTTCATACTTGGCGGATGACCTTCAACGTACTCCTCCAATACATCCTGCCGCACCGCGCCCTGTCGCGGGTGGTCTACTGGGCCACACGCTGGACGTTCACGCCGTGGAAAAACTTCCTGATCGGCACCATCGTGCGCAATTACCAGGTGGACATGGCCGAGGCCGCGCAGCCCGATCCGCTGGCCTACCAGCACTTCAATGCGTTCTTCACGCGCAAGCTGCGCGCGGATGCCCGCCACGCCGATGCCGACCCCAAGGCGGTGGTCTCCCCGGCGGACGGCAAGATCAGCCAGATGGGCAAGATCGTGGACGGGCGCATCTTCCAGGCCAAGGGCCAGGAGTACACCGCGGCCGAGCTGCTGGGCGACGAGGCCAGCGCCACGCCGTACCGCAACGGCCGTTTCGCTACCATCTACCTCTCCCCCCGCGACTACCACCGCGTGCACATGCCGCTGAAGGGGACGCTCAAGGAAACGGTGCACGTGCCCGGCCGCATCTTCAGCGTGGCGCCGTTCGCGGTCGAGGCGATTCCGCGCCTGTTCGCCCGCAACGAGCGCCTGGTCTGCCACTTCGAGGGCGAGCACGGCCCGTTCGTGGTGGTGATGGTGGGCGCCATCCTGGTGTCCAGCGTGGCCACCGTGTGGGATGGGCTGGTGATTCCGCCCTACGCGCCGTCGATCCGTCGCAAGTCCTTCGCCGGCCAGAACATCACGCTGGAGCGCTTCGCCGAAATGGCCCGCTTCAACATGGGCTCCACCGTCATCGTGCTGTTCCCTGAGCACACCGCCGAGCTGGACGCACTGGCCTCCCAGCAGCCGGTGAAGGTGGGTCAGCGCCTGGGGCTCGAGCTGCAGGGCTGATCGCCAAGCCCCACAAGGGTGACGCATCGCGTCGTTTTGTGACCATTTTGGCGCACGCGTTCGCCGGGCGAGGCTAAGCTCCTCCTCCGGCGACGCCACGATGCGGACGCCCATCAGGCCCCATCGAGGATTGTCCATGCGCATCGTCACCCGCCTTATCGTCATGAATCGCGGCCGCCAGCTGGCTCGCCAGCTTCGCGAGATCGAGCGCAGCATCCACGCCCTGCCCAAGCGTGGCCGGGCCCGCCTGGGCATGATGACCCTGCGCGAGATCGGCCAGGCGTCGCGAACCGACTTTCCCCATCTGTATGGCACCCCGCCGCAGGAGCGTTACCTGCCGTGGGGCCAGGGAACCGAGATCGGCCTCGCCCGCTCTCGCTCGGACAACCCCGAGGTCGCCCTGCGCGGCATGGCCCTGTGGCTGGCCGTAGCCTTTCACGAAATCAAGGACAGCCCGCACGCCAGCCTGCAGCCGCTGCACCGCCAGCTGATGCGCCTGCTGCGCGAGCTCAAGGAAACGCATCGCGCGGCGACACCCAGCACCGACTGGAACCGCACGCCCGCCGCCGCTTGACCCCTGCCCGTGGAAAGCAAAACGCCACCCTTCGGGGTGGCGTCTTTGCATCTGCGATGCGCTTTTAGCCCATTCCTAGCGGCAGCTCGGCAGCTTGAGCGATTGCCCGGGCTTGATGTGCTGGTGATTGAGACTGTTCATCTGCGCCACCTCCTGCACCGAGGAACAACCCAGCTTGCCCACGATGCCGGTGAGCGTGTCGCCGCGCTTGACCACGTAACTACGCACCTTGGCCGTGTTCGACGACCGGGGCGCTGGCGCCGCCGGCGGATCGGGCGGCGCGACCGGCAGCACCGCCGTGTGCAGATCGTTGGCCAGGATCGGCCACGGGCCATCCACGCAGCGCGCCTCATAGGGGCGCTCCAGCACCTTGGGCAGCATGATGCGCGTGCCCTGCGGTTGGCTCACCTGCGGATCCAGGCGCGGGTTGAGGTTACGCAGCGTGCGGAACCAACCGTCGCTCATGCCGCCCGCCGAACCCAGGCACACGGTCAGCTCGGTGATCGAGGCCGGGCGCTTGAGCACCACGCTGCCCTGCGCGCCATCCACGCGCGGGAAGCGCAGGTTGTAGCTTTCCGGATGCAGGAACAGCCACGCCGCCGCGAGCACGCTGGGCACGTAGTCGCGGGTTTCCTGCGACAGCTGGTTGTAGATGCGCGGGTCGTACAGGCTGACTGAGGTGTCGTCGCCCACCATGCGGCGCATGCGTCCTTCGCCACCGTTGTACGCCGCCAGGGTGAGTTCGAGGTTGTTGTTGAACGCCTTGAGCTGCTCGTCGATGTACTCGGCGTTTGCGCGCGCGGATGCCGCCGGATCAAAGCGCGAGTCGAAACCGTCTTCGGTATTGAGGCCAAAACGCAGGCCGGTGGCGTACATGAATTGCAGCGGGCCGGCGGCGCCTGAACGCGATACGGCATGCACCTTGCCGCCCGACTCCTTGGCGAGGATGCCGAAAAGCAGCGCCTCGGGCAGGTCTTCCTTCTGGTACTCGGGCCACATCTGGTAACGCAGGTACTGGTAGTTTACGTAGGCATCCATCAGGTTGCCGCGCCACTGCGTGAGCCACATTTCCAGCGCGGCCTTGACCGGGCCGTTCATGGCGATCAGTTGGGACAACTGCTGGCCGCGCAGCAAGGTCACGCTGCGCTGCATCTCCGGCAGGCCACCGGCGCCGGTCTTGCCACTGTTGCTACCTTCGGGCTGATCATCCTCTACGCCGAAATCGTCGCCGAGCGAGAAACTTCCGTCTTTGAGACGCAAAAGGCGATCGAACACCGAGAAGAAGCGCTGCGAATCGCAACCAGGCGTGGACGGACAATGCGCGGCAGCGTCCTTAAGCTGGTTCAGGGCACCATTCAGCGTTCGCTGCGCGGCCTGGGCGTCACCAGCGCGCGATTGCGCCAGGGCCGTTTCGTAGCCCCGGCTCGCCTGATCGAGTTGCGTATACAGCTGGGAGGCCTGCGGCGACGGCTTGGGCGCGCCCTGCGAGGCGCAAGCCGCAAGCAGCGTGAATGCGCCAGCCAGCGGGGCCAGGCGCAGGGAGCGGAGAAATGCGTGGGGAGCCATGGGCAACTTCAAAGGGCGGATCGAAGGGCCGACCTTACTGCGGGCAGCACCGTCGACTCAACACGCGCAAGCCGCAACGTCATGCCCGTGCGTGCCGCCGCGTATTCGTCCGCGCCCGCGATCCAACGAACGTACGTGGCTACAATCGACCCCTGAACCAACGGACGGAACACCATGACCGACATCCTGATCGGACGCAACGACAGTAGCGAAGTGCGCCTGGACACGCATTACGGCAATCGCCACGGCATGATCGCGGGCGCGACCGGCACAGGCAAATCGGTGTCGCTGATGGCGCTGGCCGAAGGCTTCTCCAAGCTGGGCGTGCCTTGCTTCCTGGCCGATGCCAAGGGTGACCTCGCCGGCCTGTCGATGCCCGCCGCCGAACCGGGCGACAAGCTCAAGGCGCGCCTGCAAACGCTGCGGCTCACCGATTGGAAACCGCAGGCGAACCCGGTGATCTTCTGGGACATCTACGGCAAGCTCGGCCATCCTGTGCGCGCCACCATCAGCGAAATGGGCCCCACCCTGCTCGGCCGCATCCTGGAGCTCAACGACACCCAGGATGGTGTGCTCGAAGTGATCTTCAAGGTAGCCGACGACCAGGGCTTGCTGCTGCTCGATCTACCCGACCTGCGCGCAATGCTCGGCTTTGCCGCCGAAAACGCCAAGGACATTTCCTCGCACTACGGGCTGATCAGCACGCAAAGCGTCGCCGCCATTCAGCGCGCCGTACTCAAGCTGGAACAGGACGGCGCCAACCAGTTCTTCGGCGAGCCCGCGCTGCAGTTGAGCGACCTGATGCGCCAGGACATGAGCGGTCGCGGCGTGATCAACGTACTGGCCGCCGACCAACTCATTCTCAAGCCGCGCCTGTATTCGACCTTCCTGCTGTGGCTGCTCTCCGAGCTGTTCGAGCAGCTGCCGGAAGTGGGCGACCTGGAACAACCCAAACTGGTGTTCTTTTTCGACGAAGCGCACCTGTTGTTCGACGACGCGCCGCCCTCCCTGCAGCAACGCGTGGAACAAGTGGTGCGACTGATCCGCTCCAAGGGCGTGGGCGTGTATTTCTGCTCGCAGAATCCCGACGACGTGCCGGGCAACATCCTCGGCCAGTTGGGCAACCGCGTGCAGCACGCGCTGCGCGCCTTCACCCCACGCGACCAAAAGGCCGTAAAGGCCGCCGCCGAGACCTTCGTCGCCAACCCCAAGATCAACGTGACCGAAGCCATTACCCAGCTTGCCGTGGGTGAGGCGCTGGCCTCCACGCTGCGCGATGGCGGCGTACCGTCACCCGTGGAGCGCGTGATGGTGACCACGCCCACCGCACGCATCGGCGCCATCACCGGCGCAGAGCGCGACACCGTGCGCCAACGCTCGCCCGTGGGTGGCAAGTACGACACGCCGATCAATCGCGAATCGGCGGCCGAATTGCTCGCTCAGCGCGCTGCGGACAAAGCCGCCAATCCGCAGAGCATCGCCAAAGGCGACGCTGCGGCGGGCCATGCCCCGTCAACGCCTGGCTGGAGCGACGCCGTACGCGACACCCTGCTGGGCACCAACCGCCGACAAGGCATGATCGAGGCCATGGCCAAGTCGGCCAGCCGCGCGGTGGGCTCGCGCCTGGGCCAGCAGATTGTGCGCGGCGTGCTGGGCGGCATCTTCGGCAATAAGCGCTGACACGCTCCTCGCATCGCACCAGGAGCCTCCATGCCGCGCGTCGAAACGGTATCGCCTGACACGCCACTGCGTGAGCGCTTTGCGTCCGCATGGCGTTACCCGCTGCGTGGCGGCGGACTCGCCACCTGCACGGTCATTGCACTGTGTCACTGGCTGGTGATGCTGCCCGCCTTCATCGGCATTTTTGCAAGCTTCGCGCTGTGGGCCGTCACCTGGCGCTACGCCGCCACCTGCCTGCTTCACACCGCCAACGGCTATGCCGACCCACCTGACGTAGGCGTGGACGAAAACCCCTCCGCCGGCAACGGCCTCACTGCGGTGCACTTGCTCGCCGTGGCCATGTGCGTGATCAGCACGGTGTTCTATCCGCCCATGCTGTGGCCGCTGATCGTGCTGTTCGCCATCACCTTGCCTGCCATCGACATGTCGCTGGCCTTCGACGGCAGCATGGAACTGGCGCTAAGCCCGGTGAACTGGTGGGAGGTGATGAAGCGCTTTGGCGCGTCCTACCTGATTCCAGTGACGCTCAACATCGCCACCGGCGCACTGATCATTGCGGCCTCGCTCGCCACGGCGTTGCTGCCCAAGTTCCTCGCGCTGCCCTTGTTCGCCTTTGCGTACACGTACCTGATCATTCTCAACCTGCACTTGATGGGTGCCATGATTCACCAGCGCCACGAGCAGTTCGGGCTTGAACCCGAAGCCGAGGAGTTGGTGCGCGAAAGCGGCCAGGACGCCGACACTGAGCTGCTCGCGCACGTGCACACCGTGGCGCAAACCGATCGCCCCGCCGCCATAGGGCTACTCGTTCGTCGCATGCAGGGCCGCAGCGCACCGCCAACACTGCACCAGGCCTATCGCGACCTGCTGCGCCAGGAAGGTCTGCGCGAAGGCATGCTTGAACATGGGCAATTGTGGATCGCGGTTTTACTCGCCCAGGGCGAACTACGCCGTGCGCTTGGGCTGGTGCAGGAATGCATGGAACTGGAGCCCGCATTCCTGCCCGATGCGCCCGAACATGTGTCCGCGCTGGCCGAACAGGCCTCGCGCGCCGGCATGACGCGCCTCGCGCTCAAGTTGTGTCGCGGCTATCTGCAACGTTGGCCGCGTGCCGTCGACACACCACGCATGGGCCTGCTCGCGGCACACCTGCTGGGCGACACGCTGGGCCAGCGCACCGAGGCGGCGGTGTTGCTCGGCAAGCTGATGGCCGCCTGGCCGGAGCACCCACTGCATGCCGATATGGCCGCCCTCATCCAACAGTGGCAAAGAGAACCTGGCACCGCCTGAGGCACGCGACAGCGCTGCCGGCGAACAAGCCTTAAAATCGCCCATTGCCCCATCCTGTATCGGACGATTCACCCATGAGCCGCTGGCGCCCGCCCGCACCGCATTCCACCGCCATCATCACGCGCGACGGCTTTGAAAAGCTCAAGGCCGAACTCGATCATCTGTGGCACACCTTGCGCCCAGAGGTGGTCAAGGCTCTAGCTGCAGCCGCCGCCGAGGGCGATCGCTCGGAAAATGCCGAATACACCTATCGCAAGAAGCAGCTCGGCGAGATCGATCGGCGCGTACTCTATCTCAGCAAGCGCATCCCTTCGCTCAAGGTCGCCGAGGGTGCGCCTACCGATCGCGAGGTGGTGTTCTTCGGCGCAAGCATCGAGTTGGAGAACGCCGACACCGGCGATGCGCTGCGCTATCGCATCGTGGGCCCCGACGAAACGGACGCCAAGCTGGGCTGGATCAGCATCGACTCGCCGCTGGCCCGTGCCGCGCTCAAGAAACGCCTGGATGACGAGTTCGAAGCGGAGCTGCCCGGAGGCCGCACCCGCTTCGTGATCGTGGACATCAACTACCAGGACTGATCGCCGCCACGGTGGCAGCGCATCGTTACTTGCCTTGCAGCAAGGCCGTCACGTCGTCCTTGTGCGCGTCGACGAAACGTACATTGTCGGGGTTGACCCAGGCTTGATTGAGATCGCCCGCCAGCACCACGTCGCGACGCGACTGCACCGCCATCACGGCATTGCTCAACGCGATATTGGCCAGCATGAACTCGCGTGGCGTAAAGCCATACTTGCTCACCAGCGCGGGAATGCGCGGGTCGCCGGACATGGCCTGCTTGGCCAGGTCATCCAGGCTGTGCACCTTGGACGGGTCCGGTGCAGCCTGGGGTGGAATGCCCTGCGCACGCGCCTCTCGCGTTGCGGCGGCAAGGCGGCGGAACACGTCTTCATTGAGCGTGTAGCCCTTGATGAGCTGCTTGTCCGACTCGGGCAGGCCGCCCGGGACAAGCTGCGCATGAGCCAGCGAAGATACGCCCAGCGCCAGGCTCAGCAGGCCAAGGCAGCAGGCGCGCGCGGTACGGGAAAAAGCGGACATGGATGCTCCAGGATACGAAACGGGCGGGCCATAACGAGCCCACGGCGTGACAACCTAGCACTGACCGCTTGAATGCCGCCTCAGTTCCGCCCCAGCTGAGCCATGGTCTTGCGGTAGTCCGCGTCGATCTGCTGCAGACGCGCGCGGCGCGCCTGTTCGTTGACCCATTGCCCGTGCTCGGTCTGCTCGCGAATCAAGCTGAATTCCAAGTCCACAAAGGGTTGCAGCACGCGGTTGTCGGCGGGCGCAAAACCCGCAAGGTCGGGGATGCGCGCCAGATTGTCGCGCTCACGATCCCCCTGCGGTCCTGGTGCCTGTCCGTAGCTGCGCATGAAGGCGATCAATTGAGTACGCAGCGGCTCGGGCATGCCATCGCGCACGACCAATACGCCCGATGGAATGAGTCCGGAGCGCCAGATAACCCGTATCTGCGCACCTTCGCGGGGAAAGTTGCGTCGGAACAGATCCAGATCCGGGTTGTTGCAGGTGGCGACGTCCACCTCGCCATTGGCCACGGCCAGTGCGTTGTTTTGGTGGTTGCTTATCCGCACGCTATGGAAAAACGTGTCGGAATTGAGGCCTCGCGCCGCAAAGACCTCTGCCTCGGGTGCCACATAGCCGGTCACCGACAAGGGCTCTCCGCGCGCATAACGCCACTGACCAGGCTTGGCGAGCAGCTCCTTCAGCGAATGGATGGGGCTGTCCGAGCGCACGATCAGCATGGCCACGTTGCCCTTGGCACCGTCGTTGCGCACGAATTGCGCCACCACGCTCATGTGCTGGCGCTCGACCGCCTCCAGCGCCAGCCGCCCGGACAGGAAGGCAACGTCAACACGCTGGTCGTCGATGGCGCCCGAGAGGCCGGCATAGCTGCTTACCGATACCGAGGCGACCGGATGGCCGAGCTTCTTTTCTAGGTCTTGCAGCAAGGGACGCCATTGCTCGCGCGACTCGGCGGCACTGCCGATGGGCAGGATGCCAAAGCGGATCACCGTTGGTTCCGCTTCGCGTGCACCGGGAGCCTGGGCGGTGACGCACACACACCAACAGGCCAGCCCCCCGGCCAACAGCCAACGAAGCCAGCCTCTCGATCTGCGCCTGCGACAAGCCGTGTCCATGCACCCGCTCCCCACGCCCCCGCCCTACCGTTTTAGCGCGATTGCGATGACACCGCAATTTCACCCGGGGCGACGTCTCGCGGGCGGATAGTGGCGGCCCTCCCGGCGCGGCTGGTAGCACGCGGCCTCGCGATGAAAACTTTCCTGGGGATTGTCGGGGTGCCAGCCCGGCAGCCCGGAGAGGGGTAAGGGCCGCAGTTCCAGCGGGTCGCGCAGCACCTGGCCGGCGGCAATCGCCTGTACGGCATCGTCCTGCGCCTGGCCCAGGCTCATCTCGCCCTGCCAGACCAAGGCCTTGCCCACCAGCAGTTTGCCTGGGTTGAGGGCGTGCTCAAGCAAAGCATGGCCGAACACCGTCAATGCGGCGCGGCCGTCCAGCCAGGCCGCGCGCTCGCGCCAGAACAGGCCATGCCAGTCGTGTGCGTCCCACAAGGACAACAGGTGCGCATCGCGCAGCACCACCAGCACACCCGCCTCGTCGAAGTGGGTCATGGCGTATTGAGGGCGGGAGCGCTCCTTGGCCCCCATATGGCCAATCTCGGCCATCTGCTGGGCATTGAGGGCGCGCTTGAGGGGCGCGTGGCGCAGCCAGATCATCGCGTTGAACAGGTCATGCCAGTTGGCTTCGCGCGTGGCGATCTGACCGTGCTCGGCAATGCGCTGCTCGTAATGCAGACCATCGGCCAGCAACGCGGGCGTCTGGGCGACGAAGCGCTCTGGCATGTCCGCCGGGCGCGCGGCATTGAGCGATTCGATGGATGGCCACTCGGCCTCCTCGAGCCAACCGCTTGGCTCCCGCCAGGAGCACAAGGGTTGTTGGGCGAACACGGCCGGATCGACCGTGCCGCGCGCGGGCGCCACGTAGCGCGTCGCGCCCATGCGTGTCGGCTTAGCCCGCCAGGCGGGCGTGCAGGTCGTGATCGTCGGCGTCTTCCACCACCACGTCGACGAACTGGCCCGCCTTGAGCGACTGACCGTTGGCGATATGCACCACGCCATCGATCTCCGGCGCATCGGCGGCCGAACGCGCCACCGCGCCATCTGCACCCACTTCGTCCACCAGCACCTTGAGCGTGCGGCCGATCTTGCGCTGGAGCTTGGCCGCGGAAATCTCCGCCTGCACCGCCATGAACTGCTCCAGGCGATCCTCCTTCAGCTCCTCGGACACCGCGCCCGGCAGCTCATTGGCCTTGGCGCCGTCCACCGGCGAGTAGGTGAAGGCGCCCACGCGATCGAGCTCGGCCTCGCGCAGGAAATCCAGCAGCTCCTCGAACTCCGCATCGGTCTCGCCGGGGAAACCGACGATGAAGGTGCTGCGGATGGTGAGATCCGGCACCACCTTGCGCCAGTTATTGATGCGCTCGAGCGTCTTGTCGATGTTGCCCGGGCGCTTCATCAGCTTGAGGATGCGCGGGCTGGCGTGCTGGAACGGGATATCGAGATACGGAAGGATCTTGCCCTCCGCCATCAACGGCATCACTTCGTCCACGTGCGGGTACGGGTAGACGTAGTGCAAGCGCGCCCACACGCCCAGCTCGGACAAACCTTCGCACAGCTCGGTCATGCGCGTGCGGTAGGTCTTGTCGCGCCACTGACGCTCGGCGTACTTGAGGTCCACGCCATAGGCACTGGTGTCCTGCGAGATCACCAGCAGCTCCTTCACGCCGCCCTTCACCAGGCGCTCGGCTTCCAGCAGCACCTCATCCACCGGGCGCGACACCAGGTCGCCGCGCATCGACGGGATGATGCAGAAGCTGCAACGGTGGTTGCAGCCCTCGGAAATCTTGAGGTACGCGTAGTGCTTGGGCGTGAGCTTGATGCCGGTATCGGGAATGATGTCCAGCAGCGGGTTGCGCTTGGGCGGCAGCGCGGAGTGCACCGCGCTCATCACGCTGGCGTAATCCTGCGGGCCGGTGATGGCCAGCACATCCGGATAGGCTTCGCGGATCAACTCCGAGCGCTTGCCCAGGCAACCGGTGACGATCACCTTGCCGTTCTCGTGCAGCGCCTCGCCAATGGCGTCCAGCGACTCCTGCACGGCCGCATCGATAAAGCCGCAGGTGTTCACCACCACCGCATCGGCAGCGTCGTAGCTGGGCACGATTTCGTAACCCTCGACCTTGAGCTGGGTGAGGATGCGCTCCGAATCCACCAGCGCCTTGGGGCAGCCGAGGCTGACGAAACCGATTTTCTGCGTGGCCTGGGACATGACCGGGGACCGTCTGGAATGAACAAACGGGCAATTATAGCGGCAACCCCGCCTGGGCGTCGGAAGAGCCCCCAAAGCCCGCCAGCCTCGCGCCCGATGCCCCCCTTACCTCGGGGGTGGACGCGGGTGGCCGGCTAGAATGGCGCGTTTCCCACAGGAGCCGTCGCCATGGGCCAGACCATCAATCTCAACACCACCCGCATGCAGTGCATCAGCGCCTACCTCGCCACGCCAGCCGGCAAGCCCAAGGGCGGCATCGTGGTGATCCAGGAGATCTTTGGCGTGAACGAGCACATTCGCCATGTCGCGGACGGTTTCGCGGCAGCCGGCTACACGGCCATTGCGCCGTGCTTTTTCGATCACCTGGAAACCGGTGTGGAACTGGCCTACGACCAGGCGGGTATCAACCGGGGCCGCGAGCTGATCACCGAGCTGGGGCTGGATCGCGCCGTGGAAGATGTGGCCAGCGCCGCCGAGGCTATTGCCTCCGCAGGCCGCATCGGCACCGTGGGCTATTGCTGGGGCGGCTCGGTGGCCCTGCTCGCGGCGCTGCGATTGGGTCTGCCTTCGGTGAGCTATTACGGCGCGCGCAACGTGCCGTTCCTCAACGAAACGCCCAAGGCGCCGGTGATGTTCCACTTCGGCGAGAAGGACAAGAGCATCCCGCCCGAGATGGTGGAGAAGCATCGCCAGTTGCTGCCGCAGATGGAGCTGTTCACCTATCCGGCCGACCACGCGTTCAACCGCGACGTGGGCCCGCAGTACGACAAGGCCAGCGCCGCACTGGCCTACCAGCGCACACTGGCGTTCTTCGACAAACACCTGGCGCACGGCGCATGAGCGGCTTTGCACTCGATCCGCGCCTCGCCGCGGATACGCGCCACGTCGCCTCACTGCCGCTGTGCGAATTGCTGCTGATGAACGACAGGCGCTTCCCCTGGCTCGTGCTCGTGCCGCGGCAAGCCGCCCTGGTGGAGGTGTACGACCTTGCGCCCGCGCAGCAGGCGCAGCTTTGGCAGGAGGCCGAACGTGCCACCCAGGCGCTGCGCGCCGTCATGCCTTTCGACAAGCTCAACCTGGGTGCGCTGGGCAATATCGTGCGTCAGCTGCATCTGCACGTGGTAGGCCGCCGCGAGGGCGATGCCGCCTGGCCAGGGCCCGTGTGGGGCAGCGGCAAAGCGCAGCCTTACGAGGCTGGTGAATTAGCCGGGCGCATTAGCGCGCTGCGCCACGTTCTCGGCGACTAAGCCGATCGTTCGCCCAACAAAAAACCCGCGGATGAATCCGCGGGTTTTTTAATGCGCTGCGCTTAGTGCTGCGGCGGCGGGACTTCGGCCGGCTTCGGCGGAGCCTTGTAGTCTTCCAACTCGCGGGCCTTGGTGTCGACCACGCTGATCTTTTTCAGCGTGCCGCCGTCGTCGTAGTACACGGTAAAGCCGTAGTCGAGCTGCAGGCGCGCCATGTACTGCAGGTGCTGCTTGCGGACCTTGGAGTCGTCGCTGGGCTCGAGTAGCACGGTCTTGGGCAAGCGGCCCTGATCCTTCAGGTAGGCAAAGTGGCTGCCCGTATCGAGGGCAGACAGCACCGCGCCATCGACGATGAACTGGCCGCTCTTGTAGGCCTGCACAACGGCGTCGAACTGACTCTTCATGTCCGCGGTGCGAACCTCGTCCTTTGCGCTACCGCGATGGCAACCGGCCAGCACCAACATGCTGCCCAGCAGGATGGCTGCACCCGCGCGGGTCAGCAGCGTGGAAAAACGGGTCATGCGAGTCTCCTGCAATGCATCGGTGTTAACAGGTGGAGTGTAACGCCGCTCCGGCGCCGTGTCGGGCGGCCGGATGGGCTTCGTTCAGGTGCAGTGCGGGGCTCAGGTGCGCGGCAAGGTGACGCCGAGCTGGCCCTGGTACTTGCCACCGCGATCCTTGTAGCTGGTTTCGCATTCCTCGTCGGATTCGAGGAACAGCATCTGCGCCACGCCTTCGTTGGCGTAGATCTTGGCCGGAAGCGGCGTGGTGTTGGAGAACTCCAGCGTCACGTGTCCTTCCCACTCCGGCTCCAGCGGCGTCACGTTCACGATGATGCCGCAGCGCGCATACGTGCTTTTGCCCAGACAGATGGTGAGCACCTTGCGCGGAATGCGGAAGAACTCGACCGTGCGGGCCAGCGCGAAGGAGTTGGGCGGAATGATGCACACATCCGCTTCCACATCCACGAAGCTGGTCGGGTCGAACGCCTTGGGGTCGACGATGGTGGAGTTGATATTGGTGAAGATCTTGAACTCACGCGCGCAGCGCACGTCGTAGCCGTAGCTGGAGGTGCCGTACGACACCAGCTTCTCGTTGTTGCGGTGTTTGATCTGGCCCGGCTCGAACGGCTCGATCATGCCGTGCTGTTCGGCCATGCGCCGGATCCACTTATCGGATTTGATGCTCACTCGTATTCCCCGTGCATTCGCGGCTCCCGCACCGTATCGGGGCTGGGCATAAGGGTCGGAAACATAGCGGATCGACTGCTCCGTCGCCAGTCGAGGGCGAGACCGGACCGTTCAGGCTGGACGACTCTCGAGCGATCCCCACCGAGGCATGCGCCCATCCCGGCGCATCAAAGCTTCGTCAAGCGCATGAAAACATGGAGGAAATGTCGACCAAGCGGCCTGTGGGTCTCATGACAACGCTGGATCGAACGCAAGAATGAGCGGCGCGCCGCTCGTGCCGTCTCAACGAGACGCCATCAACGAAGCCTGCAAGGCAGCCAGTGCCTGCTCGATGCGCGCGCACTGCGACGCATCGCCAAGAATATCGCCTACCTCGCAACCCGCTCCCGGCAAGGGAAGGGTCGTCGATGCCGGTGCCAGCCAATGCGCGGCCATGGTTTGCAGCACTTCCTTCAGGGCGTCCTGCGCATGATGCGAATCGCGCGCAGAGGCGTTCCATTGCGCGACCGGCTTGCCGGGGAATTCCAGGCTGCCCACCAGCCAGTCGAGCAGGTTCTTGAAGGCGCCGGGTATGCCGTGCGCGTATTCCGGGCAAGCGACGAGCACGGCATCGCAGCGACCCACCTGCTCGCGCAATGTGGCGACGGAGGCTGGCAATGCGCGCGCCTCATCGTCGGGATTGAACAGCGGCAAGCAGCCCAGCCCGTCGTACACCGTCAATTGCAGCGACGGCGGCGCCAAGGACGCCGCCGCATGCAGCAAGGCCGTATTACCTGAGCGCTGGCGCAGGCTGCCACTCAGGCATAGCACCTGAAGCGCCGGCACGCCGCCGGCATTCGGACTCACGGCGTGCCCTGCACCATAATCTTGCCCAAGCCCAGCGACTTGTTGCGCGGCTGGCGAGAAAGGCGACCCGCCGTGTTGCGGGCGATCTCGCGATAGCGCGCAGCGAGGTCCGACTCGGGTATGGCCGCCACAGTCGGGGTGCCGCCGTCGGCCTGCTCGCGAATGCGAATATCCAGCGGCAGCGAGCCGAGGTAAGCCACGCCGTATTGCTCGGCCATGCGCTGCCCACCGCCCTCGCCAAAAATGTGTTCCTCGTGACCGCAGTTGGAGCACACATGGGTCGCCATGTTCTCCACCACGCCCAGCACCGGCACCTCCACCTTCTCGAACATCTTGAGCGCCTTGCGTGCGTCGAGCAGGGCGATGTCCTGCGGCGTGGTGACAATCACCGCGCCGGCCACCGGCACCTTCTGCGACAACGTGAGCTGGATATCGCCGGTGCCCGGCGGCAGATCCACCACCAGGTAATCGAGCTGCTCCCAACGACTGTCGTTGAGCAACTGCATCATGGCCTGGGTGACCATGGGGCCACGCCAGATCATCGGGGTTTCCTCGTCCACCAGGAAACCGATGGACATGGCCTGCAAGCCATGCGCCTCCATCGGAACGATGGTCTTGCCGTCCGGCGAGTGCGGCTTGCCGCTGATACCCAGCATGCGCGGCTGGCTGGGGCCGTAGATGTCGGCATCGAGCACGCCCACCTTGGCGCCTTCGGCGGCCAGCGCCAGCGCCAGGTTGGCCGACACGGTGGATTTGCCCACGCCGCCCTTGCCCGAAGCCACCACGATGATGTTCTTCACGCCCGGCAGCGGCGCCAGCGCGCCCTGTACCTTGTGGGAATAGACCCGCGTGCCCACCGAGACCGACGCTGCGGCGATGGACGGATCAGCTTCCAGCGCCTGCTTGACGCGCGCCGTGAGTTCACTCGCGACACCGGCGGAGGGGTAGCCCAGTTGGATATCCACCGATACACGGTCCCCGTCCACGCCCACGGCGCGCAGGGATTCGGCGATGGGCGCGCCGGTATGGGTATCAACAAGCTCGCCGAGGATGTGGCGGACCTGGGCTTCACTTGCCTGCGTCATATCGAAATCTTGGTTCGGTCATGGAGCCCACCATTATGCCAGCCTCCCGCCCCGGGGCCGGTACGCCGCTCTCGCAATGCAGCTTGACGGGCTTGCGCGGCCTCGGTCAGGCTCCGGTCCATACTGTTTCGTACGGGAGGATCCAACATGAAGTCATTGCTTCGCCTGGCGGTCGCTGCGGCCCTCACCCTCACGGCGGGTGCCGTATTCGCCGCCGAGAACACCCCGGTCGGCACCTGGAAGACCATCGACGATGTGACCGGCAAACCCAAGTCCATCGTGCAGATCACCGATGACGGCGGCGAGTTGAAGGCCACCGTGCTGCAGGTGCTGCAATCGGACGAAGGTCCGCACCCGCTGTGCAAGGCCTGCGATGGCGAGCGCAAGGACAAGCCCGTCGAAGGTATGAACATCATGTGGGGCGTGCATCAGGATGGTGACGTGTGGGACGGCGGCAAGATCCTCGACCCCAAGACCGGCAAGGTCTACAAGGTCAAGCTGCAGACCCAGGAAAATGGCGCCAAGCTCGAAGTGCGCGGCTACATCGGCTTCTCCTTGCTGGGTCGCAGCCAGACCTGGGAGCGCCAGCAGTAAGCGCCTCGCCGGCGTCGGCCATCCCGAAGGAAGGTCTGATTCAGCTGTATTTTGATCGTCATCCCAGCGAACGCTGGGATCCAGCGCCTGTAAATACTTGAGCGTAAAGGCGCTGAATTCCTGCTCTTGCCCCCTCTTGGGGTTCGCTGGAATGACGAGCAGCACGTCGTGTAATCAGACCTTCCCTAAGCCGGCGCAGCTTCCGCGCGGTGCACGGCCACGCCACGCGCGACGAACGTCGAGCGCGTGGCGCGATCCGCCGAATGCTCCACCACCAGATGCTGCACGCGTGCCAACTCGGCAACCTGGTGCAGCGCGACGGCTTCCAGCTTGTCGTCGGTAGCCACCACCACCGTCTCGTCGCTGGCCTCGATCATCGCGCGCTTGAACAGCGCCTCTTCGCTATCGAAGCCCCACAGCCCGTGCGCGGCATCGATGGCGCAAGCACCGGGGAAACACAGATCCGCCCGTACCCGCCGCAGTTGCTCCACGGCCTGCGCGCCCACGGTGCCGCCGATGGCCGGCTCCACGCGCCCTCCGATCAGCAACACTTCGAAGCCTTCCCGGTCCAGCAGCAACTGAGCCACCTGCGGTGTGTTGGTGATGACCGTGAGCCCGGCACCCGCCGGGAGCACTGTGGCGATGGCCACATTGGTGGTGCCCGCATCGATCAGTAGCGTTTGCCCGGGGCGCACCAGCGAGACGGCCTTGTGCGCCAGCGCCAGCTTGCGCGCGGAATGCTCGCCGCGTCGCTGCTTGAGCGGCGTGAGTGTGGCCGCCGGCAGCAGCGCACCGCCATACACGCGTTTGCACAGCCCTTGTGCGGCCAGCTCGCGCAGGTCGCGACGAATGGAGTCCTCGGACACATCGAAGGTCTGCGCCAACTCCGCCGCCACTACCCGGCCCTGCCGGCGCAGTTGTTCCAGAATGCGTTGCTGGCGCTCCTGCGGCAGCGCGCCGGGCTCGATGGGTGTCGCCTTAGCCATGGACCGGCTCCGCGATGTCCAACAGCCCCTGCGCCACCAAGTGTTCGCGCAGACCTTTCGCATGCTGGAACCACCAGCCGTGCATGCCCAGCGCCTCGGCGGCGTCCACATTGCGGCGGGAGTCGTCGATGTAGAGCGCTCGGCTCGGCTCTACGTCATAACGGGTAAGCAAGCGCTGATATATGCGTGGATCAGGCTTGATCAGGCGCTCCTCGCCCGACACCACGATGCCCTCGAACCAACCGAGAAAATCGAACAGCTTCCGCGCGATGGGGAAGGTTTCCTGTGACCAGTTGGTCAGCGCCAGCACACGCACGCCGCGGGCCTTCAATTGAGCGAGCAAGGCCACGCTGCCTTCGATTGCGCCACCCAACGTTTCCACCCAGCGCTGGTGGTAGGCGTCGATCAGGGGCGCATAGTCGGGAAACCGGGCACGCAGCACGGCGGTCGCTTCCGCCCAGGGACGGCCGGCATCCTGCTGTTCGTTCCAGCCGCTGTTGCACACATGGGTGAGGAACCACTCCATTTCCTCGGCATCGTCGAATAGCTGCCGGTAGAGTCGGCGGGGGTCCCAGGCAATCAGGACATTGCCCAGATCGAAGATCACCGTATCGATAGGCTTGCTCACGACTTCACCACCTTGGACGACAGACTCACCAACACCAGTAAACCAGCCACGGCACCAAACGCCACTGGCAGGCTGCTCGCATGGGCGACGAAACCGATGAGTGCCGGCCCCAGCAACAGGCCCGCATAGCCGAGCGTGGTGGCGGTGGCGATAGCCACCGCCGGCGAACTACCCGGCAGGCGACCGGCCGCACTGAACAGCACCGGCACGATGTTGGACGCGCCCAAACCGATCAACACAAAGCCCGCCAACGCCACCGCGGTGCTTGGCACCCACGCCGCCAACAGAAATCCGGCCGCCGCCACCAGGGCACCGCAACGCACCGCCCAGGCCGCACCGTACCGACTGATCAGGCGATCACCCGCGAAACGCCCCAGCGCCATGGCCACCGAGAAGCACGCATAGCCCAACCCCGCCGAAGCCGCCGCGACACCCCGGTTGTCACGCATAAACACCGCGCTCCAATCCAGCATCGCTCCCTCGGCCAAGAAGCTGACAAAGCACAGCAGCCCCAGCAGCCACGCCAGGGCATGCGGCATGCCCAGCGGTGCCTTGGTGCCCTGGCTTGCCATGGGGGCGTCGTCGAGCAGATCCCCGCGCAGCCACAGCACCAGCGCCACCAGCAGCGCAGCGAGTCCGCCCGCCGCTGCGAGCAGGGACAAACCCAGCGCAAGCATGCCGGTCATCAGCAGCGCACCCAGCAAGCCACCCACGCTGAACAGACCATGGAAGCCGGACATCAGGCGCCCGCCATCGAGCCGCTCCACGTCCACCGCGTGCGCATTCATAGCCACATCCACCGTGCCCAGCATCACGCCGAAGTAGAACAACACCAGCGTCAGCGCCAGCGCACTCGGCACCCAGGCCAGCAGCGGCAAGGCCACACACATCAACAAGCCCGAGGCCACGATAAGCAGCCGGTTGCCCAGCCAATGCGACAGCCAGCCCACAAAAGGCATCGACACCATCGAGGCCAGGCCGAACACCAGCAGCGCCATGCCGAGTTGGGCGTCATCGAGACCGAGCCGGGCCTTGGCGTAAGGCACCATCGGTGCCCAGGCGGATACGCCCAGGCCCGCCACCAGAAAAATCACGCGGGTGGCACGCCTTGCGCGCGCCACTCGCGATGCATCGGCGACCTCGGCCAACGCGGCCTCGGAATGTACGTTCACGGTGACTCCAGGGCACAGTTCAATTCGTGCACAATGTACATAAACGTGCAAAATCGTGCAAACGTGCGTCTGCCCAGTCATGGCCGTCCAAACCTGGCAGCCCGAAGGCGCCAGGGCATGTGCCGTTCTATGTGGACCGGCTCGCCGCCACGCTCTTCCATGGCGCCTGTTGCACCGGCAAGGATTCGGTCGGCGGCGCAGCACATGCCATAATGACCAACCCACCAGACACCACTGCCGCCCCATGAGCCGACGCCTACTCGTCACCAACGCGCTGCCCTATGCCAACGGCCCGCTGCACCTGGGCCACCTGCTGGGCTACATCCAGGCCGACATCTGGGTGCGCGCGCAGCGGATGCAGGGCAACGAGACGGTGTATGTCTGTGCCGACGACGCGCACGGCACGCCGATCATGCTGGCGGCCGAAAAGGCCGGGCTGTCGCCGGAAACCTATATCGAGGGCATCCGCGTCGGTCACGAGGCGGACTTCGCCGCCTTTGGCGTGGCCTTTGACCATTACCACTCGACCCACTCGGACGAGAACCGCGAACTCGCCTCGCTGATCTACACGCGCCTGCGCGACGGCGGCTTCATCGCCCGTCGCGACATCCAGCAGTTGTTCGACCCGGAAAAGGAAATGTTCCTCCCGGATCGCTACATCAAAGGCACCTGCCCCAACTGCGGCACGCCCGACCAGTACGGCGACAATTGCGAGAACTGCGGCGCCACCTACGCCCCCACCGACCTGATCAACCCGACCTCGGTGATGTCGGGCGCCACGCCGGTGCTGCGTGATTCGGAGCACTACTTCTTCGAACTGGGCAAGTTCGAGCCGCTGCTGCGCGACTGGTTCGGTGGCAAGCTCACCGGCGGCAAGCCGGTGGCCAACAGTGGCGTGGTCGCCAAGCTGCGCGAGTGGCTGGACGGCGGCCTGAAGGATTGGGACATCTCGCGCGATGCGCCTTACTTCGGCTTTCCCATTCCCGACGCACCCGGCAAGTATTTCTACGTGTGGCTCGACGCGCCCGTGGGCTACCTGGCGAGCTTCAAGGCGCTGTGCGACCGCTCGGACCTCAAGTTCGAGGATTTCCTGAGCACGGAAAGCCGCGCCGAGATGCACCACTTCATCGGCAAGGACATCATCAATTTCCACGGCCTGTTCTGGCCGGCCATGCTGCACGGCGCGAACTTCCGCACGCCCACCGCGCTGCACGTGAACGGCTATCTCACGGTGAACGGCGCCAAGATGTCCAAGTCGCGCGGCACCTTCATCAAGGCGCGCACCTACCTGGACGCCGGCCTGCATCCGGAATTCCTGCGCTACTACTTCGCCAGCATGCTGAGCGATACGCCGGTGGACGTGGACCTGGACCTGAAGGCCTTCGAGGAGCGCGTCAATTCGCACCTCATCGGCAAGTGGGTCAACATCGCCAGCCGCACCGCCGGCTTCGTGCACAAGTATTTCGATGGCCGTCTCGCCCCCGCCTTCAGCCATGAAGAGCAGGAACTGTGGCGCGAACTGCTCTCGCACTACGGCGACGTCCCTTCGCTGTACGACTGCGGCGAATTCGCGGATGTAGCACGCCGCTTCGTCACCATGGCTGACCTTGTGAACGGCTACATCGCCGCCAAGGCGCCGTGGGCCATGGCCAAGGACGATTCGCGCCGCGAAGAGCTGCACCAGGTGTGCTCGTTCGCACTGGCCGCGTTCCGCCTGCTCTCGGGCCTGCTCAAGCCGGTGCTGCCTGCCACCGTGGCGGCCGCCGAGCAGTTCCTCGCCGCGCCCATTACCGGTTTCGACGATGCGCGAGCGGAACTGCACAACCACACCATCAATGCGTTCGAGCCACTGCTTGGCCGTATCGACCCCAAGCACGTCGAAGGCATGGTGGAAGCGTCGAAGGACTCCCTCGCGCCCACCGAGCCCAAGCCTGCTCCCAAGAAATTCAAGGACACCAGCAAGACCATGACCGAAGCCAGCACCACCCCGGCCGCCACCGACGTCGCCGCCACCATCGCCATCGACGATTTCGCCAAGCTCGACCTGCGCGTGGGCAAGGTGCTCGTATGCGAATTCGTGGACGGCTCGGACAAGCTGCTGCGCTTTGAGCTGGACGCCGGCCCGCTGGGCAAGCGCCAGATCTTCTCCGGCATCCGCGCCGCTTATGGCGAGCCGGAAAAGCTGGTGGGCCGCAACGTGGTGTTCATTGCCAACCTGGCGCCGCGCAAGATGCGCTTTGGCTTGTCCGAAGGCATGATCCTGTCCGCCGGCGACGGTGGCGGCGACCTGTTCCTGCTGGACGCCGACCAGGGCGCGCAGCCCGGCGCCACCGTTCGCTGAGCCACACATGACACTGGCTGACCGCATCGACGCGCTGCTGCCGCAGACGCAATGCGAGCAATGCGGTTACCACGGCTGCCGCCCCTATGCGGAGGCGATCGCACGCGGCGAGGCACCCATCAACCAGTGCCCGCCCGGCGGCGCCGCCGGCATCGCCAAGCTGGCGGCGCTGCTCGATGTGCCCGTGCTACCGCTCGACCCGGAGCACGGTATCGAAAAGCCGCGCACGCTGGCGCGCATCGTGGAGGCCGACTGCATCGGCTGCACCAAATGCATACAGGCCTGCCCGGTAGACGCCATCGTGGGCTCGGCCAAGCTGATGCACACGGTCATCGCCGCCGATTGCACTGGCTGTGAACTGTGCGTGCCGGCCTGCCCGGTCGACTGCATCGTGCTCGAACCCATGCCGCTCGCCCAGGTCGAGGACCCCGCCCACGCCGATGCCGCGCGCGCGCACTTCCAGCGCCGTGAAGCACGGCTTGCGCGCGAGAAGGCCCAGCGCGAGGCGGAGCTCTCGGCGCGCAAGGCCGATGTGAGCGTCAATGCAGCCGCTGCCAATCCGGTACTGGCCGCGCTGGCACGGGCACGCGCGAAACAGCAAGGAAAGCCCCAGTGAAAAAAGCCGACGTCGTCGAGCTGTTTACCCGCCTGCGCGAACTCGATCCGCACCCCACCACGGAACTCAACTACACCACGCCATTCGAGTTGCTGGTGGCGGTGGCGCTGTCGGCGCAGGCGACGGACGTTGGCGTGAACAAGGCCACCAAGAAGCTGTTTCCGGTGGCCAATACGCCACAGGCGATGCTCGACCTGGGTGAGGAAAAGCTCAAGCAATACATCTCCACCATCGGCCTGTTCAATGGCAAGGCCAAGAACGTCATCGCGATGAGCCGCATCCTGGTGGACCAGTACGACGGCGAGGTGCCTCGCACGCGTGAGGCACTGGAGGCGCTCCCAGGCGTGGGACGCAAGACCGCCAACGTGGTGCTCAATACGGCTTTTGGCCATGCCACCATCGCCGTGGACACGCACATCTTTCGCGTCTCCAATCGCACCGGCCTCGCGCCTGGCAAGGACGTGCGCGCGGTGGAAGACAAGCTGGAAAAAGTGGTGCCCGCCGAGTTCAAGCAGGATGCGCACCACTGGCTGATCCTGCACGGCCGCTACGTGTGCAAGGCGCGCAAACCCGATTGCCCACAGTGCGTGATCCGCGACCTGTGCCGCTTCAAGGACAAGACGCCCAGCGCCGCATGACGCGCGCCTGACTGGCGCCAAGGCTTGTCACGGCGTCGACACAAAGGCTCTCTAGGGTACGCGCGGATATCGCAATTTATTGCGACGCAGAGACGCGCATGAAGAAGAAAACCCTCGCCACCCTGTTGTGGGGCATGACGGCAGGCACCGCGGGCGATGCCCTGGCTAGCGAAGCTGTCGAACTGTTCGTGGATCGCAAGACCAAGCAGATCTTCGCCGAACCAGGCCCCGATCGCGTGCGGCTGGGCAAGTTCGTGCAAGTGGACGAAGCCGCGACTCCCTTGCCGCCGGCGGCCGTGACGTCCACGCCCCCAGCAACGCCACCGGCCGACGCACCCAAACGAGGCGACAGCAAGAAGTGGTACGACCGCATCGCCCTGCGCGGCTATCTGCAGATGCGCTACAACCACGGCATCGGCGCGGAAGCCTCGGCGCTGCGCTCGCCCGGCGACCGCTTTATCGGCGACGACCAAACCATCGGCATGCGTCGCGCACGCTTGGTGCTGAGCGGCGACATCGCCGACAACGTATCGATCTATCTGCAACCGGATTTCGCCAGCACGCCCAGCGGCTCCAGCACCACGCATTTCGGGCAACTGCGCGATGCCTATGCGGACATCTACTTGGACCCCCAGCGTGAATTTCGCCTACGCGCGGGCCAATCCAAGATCCCCTACGGCTGGGAAAACCTGCAGTCGAGCCAGAACCGTCTTTCGTTCGATCGCGCCGATGCGCTCAACTCCGGCGTACGCGATGAGCGCGATCTGGGCGTGTTCTTTTACTACACGCCCACCGAGATCCAGAGCCGCTTTCAGTATCTGGTCAAATCCGGCCTCAAGGGCTCGGGCGACTATGGGGTGTTTGGTATAGGCCTCTACAACGGCCAGGGCGCCAACCGCGCCGAACGCAACAAGGAAACGCATGCCGTCGTGCATGTCACTTATCCTTTCAAGTTCGACAACGGGCAGTTCCTGGAAGTAGGCGCGGACGCGTATACCGGCCGCTTCAAGCTCGCCACGCCCACGGCCATCACGGTGGACAAGCGAAGCTTCACACCAGTGGACACCTCGCCCGACAGCGGTGCCCAGGACCAACGCATGGCAGTACATGCCATCTACTATCCGCAGCCATTCGGCCTGCAAGCGGAGTGGACGGTGGGGCGTGGCCCACAACTGGACATGGCCAAAGGCGTGATCCGCACCCGGCCGCTTCGTGGAGGTTATGTGCAAGCCATGTACAAATTCGATATCCGTCGCAGCGGCAGTTGGATGCCCTACCTGAAATGGCAGACCTATCGCGGTGCGTCCAAGTTCGATACGAACAGCCCCTGCATGCTGGTCGATGAGACGGAGCTGGGCTTGGAGTGGCAACCGATCACGGCCATCGAACTGACCATGGCATACGCGAACATGCGACGCACCCACGTGAGCACGTCGCCATACGCAACGCTCAAGGGCGATCTGCTTCGCCTGCAATTGCAGGTGAATTTCTGATTGTTGCCCCCGGTGTGTCGCGCGAGTGCGATAGCCTTACCAAAACGTCACGACGACTTTGCAAAGAGCATGACCTGTGGCCTATGCGCGCTTGCGCGGCGCGCAAAACCTCAGCGTTTCCTCATCGTTTCGTGCAACTTCCTCAAGCTTGAAGCGCGCTGAGCGACTATGGTCGAGCCTCCCCCGGACAGTCATCCCCGTTAGGAGGCTTACCATGAAGCGCCTGATACTCCCCGCCGTCATCGCGCTTGGCCTGGTCTGCGTCGGCCAAGCACAGGCCGCTGTGGAAACCTATACCGTCGACCTCAACGGCTACGCCGTCATCGGCTTTGTGGGCAACACGCCCGCCGAATTTGCCCGCGCCCAGCAACTGGCCAACAGTTGGGAGCTGCAACGCCACTTGTTGCTCAAACCCCAATCGATCAAAGCCGTGGCGGTCGACCGCACGGAAGGCTCGGCCATGAGCCAACTCGAACCCCAGCAAGCCATCGTCCAAACCGCCCTCGCGAAGAACCCCTAACCGACACACCGCAAGCATTTCCGCAGCGCCTGCTTTCGGACGCTGCCACAGGGAGGATGACGGCCGGCCACGCCTGCCGTCATCCTTTTTTATGGATGCCCTGCGATGCGGCCGTCGCAGCTTGCCTGCGAGGCAACGCCCGTCTTGGAATGGTGCATGACTGCGCCGCAGCCGAGCGGACCAACGCATCCTTAAGCCCTTCTCCACCCCGCTCACACGCAGCCATTGACGGCACGCGCCGCACGCGCCACCGTGAAGCCTCCCGGTGCGTCGCACCGGCAAAAGATCCACAAAAGGAACAGGCCACATCATGGCGAAGGGTGACGGCGGCCAACCGCGCCCTTTTCGGGCCGATACGGGTGCTAGCGCATGCATATTCTGCTGGTCGAGGACGACGCCGAGCTTGGCGCAGCCATCAAACACGCACTGGAACACCAATCCTATGCGGTGACCTGGCTGCGCGATGGTCGAGAAGCCATGGAGGCCCTGCGCGGCGAACCGGTGGACCTGGTACTGCTGGATCTCGGCCTGCCCGGTAAAGACGGCCTGGAGGTGCTCGCCGAAGCGCGCCGGGCCGGCGTGAAAACTCCGGTGCTCGTGATGACCGCGCGCGATGCATTGGAAATGCGCATCCGCGGCCTGGACTTGGGCGCCGATGACTATCTGGTCAAACCCTTTCACCTCGGCGAATTGGCTGCGCGCATCCGCTCGCTCACGCGCCGCACGCAAGGCCTGGCCGACAACCTCGTGGAAGTGGGCGGTCTGCGCCTGAACCTCGCCACGGCCGAAGTGGAATTTCGCGGCGAAAAGGTGAGCCTTACTCGACGCGAGTTCGCCTTGTTGCGCGTACTGATGGAGCGCGCGGGCCGCATCGTCCGCCGCGAGACGCTGGAAAACTCGGTCTACGGACTGGACACCCTGGTGGAGCGCAACGCGATTGAGGTGCAGGTGCACTGGCTGCGCCGCAAATTGAGCCCCGAGGTGATCCACACCGTGCGCGGCATCGGCTACATGATTCCGCGCGAGCCGCAATGAACGCCCACCCCGCCTCACTCCGCACCCGCCTTACCTGGCTGATCATCGCGGTGATGATCGTGGTGCTGATTCCGCTGGGCTGGATCAGCTACCGCCGCGAATTGCGCGAAATGAACGAACTGCTCGATGGACGACTAGCCCAGGCTGGTCGCACCCTCGGCACGCTGATCGCGCACGGGCAGTTGCCGATGCGTGATGCGGACCTGCCCGACATCGCACAGAACGGCGATGGTCGCCATCACGGCGTGGTGGTGTCGGTGCACCCGCACAACTACGAACCGGAAGTCGGCTTTCAGGCGTACGACCCCAAGGGCGAACTGATCGCCGCCACCTCCAACCTCGCCGACCTCTCTGCGCCCACGACCGACGAACGCGGCTTTCGCGACATCCAGCACGAGGGCCGACGCTGGCGCACCTTCACCCTGCAGAACCGCGCCAACCTGGTGATCCGCATCGGCGAACGCTCGGACAATCGCCAGGACATCGCGCGCGGTCTGGTGATCGAGCACACCCTTCCCCTGCTGATCGGCCTGCCCTTGCTCGCACTGCTGGTGAGCCTGGCGGTAAAACGCGGCCTGCGACCGGTTTCGCTGCTTACCGACATGCTGGATAAACGCACGCCAGGTAGTCGTACGCCCATGCCGGCTGGGCTCGCCCCCAGCGAGATCAAACCGCTGATCGTCGCGCTCAACCAGCAATTGGAACGGCTGGAGGATGCGCTGGACCGCGAGCATCGCTTCGCCACCGACGTGGCCCACGAACTTCGTACGCCATTGGCCGCCACCATGATCCATCTGGAAAGCGCCATGATCGCGGACGACCCGGCCGAGGTGGAATACACCGTGCGGCACGCCCAGCAGAGCATGGCGCGGCTGGGACGGCGCATCGAGCAGATCCTCGCGATGGCGCGCCTGGAGGCCGGCGCGGCGTCCCAGCAACGCACGTCGCTGGATCTGGCGAGCCTGGCCACCGAAGTCATCGAGGAACTGGCACCGCTGATCGTGGAAAAAGACATCGCCGTGGGCCTCAACCACGACGACCACCCCATGCACGTCATGGGCCACGAAGTGGCGCTGACCGCCATGTTACGCAACCTGATCGAGAACGCCCTGCGCTACACCGAACCCGGCGGGCAGGTAGACGTGGCGATCCGGCGCGAGGGCGGCCTGGCCGTCATCGATATCTGCGACAACGGCCCCGGCATTCCCGCCGACCGCCGCCAGGCGGTGTTCCAACGCTTTCATCGCGAAGTGGAAAGCGCTACCCGGGGGTACGGGCTGGGCCTGAGCATCGTGCAGCGTGCGATCGAGCTGCACGACGCCTCCGTCGAATTGCTGGAGTCGCCGCTGGGGCGCGGCCTGTTGGTTCGCATCCGCATGGCGGCGCAAGCGGGCTGATATCGCGCTGCGGCGGCGGTGTCGCAGCACCAGGGCACTGGATCCCGGCTTTCACCGGGATGACGAGCCAAAACGCTGGATAATCAGCGCGCTCATGACCCCCGAGACGTGATCACGGCGAAAGCCGGGATCCAACGTCTCCGCCCCCCATCGAGCAACTCGCAAAGCCTTCGCACCACCTAGCCAGCTTGCTTTCAGCCGCCCAAAAGGTTCCCACAAGATTGGCCCGCCATCATGGCGACATCGGGCACGTGCCCTCGCCTTGAGCCACGCCATGACCAGCCGCCAACGCCTCGCGCACGCCGCCGGACCACCCCGGCGCCTTTCGTAAACCCCGATAGCTCCTGCGACGACGGTATCGCCGTTGTCTCGTGGCGCCTGCGCGCGCCGATGTTTCGCTGGAACGCCCATGCTTGGTCTCGTCCGAATCGCCCTTTCGCGACCGCTCACCTTCATCGTGCTCGCGGTACTTATCCTTATCGCCGGCCCGCTGGCCGCGCTGCGCACACCCACCGACATTTTTCCGAACATCGGCATTCCGGTGATCAGCGTGGTGTGGACCTACACCGGCCTGCCGCCCGACCAGATGTCCGGCCGCGTGGTGTATTACTACGAGCGCCAGCTCAGCACCTCGGTCAACAACATCGAGCACATCGAATCGCAGTCGTTGCCGGGCATGGGCATCGTGAAGATCTTCTTCCAGCCCGGCGTGGATATCCGCACGGCCACGGCGCAGGTCACCTCGATCTCGCAGACGGTGCTCAAGCAGATGCCACCCGGCATCACGCCGCCGCTGATCCTCAACTACAACGCATCCACCGTGCCGATCCTGCAGATGGCGCTGTCGAGCAAGCAGTTGTCGGAATCCAAGATTCTCGATCTTGGCCTGAACATCATGCGCCCCATGCTCACTTCCGTTCCCGGGGTGGCCGTGCCCACGCCTTACGGTGGCGCGGCGCGTCAGGTCACGCTGGATCTGGACCCGCGCGCGCTGGCCGCCAATGGCTTGTCCGCGCAGGACGTAAGCAACGCGTTGGCCGCGCAGAACCAAATCATTCCGGTGGGCACGGCCAAGATCGGCACCTACGAGTACCACGTACAGCTCAACAACAGCCCCGAGGCCATCGACCAGCTCAACCAGTTGCCGGTCAAGACCGTGCGCGGCGCCACCATCACCCTGGGCGACGTGGCCCACGTGCGCGACGGCGCGGCACCGCAGACCAACATCGTGCGCGTGGATGGCCATCGCGCCGTGCTGATGCCGGCGCTCAAAGTGGGCGATGCATCCACCCTGGCCGTGGTTTCGGGCATCAAGCAACTGATGCCACTGGTGAAGGAGTCGCTGCCGGATAACCTGAAGGTGTCGCTGCTGAGCGACCAATCCACCTTCGTGAAAGAGGCGATCTCCTCCGTGGCGCGCGAAGGCATCATCGCCGCGCTGCTCACCTCGGTGATGATCCTGATTTTCCTGGGCAGCTGGCGCTCCACCGTGATCATCGCGGTGTCCATTCCGTTGGCGATCCTCTCGGCCATCGCTTTGCTCTCGGCCACCGGGCAGACGCTCAACGTGATGACCCTGGGCGGCCTCGCACTGGCGGTGGGCATTCTGGTGGACGACGCCACCGTCACCATCGAGAACATCAACTGGCATCTTGAGCAAGGCAAGGACGTGCACACCGCCATCATGGATGGCGCCAAGCAGATCGTCACGCCCGCCTTCGTGTCGCTGCTGTGCATCTGCATCGTGTTCGTGCCGATGTTCATGCTTAACGGCATCGCTGGGTTCCTGTTCCGCCCGATGGCGCTGGCGGTGATCTTCGCCATGGCTTCCTCGTTCTTGCTGTCGCGCACGCTGGTGCCGACCATGGCGATGTACCTGCTCAAGCCCCATCACACCGAGACCGGCCCGGGCGACCATCCGGAAGATGCCTACATCAATCATCACGAGGGTGACCAGCCAGCCAAGCGTCGACGTGGCCCGGTACTGGCCGCCATGGTCGCCTTCCAACAGCGTTTCGAGCATCGCTTCTCGCAGGTGCGTGACGTCTACCACGCCACGCTGACCGCCGCGCTGGGCCATCGCCGCACGTTCGTGATCGGCTTCCTCGGCTTCGTGCTCGCCTCCTTCGCGCTGCTGCCGTTCCTCGGTCGCGATTTCTTCCCCGATGTGGATGCCGGTGCCATCGCCCTGCACGTACGTGCACCCATGGGTACGCGCGTGGAAGAAACCGCCGCGGAGTTCGATCACGTAGAGGCAGCCATCCGTCGCGCCATTCCGCCGGATGAGCTGGAAACCGTCATCGATAACATCGGCTTGCCGCTGTCGGGCGTGAACATGGTCTACAACGCCAGCGGCACCATCGGCCCACAGGACGGCGACATCCAGGTGGTACTGAAGGAAGGCCACGCGCCCACCGCCGACTACGTGCGCAAGCTGCGCGCGCTGCTGCCGCGCGAGTTCCCGGGTACGCAGTTCGCCTTCCTGCCGGCGGACATGAGCTCGCAGATCCTCAACTTTGGCGCGCCCGCGCCGCTGGACGTCACCATCGCCGGCCGTAACCTAAAGGCCAACGAAGCCTTTGCCACGGAGATCATGAAGCGCCTGCGCGCGATTCCGGGCATCGCCGACGTGCGCCTGCAACAGAGCACCAGCTACCCGCAGCTCAACGTCAACGTGAATCGCACGCGCGCCGACGAACTGGGCGTAACCGAACGCGACGTCACCAACAGCATGGTGGCCTCGCTGGCCGGCAGCTCGCAGGTATCGCCGGCGTTCTGGCTGAATCCGAAGAACGGCGTGTCCTACCCCATCGTGGCCGCCACGCCGCAATACAAGATGGACAGCATGGCCGACATCGCCAGCCTGCCGGTGACGCCGGCAAGCAAGGGCGCCAGCCAGGTGCTGGGCGGCCTCGCCACCTTCAGTCGCGTACCGAGTGCGGCCGTGGTGAGCCACTACAACATCATGCCTTCGTTCGATATCTATGCCGCCGTGCAGGACCGCGACCTTGGCGCCGTCGCCGGCGACGTGCAGAAGGTGCTCGACGAGGCCGCCAAGAACCGTCCGCGCGGCACGCTGGTGAGCCTGCATGGCCAGGTGGGCACCATGAACGAGGCCTTTGGCGGCCTGGTGTTCGGTTTGGTGGGTGCGATCGTGCTGATCTACCTGCTGATCGTGGTGAACTTCCAGTCCTGGCTCGACCCGTTCGTGATCATCACCGCCCTGCCCGCGGCGCTGGCCGGCATTGTGTGGATGCTGTTCCTTTCGCACACCACGCTGTCCGTGCCCGCACTCACCGGCGCCATCATGTGCATGGGCGTGGCCACCGCCAACTCGATTCTAGTGGTGAGCTTCTGCCGGGAACGCCTGGCCGAACATGGCGACGCCATGAAAGCGGCGCTGGAGGCTGGCTTCACCCGTTTCCGTCCGGTCTGCATGACCGCGCTGGCCATGGTCATCGGCATGCTGCCGATGGCGCTTAGCCAGGAACAGAACTCGCCGCTGGGCCGCGCCGTGATCGGCGGCCTGCTGTTCGCCACTTTCGCCACCCTGCTGTTCGTGCCGGTGATCTTCAGCATCGTGCACGGCCGCGAGCAGGAGGCACCTGCTTCCCTCCTTGGAGAATCCGCTCATGTCGCATGACGCTCCCGCCACGACGCTGTCGCGCCCGCCCAAGCTTGGCCGCGCTGTACGCATCGGCCTGGGACTGGCCGTGCTCGCCACCATCACCGGCCTTTCGGTACGTGCTTACGACTACCACCGCGTGGTCAAGTGGACCGACGCGCAGATGGTGCCCACCGTGCAGCTGATCGCACCCGAGAGCGCCGCCGGTCAGCAGGCCATGACCTTGCCAGGCCACCTGGACGCGTGGATCAGCGCGCCCATCCACGCACGCGTCAGCGGCTACCTCAAGAGTTGGCACCGCGACATCGGCAGCCAGGTTGCAGCGGGCGACATACTGGCGGACATCGACACGCCGGAACTCGACCAGCAGTTCGAGCAAGCCAAAGCCGGGCTCGCCCGCGCCAAGGCCAACGCCAACCTCGCCACGCTGACCGACAAGCGCTGGAAGAACCTGCTCGCTTCCAACTCCGTCTCCAAGCAGGAGGCGGACGAAAAGGCCGGCGAAGCCGAGGCTGCGCAAGCGAACGTGCTCGCGGCCCAAGCTGATGTGGATCGCATCGCGGCACTAGAAGCCTTCAAGCACCTCACCGCACCTTTCGCCGGCACGGTGACCGCGCGCAACACCGACATCGGCGACCTGATCAGCGCCAACAATGAGAACTCACCTTCGCTGTTCACCGTTTCCGATACCAGCCGCATGCGTCTGTACGTGGAAGTGCCGCAAGGCTATGCCGATGCGATCCGTCCCGGCATGACCGTGCAGTTGGATGTGCCCGATCATCCGGGCGAGCAATTCACTGGCCACCTCATCGGCAACTCCGGCGCGGTGAATCAGGCGTCCGGTGCGTTGCTTGCGCAGTTCGAGGTGGACAACCCCAAGGGCGAACTGCTGCCTGGCGCTTATGCCGAGGTGCATCTGCCGATGGCTGCCAACAGCCACACCATGACCGTACCCGCCACGGTGTTGATCTTCCGTGCGCAAGGGCCGCAGGTGGCTGTGCTGGGTGCGGACGGCAAGGTACAACTGCGCGACGTGCACATCGCGCTGGATCTCGGCGATCGCTTGCAGATCGACAAGGGGCTGCAAGCGGGCGATCGCATCATCAATCATCCCTCCGACTCGCTGATGCAAGGCGACCGCGTGCAGGTCGCCAAGGCTAGCGACGCCAGCGCCGAACAGCCCAAGGCGGAATGAGCCCATGAAACCGTGCCTGCCTTTGCTGCGCCGCCTGTTGCCCCTGGCCCTGGTAAGCCTGCTGCCAGCGTGTTCGCTCGCACCCGCTTACCAGAAGCCCGACGTCGGCGCCTTGCCCACCGCGTTCGCCGGGCAAACCGCTGATGGCCTGTGGGCCCCTGCGCACCCCACCGATACCGCCCCACGCGGCAACTGGTGGTCGGTCTACGGCGACACGACGCTCGACCGGCTGGAACACCGGCTAGACAGTGACAACCCCACCCTTTCCGTCGCTCTCGCACGCTACGACGCCGCGCGCGCCGTGGTGGGCGAGCTGCGCTCGGATCTGTATCCGCACCTTGGCGTGGGCGCTAGCGACCTGCGCAATCGCCAATCGAACAACCGCCCCTTGCGCGGCAGCAACCAGCCCAACGAATACAGCGCCGACACCGTGGGTTTCGGCGCCTCCTACGAACTGGATCTGTGGGGTCGCGTACGCAACGAAGTGGCCGCTGGCAAAGCCGATGCCGCCGCGTCCGCCGCCGATCTGGCCTCGGTCAAGCTGAGCCTGGAGGCACAGTTGGCCGACCTCTACATTCGCCTGCGCGGCTACGACGTGGAAGACCGCATCCTCAAGGACACGCTCGACGCGTATCAACAAGGCTTGGACCTCACCGAGCGGCGCTTCCAGGGTGGTATCGCCAGCGGCCTGGACGTGAGCCGCGCCAAGACGCAGCTCTCCGATGCCATGGCACAGGTATCGGAACTGGAAGCGCAGCGTGCGCTTACCCAGCACGCCATTGCCAGCCTGGTTGGCGAGCCGGCCAGCAGCTTCGCGCTGCCGGCGGACACCTCGCCGATGAGCGTGCCGGCCATTCCGTTGGGCGTGCCGTCGCTGCTGCTGCAACGACGCCCGGACATCGCCGCCGCCGAGCGACGCGTGTTCGCTGCCAACGCCGAGATCGGCGTGGCGCGCGCCGCGTTCTTCCCACGCCTGAGCCTGTCGGCCGTTCTGGGTTGGCAGGATACCGGCATGGGTTCGCTGCTCACCGCCGGCAACCGCTATTGGGCACTGGGGCCGGACCTGGCGATGACGCTGTTCGACGGTGGCCTTCGCCACGCCAAGGTGCAGGCGGCGCAAGCGAACCTGGATGCGGCGTCGGGTCAGTACAAGGAAATCGTGCTCGGTGCTTTCCAGCAGGTGGAAGACAACCTCACCCTGCTGCAACAACTCGGCAAGGAGGCGCACCAGCAAGACGATGCGGCCAGCGCGGCGCATGACTCGCAAACCATCGCCACCAATCGTTATCGCGAGGGCGCGGTGAACTACCTTGATGTGGTCAGTGCACAAACGGCCGCACTGCAAGCCGAGCGCAGCGCGCAACAGGTACGTACCCGTCGGCTGCAAGCCAGCGTGGATCTGATCCGCGCCCTGGGCGGCGGCTGGGATACCGCGCAGCTGCCGGCCGCCGATATGGCGGCGGCCGACAGCACCTCCCGAGCCCGCTGACGCGACGGTCCTACCTCCGTCTTGTCTGCCCGGGGACCAAGAGGCTGCGCGCGAGGGGAAGGGGGTACGCGCAGCACTCTTTCATGACGAGCGACCCTATGCCGCCCGTCGCACGCCTTCGACTCGCTGGTTGAGCTGTTGCCAGTCCACGACCAGCTCGCAGCCGCGCGCCGAGGCGTTGCGACCCCATTCGCGCAGCAGCTCCAGACAAGCCTGATCGACGTGATGGAGACGATCCACCACCAACTGCAGGCGGGTATTGGGCGGCACCCGTTCCAGCGTACGCGCCACCGACGGCACGCGCAGGAAGGTGGCCGAACCTTCCAGGCGCAGCGACGCGGTACCCGGCTCATCGTGACTCTCCAGACCCACCTTCAGGCGCGCCGCGTGCAGCGCAAGTCGCAGCAGCGACAGCGCAAACCCCACCAGCACACCCGTTAGCAGATCCGTCGCCACGATGGCTGCAGTGGTACCCACGTAGATCCACGCGGTGCCCTTGCCGTACTGCGCCAACGCCTTCACCTGCTTGAAGTTCACCATCTTCACGCCAGTGAACACCAGGATGCCGGCCAGGCACGCCACCGGCGTCATGCGCATCAGCCACGGCAACAGCGAAGCGAACACCAGCAACCACGCACCATGCAGAATAGTGGCCATGCGCGTGGCGGAGCCGGCCTGCACATTGGCAGCACTACGCACGATCACGCCGGTCATCGGCAGCGCGCCGAGAAAACCGCACAGCATGTTGCCGACGCCCTGCGCAGTAAGCTCGCGGTCGTACTGCGTGCGCACGCCGTCGTGCATGCGGTCCACCGCCGCCGCCGACAGCAAGGTCTCCGCACTGGCGATGAAGGCGAACGTAACCGCAGCGATCAGCAGCGACGGCTCCAGCAGGCCCGACAGGCTGCTCCACGTAGGCAGCGTCACGGCCGACATCAGGTTGGAGGGTACGTCCACCTTCTTCACACCCAGGTCCATCAACTGCACGAACGCTGTGACGGCAACCACGGCCAGCAATGCACCCGGCACAAAACGCAGCTTGGCCGGACGAAGTTTTTCCCAACCCAGCATGATGGCGATCGTGGCGATACCCACGCCCATGGCCGCGAGGCTACCGGCCTCGCCCTGCACCGCATCAATCACGGCGCCGGGAAGCGCGGCGAAATTCTCCAGGCCGCGCGCCTTGGGCAACGCATCGATCAGCACGTGCAGCTGTGAGGCGACGATGAGTACGCCGATGCCCGACAGCATGCCGGCCACCACGGCCGGCGAACACATGCGGAACCACACGCCCACCTTGCTCATGCCCGCCAGCACCTGGATCAGGCCCGCCAGCAAAACCACCGGACCCAACGCCGCCACGCCGTGCTCACGCACCAATTCGAACACGAGCACGGCAAGGCCGGCCGCCGGGCCACTCACCTGCAGTGGCGAACCGGCGAACATGCCCACCACGATGCCACCGATGATGCCGGTGATCAGGCCTGCCGCCGGTGGCATGCCTGAGGCGATGGCGATGCCCATGCACAAGGGCAATGCCACCAGGAACACCACGATCGACCCCAGCAAGTCGCGTCCGAATAGACCTTGCGAGAAGTAGTTCTTCAACACGTCGGTAGTCCTCAAGCCACCGACGCCGTCGGCATGGAGAAACGCGCATGTGGCGTGGCCTCGGGCACGTCGCCCGTGCCCGGCTCGATCTGTACGAAGCAGCCCCGCTGCGGGTCGAACGCCTTCAGTTCCGCATGCTCGATGTCATACACCCAGCCGTGAATGCTGAGCTGGCCACTGGCAAGCGCGGCGGCCACTGCAGGCAGGGTGCGCAAGTTTTCCAACTGGCTCACTACGTTCTCCTGCGTCAGGCTGCGCAGACCGACCAGGCCCTGCAGGCCAGGTCCGTTCTGCTGCACCACGTAGCGAGCCACGTCGGCGTGCTTCATCCACGCCGCCACTGAGGGCATGTCCTGCACCAGTTCCGGATGCTGCAGCGCCTTCATGGCGCCGCAGTCGGAGTGGCCGCAGATCACGATGTGACGCACCTTGAGTACTTTCACCGCGTACTCGATGGCGGCCACCACGCCGCTGACGTGCTGCGCATAGGGCGGCACGATGTTGCCGATATTGCGGTAGACGAATAGCTCGCCGGGCTGCGAGGAGAACATCATCTCCGGCATCACGCGCGAGTCGGCGCACGTAATGAACATGGTGCTGGGGCTTTGGCCGCTGGCCAGCTTCTTGAACAGCTCGCGCTGGGCGGGAAACACATCATTGCGAAACTGCTCGAAACCTTCGATCAAACGCTTCATGGGAAAACTCCAGGCAATACGGGACCACGACGCCAGCGCACAACGAGCACGCCATGGATCGGCATCGAACGAAAAAGGGGTAACGAGGCGCACGCGACCACTCATGCGCAACACGCGCATATCAGGCGGACGAATACGAACCGGAGTGCGTCGGGAGCCTGGCGTGCAACGCGCACGCGCAAGCGATCAGACGCGAGTCGCCTCAGCGACGAGAATCAAACGACTTCGGGAGGACGAAGCAGGCGGCCGGGATCGTGCTGGCCCACATCGTAGGGACCATCACCGGGACGCTGGGTGGGCATGGGAGCCCACAGGCGGACAAAGTCCGGCAAGTGGATGATGTCATCCAGGTTGCCGCTACCGTTACCGCTGTTGTCTTCGCGCGTGTCGTCGACCAACTTGCCAGGTGCATCGTCGTTGGCATCGGCCTGCAAATCGCTCGCCAATACCACGTGCGCAGCCTGCGCATCGCTCTGCCCGGCCGCAAGCGGCAGCGGACGCACCGGCGTGCCAACCAGCAACAGCAGGCTGAACACGTACGCCAGTACAACGGCAAAGGGAAAGCGGGAAAGACGCGAAGTCATTGGGACAAACTATCGGAAACGCAGCCTGAATCGCAAGTCTTTACGGCGATATTTTTCAGCTAGTTCTCATTGATACAGGAAACGTTTAGCCTTCCGTTTGATTCGCATCGCGCACAAACGGAAACGGCGGGCATAGCCCGCCGTTCCTCCATCCTTGGGTCGAACTCCCTTGCGATAGCCGTACCGCCGCTTAGAACGGGTAGTAGCGGAAAGAGGTGAAGAACATATCTTCCTTGGCCTTCGGCGACGCGGCACCGTTGACCAGCACGCCGTTGACGAAGCCCTGACCGGCGAAGGCTTCCTTCTCGGTGTGCGAGTACTGAGCGCCAAACTGCATGCGACCGAACTTGCCCTGGTAGAACTTCCACCAGAAGCCAGCCGTGCCCTGCCAGATGTCCTTGGCGTTGCCCACGCAGGTGCCACCGGCGATGTCGCAGCCGCTGTTGTTGTAGGCCGGGTTGCCATAGCCCAGGGCAACGTTGCCGGCGGCCGTGGCGTAGTTGAAGTCCTTCTTGCTGGCCGCTTCGCGACCGCCGAACAGGTAGACGTCGATATCGGAGTTGGCGTGCCAGGTCAGGCCGCTCAGCACCATGTTCTCCTTGATGGGAGACAGGCTGCCATAGGGGCTGAAGGTCACGTCGGAGAGCTGGGCGCTGCCGTAGCGGCCAATGCCCTTGCCCGACATGCCGGAGAACTGCCAGTCGAGGGTCTTCTCGATCAGCGGCAGCACCACGCCAAGGCCCCAACCGCCACCCCAGGTGGTGTTGTTGCCGTTGCCGTAGCGGTTGTAGAAGGCGCGGCCCAGGCCGAACACTTCGTAATGGCCGTAGCCCGGATCAGCCGCGAACTTCACCACCACATCGGGGATGTGGTTGAGCGACAGCGTATTGGCCGAGTCGAAGCCCGAGCCAGCGGTGATGTTGTACGCCTGCTGCTGAACCGGCGCCTTGGACTGGTTCGGGCTGGTGTAGAACGTGGTCTGCGGGTTCTCGATCGAGATACCCAGCCAGTACTTCTTGTCCCAATCCTTGACCAGGCGAATCTGTGCCTGACGGGCCCAGCTGAAGCCCGGGATGTACTGTGCGTCGATCTGCGGCGGAGTCAGCTCGGTGCGCGGGGTGATGCCCTTGCTGTTGAGCGTGAGCAGCGACCAGTTCTGACCGGCCAGCAGGTGCAGGCCCTGATTGTCCCAATCGGAGGTCAGGTAAACGTTGCGCATGCGCGGGTTGAACGAGTTGCTCTCGTTCGAGTTCGCGGTCTGGGCGCCGCCCAGGAAGTCCATTTCGATGTAGCCGGCCAAGTGGGTGTTCGGATCCACGTCACCCTGGGCCAGGGCCGACAGGCGGCTCTGACGGGCGCTCATGCGGAACTCGCTCATGTGGGCGGTCTGCACGTTCTTGAACGGGATGGCGCTGTAGTTGGAGGCGATGTCGGCGCCTTCCTGATGCGAGCGGTAGATCGTTTCAGCCGCGAGGAAGCCGCCCAGCGTGATGTTCACGCCCTTGTAGGCGATCTTGTCCTGCGACTTCTTGACGGTGGCGTCGGTCGCGGCGACCTGCTTCTGCACCTGCTCCACGGCCTGGCCGGTGGAAACGTTGATGTCAGACTGCGCATCCGTGCGCTGCTCCAGTTCCACCATCTTCGCCTGCAGGGCCTGCAACTGGGCCTTCAGCGCTTCGATTTCAGCGGCCTGCGAAGACTGAGAGGTGCTGGTCTTCGTGGTCGACTTGGCCGGCGCCGGATCGGCGACGACATGGAAGCTGGTAACGCCCAATGCGGCAGCAACGGCTACCGCGAGCATCTTGGAACGCATGGAAATTCTCCGCATGTAGGTAGGATTCGCCTGAGCCGCCCCCTTTGATCCCCTTCGATCTCTGGCTGCCCAAGCACGATCGGTGCGCAGAATGGGCTTGCGCGTTTACCGTTATGTGCCCGTTATGTGACAGAACGAAGACATTCGCCCACGCACGTCCCCAAAACGACATACCAGGCGGCAGGCCGGGAGGCGCGCGGCAGGTAGGCGCCGGCTGATATGCTTTATCTATGGATAACCTCTGCAACAGCATGGCCGACCGCATGGTCGAGCGATTCCGTGGCTTTCTGCCAGTGATCGTGGATGTGGAAACCGGCGGATTCGACGCCGAACGCGACGCCCTGCTGGAAATTGCCGCCGTCGTGCTGCACATGACGCCGGAGGGCTATCTGCAGCCCATGCCCGCCGTGGCGGCCCACGTGGAGCCCTTCCCCGGCGCCAATATCGACCCCCGCGCCCTGGAAGTGACCGGCATCGACCCGGACAACCCGCTACGCGGCGCCCTCGACGAGCGCCTGGCGCTGGACCATGTGTTCAAGCCCATCCGCGAGGCCATGCGCGACATGGATTGCCAGCGCGCCATCCTGGTGGGTCACAACGCCGCGTTCGACCTGGGGTTCCTCAACGCCGCCGTGCGCCGCTGCGGCCACAAGCGCAACCCCTTCCACCCATTCAGTTGCTTCGACACGGCCACCTTGAGCGGCCTCGCGTTCGGGCAAACCGTGCTGAGCAAGGCCGTGCAGGCGGCCGGCATCCCCTTCGACACGCGGGAAGCACATTCGGCCATTTATGATGCGGAGCGCACCGCCGAGCTGTTCTGCACCATCGTCAATCGCTGGCGCCGGCTGGAGGTTTTCGAGCGCGACCAGATCGGCGTTGAATCGACGTAAGGGCCGGAACGTCCGGAACCCCAGGCTGCAACGGCGGCCTTAATGTGTTTTTTATCAGCGAGATATGACAGTCGCGCGCTAACTGTCATATGGCTGAAACATTGAACTCATTTCATTGCAACACGCCACGCATGAAATAGCGACGGGCGGGAATCCCCCGAGACCCTTATTCGCTAAGGAGCAACCGTGTTGACCTCAACCAAGTATCTGTCCCGCATCGGCACCACGGCGGTGTTCGCGGCGGCCTCGCTGTTCGGCATGTCGGCGCACGCCACCGACATCACTGGTGCCGGTTCGAGCTTCGTCTATCCGGTGCTCTCCAAGTGGTCGGCGAACTACGCCGAGAAGACCGGCAACAAGCTCAACTACCAGTCCGTCGGCTCGGGCGCCGGCGTGGCGCAGATCAAGGAAGGCACCATCGATTTCGGCGCCACCGACGCACCGGTGAAGGCTGAAGACCTGGCCCAGTACGGCCTGGGCCAGTTCCCGGTAGTGGTGGGCGGTATCGTGCCGGTGGTGAATATCCCGGGCATCGAAGCCGGCCAGGTCAAGCTGGACGGCGCCACCCTCGCCGACATCTTTCTCGGCAAGATCACCATGTGGAACGACCCCAAGATCGCCGCGATGAACGCTGGCGTGAACCTGCCGGCCAAGAAGATCACCGTCGTGCACCGCTCCGATGGTTCGGGCACCTCGTTCAACTTCACCAACTACCTGTCCAAGGTCAGCAATGACTGGGCGACCAAGGTGAAGTTCGGCACGGCCGTGGAGTGGCCGACCGGCGTGGGCGGCAAGGGCAACGAGGGCGTGTCGCAGTACGTCAAGCAGATCGTCGGTTCGATCGGCTACGTCGAATACGCCTATGCCGTGAAGAACAAGATCAGCTGGGTGAACCTGAAGAACGCCGCCGGCCAGGTCGTGGCGCCGAGCGCCGAGGCCTTCGCCGCCGCTGCTGCCACCGCGGACTGGGGCAGCGCCAAGGACTTCAACGTGATCATGACCAACGCCTCCGGTGCGCAGGCATGGCCGATCACGGCCACCACCTGGGTGGTGATGTACAAGAAGCCGAAGAACGCCGAGCACACCAAGGTGGCCTTCGAATTCTTCAAGTGGGCGCTGGAGAGCGGCCAGAAGGACGCCGCCTCGCTCGACTATGTCGCGCTGCCGGACACCTTGGTCAAGAAGATCGAGGCTTACTGGAGCACCGAATACAAGCACTAAGGTGCAGCGCCCCGCCAGTCACGCAACGGCAATGCGCGGGGCCTACCTTGAACGCTTGATCGCACGGCATAGGCCGCCCGACTCACCTCGGGCGGCCTGTTGTTGAAAGGCGCCGCCAACGGGCGCATCGTCCAATGATCCGGCATGGCTCGCAGGCCGACCGGGGCAGACCGCTGAGGAAATCTCTGCACATGCAAGCGAATGTAGGCGCTGTCGCCTCGACCGTGGTCCAGGAAGCCCGCGCGCACCGCGATGCGCGGCATGATCGCCTGTTCGGCTGGTTGCTCAAGGGCTGCGCCCTACTGGTGCTGGCCTGCCTGCTCGGCGCCGCCGGCGCCACGCTATGGGGTGGACGCCACGCATTCGGCACCTTCGGCTGGCATTTCCTGGTCAGCGACGCCTGGGACCCGGGTTCGGACACCTACGGCGCCCTGGTACCCGTCTACGGCACCATCGCCACCTCGCTCATTGCACTGCTGATCGCCGTGCCGGTGAGCTTTGGCATCGCCCTGTATCTTTCCGAGGTGGCGCCGACCTGGCTGCGTACGCCGGTGGCCTCGGCCATCGAGCTGCTGGCCGGCATCCCCTCGATCATCTACGGCATGTGGGGCCTCTTCATCTTTGCCCCCTTCTTCGCCGACCACATCAAGCCCTGGCTGACCAATTACCTGGGCGACAAGCCCGACGACGGCAAGCTGTCCTGGGTTGCCCAGCACGTTCCGTTCGTGGGCAAGCTGTTCGGCAGCGACTATCCGTTCGGCGCCAGCATCCTCACGGCCGGCATCGTGCTGGCGGTGATGATCATCCCCTTCATCTCCTCGGTGATGCGCGAGGTGTTCCAGACGGTGCCGTCGCGCCTGAAGGAATCGGCCTATGCGCTGGGGTCCAGCACGTGGGAAGTGGCATGGGACATCGTGCTGCCTTACACCCGCTCGGCGGTGATCGGCGGCATCTTCCTTGGCCTGGGCCGTGCGCTGGGCGAGACCATGGCGGTCACCTTCGTGCTGGGCAACGCGATGAAGCTTTCGCCCTCCATCCTCGACCCGGGCGCCTCCATCGCCTCCACCATCGCCAACCAGTTCAGCGAAGCGGCCGGCCTGCAGAAGTCCACCTTGATGGCGCTGGCCTTCCTGCTGTTCGTGGTGACCTTCTTCGTCTTGCTGATCGCGCGCTGGATGCTTCGCCAGATGGCGCATAAGGAGGGTCGCTGATGGCCACCAACAGCTTCCTGTACACCCGTCGGCGCATCAAGAACATGGTTGCGCTGGGCATGAGCATGCTGGCCACGCTGATCGGCCTGATGTTTCTCGCCTGGATCCTGTGGGAAACGCTGCGCCAGGGCATCGGCGCGCTGCATCCGCAGCTGTTCACCAAGATCACTGCCTACGGCGAAGACGGCGGCCTGGCCAACGCCATGGTCGGCAGCCTCATCGTGAACCTGATCGGCATCCTGATCGCCACGCCGATCGGCGTGCTGGCTGGCACCTGGCTGGCCGAGTATGCCAATGGCACCAAGCTGGGCGAGTCGATCCGCTTTCTCAATGACATTCTTCTATCGGCGCCGTCGATCGTGCTGGGCCTGTTCGTCTACACCATCGTGGTGCTGCCCACCACATCATTGACCAGCGGCTCCACCACCTTCTCCGGCTGGGCCGGTGGCGTGGCGCTGGCACTCATCGCCCTGCCGGTGATTGTGCGCACCTCCGACGAAATGCTGCGTCTGGTGCCCTCCACCCTGCGCGAGGCCGCGCTCTCTCTGGGTATTCCGCAGTGGAAGCTCACCACGCAGATTCTGATTCGTGCCGCACGCTCGGGCATCATCACCGGCGTATTGCTGGCGCTGGCGCGCATCAGCGGTGAAACCGCCCCGCTGCTGTTCACCGCCTTCGGCAACAACTACATGACGTTCAACCCCTCGGACAAGATGTCCAGCCTGCCGCAAATGATCTACCAGTACGCCAACGATCCGGGCGAGGCCTTGCATGCCATCGCCTGGGCCGGCGCTTTCGTGCTCACGATGTTCGTGCTGCTGCTGAGCCTGTCGTCCCGTTTGGTCCTTTCCCGCAACAAGGTGTCCCATGACTGAGTCCGCCGCCGCTGGCATCCACCCGCAGTCCGCGGCCACGCCTGCGCCGATCGCGCCCACCAAGCTCAAGGTGCGCGACCTACACTTCTACTACAACGGGTTCCATGCGCTGAAAGGCATCAACATGGATATCCCGGAGAAGAAGGTCACGGCCATCATCGGCCCCTCCGGCTGTGGCAAGTCCACCCTGCTCCGCATCTTCAACCGCATCTATGCGATCTACCCCAAGCTGGAAGCCAAGGGCGAGATCGTGCTCGACGACGAGAACATCCTCGACGCCAGCTATTCCATGAATCGCCTGCGCAGCAAGGTCGGCATGGTGTTCCAGAAGCCGGTGCCGTTCCCGATGACCATTTTCGAGAACGTGGCCTATGGCATTCGCCATCACGAAAAGCTGTCGCGTGCCGACATGGAAATTCGCGTGGAGCAGGCGCTGCGCAGCGCCGCCCTGTGGGACGAGGTGAAGGACAAGCTCAAGCAGAGCGCGCTGGGCCTCTCCGGCGGCCAGCAGCAGCGCCTGTGCATCGCCCGTGGCATCGCCCTCAAGCCCGAGGTGCTGTTGCTCGACGAACCCACCTCGGCACTCGACCCCATCGCTACCGGCCGCATCGAACAGTTGGTGGAAGAACTCAAGAGCCAGTACACCATCGTCATCGTCACCCACAACATGCAGCAAGCGGCGCGTTGCTCCGACCTCACCGCTTTCATGTACCTGGGCGAGCTGATCGAATTTGACCGTACCGAGCAGATCTTCACCAAGCCCGGCAAGAAGCAGACCGAAGACTACATCACCGGTCGTTTCGGCTGATCAGGCATGGCATGGGGAATGGTGTGTCGGGTATCGTCAAACGCCCGCCGACCGCCCCATGGGCTATTCCCGATTCTCTATTCCCGAGAAATCCATGAGCAAAGAACACATCATCAAGAGCTACGACGACGAGCTGACCCGCCTCACCGGTGAAATCGTCCGCATGGGCGAGCTCGCGGTGAGCCAGCTGGAGGCGGCCATCGACGTGATCGACCGCCGTGACGAGCGCGCTGCGCAGCACGTGGTCAACAACGACGACGCCATCGACCTGCTGGAGCAGGAAATCAGCCACGACGTGGTGCGCTTGCTTGCCCTGCGCGCGCCCATCGCCGGCGACTTGCGCAACGTGTTCGCGGCGCTGCGTATCGCCGCCGATATCGAGCGCATCGGCGATTACGCCGCCAACGTGGCCAAGCGCTCCATTCCGCTCTCGATGGTGGCGCCCATTGCCCCCACCAGCGGCCTCGGCTACCTGGCCGAACTGGCCGCGCAGGAAGTGCGCGACGTACTGGTGGCTTACCGCGACCGTGACGCCGAGCGCGCCTATCAGGTGTGGAAGGACGACGCCGAACTGGACGAGGCCTATACCGGCTACTTCCGCCAGTTGCTCACCTACATGATGGAAGACCCGCGCAACATCACGCCATGCACCCACCTGCTGTTCATGGCCAAAAACATCGAGCGCATCGGCGACCACGCGACCAACATTGCCGAAAACATCTGGTATCAGGTCAACGGTGAGCCGCTCACCGCGCAGCGCGCCAAGCGCGACTTCACCTCCAACCCGGAGTTGACCAAGCTAGGTCACAAGCAGGACTGACAGCCTGCACATAGCTCACGACAAAGCCCCGGCATGCCGGGGCTTTGTCGTTGGAAGACCGAGATTTCAGGCCGTACCGCTGGTGAGCTTGAGGCCGATCATGCCCAGCATTACCAAGCCCACGCAGGCCAGGCGCAACGGCGAGGCGGAGTCACCGAACAGCACGATGCCGAGAATGACAGCACCCACCGCGCCAATGCCGGTCCAGATGGCGTACGCCGTGCCGATGGGCAGGGACTTCACCGCCATCGCCAACAGGATGATGCTGGCCGTCATGGCCGATACGGTGATGACGCTGGGCCACAAACGACTGAAGCCTTCGGTGTATTTCAGGCCGACCGCCCAGACGATTTCAAACAGGCCGGCGAGTATCAGATAGATCCAGGGCATCACGCGACTCCTCTGGAAGAAGAGCAGGGTCGTCCCCGCAGTACCAACATGCATGCGGGGTCGTCCCCGCAGACTAACCCCGTTGCAGGGCCAGTCTGCCTATTGTATCGGACGAGGCTGAATGCCCCGTCAAGGCGTGAACTTGCTGCCCAACTCGCGCGCTTCGCGGCGCGCGCGCGTGGAGTGCACGATGCCGTAGATGCCAATGCCAACCCATGCCACCTGCATCAGGAACGCCGGCCAATTCATCGGCGCCACGCCGAACACCAAGGACAAAGCCACACCCAGCGCGCCCAGTACGTTCATCAGCTGATAGACCAGGCCATTGCCGTGCAACTTATGCGCCTGCAACAGCAGGAATGCCAACAGCACCAGCACCACGCCGATGTAGCCGGCCCAGTCATGCCACATGAAGGTCATCGCTTTTCACTCCTTTGGCGCAATGCTTCGAACAACACAATGCCAGTGGCCACGGAAACGTTGAGGCTCTCCATGGCGCCCGGCATGGGAATCTGTGCGACGAAATCGCAGGTTTCGCGGGTGAGTCGGCGCATGCCCTCACCTTCGCTTCCCAGTACCAGCGCCACCGGCCCGCGCATATCGATGTTGTAGATGGTGGAATCGGTGTCGCCGGCCAGGCCCGTGATCCACACGCCCGCGTCCTTGAGCGTGCGCAGCGCGCGCGCCAAGTTGGTAGCGGCGATCAAGGGCACGCGATCGGCACCGCCGGCCGAGGCGCGGCGCACCACTGGCGTCAAACCGACCGCGCGATCCTTCGGCACGATCACGGCCGTGACACCCGCGGCGGCCGCGCTGCGCAGGCAGGCGCCGAGATTGTGCGGATCGGTGACGCCATCGAGCACGAGCACCAATGCGTCACTGCCCGCGGCCTCCAGTAGTGCGGGAATATCGTTCTCCGAACCCATCGGCGGCGCCTCGTAGCGCGCCACCACACCTTGATGGCGTGCCTCGCCGGCCACGCGATCCAACTGCTCGCGCGGACGGTGATGCACCGGAATGTTGAGGGCCTTGGCCCGTGCGGCCAGTTCCTGCACGCGCGCGTTGCGCTGCCCGTTCTCCACCAGCACTTCGCGCACGCGCGAAGCGTCATTGCTCAATGCACCTTCGACCGGGTTGATCCCGACGATCCAGCTCTCGCTCATCGCTTACCTTTGTTCTTGTCGGCCTTGCGGCCCTTGGAAGTTGCCTTGACGGCGGCGGCCTTGGCGGCCTTGAGCTTGCCCTTGGCAGCGGCCTTTACCTTGCCGAACACACCTTTGGGCTTGGCACCCTTGTGCTCCGCGACCGTGTCCTTGGGCGCACCCCACGAGCGGGACGCCGCCGGCGCGGCATTATCGCGCGCGGACGCCGGTGCCGTCGCCTTGCCCCGCTTGGGCAGGGAATAGCGGTCGCCAGCGGCAGCATAGTCGTAGCGGCGCTCGGTACGGGGTGGCGCCTCGGCCTTCTCTTTGCGCGGCGAAACGAGCCGGAAGTCGATCTTGCGATCTTCCAGCGAGGCACGCAGCACCTGCACATGCACGTGATCGCCCAAGCGGAACTGGGCGCCACTGCGCTCACCCTTCAAAAGGTGACGCACCGGATCGAAGTGGTAATAGTCGTTGGACAACTGGCTGATATGCACCAAACCGGAAACCTTGGACTCGTCCAGCTCCACGAACAGGCCGAACGATGTAACGCCCGTCACCGTGCCGGCGAACTCGCTGCCGACATGCTTGGACATCCAGGCGCACTTGAAGCGCTCGTCCACATCACGCTCGGCCTCTTCCGCGCGCCGCTCGCGCTGCGAGCAGTGCACCGCCATGGAGGCCATTTCCCCCGCACTGTACGCATAGGCCGAGGGCTTGCCACCACCTATCGCGTAGCGAATGGCACGGTGCACCAGCAGGTCCGGATAACGGCGAATGGGCGAGGTGAAATGTGCGTAGGCTTCCAGCGCCAGGCCAAAGTGGCCGCGGTTATCCGGCTGATAGGCCGCCAGGCTCTGCGCGCGTAGCAATACCGACTGGATCAGCTCGCGCTCCGGGCGATCCTGCACCTGGCGAAGCACGTTAGAGAAATCGGCCGGGGTCACCTGCTCTACCGGCGGCATGCGCAGCTTGAACTCACGCAGGAACTGCAGCAGGTCTTCGTACTTTTCGGCCGGCGGCGGCTCGTGCGCACGGAACAGCGCGGGAATGCCCTTCTTTTCCAGGAACAAGGCCGCCTGCACGTTGGCGGCGATCATGCACTCCTCGATCAGCTTGTGTGCGTCGTTGCGCTCGGTGGCGCCCATGGCCTCCACCTCGCCGCGCTGGTCGAGGCGGAACTTCACTTCCGGTGTTTCGAAATCGATGGCACCACGACGCTTGCGTTGCGCGGCCATCAACTTGTACAGCGCATGCAGATGTTCAACGTGCGGCAGTACGTCGGCCAGCTCCTGACGTGCATCGGCATCGTTGAGGCCAATGGCCTGCCATACGCGGTCATAGGTGAGGCGTGCATGCGAGCGCATCACCGCGTCGTAGAACTTGGAGCGGGTAACCTCGCCTTCGGCATTGATGTGCATATCGCACACCATGCATAGGCGCTCGACCTTGGGATTAAGCGAGCAGATGCCGTTGGAGAGCGTCTCGGGCAGCATCGGCACCACGAAACCGGGGAAATAGGTGGAGGTGCTGCGCTCGCGGGCTTCCTTGTCGAGCACGGTGCCTACTTGAACGTAATGCGACACGTCCGCGATGGCCACCACCAGGCGATAACCGCCCCCGCGCTTGGGTTCGGCAAAAACGGCATCGTCGAAATCGCGCGCATCGGCGCCATCGATGGTGACCAGCGGCAGCGCTCGCAGATCCACACGCCCTTCCCGCTCGGCGGCGGTGACCTGCGGCTCCACCTGGGCAGCTTCGCGCATGACCGTATCGGGCCACTCGTGCGGCAGGTCGTAGCTGGCGATGGCCATTTCCACCAGCAACGACGGCTGCAGACGCTCACCCAGCACCGCGCGAATCGCGCCCATGGGGCCACGATGCGCCGTGGGCGGGTCGGTGATCTCGACCACCACGATCTGGCCCGAGCGCGCCCCCATGTCCTGGCCGGGCAGGATCATCACATCCTGGTGCAGGCGGCGATCATCCGGCGCCACCAGCACCACGCCGTTTTCCTGCACCACGCGGCCCACGAGGCGCGGCGAGCGGCGTTGCAGTACCTCGACGATGGCGCCCTGCTTGCGACCACGCCGGTCGATGCCGACCACGCTGGCCAGCACGCGGTCGCCGTGCAGCACGGGGCGCATCTGTTGCGGCGACAGATAGAGATCGTCGCCGCCATCGTCCGGGCGCAGGAAACCATAGCCTTCGGCATTGGCCAGCACCACGCCGGGAATCAGGTCGAGCTTGTTGGCCGGCGCATAGCCGCCGCGACGCCCCAGCAGCAACTGGCCATCGCGCACCATGGCACCCAGGCGCTTGCGCAGTGCACTGAGGTCGTATTCGTCGTGCAGCGAGAGCGCCTCGGCAATACGCGCCTCGGTCAGCAATTCGCCGCGCGCCTCAAGCAAGGCCAGGATGGCCTCGCGGCTGGGAATGGGGCGTTCGTAGCGCTGTGCTTCGCGCTCGGCCTGAGGGTCAGCCACCGTGCCGACACGGCCCAGCGACGGGTCGAGCGCGGAACGCTTGGCGCGCGGGGCTGCCTTGGACGGCGCCTTGGGGCCGCGCGCGGTATCCGATCGCTTCTGACGGGGTTCTTTCTTTTTGCTCACTTCCTTGCCTTTTATTTTGTTCTTATGAGGGTGGCGGAGCGCGTCTGCGGCGATCCGATGAAAAATCAGTGAAAGAATAGTTGACAACCTCCCGCAACACCCCTAAATTACGCGGCTCACGCAGCTAACTAAGCGCGTGACACCTGCCCAGGTGGCGGAATTGGTAGACGCACTAGTTTCAGGTACTAGCGGGTAAAACCGTGGAGGTTCGAGTCCTCTCCTGGGCACCAATTGTAAACGAAGCCCGCAGCGATGCGGGCTTTGTTGTTTCTGGAGTTTGCTCATCGCACACGTCGATTCGGCCACGATCGATCGATGCAGCCCGCGCAACGCGAGCGCTGACGACATGCACATTGCGCCGCCGTGAGACACGCGGTGACGTCGAGATCGCCACCCGCCTCCGAGAAAACCTCGAGGTCGTAGTCACCTCGCCAGCTCGCACAACTTGGCGCTCAAGGCGCCGCTGCACCGTCCACCACTTCGATGGCAGTGACATTGCGCACCCAGCGTGCCGGGCGGGTATCGCCGGGCACCAATAGACGGAATGGGCCATCCTCGCCCAAGGGTTTGCCGTCGCGTTCGTCCACCAGCATCACGTTGGCATGACCCAGCGAGGGGGCGAGTTCACCCAGGCCAAAGACCACCTGGTAGTGGTCGGCGGCAGTCACCCGCACGTACTGGGCCAGCGCGCGACCGCGCAACTTGTCCAGCGGCAGGCCTGCTCGCTTGAGTACATCCACTAACGCCACGCCACGCCATGTCGATGGCGCCTCGTCGTGTGCCTTGGCGGAAACCTCCGTATGCGCCAGCGCGGATAGCCCTTGTCGGCTGGCTTGCCATGTGGGCTGGCCGGGCACGCTCACGCGCACGGCATCCGTTGCGCCAGCCGCCCAGGCCAATGCCATCAACACGACGAACATGATCGAAGCCAGACCCTGCCGCATCGCCATCCTCCCATGATTTTCACGCCCGCTTGACGCTTTGCCGCGCCATCCCCCGATAACGGTAGCCGAAGCCAGCTCTGGTGACAGCTCGCATTGACACATGCCCCACCTCGGCGGTGCTAGCTTGCCACCGATATCCAGCTTCGACCGACTCCATCTTCAGGGGGGATCATGGCCGCGTCGCCGGAGGCTCATCGCAAGCGCAGCGAGCGGAACGCGTTCCTGCTGCTGACCGTGGCGCTGTTTCCCATCCTCGCCATCACGCTGGTGGCCGGCTATGGCTTTGCCGTGTGGATCTGGCAAATGCTGGTGAGCGGTCCGCCGAGGGGTTGAACATGCCAGGGGAGCATGCGGTCGCCATGGAACAACACATTGCCAGCCTGGTGGTCATGCATCGGGCTGAGGCGGAGCCTGCCTTAGTGGCGCTCGTTGCCGATCGCCCGGCGCTGGCTATCGCCGCGCGCGGCGAGCACCGCATGGTGCTGCTGTGCGAAACGCAGGGCCAGCGTGCCTTGATGGAACACATCGATGCGCTGGAGCAACTGGCCGGCGTCATCAACGTATTGCTGATCTATCACCACGCCGAATCGGCCGCGGAACTGGATGAGCCCATCGGCCCCCTGCCGGCTCATGGAGGGAATCACGCATGACCATGACGCGACGCGAGTTCATCCGCAATACGGCAATGACGTTGGCTGCCAATGTGGCCGGCTTGCCGCTCGCCTTGAACGCCAGCAACGTCTTACTGGAAGGCGATCTGACCCAGCTCAAGTGGAGCAAGGCGCCCTGCCGCTTCTGCGGCACCGGCTGCGGCGTCAATGTGGCCGTGAAGAACGGGCGCGTGGTGGCCACGCACGGCGACCAGCTCGCCGAGGTCAATCGTGGCATCAACTGCGTCAAGGGCTATTTCCTTTCCAAGATCATGTACGGCGCCGACCGGCTGACCCAGCCGATGCTGCGCAAGAAGAACGGCAGTTACGCGAAAGACGGCGAGTTCGAGGCCGTCTCCTGGGACGAAGCCTTCGACGTGATGGCCGCCCAGTTCAAGCGCGTACTCAAGGAAAAAGGACCCGAAGCCGTCGGCATGTTTGGCTCGGGCCAGTGGACGGTGTGGGAAGGTTACGCCGCCAACAAGCTGTTCAAGGCAGGCTTTCGCAGCAACAACCTCGACCCCAACGCACGCCACTGCATGGCCTCGGCGGTGATGGGCTTCATGCGCACGTTTGGCATGGACGAACCCATGGGCTGCTACGACGACATTGAGGCGGCCGATGCGTTTGTGCTGTGGGGTTCGAACATGGCCGAGATGCATCCCATTCTGTGGACGCGCGTGACGGATCGCCGGCTGTCCAACCCCAACGTGAAAGTCGCCGTGCTCTCCACCTTCGAGCATCGCAGCTTCGAGTTGGCCGACATACCGATCGTGTTCACGCCGCAGACGGATCTGGTGATCCTCAACTACATCGCCAACCACATCATCAAGAGCGGCCGCGTCAACAAGGATTTCGTCACCCAGCACACCAGCTTCAAGCGCGGTGTCACCGATATCGGCTATGGCCTGCGCCCGGACAACCCGCTGGAACTGAAAGCCAAGAACGCCAAGGACCCCAACGCCGGCGACGCCATCGATTTCGAGCAGTTCGCCGCCTTCGTGGCGCCGTACACGCTGGAAAAGGCGGTGGAAATGACCGGCGTGGAGAAGGGCTGGCTGGAGAAGCTGGCCGAACTCTACGCCGACCCGAACACCAAGGTGGTGTCGTTCTGGACCATGGGCTTCAACCAGCACACGCGCGGCGTGTGGGCCAACAACATGGTCTACAACCTGCACTTGCTGACCGGAAAGATCGCCACGCCCGGCAACAGCCCGTTCTCGCTCACCGGCCAGCCCTCGGCCTGCGGCACGGCCCGCGAGGTAGGCACCTTCAGCCATCGTCTGCCGGCGGACATGGTGGTGACCAATCCGGCACACCGCGAGCACGCCGAGGACATCTGGAAGATTCCCCACGGCATCATCCAGCCCAAACCCGGCTTCCATGCGGTGGAGCAGAACCGCAAGTTGCGCGATGGCGTGCTCAACGCCTACTGGGTGCAGGTGAACAACAACATGCAGGCCGGCGCGAACCTGATGCAGGAGACCTACCCCGGCTATCGCGACCCGCGCAACTTCATCGTGGTGTCCGACGCCTACCCCACCGTTACCGCGCAGGCGGCGGACCTGATTCTCCCGGCCGCCATGTGGGTGGAGAAGGAAGGTGCCTACGGCAACGCCGAGCGGCGCACGCAGTTCTGGCACCAGTTGGTGAAAGCGCCCGGCGAGGCCAGGTCGGATCTGTGGCAACTGATGGAATTCTCCAAGCGTTTCACCACGGACGAATGCTGGCCTGCGGAGACGCTGGCCGCCAACCCGCAGTTCAAGGGCAAGACGCTGTTCGAGGTGCTGTATCGCAACGGCAAGGTGGACAAGTTCCCCACCAGCCAGATCGAAGCCGGCTACGACAACGACGAATCGGCGGCATTCGGTTTCTACGTGCAGAAGGGCTTGTTCGAGGAATATGCCGAGTTCGGTCGCGGCCATGGGCACGACCTGGCGCCGTTCGACGCCTATCACCAGGCGCGCGGCCTGCGCTGGCCCGTAGTGGACGGCAAGGAAACGCGCTGGCGCTATCGCGAAGGCAGCGACCCGTACGTCAAGGCGGGCAGCGGCTTCCAGTTCTACGGCAACCCCGACGGCCGGGCGGTGATTTGGGCCCTGCCGTATGAGCCGCCGGCGGAGATACCCGATGATGAGTTCAACCTGTGGCTGGTCACGGGGCGCGTACTGGAACACTGGCACTCCGGCTCGATGACCATGCGCGTGCCGGAGTTGTATCGCAGCTTCCCCGAAGCGGTGGTGTTCATGAACCCCGACGATGCGCGCTCGCGCGGCCTCAAGCGCGGCGACCCGGTCAAGGTCGTTTCGCGACGCGGCGAAATGCGCTCTCGCATCGAAACGCGCGGCCGCAATCACATGCCGCCCGGCGTGGTGTTCGTGCCGTGGTTCGACGCCGGCCAGCTGATCAACAAGGTGACGCTGGACGCCACCGATCCGATCTCCAAGCAGACCGACTACAAGAAGTGCGCCGTCAAGGTGCTGGCCGTCTAAGAGGGCATGCCCATGCGTGACAAGCCGCTCATTGCCGTCGCCTTGCTGGTGGTGCTGGTGGTCGCCGCCATTGGCTATGCCGTGGGTCGGCGATCCGCGCCACCGGCAACTCCGCAGGCCATCGCCACCGCGCCCGCGTCGCCGACGCCATCCTCCAGCAGCGAGGCCCCGCCCGCTGGCGGCCAGATCGACGCCATTCGCCGCGGCACGCCCATCGATCAGGAAACCACGCCGCCCTTGCTGGCCCGCGTGGAGAACGCGGACATCAAGCGCAACCGCGCGTATCCCATGCAGCCGCCGACCATCCCTCATTCGATCGACAACTATCCGATCGACAAGAACTCCAACCGTTGCCTGCTCTGCCATGCCCGCGCCAATGCGGACAAGTTCCAGGCACCGCCGGTGAGCGTGACCCATTACATGGACCGCGACGACCAGTTCCTCGCCACCATCTCGCCACGCCGCTACTTCTGCAACCAATGCCACGTGGTGCAGACCGATGCCAAGCCGCTGGTCGCCAACCAGTTCAAGGACATCGACACGGTGCTGTCCGAGCAGGCCGATTCGACCGAGAAGAAGGCGAACTGACCATGGGCTCGCGCATCAAGACGTGGGCCATCGCGTTCTGGCAAACCCTGCGACGCCCCAGCGTGCACTACAGCCTGGGCTTTCTCACCCTGGGCGGCTTTATTGCCGGCGTGATCTTTTGGGGCGCCTTCAACACGGCGCTGGAGGCCACCAATAGCGAGGCCTTCTGCACCGGCTGTCACGAAATGCACGACAACGTGTTCCAGGAGCTGAAAACCACCATCCACTACAGCAACCGCTCCGGCGTGCGCGCCACCTGCCCCGATTGCCACGTGCCGCATCAATGGACGGACAAGATCGCGCGCAAGATGCAGGCCTCCAAGGAGGTGTGGGCCAAGGTATTCGGCACCATCGACACGCGCGAGAAGTTCCTGGACCACCGCCTGGAACTGGCCCAGCACGAATGGGCGCGATTAAAGGCCAACGATTCGCTGGAGTGCCGCAACTGCCACAACTACGCGTCCATGGACCTCACGCGCCAAGCCACCCGCGCCGCGGAGATCCACAAGCGCTGGCTGGGCACCGGCGAGAAGACCTGCATCGATTGCCACAAGGGCATCGCCCATCACCTGCCGGACATGACGGGCATTCCACAGGGATAGTGGGCTGCGCGCCGCCTCACTGCGAAGACGCGGCCGGCGGCCCCTTCAACTCCACCATGTTGCCCTGGGGGTCGTAGAGATAGATCGACGGCCCCTCGCCCTTGGCGCCATAGCGCGAGCCGATCTCACCCACCCGTACGCCGTGGGCCTTGAGGTGGGCCACGATGGCCGCCTCGTCGTAGCCCTCCACCTGCAGGCACAGGTGGTCCATGTTGTGCCCCTCCTCCCCCGGACCCGCGCCGCCATGGCGGCCCAGCTTGCCGTCGAGCGACACCAGGTCGATCAGGGAGTCGCCGGCACGCAGTTGCACCAGGCCAAGCTCGTCCTGGCGCCGCTCTTCGCGGCAGCCCAACACGGTCACATAGAAATGCTGCATGGCCGGCAGGTCGCGTACGCGCAGCACCACGTGGTCGATGCGGGCCAGTTGGAAAGGAGGCTTGTTCATGGGCGCACGATGCAACGGAAACCCCGATCTTATGCCGATTGAGACCCCTACGGCACCGCGCCTGAAGCCCCGACCCTCCCGCGCGCCAAACGCGCCCGAACGGCCTTATAATTGTCGTTTAGCGTGTGGTGGGAGAAGCGGCGCGAGCCGCTGCCGAAGGCGCAACGCCCGTAATCGCTCAGGCCCCATACCATCATGCGCATAAACACTCTGGAGAGACCGGTTCAATCCGGCGCCGAAGGGGCACGAAGCAAGGGACATCCCTTCGCTTCCAAACTCTCAGGCAAAAGGACAGAGGGGCGCTTCGCGTGCGGCTTGCACGTTTCTTTCGGACGCCCCTGCCATGAGTCAGAACGCCAACCCCTCCCTGCGTGACCTCGAGCACCACGACGCCTTCATCGAGCGTCATATCGGCCCCAACGACGCGGAAATCGCCACGATGCTGGGCGTGGTCGGCTACGACTCGCTGGAGGCGATGACCGACGCCATCGTGCCAGGCAAGATCAAGTCGCAGGCGCCGCTGGCGCTGCCCTCCCCGATCACCGAGGTGGAGGCGCTGGCCAAGATTCGCGCCATTGCCGACAAGAACCAGGTGCTCAAGAGCTTCATCGGCCAGGGCTACTACGGCACCCTGACTCCCAACGTCATCCTGCGCAACATTCTGGAGAACCCGGCGTGGTACACGGCCTATACGCCGTACCAGGCGGAAATCTCGCAGGGCCGCATGGAGGCGCTGATCAATTTCCAGACCATGTGCGCCGACCTGACGGGCATGGAAATCGCCAACGCCTCGCTGCTGGACGAAGGCACCGCCGCCGCCGAGGCGATGACGCTGGCCAAGCGCTCGGCCAAGTCCAAGTCCAACACGTTCTTCGTTTCCAACGCCGTGCACCCGCAGACGCTGGAAGTCCTCAAGACCCGCGCCGAAGCCATGGGCATCGCGCTGCATGTGGGTGAAGACAGCGACGCGCTCAACGTCGACAGCTACGGCGTGCTGCTGCAGTACCCCAACACTTTCGGCCAGATCAACGACTACAAGGCCCTGGCCGACGCCGTGCATGCGCGCCATGGCGTGGTCTGCGTGGCCACCGACCTGCTTGCCCTCACCCTGATCGCCGCACCGGGCGAATGGGGCGCCGACATCGTGGTGGGCAACACCCAGCGCTTCGGCGTGCCGTTCGGCTTCGGCGGCCCGCACGCGGCCTTCATGGCCTGCCGCGATGCCTACAAGCGTTCCATGCCGGGTCGCCTGATCGGCGTGTCCGTCGACGCCGAAGGCAAGCCGGCCTACCGCCTCACGCTGCAGACGCGCGAGCAGCACATCCGCCGCGAAAAGGCCACCTCCAACATCTGTACCGCGCAGGTGCTGCTGGCCGTGATGGCGAGCATGTACGCCGTGTACCACGGCCCGGAAGGCCTCACCCGCATCGCCCGCCGCGTGCATCGCCTGGCGGCGATCCTGTTCGCGGCGCTGCGCCAGGCCGGTGTTGCTGCGGATACGCACTTCTTCGACACCTTGCGCGTCACCGGCGTGGACGCCGCCGCGCTGCATGCCAAGGCACGTGCCGCGGGCTTCAACCTGCGCGCCATCGACGCCAACAGCGTCGGCGTCAGCCTGGATGAAACCACCACGCGCGCGGACGTCATCGCGCTCGCCACGGTGTTCGGCGCGTCCATCACCGATATCGACGCACTCGATGCCAGCGTGCATGACGCCCTGCCGCCCCAACTGCTGCGCAAGAGCAAGTTCCTGACGCACCCGGCCTTCAACACGCACCACAGCGAGCACGAACTGCTGCGCTACATGCGCTCGCTGGCCGACAAGGATCTGGCGATGGATCGCACCATGATCCCGCTGGGCAGCTGCACCATGAAGCTCAACGCCACCGCTGAGATGATCCCGGTGACGTGGCCGGAGTTCGCCAACATCCATCCGCTGGCCCCGGCCGACCAGGCCACCGGCTACAAGCAGCTCATCGACGAGCTGGAAGCCATGCTGGTGGAGTGCACCGGCTATGACGCGGTGAGCCTGCAGCCGAACTCTGGCGCGCAGGGCGAATACGCCGGCCTGCTGGCCATTCGCGCCTACCATCGCTCGCGCGGCGAAGGCCATCGCGACATCTGCCTGATTCCGGAATCGGCGCACGGCACCAACCCCGCCTCCGCGCAGATGTGCGGCATGCAGGTGGTGGTGACCAAGTGCGACGCCAACGGCAACGTGGACGTGGACGACATCCGCCGCGCCGCCGAGAAGTTCAGCGACCGCCTCGCCGCCATCATGATCACCTACCCCTCCACGCACGGCGTGTTCGAGGAAGAGGTGGTGGAAATCTGCGAGATCGTGCACAAGCACGGCGGCCAGGTGTACACCGACGGCGCCAACATGAACGCGCTCGTGGGCCTGGCCAAGCCGGGCAAGTGGGGTTCGGACGTTTCGCACCTCAACCTGCACAAGACCTTCTGCATCCCGCACGGCGGTGGCGGCCCGGGCGTGGGCCCGTGCGCGGTCAAGTCGCACCTCGCCCCGTTCCTGCCGCGCACCTTTGGTGGCGAGGGCGAAGTGGGCATGGTGTCGGCCGCCAGCTTCGGCTCGGCCTCGATCCTGCCGATCAGCTGGATGTACATCACCATGATGGGCTCCAGCGGCCTGCGTCGCGCCACCCAGGTGGCCCTGCTCAACGCCAACTACATCGCCAAGCGCCTGGCGCCGCATTTCGAGACGCTCTACACCGGCCGTAACGGCCTGGTGGCCCATGAGTGCATCCTCGATCTGCGTCCGCTCAAGGACAGCACCGGCATCGGCGCCGAGGACGTGGCCAAGCGCCTGATCGACTTCGGCTTCCACGCGCCGACGCTGAGCTTCCCGGTGGCCGGCACCTTGATGGTGGAGCCGACGGAAAGCGAATCGCAGTACGAGCTGGACCGCTTCATCGACGCGATGATCCAGATCCGCAACGAAATCCGCGCCGTGGAAGAAGGCAAGCTCGATCCGGAGGACAACCCGCTCAAGCACGCCCCGCACACCGCCACCATGGTGTCGGCGACGGAGTGGACGCATGCCTATCCGCGCGAACTGGCCGCCTTCCCGCTGCCCAGCCTGAAGTTCCAGAAGTACTGGTCGCCGGTCGCGCGCGTGGACAACGTCTACGGCGACAAGAACGTGTTCTGCAGCTGCGTGCCGGTGGAAGCGTTCAAGGGCGAGATCGAAGCCTTCAGCGAACCCAACGTGGCGTAAGCCACTCGTTGTTCGGGTAACCCAAAGGGCTCCGCATGCGGAGCCCTTTTTTATCTGCTCAACGTGATCAGGCGTCCAACGGTGCCGGGCCTCGCACGCCCGCATCGCGCAGGCGATGGTAGGCGAACGTGCCGCGCACGCCACTGATAAAGGCGAACAGCAGCACGATGGCGAGAAAGATGCCCACGCCCGCCTTCGGCTGCGTGGCGAACTGGAAGACCTTCTCCAGCACGAACAGGCCCAGGCCGATCACCGCAAACACCTTGGAGCGCGCGCGAATGCGCCATGCGATGAGCGCAAACAGCAAGGCATCCACATAAGCCCAGCCGTTGATGCCCATGATCGCGCCGTGATTGAACACCGCCACGGTAGCGAACACCGTGGTCACGCCCGCGCAGAACAGCGCCGCCCACATGCCCGCATTGGATGCCTGCTCGGCATCGGCCACATTGCCGATCTGCGGCCAGTACCAACGCACTGGTGTGTTGTCCCTTGCCATGTCACTCCCCTGTGTCGACGAATGTCGCTCGTACCCCCGCACGAGCGATCGCTGACCATGCTAGCTGCATTGCCCGCCGCAAACACGCTGCCCCGCACCTTCCGCATGCCTTTGTTGTCAACGTTGTCATGACATTTGTTCTTCGCCATGACGAGCCGATGCCAAGCTCCCCACCAAGCGCATAGCGCGCTTGCTGCATCGCAATAAGGGAAACGGCGACCACTTCGCCCTACAACTTCGCAAATTCTCGCCGTGCCGATTTTTCGCGCGTCGTCACAGTTTGTGACAGTCATTGGAGACAACGTTGTCATTACGGGACACACGACGACACCGCTCCGGCCGTCCAGGCACGGCTCGCAGGAATGCCAGGAACGTCCTTATCCCGGTGGCCGCATGGATGCGGCCAGTCGCCTTTCGACCAACCACTTTGCACAACGACCAGGAGACACCCCTATGCGAGTCAAGCAATCGGTGATGTGGCTGCGGACAGCCATGCACGCCCTTGGTAGCGCCGCCGGCGGCGCGATGGCAATGAGTCTGGTGGCGATAGCACCGGTACAAACGGTACATGCGCAAAGCACACCGGCCTGCGCGGCGGCCTGGAGCGCCAGCACCGCCTACAGCGGTGGCGCGGTAGCGAGCGAGAACGGCATCAACTACGTCGCCAATTGGTGGACCCAGGGCAACGATCCGGCCACCAACAATGGCGCTACCGGCTCAGGCCAACCCTGGACCTCGCAAGGCGCCTGCGGTGGCAGCAGCGGCTCGGGTGGCGGCTCCGGCAGCGGCGGCAGTGGCTCGGGCGGCTCGGGCGGCACCTGCGCGGCCGCCTGGGTCTCCACGCAGGCCTATAACGGTGGCGCCGTGGTCAGCGAAAACAGCATCAACTACGTCGCCAACTGGTGGACCCAGGGCAACGACCCGGCGACCAGCAGCGGCCCCACCGGCTCGGGCCAACCGTGGACCTCGCAGGGCAGCTGCACCGGCAGCAGCGGTGGCGGCTCCAGCGGTGGTGGCTCGGGCGGCGGCTCGGGTGGTGGCAGCGGCGGCGGCTCAGGAGGCGGTTCGGGTGGCGGCACCACCAACCCGCCTGGCACCGGCGCCAACTTGCTGTTCAGTCCCTACAAGGACGTCACGGTGAACCTCAACTGGAACACCAACGTGATGCAGACGGCCGCCGCTACCGGTTCGGCCATTCCGGTGGTGGGCACGGGCAGCCTCAAGGCCAACTATGTCAGCAACCTGAGCGCGATCACCCTCGCCTTCGCCACCGGCGAATGCGGCAGCGAGAACTGGGGTGGCATTCCGGGCGCCAACTTCGCCACCGCCAACATCTCCGCGCTCTCCAGCGCCGGCCTGCCCTATGTGGTCTCCACCGGTGGCGAAGCCGGCACGTTCACCTGCGGCAGCACGTCGGGCTTTGCCAACTTCCTTTCGCGCTACATGTCGCCGCAAATGGTGGGCGTGGACTTCGACATCGAGGGCGGTCAGAGCCAGAGTGACATCAACAATCTGGTGGCCGCGGCGGTCTATGGCCAGTCGCTGTATCCCAACCTGCGCTTCTCCTTCACCCTCGCCACGCTGGGCGCATCCGATGGCAGCTACGGCGGCGTGAACAGCTTGGGCGACATGGTGGTGAAGGCGATCAAGGCCTCTTCACTCACCAACTACACGATCAACCTGATGGTGATGGATTTCGGCGGCCCGAGCAGCGCGGTTTGCGTGGTGTCCGGTGGCGTGTGCGACATGGGCCAGTCGGCCATCCAGGCGGCGGTGAACCTGGAACACACCTACGGCATATCGCCCAACAAGATCGAGCTCACCCCGATGATCGGCGTGAACGATGTCTCCAGCGAGAATTTCAGCGTGGCCAATGCCGACACCATCACCAGCTACGCGGTGAGCAACGGCCTCGCCGGTCTGCACTTCTGGTCACTGGATCGCGACACACCGTGTAGCCAGAGCACCGCCTCGCCCACCTGCAACTCCGTGCCTTCGACCACGCCGCTGCAATACACCAAGCGGTTCTTGAGCGATTTGGGGCGGTAATGCGAAACACCGGGCAGGAGGACATCCTCCTGCCCGGCATAGACAAAGGCCCGCGCCATGGCGCGGGCCTTTGCATATCGCTACACGAAGAAGCGTTTGCTTAGGGAAACGCTGATTTTGATCGTCATCCCAGCGAGAGCTGGGGTCCAGTGCCTGTAAATCGCTGAATGTAAGGGCACTGGATGACCAGCCTTCGGCTGTTGCAAAGCCCCTCCTGCTCTTGCCCCCTTCTTGGGGTCCGCAGGAATGACGGACAAGAAGTCGATCGATCAGACCTTCCTTAGCCGCCGTTCTTAGCCAGCCACGCATCCACCGTCGGGGTGCGTTCGTTGCGAACCATGATGCGGTACTTGATGTTGGCGATGGCCGTTTCCGCGTCGCGGCGGGCGCTGGGTTCGAGGTAGGCGTTCGCATAGGCGTTGATCTTGTCGATCATCGCCGGATTGAACGAGCTGTTGCCCAGCATCGGGAAGTAACGGCTGCGCGAGCTGCCGTCCACCACCTTCTCGACCTGCTCGCGATGCGCCAGCGCAAAGTCGAAGGCAAGATCCGGGTTGCGACGTGCGACGGAGCTGATCATGCCGGCGCTATTGGTGGCGCCCGGCTCGTCGGTAAGGGCCAGATCCAGCGCGCGCTTGGCGAGCGTTTCGTCCTCGGCAGCGGCGAGCAAGGCGTAGAGGCGATCCTTCACCAGCGGGGTCTTCTCCGCCTTGGCCTCGGCATGCAACTTGTCCCAGGTAGCCGCGTCGGCGTGGCTGGCGACCACGGCAAGGATGGTCTTGCGCAGTGCCGGCGGCACGGCCTTGGGATCGGTAGCCTGCGCGGCATAACGGCGGCGTGCCTCGGCGATCACCGTGGTGTCACCCAGGCTCGACAGCGTAGAGATCAGGTGTGTGCGCAGGATGCCGGTGGGCACGCTCTCGCCCGGCTTGGCTTCCCAGCCGACACGGGCGAACACGGGAGCGAGTTGCTTGATCGCATAGGTGCGGAAGGCCGCTTGGCGCTTGCTATCGCCACGGTAGTACTGATCCAGGCCCGCCAGGCTGCTGGCCACTTCGTCCCAGATCTGCGGATCGGCATTGACGGGCGCGGCTTTGGCCAGGTCGAGGATGTCCGACGCCGGCTGCAGGCCGGCCATGCCCAACGCCCAGGTGTCACCCATCACGCCGAGCTGGTCGATCGGCGCGAGCTTGGCGAAGCCTGCCTTGATCGCCGCGAACTGCTGCGGGGCATAGAGCGTGCGGAAATAACCGCTCTGGCCGGCATTGACCAGCAACGTGCCGCAACCGGGCACCGCGAGCGTCGCCTCGCCATCCACGATGGTGCTCACCGGCTTGCCACCATCGGTCTGCGCGATCACCGGCACGTGCCAGCGCAACGGCGTCTTGTTGGGGCGATCCTTGGTGAACTCACCCTGGGTCAGCTTGATCGACGTGCTGTTGTTGCTGCACGCGCCCGCTTCCACGCGAATCAGCGGAATGCCCGGCTGCAAGGTGAAGTCGTGTGCGATCGTGGTGACCTGCTTGCTAGGCACCACGGCGTCCATGGCGTGCCACAGGTCGTCGGACACTGTGTTGCCGTATGCGTGGGCCTTGATGTAATTGCGCACGCCGGTGCGCCAGTTGTCCGCGCCCACGTACGCTTCGAGCATGCTGATGACCGAGGCACCCTTGGAATAGGTGATGGAGTCGAACGCCTGGCTGGCCTGCTCCACGGTTTCCACGTGCTGCACCACCGGATGCGTGGTTTCCACCGCATCGCGTGACATGGCGCCTTCGCGGACGCCGACCGCATCCAGGCGCGTGTTCCATTCCGGATGCAGGCGTTCGGTGGTGCGCGCGGCCATCCACGAGGCGAAGCCTTCGTTGAGCCACAGGTCATCCCACCAGCGCATGGTCACCAGATCGCCGAACCACTGGTGCGCCATTTCGTGCGCGGCGGTGTTGAACACCTCCTGCTTGTCCGACAGCGTGGAGATCGACGGATCGAGCAGCAAGGCGTATTCGAAGGTGTAGATGGCGCCCCAGTTCTCCATGGCGGAGAAGAACTGGCTGCTGCCCGGCGAAGCGACGTTGTCCAGCTTGGGCAGCGGGTACTTCACGCCAAAGTAGTCGTTGTATTCCTTGAGCACCGCTTTGCCCGATTCCAACGTAAAGGCGGCCTGGTCGGTCAGGCCCTTCTGTGTGATCACGCCGATCTCGGTGCCGTCCTGCATGGTGGTCACGCGATCGAACTCACCAGTGCCGAAGAACAGCAGGTAGGTGGACATCTTGGGCGAGGTCTTGAAGGTGACTTCGCTGAGGCCGTTGCCCAGGTCGCGCTTGGAAGCCACCGGCATGTTGCTCACCGCCATCTGCGTGGACGGCACGCTGACCTGCAAGTCGAAGGTGGCTTTGTAGTTGGGCTCGTCCCAGGAGGGAATGAAGCGACGTGCGTCGGAGTTCTCGAACTGGGTGTAGAGCGCGCGCTTCTTGCCGTCCTTGGTGTCGTAATCGATGGCGAACAGGCCATTGGCCTGGGTACCGATCTTGCCGGTGTAGCTCATCGAGAGGCGGTACTTGCCCGCAGCCAGGGGCTGGCTGAAGGTAAAGGTCGCGGTCTGCGCCTTGTCATCCACCGACACCTTCGGCGCGGCGATAGCCAGCTTGCCGCTCACCGGCGCCAGCGCCACATCGCTGAACTGCATGTCGATGGCGTTGAGGGTGATGCTGGTGGTGGGCTTGAGCACCTCCACATCGATGCTGACCTTGCCGTTGAAGTTCAGCTGGTCGGCATGCGGCGTCACCGACACTGTGTAATGCGTGGGGCGCACCTCGCGCGGCAACTGGGTAATGACCTGGGAGGCCGGCGCGGCAGCAGCAGCCAACGCTGCACCGGTGAAGGAAACGCCGGCGAGAGCCAGCGCGATAGCGGAGACCAAACGAGTACGCATAACGTTTTCCCTGTTAGGCGAGGCCAGCGGCGCGACCCCGAAGTGACGCAAAACAGGTCGATGGTCGGATATGCCGATCGGCACAGACACCGCCAAAAGTCATGGACGGAAACGGGCGGAGGAAACGGCCGGGAGGCCAGAACCCAACGGGTCGGGGTATCGGCACGCATAGGCCATCGCGACAGGGCGCCGCCGCGCAGCCGTACAACGTGTTTGCAGAGGCACCCTGTGGATGGGCGCCCCTGCCCTTCCCTACGCCCACAAAAAAGCCCCGCATGGCGGGGCTCCTTTGTACAACTCAAGCGCTACCGACTCAGGCGAACGGGTCGTCCAGCACGATGGTGTCGTCGCGGTCCGCACCCGTGGCGACCAGCGAGAGCTTGCAACCGGACAACTCCTCCACGGCGCGCAGATAAGCGCGTGCCGCGGCCGGCAGCTTGTCCCACTCGCGGATGCCCGCGGTGGACTCGTCCCAGCCCGGGAACTCCAGGTAGACCGGCTTGCACTCGGCCCAACCGTCCGCATCCAGCGGCGCCAGCTCACGGCGCTTGCCACGGTACTCATAGGCAATGCAGACCTTGATGGTCGGCAGGCCATCGAGCACGTCCAGCTTGGTGATGGCCAGGCCGTTGATGCCGTTGATCTGCACGGCGCGCTTGAGCGCGACGAGGTCGATCCAGCCGCAGCGGCGCGGACGGCCCGTGCTGGCGCCGAACTCGTTGCCGACCTTGCGCAGGCGCTCGCCCATCTCGTCGTGCAGCTCGGTCGGGAACGGACCGCCGCCCACGCGGGTTGCGTAGGCCTTGCAGATGCCCAACACGTAGTCGATGTCGCCCGCGCCCACGCCGGTGCCAGCCAGCGCACCACCCACGGTGGTGTTGGACGAGGTCACGTACGGGTAGGTGCCGTGGTCGATATCCAGCAGCGCGCCCTGGGCGCCTTCATACAGGATGTGACCGCCTTCCTTGCGCACGTCGTGCAGGATGGTGGCGACGTCGTCGACCATCGGGCGGATGAACTCGCCATAGGCCAGCGCATCGTCCAGCACCTGCTGGAAGTCCACCGGCTCGGCCTTCAGCCACTGCGTGAGGATGAAGTTGTGGTACTCCACGGCGGCCTTGATCTTCTCCGGCAGCTCATGCGGGTACATCAGGTCGGCCACGCGCACGCTGCGGCGGGCCACCTTGTCTTCGTAGGCCGGGCCAATGCCGCGACCGGTGGTGCCGATGGCCGACTTGCCGGCGGCGGCTTCGCGCGCCTTATCCACGGCAATGTGGTACGGCATGATCAGCGGCGTCGCCGGGCTGATCTTCAGGCGCGAACGCACTTCCACGCCCTGCGCTTCCAGTTCCTCGATTTCCTGCTTCAGGGCCTGCGGCGACAACACCACGCCGTTGCCGATCAGGCACAGCGCATCGTCACGCAGGATGCCCGAGGGAATGAGGTGCAGCACGGTCTTCTTGCCACCGATGACCAGCGTGTGGCCGGCGTTGTGGCCGCCCTGGAAACGCGCCACGGCTTTGACCTGCTCGGTCAGCAGGTCGACGATCTTGCCCTTGCCTTCGTCGCCCCACTGCGCACCAAGGATGACTACTGACTTGCCCATGATGATGTTGCTCTCGTCAATTTGAAGAATCGGTTGCCCCAGGGGGCGGATAACTTTGGAAACCCTTGCTCGCCATTCCGGCAAACGCGGGAATCGAGCGCCTTCAACCCAGGCCCCAGCCTCCGCTGGAACAACGGCAAGGCGCCGCACTTGTTCCCGATGGCTTTGAGCGGCCCATCCACCGCATTAACTCAATGCACCAGTTGCAAGGCGACCAGCCCGATCCCTATGGCCACCGCACCGCACACGCGCAACATGCGCGGGCTGAGCTTCACCGCCTCGCGCATTGTGGCTTGCCAGCCACGCGGCGCCGCGAACAGCACCAGACCCTCGATCACCAGCACCAGGCACAGTGCCGCCCACAAATCACGCGACATGGGCCCTACCCGTCAGCGCCTAGACGACGCGCCGTCGTTGAAATACTTCAGGAACTCCGAGTCGGGCTTGAGCACCAGCACGCCCTTGCCGTCCTGGAACGATTTACGGTACGCCGACAGGCTTCGGTAAAACGCGAAGAACTCCGGATCCTGCCCGTACGCCTGCGCGTAGATGGCGGCTGCCTGGGCGTCGCCCTCGCCGCGCACCTTGGCGGCGTCGCGCTCGGCCTCGGCCTTGATCACCTGAGCCTGGCGGTCTGCATCGGCCTTGATGGTTTCGGCCTGCTGCTGGCCGGTGAAGCGCAGCTCGTTGGCCAGCTGCGCGCGCTCGGCGCGCATGCGCTTGTAGACCGACTCGCTCACTTCGTCCGGCAAATCGATGCGCTTGATGCGCACATCCACCACGGTAATACCCAGGTTCTTGCTGGCGGCGAGGTCGGTCTGCTTGCGCACGCGCTCGGTTACGTCCTTGCGGCCAGCCGAAACCAGCTCTTGCAGGGTGCGCGCATTGAACTCGAAACGCAGGGCGTCCTTCACCAGTGGCGACAGGCGCGCGGCCGCCTGCAACTCGTCGCCGGCGGTGGCGCGGTAATAGGCGGCGTTGTCGGCGATGCGCCATTTCACGTAGAAGTCGACGTTGACGCTCTTCTTTTCGGAGGTGAAGTAACGCTCCGGCGGCGCTTCCAGGGTGAGGATGCGGTTGTCGAAGGTCATCACCTGCTGCACGAACGGCAGCTTGGCGTGCAGACCGGGCTTGTCGCCGGTGCGCACGATGCGGCCGAACTGCAGTACCAGGGCGGTTTCACCCTCGTGCACCACGAACAGGCTGTTGAAGCCGAACAGCACGAGCAGCACGATCACGATGCCAGAGATGAACTTCATGGCTGCTTCTCCTTGCCGGCCAGGCCATCGCTGCCTGCGGATTGCATCACCGAACCCACGCCTTGCAGGTCCTTGCCGGTGGCACGATCAAGCGGCAGGTAGATCATGTTGCGACCACCCGAACCGTCGAGCACCTTGGGGTTGTTGGACATGACATCTTCGACCGTTTCCAGCCACAGGCGGCGGCGAGTGACGTCGGGCGCGGCCTTGTATTCCTTGAGGATGAGATTGAAGCGGGCACCGTCGCCGGTGGCGATGGCGGTGCGCTGGGCGCTGTAGCCCTGGGCCTCGGCGAGAATGCGCGACGCGTCGCCGCGCGCCACCGGCACGACCTTGCTGGCGTAGGCACGGGCGTCGTTCTCGGTGGCCTGCTTGTCTTCGCGGGCGGCGTTGACGTCGTCGAAGGCGTCCTTCACTTCCTGCGGCGGGGCCACGTTCTGGAAGCTCACGTCGGTGACCATCAGACCCGCGTCGTACTCGTTGAGCGTGGCCTGGAGAATCTCGCGGGTCTGCTGTTGCAGCGTGTCACGCGTTTCGGCGACCTTGCCGGCAACGGCCGGGGTAGCCGGCGTCGCAACCGACGACGCGCCAGCCACGCTACTTGCTGCTGCCGGAGCGGCGGCGGCCACCGGCTCGTTGGCCTGGCTGGTGAGGATGTTATCCATCACGTTGGCGCCCACCACCGTGCGCACGGCGGCCTCGGCGGCTTGGCGCAGGGTGTCTTCCGGCGGACCACTCAACGAGAACAGGTACTTGCGAGCATCCGAAACCTGGTACTGCACGTTGAAGTCGACCGAGATGATGTTCTCGTCGCTGGTCAGCATGCGTACCTTGTCCGACACCGAACGGATCTCGGTGGTGCCGACCTTGGTGACAGTCTCGATGGGACGCGGAAGCTTGAGGTGGAAGCCCGGCTGCAAGGTGCGGGCGTACTGCCCGAAACGCAGCACCACGCCAGCCTGGCGGGCGTCGACGATGGTGTAGCTGCTCAACAGTACCCAGGCCAGCACGAGGGCCAGCGCGATGGTGAACAGGCCGTTGGTGCCGCCCCCGCCGAACTTGCCAAGACGGTTGCGAAGCTGCTTGAGCATCTCCTCCAGCCCCGGCTTGCCGCCGGTCTGTCGGTTCTTGCCCCAGGGATCACGCTGCCCGTTATTACCGGGTTCGTTCCAGGCCATGGTCAGTCTCCTTGAGGCCGCGGGGAGGCCGGCAACATTGGCCGGAAAGCACGTTGAACGGGTTTGGACATGGTGGCGAGGGCGTCTCGTGGCAAGTGTGCCGCCGCGGCACCGGATCGCCGCACAAACGCCGGGGATTCTACCAGACCCGTGCGACGATTCCTCACCAATGGCGACTCAAGGCACCCGTTTGTAATCGGGTGCACAGGTTGGCGTTCAGAACGCCGGCTCTTCCGGCGTGCCCAGCAGCGCCCGCAGCAGGGCCGCTTCCGCCGCGCCGCCACCGCTCAGCGGGGCAATGACACTACGCGGGGCGTCGATGCTCAGGCGCCAGCCCTCCTCGTCCACCTCTTCACCCACGATGGCGCCCGCGGCTTTCAGGCGGGCGTGCAGCCGGCCCGCCGACAGCGGCAGGCGCAGCTCGGACTGCACGCGATCGCCCCCCAGCAGCTCGCCCAGGGCCTGCCGGAGCAGGTCCAGGCCAACGCCGGTAGCCGCCGACAACCATACGGCGGTTGGCCGCCCTTGGTCGTCTCGGTCGATGCGCGGCTCGGCGCCGGCCAGGTCGATCTTGTTCATCACGCGCAGCTGCGGCAGGTCGCCGGCGTCGATCTCCTCCAGCACCTCGTCGACCACGCGTGCCAGGCGCTCACGCTCTTCGTCGGCGGCGTCGCTCACATGCAGCAGGAGATCGGCGTCGCGAGCCTCGGCCAGGGTGCCGCGGAAGGCCGCCACCAGATCATGCGGCAACTCACGGATGAAGCCGACCGTGTCGGCCAGCACGGCCGGGCCACAGGCCAGCCCATCGAGCTTGCGTACGGTGGGGTCCAGCGTGGCGAACAGCAGGTTCGCGGCAAATACCTCGCCTTCGGTCAACACGTTGAACAAGGTGGACTTGCCGGCGTTGGTATAGCCCACCAGGGCCACGCGCGGCACGGTGTTGCGCAAGCGCGCGCGGCGTTGCTGGCCGCGCTGGGTCTGCACCTTTTCCAGGCGCTTGGTGAGCATTTTCACGCGCTCGGCCAGCAGGCGGCGGTCGGTTTCCAGCTGGGTTTCGCCCGGGCCTCGGTTGCCGATGGCACCACCGCGCTGGGCATCCAAGTGGGTCCAGCCGCGCACCAGACGGGTGGCCAAGTGCTTGAGCTGGGCCAGCTCCACTTCCAGCTTGCCTTCGTGCGAGCGGGCGCGCTGGGCGAAAATGTCCAGGATCAGCCCCGCGCGATCCACCACGCGAATGGCGAGATGCTTTTCGAGGTTGCGCTCCTGCACTGGCGACAGCAGGTGATCGATGAGCACCAGGTCAGCGCCGAGCGCGCGGGCAGCCTCGGCGACCTCATCGGCCTTGCCGGTACCGATGTAATAGCGGGGATTGGGCACGTCGACGCGTGCCGTTATGCTGCCAAGTATCTCGGCGCCGGCCGAGCGCACCAGCTCGCCGAACTCATCCGCGCGCCGTTGGGCATCGCCCTCGCCGCGCGAATGCGGAAGCACGAGGAGCGCACGCTCGCCTTTCTTTTGACGATCAAACACGAGGTGGGAAGGACCTGTATCAAGACGCCAGGCCGCGAACACGACTGTTCGCGACCACTGGCCGGAGTGGGGAAGTGTAAGTCGTTACGACGCCGGGCGCGCTGATGGCGTTGCCCGGGGCTCCCTACTCAGATGGGTCGACAGGCCGACCGATTCAACCTTCGGTGTCGGTGGAGCCCAGCGGCGCGTCGCCGTGGCCATCTTGCCCGTTGCCGACCCGCACATTGCGACTGGGCACGACCGTGGAGATGGCGTGCTTGTAGACCATTTGGCTGACCTGATTGCGCAGCAGCACCACAAATTGGTCGAACGATTCGATCGTGCCCTGAAGTTTGATGCCGTTAACCAGGTAGATGGCGACCGGGACCCGCTCACGGCGCAGTGCGTTCAGAAACGGATCTTGCAGCGATTGCCCTTTGGACATTTCTTCTTCTCCCCTCGAAAACGGACAGGCCGGAGAAAAGACGCACGCGGCGCCCCGGCCCAAGATTGAGGAATATTAACCACTTTTAAATCGTTGATGAAAGGGCACATGCACGCTTTGTGCATGTGTGAAAAAGACGTTCACGAATACGCGGAACCATCGCCATCATCTGCGCGAATGCCGCGATGCCGTGTGGTCAAGCTTCTGCAACCGGCGGCGCTGGATGACTCGCCTTGCGGCATGGAAAGATGCGCACGCCTCCATCGCGAAAATTGCGAGCAAAATCAGAGTTTCCTCATCAACGGCCGCTCAAACGTACTCAGGTACGACCAAGGAACAACGCCAAAGCGTCGGCGGCCAAGGTATGGAAACCCGGACGATCGGGATCGATCACGCGCGCATCCATCTCGCTGCGCAGCCAGGTGATCTGGCGCTTGGCGAGCTGACGCGTGGCGAACACGCCGCGATCGCGGAAGGTGGCCGCATCCGTCTGGCCGTCCAGATACTCCCAGGCCTGGCGATAACCCACGGCACGTATCGCCGGCAGATCGGCGTGCAAATCGCCGCGCGCGCGAAGCGCGCGTACCTCGTCGAGGAACCCGGCAGCCAGCATGGCGTCGAAACGCTGTGCGATGCGCGCGTGCAACGGTGCCCGATCGACCGGCAGCAACGCCAGCTTGAGCACCCGCCAGGGAAACCGCTGCCCTGCCCCACCCTGTTGCTGCTCGGAAAGCGGGCGCCCGGTGAGCTCGATCACCTCCAGCGCGCGCTGGATACGCTGAGCATCGTTAGGCCCAATGCGCGCCGCCGCGACGGGGTCGCTCGCGGCCAGCCGCACATGCAGCGCAGGCCAACCGAGCGAACTCGCCTCCGCCGCAAAGCGTTCGCGAATGGCCGCATTCGCCTCCGGGAGCTGCGAAAGCCCCTGCTGGAGCGCGCGAAAATACAGCCCCGTGCCACCCACGAGCAAAGGCACCCGCCCCTGCGCCGTGATGTCCCGCATGGCGACCAGGGCGTCTGTGCGGAAATCGGCTGCCGAATAGGGTTCGGCCGGATCGCGGATATCGATCAGGCGATGCGGGTAACGCGCCAGCGTGGCGGCGTCGGGCTTGGCGGTGCCGATATCCATACCGCGATAGACCAGCGCGGAGTCCACGCTGATCAGGTCCACCGCAAAACGCTCGCTCAGTTCGCACGCAAGCGCCGTCTTGCCCGACGCGGTCGGGCCCATCAGGAATACGGCGAGCGGACGCTGATCGATCGGCATCCGCCCATTGTAAGAGGCCGCGCGCGTCATCCCAAGACAGCGCGCGCGACGGGCTCAGTCGTAGAACTCCACCTTACCGCCCACCAGGTGATACATCGAGCCGGCAATTTTGATCTTGCCGTCTTTCTCCAACCCAGCCAGCACCTCGCTGCGGCGCCGGATCTCCTCCATCGTGCGGCGCACGTTGGTGGCGGCCACGGCATCCACGAACTCAGGATTCTTGCTGCTGCGCTCGCCGGCAAAGGTGGTGGCTTCCACCGCGGGCTTGATCTTGTCCAGCAAGCCCGTGAGGTTGCCCAGCTTGGCGCCATCGATGGCGCCCTTGATGGCGCCGCAAGCGGTGTGCCCCATGACCAGCACCACCTTCGCGCCGGCTACCGCACAAGCGAACTCCAAACTGCCAAGCAGATCGTCGTTGACGATATTGCCGGCGATGCGGGCATTGAAGGTATCGCCAATGCCGGTATCGAGGATGATCTCAGCGGGCGCGCGCGAGTCGATGCAGCCAAGGATCACCGCCGCCGGGTACTGCCCACCAGCGCTGCTGCGCTTTTGCGCCAGATAGTCGTGCACTTGCATCTTGCCGCTGCGAAAACGCTCGTTGCCCTCCTTCATCAGGGCAAGGATGCGATCCGGGGTGAGCTGGTCGCGCTGCTCCTTGGTCAGCGACATCAGGCGCACCTGCTCCGCCCAGGCCGAGGGCAGCGCACCCACGACGCCAAGCGCGGCAAGCCCCAGTGCCGACTTGAGCACGGTGCGGCGCTTGGAATCGGTGTGCGAGGAACCGCAGCATTCGTCGTTCGAGGTGGTCACGGCAGCTCTCCTGTGAAATAACCCGCAACGCGGGTGGCGCGACTCCAGCCCAAGCGGCATGAAACACGTGTGAAGCCGATCCGCACGCGGGCGCCGGGTCGCGTCGGATGGCGACGTTCGGCAAATGGACGACAGCACCGGCCCGGCCAAGCGCCCGTTGGACATGCCCTACCCAGTGCGTTTGACCCAACAGGGCTTACTCGCAATCGGGATAACCCCCGCCTGGCACAGGTGGTAGCTGCTTTGCACCGGCGCGTGTCCCGCAGTCAAAATGCCCGATCCACTCGCCCGCATCGAAACCCGCATACCAAGAAGCGATGGCGATTGCGTCGCACAACGGTGTGGCAGGGATAGCGGCATCGCAAACCGTCCAAGCTGGACTCGCCAATGACCTATACATACTCAGATAGAAAAATGGCCATCGTGCTTTCGTCCGCCATGCCCGCGGGCATGGCCTCGAACGCCTGTGCGCATTTATCCGTTTCGCTGGGCTACCGACTCGACCATGAGGACATGGGCAACGCCTCCGCGAGTTCCGATGGGGTCGCTTGTCCCGCGATCATCAAGTACGCCATCGTCACCCTGGTTGCCAACCCGAGCAAAACCAACAGCATCGCCCGCCTCGCGCAGGAGCACGGTGATGTCTTGTTTGCCCACTTTACAGAGGACATGCTCCATACCGAGAGTGATGACGATCTGCGCGAGGCCATTCGCCACAAGTCGTCTGACCAGATCACTCACCTCGGCGTCGCCCTGTACGGCCCGACGGAGCGAATAAAGACGTTGACTCGCGGATTGTCGCTATGGGGACGCTCCGCCAAGCCATAAGCGCAATAGATCTCCACCCGGCGTGCTCAGGGATCGTTTCATGTAGTGCGTGAAGGGGCCCGTCCCAGGCACGCCCAACCGGCAGCTCGCTTTTCGATCAGCCTTGCTCCCGGCCAGGACGGGTTGTCACCCGCCATTGCTGATGGCCGAGAAAAGGCGTGCGCACCCTATAGGCTGCGCACGCCACGTCCCATGTATTACTTGGGAGGCGTCGCCGGCACACCCATTTCCATCAGCAGATTGTCGGCGTGATCGAGCTGGTGCATCACCCACAGCATGTAGCGCACGTCCACCTGGATGGAGCGGTTGAGCGAGGGGTTGAACAGCCAGTCGCCGCTCACCGATTCCCAGTTACCGTCAAAAGCGAGGCCAACCAGGCGACCTTCCGCATCGAGCGCCGGCGACCCGGAGTTGCCACCGGTGATGTCCAGGTCGGCGAGGAAGTTCACCGGCAACGTGCCGAGCTTGCTGGACGCGTAGCTGCCGAATGCCTTGGCCTTGATGGCGCCAAGCTCCGCCTGCGGTGCGTTGAACGGTTCCTTGCCGGTGGCCTTTTCCGCGATGCCCTTGGCGGTAGTGAAGGCCGCGTAGTTCACGCCATCGCGCGGAGCCACGCCCTGCACGTTGCCAAAGGTGACGCGCAAGGAGCTGTTGGCATCCGGATAGACCGGCAGGTGTTGGGCGTTCTTCCAGGCGATCATGGCCTGCATGTAGCGCGGACGCAGCTTGCTCATGTCGCCGGCACGCGCGTCCTGCTCGTCTTCCAGCTGTTGCAGCTGAGGCTGCAGGGCCATGGCGAGCTTAAGCAGGCTGTCATTGCTCGCCGCGATGGTCTGCGTATCGGCCTTGAGCCACTTCAGACGCTCATCGGTGTTGCCGAACTGGCTGCCGGCGAACAGGTCCGCCACCTTCTGGGTAATCTGCGCATCGCTGGTGGCGTCGCCCAGCCATGCATCCAATGCGGGCAGGCGCTGCGCCTTGGGCAGTGACAGGTAGCGCTTGAGGCCATAGGCCAGCAGCTTTTGGTCCACGGCCGGATCGTAGCGGCGCTCCATCTGCTTAAGTGCGCCTTCGATGCGCACTTCGTCGCGCTGCTGGTAGCCGGCGGCACGCTCCATGTCCGGCTTGCTGCGCTCCTTGGAGAGGCGCACCACACGCACCGCATTGCCGAGCATGGCGCTGCGGGTGATGAGGCCGATGTCCAGCGTGCGCTCGCGCGTGGCCTTCTCGTCCGAGATGGCTTGACGCAGCTTGCCGATATCGGCGGCAAGCGCCTGGTTCTGCGCACCACCCTGCTGCTTGAGCCAGCCTTCCAGCTGAGTCTCCTGCTCGCGCTTGACGGCTACCGCATCCGCGCGGCGCAGGCCTTCCAACTGTCCACCAAAGTTCTTCAGGTAGTTGTTGAGGCTGGCCACCATGCTGGCGTATTTCACCGCCGCCTTGGGGTCGGCCTTGCCGGCCGTGTTGATGATGTCGAGGGTGTCCTCGTACACCTTGATCTGGGTGGGATAGGTCCAGTCGATAGCGCTCTGCACTTCATCGGCGAGGCGATAGCGATTGGTGCGGCCCGGGTAGCCGGTGACCATCACGTAGTCGCCCTCTTCCAGGCCCTGCGGATTGAGCTTGAGCACGTGCTTAGGCTGGTAAGGCACGTTGTCCTTGGCGTACGGCGCAGACTTGCCGTCCTTGGACACATAGGCGCGCAGGTAGCTGAAGTCGCCGGTGTGGCGCGGCCACATCCAGTTGTCGACGTCGCCACCGAACTTGCCGATGGACTCGGGCGGCGCGTAGACCAGGCGAACATCCTTGATTTCCAGCTGGCGGATCAGCTGATAGCTGTAGCCACCGTGGAAGGTGTAGACATCACAACGATAACCATCGGTTTCGCACGACTTCACCTGGGCCTTGATGGCCTGCTCGATCGCCTCGTGTCGCTGGGCGCCATTCATGGCGTCGGTGAGCTTGCCGGTGATGTCCTTGGTGACGTCGCGGATTTCCTCGGTCACGTAGACGCGCATGTTCGGATCGCCCGGCAGCTCCTCGGCATGGTTCTTGGCGAGGAAGCCGTCCACGATCAGGTTTTTCTGCGGCGTGGAGTTGTACTGCAGCGCACCGTAGGCGCAGTGATGATTGGTCACCACCAGGCCCTGCGGCGAAACGAACGACGCCGTGCAGCCACCCAGGCTGACGATGGCGCCCATCGGGTAGGCGGTAAGGTCGGTGAGCGTATTGGGGTCCAGCTTCAGGCCATGCTGCTTGAGCGTGGCGGCAATGGTGGGAAGCTGGGCGGGCTGCCACATGCCTTCCACGGCATGGGCGGTTGAAACAAGGCCGACAGACACGGCTGCGGCAAGAAGCAGACGACGCACGAAAATCTCCTGGTGAAACGACCCGCCAGAGCGGGCAAGAACGAGGGCCGCGCCCCGCATACGGGGACGCGGCATGTGATGGAGCCGACTTAGCGAAGCACTGACTACGCGGTGTTTTGCTCGTCATTCCTGCGAGCGCAGGAATCCAGCGTCTTTACGTCCAAAGATTGGCAGGCGCTGGATCCCAGCTCTCGCCCCTTTTTGGGGCTCGCTGGGATGACGGTCAAAGTCAGCGCATCCTTAGCGCGCAGGCACGCCCAGCTCCTTGAGCAGCTCGGGTGCGGGATACACCTTGTCCATCAGCCAACGCATGTAGCGCATGTCGACATGGATGGCGCGCTTGTAACGCGGGTCGTACATCCAACTGGCGCTCACCGCCTCCCAGTTGCTGTCGAAGTTGAGGCCCACCAGCTCACCCTTGGCGTTGACCACGGGAGAGCCGGAGTTGCCGCCGGTGGTGTCGAGGTTGCTGAGGAAATCCACCGGCATGGCGCCGATCTTGCTGTCCGCGTAGCCTTCGTAATCACCCTTGGCGATGGCATCCAGCAGGGGCTTGGGTGCATCGAAGGGTTCCTGCCCGGTGTTCTTCTCCACGATGCCAGCGGTGGTGGTGACGGCTTCGTAGGTCACGCCATCGCGTGCCTTGAGCGTGGCGACCTTGCCGTAGCTCACGCGCAGGGTGGAGTTGGCATCCGGATACACCGCGCGGCCCTGTTTTTCGCGATAGGCGATGAGGGCATCCATGTAAGCAGGGCGAAGCCGCAGCAGTTCGCCTTCGCGCTCCTTGCGCGCTTCCTCAAGCCGCAACAGGGCGGGCTGCAGCTGCGCCGCCAGCGCCAGCATGGCGTCGTCGGCCTTGCTTACGGCGGCCGGCTCGGCGTTCAGCCACGCCAGGCGCTGCGCTTCGTCGCCCAGCTTGGTGGCGCCATAAAGGCGATTGAGGCGCTCGGCGAGTTCGGCGGGCGTGCGGCCAAAGGCGGCGTCGACTTCCGGCAGGCGCTGCGTGTCGGGCAGTTTCTGGTAACGCGTCAGCAGTGCGGTGACCAGCTGCTTTTCCACGCCGGCATCGTAGCGACGCTGCACCTGCCGCAAGGTGCCAGCCATCAACTCCTCGTCACGCTGCTGATAACCGCTTTCGCGCCGAGCATCGGGCTTGCCGCGCTCCAATGCGAGGCGCTGCAAGATGATGGCGGAGCGCATCAGCTGCGTCTGACTCTGCAATAGTCCGAGTAATAGATCGCGCTCGCGATTGGCATTACCGGCGGCAATGAGGGTGTTCACCTGATCGATCTGCGGGCGCAGTTTGGCCGCCTGCGGCTGGGACGCCAGCCAAGCCATCATGGCGTCTTCGTCCTTGCGGCGAGTGCTCACCGCGTCGCTGCGCTTGAGGCCTTCGAGCTCGCCACTGAAGCGCTTGATGCCGTTCTTGAGCGACTGCAACTGCGAGGCGTAGCGAATGGCCGCCTGGCGATCGTCGCGGCCGGCTTCTTCAATGACGTGCTGCAACTGCTGCATCACCTGCACCGAGGCCGGCAGGCGCCACTGCACCTGATCGGCAAATTCAGCCGCGGTGCGATGGCGATAAGTAATGCCCGGATAACCGGCCAGCATCACGAAATCGCCCTCGTGCACGCCCTGCTTGGCGAGAGGCAGGAACGCCGGCGGGCGATAGGGCACGTTGTCCTTGGCGTAGTCGGCCGGCTTGCCGTCCTTGCCAACGTAGGCGCGCAGCACGGTGAAGTCACCGGCATGGCGCGGCCACACGAAGTTGTCCACTTCGTCGCCGTAATTGCCGATGGCGCGCGGCGGCGCATACACCAGGCGCACGTCACGCAACTCCAGCTGCTTCACCAGGTAGAAGTCGCGGCCATAGAACATGTTGACCACGCTGCAACGCATGCCAGCTTCGCGCTCGCATTCGGCGACCAGCGCCTTGCTGCTGGCGTCCACGGCATCGAAATAGGCGCGTCCGGTTTTGCCCTGGGCCGCGGCCAGCACCTGATCGGTGACCTTGTCGAAACCGGTGGTGATGCGCAGGCGGAAATCCGGGTTGGCCGGCAGCTCTTCCGTGCGGCTGTGCGAGACGAAACCGTTCTGGATCAGGTCGCGCTGCGCGTTGCTGTTGTACTGGATGACGCCAAAGGCCACATGGTGGTTGGTCAGCACCAGGCCATCGGCGCTGACGAACGCGCCGGTGGCCCCACCCACCTTCACCACCGCGTTGAGCGGCGCCTTGGTGAGGTCGGCCAGATCGGCCGGATTGCCTTGGTAGCCGGCTGCCCGCAGCTGGTGGGCAATATCGGGCAGTTGGGAAGGCATCCACATGCCTTCGTCGGCCTGCGCGGCCGGCGCCAGCGCCATGGCCATCGCCAGGCCCATCGTCTTCAAGCGCATTCGTCGTTCCTATGGGTGTTCGCAGAAACTTGCGACATTAGAACGAAGCGCCCGGTGCGGCAACGCTGCACCGCACACAAGAATCGCCGCAAAACGGCGGCGGAACCCGGCCGATCCGCTACCCGCCGCTTGCGCGCGACGGGTAGCGGGCTCTACTCAGCGGCAGCCTGGCATGCCCGCCGGCGGCGGCAGGGCCAGGAAGACGGTGCTCCACAGCTGGGCGGCGTTGGATTCGTCCTCGTGCGCCCCTTCGGCGCCGAACGGCTCGATGCGGTAATGGCCGTTTGCATACGACCAGGACCACAACTCCGAGGTACGCACCGCACTCGCACCGCATATGCCCCGCCACAGCGTGGCCTGCGCCTGCTGCAGATGCGCGCGGGTATCGGCGGGGAGGTCGTTGCGGGCTAGCTGGCGCTTGAGGCCGGCGGCCATCATCGCCTGCTGCCAGGCCCATACCACGGTGCCGTGATAGGCGTTGTTGCCAAAACGCGACCACACCTCGCCGTCGGCATACGCCGGGTTGGCCACGACCATGCCGGCATCGGTCATCAGGCCGGCCGGGAACGGTCGCATCAGGCTGCCGATGTTCTGTTCGAGCACCGCCGCGCTGGGCTTGTCGAACATCAGGCGGAAGCCTTCATCCGAATGCAGGACGGGCACCGGCTTGCCCTGCGCATCCAGCGAAATCGCTGGGAAATCCAGCGCATGGTTACCCAGGGCCGCAAGGGCCGCCTTATCCGACACGCCCACCTTGGCCGCATAGGCGCGTACCTGCTCGGCAGCGTGCTCCTGGCTCAGGTGCACGGTGAACAGCGCGGAAGCGTCACGCTCCCAGGCATCGGCGTGACTGGCGGCGGCGCGCAAGCGCTCGCGCTGGGCGGGCGTGGTGTAGTCATTGAGCAGACCGGCATCCAGGAACTGGCCAATCGCACGCAGGGCCGCCGGCATCCAGATCGCGTTGACGTCGTACGGGTAACGGCCCCGGCCGATGCCTTCGTTGCTGTCGCGCCACTGCCCCACCGGGGCATTGGGTTTGAGTGACACCAGGTTGGAGTACACCGGCTGCTTGGCAAAAGCTTCGCTGCTGCCCGCCACGAACAGCAGGTTACGCACCAGCGCATCGCCCTGGCGATGACCAGGCGTGCCGTTGGCGAGGAACGCGCGCGCCCCCTTGCTGCCGCGAGCATCTTCCAGCAGCCAGGCGGCCGCCACCGGCGGCAGCATGTAGTCGTCGTCGACCATCACGTAGTCGTAGATCGGCTCGTCAGATGGCTTGCCCCGTTCTTTTAGATGCTGCAGAACGGCGAACTCGCCGATGCCTTCCTCGTGCGCCACTTCGCCGCCGGGCGACAGGCGCGCCAGCACCGATGCAATGCCCGCATCCACCGCAGCCGGTTGCAGCACGGGCATCAGCAGCCGCAACGACATCAACGTATCGCGGCCAAAGTAGGTATCGAAGCGCCAGGAGCCGGCGAGGAACTTCTCGCGGTAGCTCAGGAATTGCAGGGCATTGCGGCTACGCGCATCGGCCTGCGCCTTGTCGTTGAGCAACGCGGTGAATGGGGTAAGCGGCGTCTCGCCGGTGCTGGCCTCGATGCGCAGGTGCAGGGGCTGGCCGGCGCGATCCGGACGCAAGACGATCTTGCCGTTCTCGCGGGTGATGCGGCCGTTGTCGGTGCTGAGCGCGATGGCATAGCCCGGCGCGCCATCCACGCGCTGGCGCTGCCACTGCACGGAGCGCTCGGACAGCTCCGCCTTGGCCGCCACCTGTTCGGGGTAGTGATGTTCGAGCTGGTAGTCGCGCAGCACACGGATGCTGCTGAGCACGGCGTCCTGCACCACCAGCTGGTCCGCCGCCACGCTCGCCTCGGCGACGATGCCGTTCCAGGCGTGCCCATCCACCGTGCGGCGCAGACCCTTGACCTCACCCAGGGTCCAGCTCACCGGCTTGGCGGTGGGCTCGAACCATACGCCCGTGCCGCTGTTGCCGGCCGGAAAGGCCACCAGCACGCGGGGCTTGTCGCCCGAGTTGAGCAGCAAGTGGGCCGCCACGTCGCCTTGTTGATAGAAGGCGTTTTCGATGCGCCCCTCGGTGATGCGGAACTGCACCGGCGCCTTGGCGCCCGCCTCCTGAGCCTGCAGCGACCACGCCGGCGACAGGCCGGCCACCGCCAACGCGAGCGCCAACCCTGAACGGCGCAGGGCGCCTCGGAGCGAGCGCTTACCCACGCGGTCCTGCCCCACCGGCGCAGTCTTGGCCGTGCCCACTTTGTTCAAATGCATTCACTTATTCCTATCCGCTGACGCACAAAGTTACGACCATAGAAGGAACCGCCAGGGCCGGCAACGCTGCACTGCACGAAGTCGGCAAGGGTTCACCCACATATAATGTCGGATTACCTGCCTTTCCCCACGGAAACCCCATGCCTCAGATGATGAAAGCCCTGGTCAAGCGCAAGCCCGAGCAGGGCATCTGGATGGAAGAAGTGCCCGTCCCCGAGGTCGGCCCCAATGAGGTGCTGATCAAGATGGAGAAAACCGCCATCTGTGGCACCGACCTGCACATCTATAAGTGGGACGACTGGTCCCAGCGCACCATCAAGCCGGGCCTGACCATTGGCCACGAGTTCGTGGGCCGCATCGTGGAGATCGGCCCCGGCGTCACCGGCTACAAGGTCGGCGACCGTGTCTCGGCCGAGGGTCATATCGTGTGCGGTCACTGCCGCAACTGCCGTGCCGGCCGCCAGCATCTGTGCCCGAACACCATCGGCATCGGCGTGAACCGCAACGGTGCCTTCGCCGAATACATGACCATGCCGGCCTCCAACCTGTGGCCGATCCCCGACCAGATCCCCTCGGAGCTGGCCGCCTTCTTCGACCCGTACGGCAATGCCGCCCACTGCGCGCTGGAGTTCGACCTGATTGGCGAAGATGTGCTGATCACCGGCGCCGGCCCCATCGGCATCATCGCCGCCGGCATCGCCAAGCACGTGGGCGCCCGTAACGTGGTGGTCACCGACATCAACGACTACCGCCTCAAGCTGGCTGCCGACATGGGCGCCACCCGCGTGGTCAACGTGGCCAACCAGTCGCTCAAGGACGTCATGAAGGACCTCCACATGGAGGGTTTCGACGTGGGCCTGGAAATGAGCGGCAACCCGCGTGCCTTCAACGACATGCTCGACTGCATGTACCACGGCGGCAAGGTCGCCCTGTTGGGTATCCTGCCCAAGGGCGCCGGCATCGACTGGGACAAGGTGATCTTCAAGGGCCTCACGCTGCAGGGCATCTACGGCCGCCGCATGTACGAGACCTGGTACAAGATGACCCAGATGGTGCTCACGGGTTTCCCGCTGCAGAAGGTGCTCACCCACCAGATCCATATCGACGACTTCCAGAAGGGCTTCGACCTGATGGACGCCGGCAAGTGCGGCAAGGTGGTCTGCTCCTGGAGCTAAACGGCGAACGGGAGCCTTCGGGTTCCTGAACGCACGTCACGACCCGCGCCTTTTTGCCCCCGCCTGGCGGTGAAGGGCATATTTGAACGACGGCCGCCCGAGTAAACTCTTGCCCTGGGCGGCCGACAGTTTCTTTGGAGTTGTGAAGGTGGGGGCCTGGCGGCCCGCACCGGTCGGCACGCGATGTCACCTGGAGCATCGTCGGCATGGCTGACTTATTCGGCAATCCTCATTTGGCCGCTGGACGCGACCGCGCCCTCGCCGTCTATCGTTCGCACCGCGTGCGCAAGAGCCTGCTGGTTCTGGTGATCGCACTGGTGGTGTTCGGGCTGCTAGGGTTCTTGCTCGCCCCGACCATCCTGCGCAGCCAGATCGAAAAGCGAGCCAGTGCGGCGCTCTCCCGCCCGGTCACGCTGCAGGCGGTGCACCTCAACCCCTATACCCTGCGCGTGCAGCTCGACAAGTTGCACATTGGCGATCGCGACGGGAAATCGGCCTTCATCGATATCGACCAGGCGGTGATCAACGCCTCGTGGAGCTCGGTGTTTCGCATGGCGCCGGTGCTCGACGAGCTGTCGCTGCAACACCCGCGCATCCGCATCGTGCGCACCGCCGACCAGCGCTTCAATTTCACCGACCTGATCGAGCGCTACGCCTCCCAACCGTCGGACCCAAAGGCACCGCCGGCACGCTTTGCGCTCTCCAACATCAGCGTGCACAACGGCGACATCCAGTTCGATGACCAGCTCAGCCACGCTGAACACCGCGTTGAGCAACTGGAGCTGGGCATTCCCTTCCTCGCCAATCTGCCCAGCGATACGGACGTCTATGTGCAGCCGCTGCTGGCCATGCGCGTCGATGGCAGCCCGGTGCGCGTCTCCGGGCAGACCAAGCCGTTCGCCAGCAGTCGCGAATCCAGCATAAGCTTCCAGCTTGATCACCTGGACCTTTCACGCTACATCGGCTACGCACCCAAGCCCTTGCCCATCGCTATTCCGCAAGGCCAGTTGAGCGGCCAGTTGGAGCTGCACTTCGTGCAGGCCCAGCCCACGCCGCAGGTGCAGCTCACCGGCAAGCTGCAACTGGACGACTTCACCCTCAATAGCAGCCAAGGTGACGCGATTGCCAAATTGGCCCACGGCAGCGCCGAACTCGTGGACGTGCAGCCGCTGGCGTCGCGCTACCACCTGGGTGCGCTGAAGCTCGACCAGGCGCAGGTGTACTACACGCAGAAGGCCGACGGTCACACCAACCTGGACACGCTCACCAGCGCACCCGCACCCGCCGAAGCCGACAAGAAGGCCGAGCCCACCGACTTGCGCATCGCCACGCTCACCCTTGACGGCAGCACGGTGCACTACGCGAACGGCGATCAGGGCAAGCTGGACCTGGAGAAACTTCACGGCAGCCTTACCGGACTGAGCCTGCTCAAGGCGCCGCCCGCCAAGCTTGACCTCAGTGGCGAACTGTTCGGCGGCAGCATCGGCGCCAAGGGCACCGTCGACCTTGCTGCCAGCAAGGTCGACAGCGCGCTGCATCTAAGTCAGGTGGACACGGTGCCACTGCAGGCCGTCGTCTATAAGGGTCTGACCGCGCGCATCACCAAGGGCAAGCTCGATGCCGATGGCCAGCTCCAACTCGACTGGGGCAAGGCCGTCAATGTGCACTTGGCCAATACACACGCAAGCGTCGATGACTTCGCCCTGGAACCCCAATACAAGGGCCAGGGCGCACCGGTGGCGTGGGGCAAGCTGGACGTGGAAATCCGACAGGTCGACTTGGCCAGCCGCCAAGCCGAGCTGGGCCAGGTCATCGCCACCGACATGCAGCTGGACATACGACGCAACGAGAAGAAATACATCACCCTGCTCGATCTTTTCGAGGCCAAAGGCGCACCCAAGAAAGGTGCCGCCGCCAACAGCACGCCCTGGCACTGGAGCATCGAGCACTTGGGCGTGGAGAGCGGCAGTCTGCAATTCACCGACTTCGCTGCCGGCAGCACGCCAGCCAAGGTAAAGATCGATTCGCTCAAGGGCCACATGGAGCACATCAGCGACCGCCTCAATGAACCACGCGAGGTATCGCTGGAGGGCAACATCGGCAAAGGTAGCTTTGCCCTGTCCGGCAAAGTGCAACCCACGCCCACCATCGCGGACCTGGAGGTGTCCAGCAAACAGGTGGACATCGCCAGCTTTGCGCCGTACATCAGCGTTCCGCTGAACGTCACCATCTCCAGCGCGCGCGTCACCAGCAAGGGCAAGCTGCATTACGACGGCCGCACCGAAGAGCCCAAGCTCACCTTTAAAGGCAATGCCGCGCTGGAACAAGTACGCGTGCAGGACAAGCTGACCGGCGACGACTTCCTGCGCTGGCGCACCTTGAGCGGCTCCAATATCGACGTGAACATGGGCCAGGGTACGCCACGCATGCACGTGGGCAATCTGGTGCTCAGTTCTTTCTATGCGCGCATGATCGTCAACGCGAGCGGCAAGCTGAATCTCTCCGACGTGGTGGCCAAGCCGGAAGAGGCGCCGGTATCGGTGACCCGCGCCGAAGGTGCTCCGTTGCCGGCAGCGCCCACCCCCGCGGCAACCAAGCCGACGCCGGCACCAGCGAGTACGGTCGCCACCGCCACGGTGGCAAGCGCCCCCGCGGAAACCACGCCTGCCGCGGACATCCACATCGGCGGCATCACCCTGCTCAACGGCCAGCTCAACTACACCGATAACTTCATCAAGCCCAACTACACCGCCAACCTCACCAAACTGACGGGCAAGATCGGGGCGTTCGGCACCAAGCCCGGCGACCCGCCGGCCGATCTCTCTGTGCAGGCGGCTCTGGACGATGACTCGCCGGTGGACATTGATGGCACCATCAACCCGCTACAGCCCGTGGCCTTCCTCGACATCAAGGGCAAGGCCAACGAGGTGGAGCTCACCCGTCTCACGGCGTACTCCACCAAGTACACCGGTTACCCGATCACCGCCGGCAAGCTCACGATGGACGTGCACTACATGCTCGACCAGCGCAAGCTCAAGGCCGACAACCACATCTTCATCACCCAGCTCACCTTCGGCGAGCGCGACGAGAGCCCAGGCATCCAGCATCTACCGGTGAAGCTGGCCGTAGCGTTGCTGAAGGACACCGAGGGCAACATCGACGTGAACGTGCCGGTCTCCGGCTCGCTGGATGACCCGCAATTCAGCATGGGCGGCCTGATTTGGCGCGCCATCGGCAACCTCATTGCCAAGGCCGTCACCGCCCCGTTCCGCCTGCTGGGCGCCGCCTTTGGCGGTAGCAACCACGAAGATCTCGGCTATGTGGAGTTCGATCCGGGCTCGGATGTGCTCGACAACAAGGCACAGGAGCGTCTCGGCAAGGTGGTCGCCATGCTGGGCCAGAAGACCTCGTTGAACCTGGACATCATCGGCCGCGTGGACCCGAGCAAGGATCAGGATGGCCTGCGCAAGTTCACCGTGGATTCGATGGTCCGCCGCGCGAAGCTGCTCGACCAGTCGGGCAAGAACGCCGACACCTCCGATGCCGCGCTCGCCGCCGTCAACATCACCCCCGACGAATACGAGAAATACCTCAAGCGCGCCTACAAGGACGACGACTTCAAGGGCAAGCCCAAGAACATCATCGGCCTGAAAAAGTCGCTGGAGCCGGACGAAATGCGCAGCTTGATGGAAACCAACGTGCCCGTGGACGACAAGGCCATGCACGACCTGGCCGATCGCCGCGCGGCGGCCGTCCAGACCTGGCTGAAGGGCAAGCTGGACGAGAAGCGCTATACGGTGAAACCACCCCAGCTCGATGCCAAGGGTATCGACGACCAGGGCAAGACCACGCGCGTGGAGTTTGGCCTGCATCAGGGCTGAGGCTAGCGCTGCGTCAAGGAGATGCGCTTGCCGGATGAGGCGGCAAGCGCGACTGGCATCCAGCTTTACCCCATGCCAAAGACTGCGCTTGCGCCCCTTTTCAGAGCCGCGCTCCTCCCCGGGCGTGCAGCCATGCTGCGAAATCAAAGGACGCCGGCTGATCTCGGTGATCGACCCTTCCGTACTCCAGCGTTTGTGGCATCGCCCTCCCCGCTTCCTTCCCACGGTCGCCCCAAGCGATCAAAATAGGCCTTTGTCCCGCTGGAACACCCCCATGAGCTACCCCGGCCAGTCCCGCTTCGCCACTGAACTCGAATCGATCCGCGAGCAAGGCTTGTTCAAGGCCGAGCGCATCATCGTCTCGCCGCAGTCGGCCAAGGTCCGCCTGGACAGCGGCAAGGAAGTGCTCAACTTCTGCGCCAACAACTACCTGGGTCTGGCCGATCACCCCGAAGTGATTGCCGCCGCCAAGGAGGCGCTGGATACCCACGGCTTCGGCATGGCCTCCGTGCGCTTCATCTGCGGTACGCAGGATCTGCACAAAGAACTGGAAAAGAAGATCGCCGACTTCTTCGGCAAGGAAGACACCATCCTCTACGCGGCCTGTTTCGACGCCAACGGCGGCTTGTTCGAGCCACTGCTGGGCGAAGAAGACGCCATCATCTCCGACGCGCTCAACCATGCCTCGATCATCGACGGCATCCGTCTGTGCAAGGCCAAGCGCTTCCGCTATGCCAACTGCGACATGGCCGACCTTGAGAAGCAGTTGCAGGCCGCTGACGCCGCCGGCGCGCGCACCAAGCTGATCACCACCGATGGCGCCTTCTCCATGGACGGCTTCATCGCACCGCTCGACCAGATCACGGCGCTGGCCCGCAAGTACAACGCACTCGTGCACATCGACGAATGCCATTGCACTGGTTTTCTCGGCGACACCGGCCGCGGCTCGGCCGAGGTCAATGGCGTGCTCGACAAAATCGACATCATCACCGGCACGCTGGGCAAAGCGCTCGGCGGCGCGCTGGGCGGCTTCACCACCGGCCACCGCGAAGTGATCGAGATGCTGCGCCAGCGCTCGCGTCCGTACCTGTTCTCCAACTCGCTGCCGCCGCATGTGGTGGCCGCGGGCACCAAGGTGTTCGACATGCTGTCCAGCGCGGGCGATCTGCGCGAGCAGGTGAAAGCGAACACGGCTTACTTCCGTGAGCAGATGACCAAGGCTGGCTTCGATATCAAGCCGGGCGTGCACCCGATCGTGCCGGTGATGGTCTACGACGCCAAGAAAGCACAGGCGATGGCAACGGAGCTACTGGAGGAAGGGATCTACGTCACCGGCTTCTTCTACCCGGTGGTACCGCAGGGCCAAGCGCGCATCCGCACCCAGATGAGCGCGGCGCACACGCTCGAGCATCTCGACCAGGCGATTGCTGCATTTACCAAGGTGGGCAAGAAGCTGGGCGTGATCTAAGCCACCGCACCGAAGAGGGCTTCGTCCAGAGCCCTCTTCACACCACCGCTTTCAATCTTCGCCGTCACGGCGCACGGCGTTGTAGCCACCATGTGACGACAATGTCAGGCCGCGCTGTCTACGACTGACCCAACGCTCGCACCTCGGCCTCGCTGAGGTGCCGCCACTGGCCCTTGGCCAACTCGCCAAGCCCCAGCGATCCAATCGCCACGCGGATCAACCGCATCACATCGATGCCGTGCGCTGCCAGCAAGCGGCGGATATGGCGATTGCGCCCTTCGTCCAGCACGATTTCCAGCCAGGCATTCTTCTCGCCCTGACGCAGCAACGTGGCGCGCCGAGCGACCAATCGTTCACCCTGCTCCACCACGCCATGCGTCAGCGCTTCGAGCAGCGCTTGGTCGGGAACGGTGTCGACCTGCACGTGATAGGTCTTGTCCACGTGATGCTTCGGTTCGGTAAGCCTTGCCGCCCAAACGCTGTCGTTGCTGAGCAGCAATAGTCCTTCGCTCGCCTTATCCAAACGGCCGACCGGCCCCAGCCACGGCAAGCCGGCATCCTTGAGCAAGTCATAGACGGTGTCGCGGCCGCGCTCGTCGGCCGCACTCACCACGATGCCGCGTGGCTTGTTCAAGGCGATATAGACACGCGTGCTCGCTGCCACCGGCTCGCCATCGAGCAGGATGCGTTGGCGCTGCGCATCGGCCGGCCGCTCCGGATCGAGCACCACCTTTCCATTCACGCTTACCCGCCCTTCGCGCACGGCCTTCTCTGCCTGGCTGCGCGAGCACACGCCCAGCTTGCTCAACACACGCGCCAGTCCAAAGCGCGGCGCAGCATGGGCGGCGATGGTTCGGTTTGGCGGACGGCTCGGTCGCATGAATAAGAGGATGCAGCGAAGAAAACGGTTAGGGTGGCCATGGTAGGCGATCTGCCGTCACTCACGCGCCCCAAAAAGAAAAGCCCGGCTTACGCCGGGCTTTTCAGTACTGCGAACAGATCCGATTACTGCTGGACCTGCAGCTCCGTGCGACGGTTGCGAGCGCGACCGGCGTCGGTGTCATTGCTGTCGATCGGGTCGTTCTTGCCGTGACCGATCGGGCCTTCCAGACGGCTGGCAGCGATGCCGTGGCCGGTCAGGTAGTCGTACACGATCTTGGCGCGACGCTCGGACAGCGACTGGTTGTACGCGTCCTTACCCTTCGAGTCGGTGTAACCGGCAACGGTCACCTTGACCTGCGGGTAGCGCTGCAGGGTGTCCACAGCCTGGTCGAGGATGGCCATCGAGTCAGCGGTCGGCTCAGCCAACGCCTTCTTGATGTCCTTCTCGCCAACCTTCGGGCGGTCGAACTTGAAGTTCACGCCGCGCAGGTCGATCACGACCTTCTGCGGGCAACCGTCCGGACCGACGATCGTGCCTTCCGGCAGATCCGGGCACTTGTTGTCGCACAGGTTCACGCCGTTGCGGAACTGCTTGGAGCAGTCCGGAGCCACCGGAGCGACCGGGGCCGGGGTTGCTGCCGGAGCAGCGGCCGGCTCGCCGAAGCGCGACACGATGGACAGGCCCAGGAACCAGTCGCCGTAACCGTTCTTGGCGGTGTTCGACTTGTCGTCCCAGTCGTAGCGGTAGCCAGCTTCGACACGGATGTCGGTGCTGTCGGTGACGGTCTTGGACACGCCGCCGCCCAGCTCAGCCGCCGGCGACCAGCCCTTGTCGGTCGGGTTGCGGTGGTAGCTGCCCATCACGCCCACGAGGGCGTACGGACGCCATGCGTTCCAGTCGCCGTAGTAGAAGCGAGCGGTCACGCCGTAGTTGTTGTTCGCCCAGGTGCCACCGTTGTTGTCGATGTCACGCTTGGTGCGGTCGATGAACAGGTCGATCGAGGTGTTCGGCGCAATGAAGCGACCAACGCCCAGGCCATAGTAGAACTGGCGGCTGTTGGTGTTGCGATCGGTGTCGTTGTAGTAGCCGCCCACGGTCGGAGCGATGTACCAACGGCCGTCATAGCTCGGCGAGGACGCGCTGTCCTGCGCGTGCGCTGCACCCACGCCGCCCAGGGCCAGGGCGATCAAGAAATACAAGCCCTTACGATTCATCAGATGTCTCCTCATTTTATTGGTATCTGCGTCCGTTCCACCCCAGACGGAAAACGCACGTCATAACTGACTTCATCATCCAGGGACTTGTCCCGTCCCTCAGCTTTGCGCCCCGATCTAGAGTCTCAAGATCACAAGCGCGGCGAAGTGTAGCAAAACCGTTAAGCCCATCGCACGTAGTGCGAGACGTATCCGGTGAGGCGTTGTTCAGCAAGCTGCGTTTTACACATGCACGCATGCGACAACATGCCGCGCCGAGACACAGAACTCATCGGATGCGCGATGCATGGCGCCGTCCTGCATCGCGCATTCGCTGCATATGGTGGCCGTCATGCCAGACGATGCGCGCACATATAAAAAAGAAAAGCCCGGCTTGTGCCGGGCTTTTCGGTACTGCGAACAGATCCGATTACTGCTGGACCTGCAGCTCCGTGCGACGGTTGCGAGCGCGACCAGCGTCGGTGTCGTTGCTGTCGATCGGGTCGTTCTTGCCGTGACCGACCGGGCCCGACAAACGGCTGGCGTCGATGCCATGCGAAGTGAGGTAGTCGTACACAATCTTCGCGCGACGCTCGGACAGCGACTGGTTGTACGCGTCCTTGCCCACCGAGTCGGTGTAGCCAGCGACCGTGACATGCACCTGCGGATAGCGCTGCAGGGTATCCACAGCCTGGTCGAGCACGGCCAGGGAATCCTTGGTCGGTTCGGCCAGCGACTTGGCAATGTCCTTCTCGCCCTTCTTCGGACGGTCGAACTTGAAGTTCACGCCGCGCAGGTCGATCACGACCTTCTGCGGGCAACCGTCCGGACCGACGATCGTGCCTTCCGGCAGATCCGGGCACTTGTTGTCGCACAGGTTCACGCCGTTGCGGAACTGCTTGGAGCAGTCCGGCGCGGCCGGCGGCGGCGGCGGCGGAGTCGGCGCAGCGGCCGGTTCACCGAAGCGAGACACGATGCTCAGACCCAGGAACCAGTCGCCGTAACCGTTCTTGCTCGCCTGCGACTTGTCGTCCCAGTCGTAGCGGTAGCCACCTTCAACGCGAACGTCGGTGCTGTCCGTCACTGTCTTGGACACGCCTACACCGAGTTCGGCAGCCGGCTCCCACGCCTTGTCGTAGGGATTGTGATGGTCGCTGCCCATCACGGCGCCCACGATGTACGGACGCCAATCGGTCCAGTCGCGGAAGTAATAACGCGCGGCCACGCCGATATTGTTGTTGAACCAGGTGCCGCCGCCGAGGCTGCTGTCGACAGTACGCTTGGTGCGATCGAAGAACAGATCCAGCGAGAAGTTCGGGGTAAAGAACTTGCCCACGCCCAAGCCGTAATAGAACTGGCGGCTGTTGGTGTTGCGGTCGGAGTCGTTGTAGTAGCCACCCACGGTCGGGGCGATGTACCAACGACCGTCGTAGGTCGGCGTAGAGGTCGGAGCGGAGCTGGAAGTGTTGTCCTGCGCATGAACGGCACCGACGCCGCCCAGTACGAGGGCAATAAGCATGTACAAGCCCTTACGTTTCATCAGGTGTCTCCTCGTTTATTGGTGTACGCGTCCGTTCACCCCAGACGGGAAAAGCATCAGCCGTGGATTCCGATTCCTTAAGAACCCGCAAGCATGATTTCAAACCTAGTGCAGCTTGTTTACCCGAAACGGGCGCGGAGTAGTTTAGCAAAAGTTAAACAAATGCAAATCGACCCCAAACGCTCGTTCATTTTCGGGTCACGCCGTCTTTAAAGCGTGAAGAGCGACATAAATACCTGAACGGGCAAGACATCCATTCGAACCGGGTCGGCAACGGCGTTCAGGATGGCGTCGACCCGGTGCATGGGCAGATGACCACGCATGGCCACCTCGAACTTGTCCATCAGCAGGGGGATGCCTTCCGCCCGACGCCGGCGATGACCCACGGGGTAATCGATGGAAACCCTGGGTGTCTGGCTACCATCCTTGAAAAACACCTGGATGGCATTGCCGATAAATCGCTTATCGGGGTCAAAATAATCCCGGGTGAAATCCGGATTTTCGGTGACCGTCATTTTCTCCCGCAAAGCATCGATAAGCGGATCGGCGGCCACCCCGTCGCTGTAGTCCTCCGCCGTGAGGCGTCCAAAAATCAGCGGCACCGCCACCATGTACTGGATGCAATGATCGCGATCGGCGTAGTTAGCCAGCGGGCCGGTCTTATCGATGATTCGCCGGCCCGCCTCCTGCGTCTCGATGGTTATTCGGTCGATATCCCCTAGCCTGCCCGCCACCGCACCATGCAGTTGCATCGCGCACTCCACGGCGGTCTGGGCGTGGAATTCGGCCGGGTAACTGATCTTGAAGAGCACGTTCTCCATGACATAGCTGCCGAACGGTCGTTCGAACTCAAACGGCCGCCCGCCGTAAGCGGCATCGTAGTAACCCCAGGTGGGCGCACTGAGTGCCGAGGGATACCCTTCCTCCCCTCGATGAACCGCGTTGATGGCGTGGATCACCGCTCGCCGGCAGGCGTCGCCGGCCGCCCAGCTCTTGCGTGGCCCCGTATTGGGTGCATGCCGGTAGGTGCGCAAGGCACCGTTATCGATCCAGCTATGGGAAACGGCAGCGATAACTTGCTCCTTGGAGCCGTCCAGCATGGCCGTAGAAACCGCCGTGGATGCCAGGCGGACCAGAATCACGTGATCCTGCCCGATACGATTAAAGCTGTTCTTGAGGGCATAGCAGCCCTGAATTTCATGTGCCTTGATGGACCAGCCAAGCACATCGCGCACGCGCAGCGGTTCGCGGCCCTCGCGTTCGGCCTTGCGACTCAGGTAGTCCGCCACGGCGAGAATGGCGCCCAGGTTGTCCGAGGGATGGCCCCACTCGGCGGCCAGCCAGGTGTCGTTGAAGTCCAGCCAGCGAATCTGCGTGCCGATGGCGAAAGCGGCTTGCGCGGGGTCCAACTCGTGACGGGTACCCGGCACACGTGCGCCACCAGGCAAGTCGGCACCCTCCACCAAAGGTCCCAGGTGCTTGACGCATTCAGGGAAGCGCATGGCCATCATGGCCGTGGCGAGGGAATCCAGTAATACGAGGCGCGCAGTGTCATAGGCGTCCGGTGAGCCGACCGAGTCGGCCAGCACGTAGTCAGCCACGTCCACCATGACTTGATCGGGGGGCGGACGCCTGGCGGAGCGGATGTCGTGCGCGCTCATGAAGCTCACCCCATCGCAATGGCGAAGCGTCGATTGTACCGGCACAAGACTCGTCTTATCCGTAACTTGGCTTGACTGGTATGCAGGCCAACATCGACAATGAAACGATACTGATCCCAAAAGGGAGTAGTTCCGGACACGTGCCTTTACGTGTCTACGCGGTGATCGTCATCACGAGCGCACAACACGCTCCGGGCGCCGCGGCGGCTCTGCCGCGAACGAGACTTTTGCAGTAGCGACGGGCCGCGCGTGTCCGTCGCTGCTGCATTTGTCTTACGCGCAGAGACTGTTTTTATGGAACTGACCGGTACCGACTTCCTCTCCAGCCTGCTGGCCATCGTGCTGCTGGACCTGGTGCTCGCGGGCGATAACGCGATCGTCATCGCCCTCGCCGCCCGCAACCTACCCCGCCAGATACAGAAGAAGGCCGTGCTTTGGGGCACGCTGGGCGCCATAGCCGTGCGTCTGGTACTGACCGGCCTGGTGGTTTACCTGCTGCATCTGCCCGGCCTCATGCTGGTGGGTGGCCTGCTGCTGTTGCCCATCGCATGGAAGTTGCTCCAGCCACAGGCCGAGCATGCGCATGACGTAAGCGCCGCCTCCGGCTTCTGGGCGGCCATGCGCACAATCATCGTGGCGGACGCCTTGATGGGCATGGACAACGTGCTGGCCATTGCTGGCGCGGCCAAGGGGCATATGGGGCTGGTGATCATCGGCCTGGCCATCAGCGTGCCGCTGGTGGTGTGGGGTTCGTCGCTGATCCTTCGTCTGATCGAACGCTTTCCGGTCATCGTGTACATCGGCGCCGCTGCCATTGCCTGGACGGCAGCGCGCATGATCGCGCAGGACCACTGGCTGGCACCGTGGTTCGAGGCGAACGCGTGGGCCGCCTATGCGTTGGACGCGCTGCTGGTCATCGGCATTTGTGCAGGTGGGTTGCTGATGAATCGACGCCGCCTTCGCCTACGCGCCGAGGCTTGAGCGCTTGCGCCGGCAGAGGCGACACTGCGCGCCCTCTCTCCATCATCGGGAAATGACCGCATGAAGCTGTACTACCTGCCCGGCGCCTGCTCGCTGGCCGACCACATCGTGCTGGAATGGATCGGCGCCCCTTACGAGGCGCAGCGCGTTCCGCGCGAAGGCCTGCGCTCGGAGGACTACCTGCGGATCAATCCCGCGGGCGTGGTGCCCGCGCTGCAAGAAGACGATGGCTGGGTGCTCACCGAGAACGCGGCCATCCTCAACTATCTTGCGGACAAGTACCCGCAGGCGGGACTCGGCGGCGATGGCAGCCCGCGCAGCCGCGCCGAGGTGAATCGCTGGCTGGCCTACCTCAACTCCGACGTGCACCCGACCTTTCGCCCGGTGTTCCGCCCGGAGCGCTTCATCGACGGCGAAGAAGCACAGGCCCAGGCACGCCAGATCGCCGTCGCGCGCCTGCGTGCCTATTTCGAGCGCCTGGACGCGCAATTGGAAGGCCGGGAATGGCTGACCGGCACGCGCTCCTACGCAGACCCTTACCTGTTCGTCGTGATCAATTGGGCCAAGGCCAAGGGCGCCGACCTCACCGGCCTGTCCAACCTGGCGCGCTTCCACGAACACATGCTGCAGGACGCCGGCGTCAAGGCCGTGCTGCAAAAGGAAAGCATGTAAACCACCGGGTGCGGCCGCCGGGGCCGCACCCTTTTCCACAGGCTCAATACACCATGGGTACGCGCACGGTGACCGTGGCGTCGGGCGTGTCGCGAGTCACGCCCACGCCCAGCGTGAAGTTCAAAGTGCGCTTATCGTTCATGCGCCACGAACCGCCGAGCAGCAACGTCCCCAGCACGGTCTTCACCGAACCCGGCACCGTTTGACCATTCTGCTTGGTCACACCCACGAAGCTCTGGTCGTAGCCAATACTTATCGAGGCGCGCTCGTTGAGCGAAAGGCCCATGCCCACACTCACGTCCGCCACGTCGCCCACCTTCACCTTGCCCAGAAACTCATTCCCCCCCAGCAGAATCTTTCGACTCACATTGGTGCGGGCCACGTTGTACAGATAGCTCACGTTGCCGAAGAACACGACCGGGTCGGTGGGATACAGCCAGGTCAGGCCCGGCTGTATCGACCAAAAACCCGAACCCGTCGGCTGCTGCAGAGGCAAACCGGTGCCCGTGGCGGAAAGATCCACCTCGTTGATCACGTTCTCCACACAGCGCTGGATGCAGTCCGTCGTGACCTGGAACGGGTCCCTGCCCGTGTGCGACTTCACGCGCAACCAGCCCACGTAAAACGCTTTGTCCGGCCCACCCACGTTGATCTGATAGCGCGCCGTGGCCTCGATATCGCCCAGACCGTGGCCGCTCGAACCAAACGCGTTATCCGTAGCGGTGCCGGTGAAGATCTCGCGGCTCACGGTATCGGTGTGTTGATACACATAAGGAACGCGCAGCTCCACCTCCAGGCGATTGGTGATGCCATAGCGACCCGTGAGCCAGCCGATCTGCGTGGTGGTTTTCACTTGTCGCGCGTCGATCAAGCCAATCAGGATCGCTGGTATCACCGTGTAGCCCACCAGGGCCACACGATCGACCGACGAATAGCCGAACTGATAGGCCGGTTCGATAATGAACCGCCCTTTGGGCGTGAGCACACCTGGTTGCTGGAAGATCGGCGCGACCTCCGGCGGCCGGGTGTCCTGCTTGGGTGCTTCACCCACGGGCTGCTGGGGCGCCGCGCCGTCGGATGTTGGCGCACTGGCGGCCACGGCCTGAGCGGCCGGCATCGGCAATGCCGACGCGCCAGGGCCACCGGCGGCAATATTGCCAGCCCTCTGCTTGTCCAGCTCATCCATGCCTACGGCGTGACGCAAGGCCTGGTAGTCGGCTTCCTGCGCGGCCAGCGCGCGCTTCATGGCGTCTAACTGTTCGATCTGCGCGCTGATCTGGCTGCGCATTGCGTCGATACGTTCACCTTGTTCCGTCACCTTCTTTTTCAGGTCATCCGTGGGCGCGCCAGCCGCTTCTGCGGGCGCCCCGACCACGGCCGTGGGGACGTCACTCGGCGCCGCCGGCTGCGCGCCAATCACGCCCGACGGAGTTGCCCCACCCTGCTGGGCCGCCACCGGCAGGCCGAGCAGAACCGAGCCTGCGCAACCCGCCGACCACACGTATCGCCACGCTGCATGTCGCATCATCCTTCCCCATGTCCTACGGATTGTCGTTGCGCGCAAACAAACGCGCCGCGGCCGAAGCCGCGGCGCATTCGCAGCGGAGTGCCACCGCTGGAGGTGCGCGTCCCATCTTCAGTGCCCCAATGACTGCAACTGCGCCGCCTGCAGCGCGTCCTGAAAATTCGCCTGGCGAAATGCGTTGAGCGTGTTGACCGATGTGTTGAGCGTGGTGACGCTTTGAATGTTCTGGTTATTGAGCGTGTTCTGCACCACCGTCGCCGCCGATACCTTGTTGCCCAGCGACGATGGATCAAAGGTGTTATTCGGCCCGACCTGCGTGACCGATACGGAGTTGAGCGCCGCCGACATCGCCGCCGCTTGACCGGCGGTGATATGCGCGATGTCGGGCACATTGAAACTGGTGGAGGTCACCAGGTTGCCGTTGACGTAAACCGCGCGATCGATACCGAAAGATGCCAGCAGCCCGTTGCCGAGATCGAAGCCGCCACGCGTTGCATCCAGCGCTTGCTCGCTGACCGGCACCCAGGTCGTTACATCATTGGCAGCGGCTGGCTGGGGCGCGACCTGAGGCGCACCATCTTGGGCTAGGGCGCCCGGCGTCCAGCAGGGCGCCGTCGCCGACACCATCACCGCAACCACGATCCATCGATTGATCGCTTTCATCGCCCGCCCTCAAAGATCGTCCGGCCCTTTCTTGGGCATCACTGTGTTGAATAGACCATTGCGATCGATGCCCATGTTGAGCGGCGCCGGCGGCGCCACCTTCCAGTCGTTGGGACTGTTGAACACGGCAAGATTGCGCCGGTTATGAATCACGAAGACCAAACCGTTGCTCCACAGCGTCATGAATTTGCCGCGCGAGATGACGCGTGTGCCACGCGCCGGGTCGCCCACCAGCACGCGATCGTTGCGTAGCCCCTTGATCACCACGAAATGGTGATAGCCACGCTCGTCGATCAGCACGATCGCCGGCAAATTCTCCTGCTCCAGCTTGTCGATCGGCACCTTGAAGCCATCGGCCTCGAATCCATTGGCTTCAAGAAAACGCTTGATATCAAGCAGGGAAAAACCTTCCTTGCTGATCTTGGCCTGGTCGCCGTGCTGGTACATCTGCTCGAAAGCCACCTGCTCGTTGACGGGGTAGCCGTACTGATAGGTAAGCAACGTGGCTACCGCGGCCGAGCCGCAGCTGAAGTCGTACCGCTGGTGGATCGTGCTCTTGTAGCGAGCCTCTTTGAGGCTGGTCAGATGCACGGTATAGAGCCCACCGGAGTTACCGGTCACCGCCACCGGCGTCTCGGCATGACTCCCCAGCGGCAGCGCCGCCAACACCACCAGCAGCGCCGCCATCGCTTTCATTGCTTGAACTCGACGTTGAGAACCATGGCGTTCTGAATCAGAACGTTGCTTCCCGAGTTCTGTATGACGGTGGGAATGCCCGTGGCGTTGCTCAGCGACCCACCCATAATGACGTTGTCGCCCGTCTGCACGTAAGTGGCGCTGTTGTTGGATACCGTGCCGTTAAGCGTGGTGTTCTGAATCACCAGCGTTCCGCCGGTCATACCCGCCAGCGTGGCGGTATCCACGCTTTGACCAAGATCATCCGTCAGTGCAGGCCGCGCCTGGCTTGCTTGAACATAAACCGTCATCGGCGAGTGCTCACTACCCGCCATGTAAGTCGAAGAGGGTGCCGCGCCTTGCGCGCACACTACATAAGGTGTCGCCACGAGGGACAACACCAGCAATCCCATTCGCCAACCCATCACCCGCATGGCCGTGTCTCCCTAGCGCATCCGGGCCCCTCCGGCCACGACGTTTCTGCGTCGCGATCCTTCAAGGCCGAGCCCTCACGCCAACGCGAGTTGGCGGGATATTCCCGCCAACTCGCGGCCTTGGCTTAGTGAGTGAAGTTCAGGTTGGCTTGCACATTGACGCTCTGCTGGATCAGCGAAGCCGCGCCACTGTTCTGTGCAAGGATCGACACGCCGGCGGCTGCCGCTGCCGAACCGTTCATCTGGTTCGACATGTCGAACGTGCCAGCGTCGGCATAAGCCGTGCCGCCCGCGCCGCCCGCACCGCCTGCGCCGCCGGAGCCCGCGCCACCGGTGCCACCGGTGCCCGAACCGCCTGCGCCGCCCATACCTGCCGTGGCATCCGCCGCACCGCTGGTGCCGCCGGTTGCCGACGGGTTGCCGCTGGTGGCGCTTGCCGAGCCCGAAGTGCCCGCACCGCCCGTCCAGCTACCGCTGCCACCAGTAGCACTGCCGCTGCTGCCACTGCCATGGTTGCGCGAGCGAGCGTTGGCATAGCTATCGCCATTGCTGTCGCCGCCCGATGCCAGCGATGCTGCACCGGCGTCGCCACTGGCCGCGCCGCTACCGCCTGCACGACCACTACGGGCATGAGCGCTGCCGCCATCGCCGCCGTCGCCGCCATTGCCGCCGATGGCCTTGCCACCGATGCCCTTGCCGCCGCTACCGCCGCGGCCGCCATTGGCGTCGCCATTGTTCTGCGCCCAGTTGCCGATACCACTGACCGACACGCCACTCACGGAGCCATCGAGTTCGCTGTTGGCTACGGCGGTGCTGGTGTTGAAGGAGTTGGCAATAGACGAGGTGGACGTGCCACCGTTGTTGGCTGACGAAGCGCCCTGACCAGAAGCGCTGGCGTCACCGGAATTGAACGCATCGGTGAAGGTCTTGGTGTGCGTACTGGAGTTGCTATTGGAGTGCGTACTGGAGTTGTTGCTCGTATTGGTGATGGAGCTGCTGCCATGGGATTCATTGGAGGTGCTGTCTGCGAAAGCGGGCAGCGCCAAGCCAAGACCCAGAACGATTGCCGTTGCAATAAGAGTCTTACGCATAGTCATTACTCCTGGAGCGATGCGGTGACCCCCTGTGTAGCTGGTATTGCCGACCCAGCACGTCACTAACGCAAACCCTGTGCCACCGCTCCGATTGGCGCATGACACAGTGCGACAGCACGCAAATCAGCGACTTGACGAGACTCATGGCCAATGAGTCTGCGTGTGGTCAACACGCGAGAATGCTCGACTGATACATGTGCGTTACACCCCTCGCGGAGCGACGCTCGACGCGACATTCATAAACAAGCGGATATGAGCCACCAGATCAGTAGCTTGGGTGACTTTGTAGCGACTCGCCTTACGCCTGGAACAGGCGTATCAAGCGTGTTACACCCCTACATACAATTTGCTAGCAATTTCGTACAGGCTCCTGAACCACAACGAAAGATGGGCCTGCCTCAAGCGTCAGAGGCAAATCGCCACGCCCCGAAAGCAAAAGGGAGCCCGAGGGCTCCCTTTTCCGTTTCAGCCGTATTCGACAGCTCAGCGCTTTTCGATCGGCACGTAGACCTGATCTTCCGGACCGGTGTAGTTGGCGCTCGGGCGGATAATCTTGCCGTCCTCGCGCTGCTCGATCACATGCGCGCTCCAGCCGGAGGTACGCGCGATCACGAACAGCGGCGTGAACATGGCGGTCGGCACGCCCATCATGTGGTACGCGCTGGCCGAGAACCAGTCGAGGTTGGGGAACATTTTCTTCTGCTCCCACATCAGCTTCTCGATCTTCTCCGAGACGTCGAACAGCGTGGGGTTGCCACCTTCCGAGCAGAGCTTGCGCGAGATCTCCTTGATGATCTCGTTGCGCGGATCGGACCCGGTGTACACCGGGTGGCCGAAGCCGATGATGATTTCCTTGCGCTCCACGCGGGCACGGATATCCGCCTCGGCCTCGGCCGCACTGCGGTAGCGCGCGATGATCTCCATCGCCACTTCGTTGGCGCCGCCATGCTTGGGGCCGCGCAGCGCGCCGATGGCGCCGGTGATGGCCGAGTACATGTCCGAACCCGTGCCGGCGATGACGCGCGCGGTAAAGGTGGAGGCATTGAACTCATGCTCGGCGTAAAGAATCAGCGACTTGTCCAGCGAGTGGGCATGCAACTCGCTCGGCTTCTTGCCGTGCAACAGGTGCAGGAAGTGACCGGCGATCGATTCGTCGTCGGTTTCCGTCTCGATGCGCTTGCCGTTGTGGCTGAAGTGGTACCAGTACAGCAGCATCGAGCCGAAGCTAGCCATCAGGCGGTCGGCGATGTCGCGCGCCCCCGTCTGGTTGTGGTCGTCCTTTTCCGGCAGCACGGTGCCCAGCACGGAGCAACCGGTGCGCAGCACGTCCATCGGGTGGGTGGCGGCCGGCAGCAGTTCCAGCGCGCCCTTCACCGGCGCAGGCAAGCCGCGCAGGCGCTTGAGCTTGGCGCGGTAGGCGTTCAGTTCCGCCCAGTTCGGCAGCACGCCGTGCACCAGCAGGTAGGCCACTTCCTCGAAGCAACCCTTGGCCGCCAGATCGTGGATGTCATAGCCGCGGTAGTGCAGGTCGTTGCCGCTGCGGCCGACCGTGCACAGCGCGGTATTGCCGGCTGCCACGCCGGACAGGGCGACGGATTTCTTGGGCTTGGGAAGGGTTTGCTCGCTCATCGGATACGTCTCCTCAATGCATGCGATTCGACCGGCCGCGGCATCGCCACGGCCTGGCGAACGGATTGGCCGTGTCAGGCCTTTTTCTGGTGGGCGAACAGCGCGTCGAGCTTGTCCTCGTAGGTGTGATACCCGAGGAAGTCGTACAGCTCCGCACGCGTCTGCAGCGTGTCGATGATGTTCTTCTGCGTGCCTTCGCGGCGCACGGTCTCGTAGAAATTCAGCGCAGCCTTGTTCATGGCGCGATAGGCGCCACAGCAGTACAGCGCGATATCCACATTGGCCGAGCGCAATTCGTCGGTGGTGAAGAACGGAGTGGAACCGAATTCGGTGAGGTTGGCCAGGATCGGCACCTTCACGGCGGCGCGGAAACGACGGTAGTCCTCCAGCGAATTCATCGCCTCGGGGAAGATCATGTCGGCGCCGGCTTCCACGTAGGCGCAGGCGCGATCGATCGCGGCGTCGATACCTTCCACGGCGGCGGCATCGGTGCGGGCCATGATCACGAAACCGGCGTCAGTGCGCGCGTCCACCGCAGCTTTGACGCGATCGACCATTTCTTCCTTGGCGACCACTTCCTTGCCGGGACGATGGCCGCAGCGCTTCTGCCCCACCTGGTCCTCAATGTGCACCGCTGCCACGCCGACGTTGATGAATGAGCGGATCGTGCGGCCAATGTTGAAAGCGCCACCCCAACCGGTGTCGATGTCCACCAGCAACGGCATCTGCGTAGCGTCCACGATGCGGCGCGCGTCGGTAAGCACGTCTTCCATGGTGGAAATGCCCAGGTCGGGCATGCCCAGCGAATTGGCCGCCACGCCACCGCCGGAAAGGTACAGCGCCTTGTAGCCCACGTGCTTGGCCATCAGGCCAGCATAGGCCGTAATGGCGCCCATGACCTGGAGCGGGCTTTCGGCGGCAACGGCGGCGCGGAAGCGGGCGCCGGCGGATTCGGGTAGGGACATGGGGGTTCTCCTAAACCTCATATTGTAGGCGATGCCATGGCAAGGCCATGTCGCGGCGCACTAAGAAGGTTGCGGGCGCCGTCGCGAGGCGCACTCTGTCACCGTCCGATGTATTGATCAATCTTGATCCATACGATCAATATGTCGCCATGCGCACCCGATACCTCACCGCCCGCGAAGCCGCACGGCGCCTCGGCGTCAGCGCGGCCACGCTGTATGCCTATGTGAGCCGCGGCAAGATCGACTCGCGCCCCGGCGCGGATGGTCGCAGCCGCGAATATCGCGCCGATGACATCGAGCGGCTGATCGAGCGCAGACAAGCCGGGCGAGGCGCCGCACAAGGCGCGGCCCACAGCCTCACCTGGGGCTTGCCTGTACTCGAAACACGCATTTCGCTCATACGCCCCCATGGCCACTATTACCGTGGCGAGTCGGCGATTGCGCTGGCGCGCTCGGGCGCCACGCTGGAAGACGTGGCCCGGCTGCTGTGGGATGGCCATGGCGACCCCTTTGCAAGCGGGCCGCCAGCGGCATGGCCGACGCCCGTTGCGCTCTTGCTGCGACAACGGCCATTGCCACCGCTCGAACGCACGGCGGCCGCCCTGCCCTTGCTCGGCCACTACGATCCGCATGCCCATGGCAGCGATGCCGCCCAGCGACGCGTACTGGCGGCGCAACTGCTGCGACAGACGGCGGCCTTGCTGTGCGCAACGCGTCCGGAGCGGCGCCCCATCCACCTGGTGATGGCGGAAAGCTGGCGGCGTACGGATACCGCCTTCGCCGCCCTGGTACGCAGCACGCTGGTGTTGTGCGCCGATCACGAACTCAATGCCTCGGCCTTCGCCACGCGCGTGGCCGCTTCTACGGGTGCGAGTCTGCATGCCGCAGTGAGCGCAGGGCTGGCGACGCTTTCCGGCCCGCAACACGGTGGCGCAGCACCGCGCGCACACGCCTTCATCGTGCAGGCGTTGCGCGAACGGAGGCTGGCCGAGCACGTGCGCGATTGTCTGCGCCGCGGCGAGGAGTTGCCGGCGTTCGGGCACCCCCTGTATCCGGAGGGCGATCCGCGTGCGGCGCTGCTGCTCGGCATGCTGGAAGACCTGCGCCCACGCCTCGCCGGCCTGGCGCGCATCCGGCAATTGATCGCCGCCGTAAAAGACGCCACCGGCCGCGAGCCCAGCCTGGATTTCGCCCTGGCGGCGGTCGCCTATCTCTACGAGTTGGGCGGCGATGCGCCATTGTCGCTATTCGCCGCGGGTCGCATGGCCGGCTGGCTCGCGCACGCGCTGGAACAACAAGACTACGGCGGCTTGATTCGGCCGCGCGCCAACTACGCCGGCGCCCTGCCCGCGCGGCAGGCTTGAGCACGACACTCAGCTATCGGGCGCACGCTCCAAGGCACGACGCACCTCCTCCAGCGCGTTGGGATCATCCAGCGTGGAAAGGTCACCGGGATCGGTATGCTGCACCAAAGCCTGCAGCGAACGCCGCAGCAGCTTGCCCGAGCGTGTTTTCGGCAAGGCGCCAACTACATACACGCGCGCCGGCTTGGCGACGCCGCCCAACTGCTCCACCACGCGCTGTTGCATGGCGCGCGCCACCTCGCCCGGCCCTTGCGCCACGCCCTGCTTGAGCGTGGCGAACACCACCGGCACCTGACCCTTCAGTTCGTCATGCACGCCCACCACCGCCGCTTCCGCACACGCTGGATGCGTGGATACCGACTCCTCGATCTCGCGCGTGCCCAGGCGATGCCCCGCCACGTTGATCACGTCATCGGTGCGACCAAGAATGGTGGTGTAGCCGTTCTCGTCGCGAATGGCCCAATCCAGCGAGCTGTAGAGCTGCTCCTTGAAGTGGCTGAAGTAACTGTTGATGTAACGCTCGTCGTTGCGCCACACCGTGGTAAGGCAGCCCGGCGGCAGCGGCGGCACGAACACCAGCGCGCCCTTCTGGTTGGGCGGCAACTCCTCGCCGGTGCCCTCGTCGATCACTTTCATGCGGTAACCGGGGCTGGGCAAACCTGGCGAGCCGAACTTGACCGGCTTGAGGTCCAGCCCCGGCATCAAGGTGATGGCGGGCCAGCCGGTTTCCGTCTGCCAGTAATTGTCGATCACCGGTACGCCCAGGCCGTCGGTGATCCAGTGCGCGGTGGGCTCATCCAGCGGCTCGCCCGCCAGGAACAACCATTTAAGGCGGGAAAGGTCGTACTTCTTCAACCAGCTGGCGTCCTGCTTCTTCAGCACCCGGATGCCGGTGGGCGAGGAAAACATGGTGCGCACGCCATAGCGCTCGCACAGCCGCCACCAGATGCCCGGGTCGGGGCCGGTGGGCAGGCCTTCGTAGAGCAGCGAAGTCGCGCCACCGATCAGCGGCCCATACACGTTGTACGAATGCCCCACGGCCCAGCCCACATCGGACGTGGAGAACATCACCTGCCCGGGCTGGATATCGAACACCGTGGTGATGGACAAGGCCATCGCCACCGCGTAGCCGCCCACATCGCGCTGGATGCCCTTGGGCTTGCCGGTAGTACCCGACGTATAGAGCAGGTAGCTGGGCTCATTGGATTCGAGCCAGCACACCGGCACGTCAGCGCCTTCATGCCGCTGGCGCAACGTGGCGTAATCGAGATCGCGGCCGGCGATGCGCGTCATCTGCGGGTCCAGCCCGCGATCCACCAGCAGCACGTGGGCCGGCTTATGCGTGGCTTCCTCCAACGCAGCATCGACCAGTGGCTTGTAGGGAATCACTTTGCCGCCGCGCATGCCCGCATCGGCGGCGATCAGCAGCGCCGGTTGCGCATCATCGATGCGCAAGGCCAGGTTGTGCGCGGCGAACCCGCCGAACACCACCGAGTGAATCGCGCCGATACGCGCGCATGCAAGCATGGCGAACACGGCCTCGGCGATATTGGGCAGGTAGATCACCACGCGATCGCCCTTGCCCACGCCCAACGCCACCAGCACGGCGGCAAAGGCATTCACCTCGCGATGCAACTCGCGATAACTCAGCTCGCGGGTAATGCCCGTTTCGGTGGAAATGGCCACCAGCGCCAACTGCTCGCCGCGCGCCGCGAGGTGGCGATCCAACGCGTTGTAGCAAAGGTTGGTGGTGCCGCCCACGAACCAGCGTCGAAAAGGCAGCCGGGAAACATCGAGGATCTGCTGCGGTGGCGTGTGCCAATGAATGCGCTGAGCCTGCTCGGCCCAGAACGCCTCTGGCTCATCGATCGAACGCTGATAGAACTCCTCGTACCGCATCGCTCACCTCCGGCCCGCTGATCGAGGCTAGCCTAGACCAGCGGCACCGCAGGCACCTTGCGACCTTGGTCGAGTCCCGGTGCGCGATCGTTAGGGATGCCCTGATTTTGATCGTCATCCCAGCGAATGCTGGGACCCAGCGCCGATCAATCCTTCAACGCAAATACACTGGATTCCTGCCCCCTTTTCTTCGGGTACGCAGGAATGACGAACAAAAAGTCGATCGATCAGACCTTCTTTAGAGGCAGGAAACCGCAGCGTCGCGATACGCCGAGTTGTAGGCCTTCTTGGCGTCCTGGGTTTCGTACATCATCACCTGGGCACCGGTGCCATCTGGCGTCACGCTGAGCAGTTCGCGCGCGCCCGTCTTGTCGGTCGCCGACAAAGTGCCTTCTTCCTTCTTGTCCGACAGGCTCACCTGCGTGGTCTCGGACCACTTGGCGCGCACACACTCCAGGTAGGTCGGCACGTCCTTGTTGGTGCGGCTGCTCATCTTGGGCGTGGTATCACGCAAGCCGTGCACCCCACCACAAGCCGTCAGCAGCACACCACAGGCAGCGATCGCAATTAGTTGCTTCATGTCCAGGTTCCAGTCGAGGATCAGGTGATTTTAACCATGAAGCGGGGCTTGGCGGAGGGCTTGACCCCCACGTTGTGTGAAGCCCCAACGTGCCCGGCACGCAAGGAGGACACCGCAGGGCTGCATAGCCATGCCCAGATCACCACCTTGAGCTTGTCACCGAAGTGCATGTCATAGAGCGCCCAGGCCTCAGCGACGTGCTTGCGCCGCACGGGCAAATAGGCGTCCACCAGATAAAACACCGCCACCAGCCCAACCTTCTGTACAGGCTTGGTGGTATCCGCCTCGTCCATAAAGGTGAAGTTCCAGCGCTAGGGATGGTCTGATTAAACGACATTTTGCTCGTCATTCCTGCGAACCCCAAAAAGGGGGCGAGAGCAGGAGGGGCTTTTCAACAGCCGAAGGCTGGTCATCCAGTGCCTCTATCTTCAAGCATTTACAGGCTATGGATCCCAGCTCTCGCCCCTTTTTGGGGTTCGCTGGGATGACGATCAAAATTAGAGCATCCCTAGGCCTCGAACGCGCCTAAGAGGTGCTTTTCATTGATGGCGTGTTCCTTGAGGCGTGGCAGTGTGGCGGCGCTCAAAGCGCCTTGATCAATCGCCACATCACCGGGTGTGCGCTTGAGGCCGCGCTGCCCTTGGCTGAGGCTGGATACCAGGCCGTGTACATAACGCACTACTGGATCACCACGATGGATGGCGAGTACCCCCGGTTGATCGAGCAACGCCCCGAGGTCGAGTTCGGGGTTGGTGCTCGACAGCTCCAACTCCAAGCAAACAGGCGCGACAGGCCTTCGGTATACCGAAATGACACCACATCGAGTGTTGTGCCTTGGCTCAAATGCACATCGGATTGGCGCGCCATGGGCGTCCCTGGAGGCAAGCGAGGGGACGCCTACGTTGCACGCTCTGGCTTCCACGGCGTATCCGCGCGCGCGGACGTGCGTTGTCGGCCTTGGCGGATACGTACGCCTGCGCATGCCCACGTGGTGCACTGACAGCGCATGCCGCCGTGGAGGCGCGCCGGGGCCGCATGGTGCGACGGGTGTTCGCCTGACAAGGCGTTCGGTGGGGCTCTGTTACTTTTCGTCTCGTTGCGCGCGGGGTTCCTCAACGTGTCTCTCGCGCAACACATGACCCTCGGGTCATGAAGCGCGGGCCGCGAGTGTGTCGAGCACTCACGACCCGCTGACCATCACCAACTAAGTGAGAGTTGATCATGGCTGTCCACGATCATACGGCACGCGCACGCCCGTCTTTCCCACCAGAGGCTACGCACGCGACCTCCGCCGACACGCTGGCTCCCCCAGCTGAGGCAGCGGACGCAGAGCAGCGGTTGTTAACGCTGATCGGTATTGCCCGCTCGGCAGACGCTTTATTGGGTCTGCTGATGGATAGCGAGGAGGCTCTCCTCGCCCCGTCGCGCCGAGGTTCCCAGCCGGTACGCCAGCTTGCCCTAACCCCGTTGGAATCCACGGGGTTATCGTTGGCTGTGCATTACCTGCACTCCTATGCGCGCTTGTTGGGCCAAAAAACCGCCGCCAGCACCTGACCCGTCCGTTGATCGCCCCCGCGGCGCACCGGGCGTGTTGCCGGTGTGCCGCACCTTGGCGATGACGTACGCCTGAATTGGCATTTTGCCTACATGTATCGCTGCGCTCGCGCCGGCGTGTTTAAGCGTGCGCGCACATCAACCAAGGATAGTGATGAGTCGGATTTCTCTCACCCCACGCATGCACGTTGGCCACCGGGTACCGCTGCGCTCGCCAGCGCAGGTACTGCTGCACGATTTTCTGCTGCCACAGCGGTTGCCGTGGGGGCAGGCAGCCCGGCGCATGGGCGTTACCAGCTTGGCGCTGCAGCGTTGGATGATGGAGGGCGAGCGGACCACGCCGGAGTTTGCGCGCGCCTTGGCGCGAGGGTTTGGCACCACGGCGTTTTATTGGATGGTGCTGGAGGCGCGCTGGCTGCTGGAGGGGGATATGAGGCCTTAGGTGACGCGCCGATCTCGCCCGCCCCACCCTCCCGCGAACCCCAAACATGGCGGCACATGCGGGAGTTCCACGTCTTTTCAGTCAAAGGTTCAACGGCACTCCATCTGCGCTTTCGTAGAGACGATGGCGATGATTTGGAAACGCCTTGGCCGAGCCGGAAGCACAGCGAATAGGTATTTCCCTACACGCAAATATGGCTTTGGACTAATCCGCACGTCCAATTTGCCAGTTCCACCGGCACTGAGAAGCTCCTTGACCCTGCTTTTTTGGCTTGGCCATGCGATCAATTCATCGTCATTTCTATTTCTGGGTGTTGCTTGCCATCCTGGCAGGCGGCTTGATCGGTCACTACGCGCCGGATACCGGCGTCGCGCTCAAACCGCTGGGCGATGGCTTTATCGCTTTGGTGAAAATGCTGATCGGCCCGATCATCTTCCTCACCGTGGTGATGGGCATCGCCGGTGTGTCCGACGTGAAAAAGGTGGGCCGTGTCGGCGGCAAGGCCATCCTGTATTTCGAGGTGGTGTCCACCTTTGCCCTGGTAATCGGCCTGTTCATGGTGAACCTGCTCAAACCGGGCGAGGGCTTCAACGTGACCGTGGAATCGCTCGACGCCAGCGCGGTGAGCAAGTACACCAAGGCGGCGCAAGAACAAGGCATCGTGCCGTTTCTGCTGCATTTGATTCCCAAGACCTTCACCGACGCTTTCAGCCATGAAGGCGACTTGTTGCAGGTGTTGCTGCTTGCCGTGTTGTTCGGCTTCGCCATGATTCACTTGGGCGAGCGCGCCAAGCCGGTGATGAACCTGCTGGAAGCGATGTCGCAGGTGTTCTTCCGCATCATGAGCCTGGTGATGAAGCTGGCCCCGCTGGGTGCCATGGGCGCCATGGCCTTCACCATCAGCAAGTACGGCGTACAGAGTTTGGGCCCGTTGATGAAGCTGATGGGCGGGTTCTATCTGTCCTGCGTGCTCTTTGTGGTGATCGTGCTGGGCGCCATCGCGCGCGCCACGGGTTTCAGCATTTTCGGCTTTTTGCGCTACATCCGCGACGAGCTGCTGCTGGTGCTGGGTACGTCCTCCTCCGAATCGGCGCTGGTGCCGTTGATGCAGAAGCTCGAACGCCTGGGCTGCTCGCGCTCGGTGGTCGGCCTGGTGGTGCCCAGCGGTTACTCGTTCAATCTGGACGGCACCAATATCTACCTCACCATGGCGGCGATCTTCATTGCGCAGGCCCTGAATGTGGAGCTGACGTTGATGCAGGAGCTGACCCTGCTCGCCGTGGCCATGCTCACGTCCAAGGGTGCCTCCGGTGTCACGGGCGCAGGCTTCATCACGCTGGCCGCTACCTTGGCCGTGGTGCCCACGGTGCCGGTGGCGGGCATGGCGCTGATCTTGGGCATCGACCGCTTTATGAGCGAAGCGCGCGCCATCACCAACCTGATCGGCAACGGCGTGGCGACCGTGGTGGTTTCGCATTGGGAGGGCGAGCTGGATCACGAGCGCCTCCAGGCAGAGCTCGCGGCCCCCGGCAGCACCTCCACGACCTGACCACACGCCACTTACGGACAACCCTATGCGTACCTATTTGTTTGGCGCCGCTTGCCTGTGCTTGGCCGCTGGCGCCCATGCCGCGGACTTCAACAACTGGCCGACCCGCTACACCACCGAGGGTGGCACGGAGTGGAAGGTCACCGGCAACTACCAGTACGACTTTACCCATAGCCGCCACACCGACCTGATCGACGATGCGCACACGCATCGCCGCAAGGAACTGGGCGCCACCGTGCGCCGCAACGGCGAATGGGACGCCATGGTCTATTTCGACTTCCAGTCCAAGCGCTGGCTGGACGTGTACGCGCGCATAGATAGCGCGTGGCTGTTCGGCGAGGATTACGGCAAATTCCGCATTGGCCACACCAAGATCCCAGTGGGGCTGGAAAGCAACACGGGCTCGCGCGCGCATAGCTTTATCGAGCTGTCGCTGCCGGTGCTTGCCCATCAGCAAAGTCGTCGCACGGGCGTGGATTGGTCGCTGGAACGCCCTACTTATCTGATCCAGGCGGGTTACTACCCCTGGCAGGATTTCCAGGGCGACAACGACGGCACCACCACGGCGGCGCGCTTCGTCTGGACGCCACGCAAGGCGGCGGGCGATGTACTTCACCTGGGCGCATCCGGCGCCATTGAGCATCCGCATGGCACCACCGATGGACGCGACGTGTACAAAGCGCCGAGTGCGCGCTGGCAAGCCCGCCCAGAGCACGGCCTCACTGATGTGCGATTAGTGGATTCAGGCGCGTTGAGCCAAGTCCGCAGTATTCAACGCTCCGGCGTGGAAGGTCTGCGGATCAAGGGGCCGTGGTCGGTGCAGGGTGAGTACATGCGCTCCCACATCTCCCGCCGTAACGGTTTGCCCAATTACACGATCGATGGCTACTACGCGTTTGCCAGCTACGTGCTTACCGGCGAATTGCGCGGATACACTGCGGGCAACATGGCCAACCTCAAACCTCGTTCCACATGGGGTGCCGTTGAGCTGCTGGCTCGCTACAGTGCGCTGGACCTGGACGACCGCAGCATCCGCGGCGGGCGTCAGCACAACGTTACCTTGGGCGCCAACTGGTACCTCACGCAGTACTTCAAGTTCGAGGGCAACTACCTGTGGGCACGTGCATCGCGCCAGGGCGTGCAGCAATCCCCGGACATTGTTGAACTGCGCGCGCAAGTCGCTTTCTGATTCACTCGTCGCGCGTTATCGCGACCATGGCGCCCCGCTTGTGCGGGGCGCTTTTGCGTTGGCTCAATCCAGCGCGTCGTTTGATTCGTCGGATGCTGAGAGCCAGCGTGCGAACCCTGCCGCCTGGGTGCGCGAACGGCAGCCCAGTTTGCGCAGCACCGCGGCCACGTGCGTTTTTACCGTGTTCTCCGCCAGGCCCATGCGATCGGCGATCTGCTTGTTGAACAAGCCCTGGCCCAGCAGCGCCAGCACCCGTTGTTGGGGCGGCGACAAGCACAGTACGCGCGCGGCCATGGCGTCCTCGCTCGGCCCGGCCATGTCGGGCGCGACCACGAACCAACGCGAACCCGCCAGCACGGCGCGTATCGCTCGCACGTAGGTGTCGATGGAAGCCGCTTTGGACACAAAGCCAACCGCGCCAGCTTGATACACCTGTTGCACGACGAGCGGCTGCTCCTGCGCGGAGATGACCAATACGGGCAACGCAGGGAGCAAGCGGCGCAGCGCATGGAGCGCGGAGCAGCCCGTGCTTCCGGGCATGGCGAGGTCAAGCAGGGCGAGGGTAAGCGACGACTCCTGCTGCGCGATGGCCGTGAGTTCGTCTTGGCTGGCTGCTTCCAACACGCGGGCGTCGGGAGCGATTTCGCGCAGCGCCTCTTGCAGCGCTGCGCGAAACATCGGGTGATCGTCGGCGATCAGAATGGTGTGCATGTGCGGACCGCCGACCATCGCCCCCGCACGAGGCGGGGGCGGGTCAACTTACTTCTTGGCGAACAGGTGCTCGACGCCGGCGCGCTCTTCGCGCAGTTCCTTGTCGGTGGCATCCATGCGGGCGCGCGAGAAATCATTGATTTCCAGGCCCTGCACGATGGCGTACTTGCCATCCTTCACGGTGACCGGGTAGCCGTAGATCACGCCCGGGGCGATGCCGTAGGAGCCGTCCGACGGAATACCCATCGAGGCCCAGTCACCTTCGGCGGTGCCCTGCGCCCAGGTGCGCATGTGATCGATGGCAGCCGACGCGGCCGATGCGGCCGACGAGGCGCCACGCGCCTTGATGATGGCCGCGCCGCGCTGCTGCACGGTCGGGATGAAGTCGCTCTCGTACCAAGCCTGATCGACCAGCGACAGCGCAGCCTTGCCGTCCACGGTGGTGTGGTGCAGGTCCGGGTACTGGGTGGAGCTGTGGTTGCCCCAGATGGTCATCTTCTTGATGTCGGTGCTGTGCTTGCCGGTCTTCTCGGCCAGCTGCGACAGGGCGCGGTTGTGGTCCAGGCGCACCATGGCGGTGAAGCACTTGGGGTCCAGGTCCGGGGCGTTCTGCTGAGCGATCAGCGCGTTGGTGTTGGCCGGGTTGCCCACCACCAGCACCTTCACGTCACGCTTGGCGTGATCGTTCAGGGCCTTGCCCTGCGGGCCGAAGATGGCGCCGTTGGCTTCCAGCAGGTCCTTGCGCTCCATGCCCGGGCCGCGCGGACGCGCGCCGACCAGCAGGGCGTAGTCCACGTCCTTGAAGGCAACGTTCACGTCGTCGGTGGCAACCACGCCAGCCAGCGTCGGGAACGCGCAGTCGTTGAGTTCCATCACCACGCCCTGCAGCGCGGGCAGCGCCGGGGTGATTTCCAGCAGGTGCAGGATCACCGGCTGGTCCGGGCCCAGCATGTCGCCCGCGGCAATGCGGAACAGCAGGGCGTAACCGATCTGGCCGGCAGCGCCGGTAACGGCAACACGAACGGGGGCTTTCATCGGGGAAACTCCTTCAACTTGGGCTATCTAACAAAAAATAAGGCCCGCGCCGGACGGCACGGGCCCCAAGATCATCAGGTGAGTTCTGCAAAGAACGCCTGGATACGTTCCAGCCCGGGCTGCAATTGTGCGGTCGGGCAGGTATAGGAAATGCGCATGGCGCGCGGCTCGCCGAAGGCCGAGCCGGGCACGCAGGCCACGCCCTTGGCTTCCAGCAGTGCGGCGCAGAACTCCACGTCGTTGTTGATGCGCACGCCGTTGTGGCTCTTGCCGAAGGCCACGGACACATCGGGGAACGCGTAGAACGCACCCTGCGGTGTCGGGCACACCACGCCGGGGATCGCACGCAGCGCGGCGACCACCTGGTCGCGCTTGCCGGCGAATTCCTTGCACTTGGCTTCGGGCACATCTTGCGGGCCGCTGAACGCAGCCACGGCCGCTGCCGTGATCACTTCCGGCACGCTGGTGATGTGATTGGAGTTGAGCGTGGTGATGGCCTTGGCCACCGCTTCGGGGCCGGCAATCAGGCCCACGCGCCAACCGGGCATGCCGTAGGTTTTGGATACCGAGTCCACGAAGATCAGGCGATCCTTCAGCTCCGGCTTCACGTGCACGAAGTTGTGATAGCCGATGCCGTCGAACACCATGGAGTTGTAGATGTCGTCGGTGATGATCCAGGTATCGGGATACTTCACCAGCACCTCCGCCAGCGCCGCGATTTCGTCGCGCGTATAGACCATGCCGGTGGGGTTGGACGGGTTGTTGAACAGGAACACCTTGGGCTTGCGTGCCAGCGCGGCATCAAGCTGGGCCGGCGTGAGTTTGTAGTGCTGCTCCGGGCCGCAGTGCAGCACGTTGGCCTTGGCGCCCACGATGTCGGCGATGTCGTGGTAGGTGGTCCAGTACGGTGCGGCAAAAGCGATTTCCTCGCCCTCGTTGAGCAGCGCTTCGGCCAGGTTGTACAGCACCTGCTTGGCGCCGATGCCTACCGAGAGATGGCTGCGGCCGTAACCCACGAAGCCCAGCTTTTCGATGTGCACCAGGAAGGCATCCAGCAGCGCGTCCGCACCGCGGTTGCTGCCGTACTGGCCGGAGTCGTGCGCAAGCGCCTCGCGTGCGGCGGCGTAGACGTGCTCGCCGGGCAGAAAGTTGGGAACGCCAATGGAGAAGCTGATGATGTCGCGACCGGCAGCCTTGAGCTGCTTGGCCTTTTCGGCGATGACCATGATCGCGCTGGGCTTGGCGCGACCGACACGCTGGGCAAGCTGGGGCATGACTTCCTCGTGAGTGGGGACGAAGACAGCAAACCCGGCAATTTTAGCATGCGGCGGCGCGTCATCCGCCTACCCTCCCCCCGACGTTCGGCGCATTGACGCCTGGCCCGCCCTGGAGCTGCCACCGGCCCGCAGGCGGAGGAATCGAGTGAGTTCAACCAGTTACAGGTGCAAGAACGCGCACGCTTTCGCGAAAGTGACGCCAGCCTGCATCGTCCATCCGTCGCAGGTGCAGACGCCTTCGTGTCGTTGCATCATGAGCGCGCCACCCGCCCGGCAGGGAGTGCCCTGGGCGCGGCGGCAACGGGCCTATGGGACGGGGCCTGGCTGGGGTGCACAGGAAACCTTCCGAACACTCACCAAGGACAAATGCTTATGCATTGGCTATGGGTAATCATCGTCGGTCTGGTCGTCGGCATCATTGCCAAGGCGCTCACGCCTGGCAAGGAGGCGATGGGCTTCATCATCACCGCCATCCTCGGTATTGCCGGTTCGTTTATTTCCACCTTCATCGGCGAAAAGCTGGGGTGGTGGGGCGAAACCGGGTTCGTGCATTTCCTGGGATCGATCGGCGGCGCCGTGATCCTGCTGGTGATCTACCACGCGGTGTTCCGCCGCAACGCCACCTCGTGACGCCGGCTGCCCTGGCGGTGCCTTGCGCACCGCCGGGCGCTTTGTCGAATCCACTCAGGCAGCGCTGCTGCCGCCGCCGAACAGCTTGCCCGCCAGCGAGGTAAGCGCACCCAGGTCAAAGCCACCGCCCTGCGCTGGCACTTCACCGTTTGGCGTGAGGTGATCCACGGCGTGCGGCAGCACCTGCGAAAGCTGGCCTAGCAACTGGTTTTGGTCTACGCCCAGCTTGCCGGCTGCCTCCTGCACCAGCGAACCCAGTCCGCCGTTTTGCAGGGCCTGCCCCAGCTGATCGCCGGATACCGCCTGGTTGGCTCCCGTGCCTACCCAGGACTGGACAGCGTCGCCCAGCCCATGCTGCTGCAACATGGCCACCAGGCCCTGCACGCCGCCTGCCTTTTCAATCAGCTGGCCGGCTACCGAGACGAGCGAGGAACCACCGGCCTGGTTGCCCTGGGCAGCGCCAAGCAGATCATTGAGGAAAGACATGACGACATCTCCTTGAGTGTGGGAGGACGCAGATCGTGCATCGCGTGGAGCCGTTCGATTCTAGGCCGCTCGATCACGCATAGCCATGACAACGCACCAAAGAAAAAGGCCGCCGCCCCAGGGGAGCGACGGCCTCGTTCACGTCATGTGGACGTTGGCGCTCAGGCGCGCTGATCCAGCACGTCGTTCCATTCCTTCACGCGCTCGGCCTGGGCGGCCAGCAGTGCATCGACGTCGCCTTCCACGGTGACCGTTTCGATGGTGTCGCCCTGGCGAATGGCATCGACCACCGCCTGGTCAGCCGCACCCACCACTTCGCCGAACACGCTGTGCTTGCCATCCAGCCACGGCGTGGCGCCATGGGTGATGAAGAACTGGCTGCCATTGGTGCGCGGACCGGCGTTGGCCATCGACAGCACGCCCGGCTTGTCATGACGCAGCGAGGCGTCGAACTCGTCCTCGAAACGATAACCCGGGCCACCGCGACCACTGCCTTCCGGGCAACCGCCCTGGATCATGAAGTCGGCGATCACGCGGTGGAACGGCAGGCCGTCGTAATAACCGCGACGCGCCAGGTTGACGAAGCTGGCCACCGTCACCGGGGTCTTGTCATCGTGCAGGCGCAGGTGGATCGGACCGCGGTTGGTGGTCATGGTGACGTTGATGGTCATCGGAAATCCTTGTTTTTCAAAAGCAGCACGCCGCCACAGGCGCCCTGCGGGCCGCCAAGGATACCCCAGGTCACGTCGATGTCAGCGCCGGTTCGCGATCTCTCGGCACTGCCTATAGGGGCCGAAAGCAGGCGCTTGGCCCCTACCGAGCCTGCCGCTTACCCCGGGCCAGGCACCCACGGCGCTGGCAGCGCCAGTTGTTCCGCCGTCAGCGCACCCGCACCGCGCGGCTTGGGGCTGGGCGTGGGCACCAGTGCCGGCCAGGGCGCCCCCTGGAACAGGTGGACCCACAGGCGATCCAGTGCTGCGTAGCCGTAGGGCAACAGCGGCACATGCTGGTCACCGAAGCCGGGGATGGCGAGGAACGCATCGAAATGCTGCGCGTAAGGCACCCGCCAATACAGCGGGTGGGCACCTTTGGCGCGAGCCCATGCGACATAGGGTTCGGAGGTGAAGCTGGTGGGCAGCAGGCCATCGGCTGCGCCATGCACGACCCACAGCGGCAAGCTTGCACGCGGCGGCTTCACTTGGGTGGCGGCCACCCCGTCACGCAACGCCTGGGTGCTTGCATCGGTGTCCTCCCAAAGCGAGCGCAGGCACAGTGCGCCCGGCAAGCTGGGATCTTCCGAGTGATCGGTGCCGCCCAGCAGGGCCACGCCATTGCCCGGCGGGATGCCGGACGCATCGGCCCACCAGGATGCGCGCGCGGCTTCATCGGGCTTGCCGGTGAGCGCGTAGTGGAAACCACAGGGCATGTCGCCCGGGCCTTTGCGCATATAGGCCGAGGCATAACCGGCCGTTACGGCGCGCCACAAATCCAGCGCGGTGGTGGATGCCGCGGTGGCCATCGCCTCGTCGGTCCAGCCGTCGGCACGCAGGTGCTCATACGCTTGGGCGGCCTGCGCGCTTACCTTGGTGCCGCTGACCAGGCCATGCTGATGCAACTGGTGACAACGTTGCGCCCACGCGGGCGGCGTTTCGCCCTTGGGCGTGCGCGCCATGGGTGCATGATCGAAGCGCGCATCCATCAAGGCGCAAGGCAGCCAGATCGAAGCATCGGTGGCGTAGTCGTACAGCGTGCGGCCCTGCCCCGGCACGTTTACGTTGGGCTCCAACGCCACCACGCCCGCGAGCAGGTGTGTATCGTCCAGCCCCGCCGCCTGCAGCACGGCGCCACCGCCATTGGAAACACCGGTGGCGATGATGCGCGTGTTTTCTGCCGTGAACGGCGCCTGGTCGGGGAACGCGCGATCGAGCATGGCCAGGCCGAACTGGGCAGCCTGCAATACATGGCGGCCCCAGTCGGCCTCGGGGTTGTCACCCGAATGCACGTGCTTGACGGCCACGCCTTCGCGCGGGCCACCCGCCTGTGGCTCGAATTCCAGCATGGCCTCGCCGCGATGCGCGCGCGTGCCGTCCAGCTTTACGCCAGTGTCGGTGGCAAGGTCGAAATAACCAGCGCCGGTGCCCTTGTCGGTATAGGCCACGGCGCAGCCGCGCGGCAGGCCCCAGGCGCCGGCCAGCGCAATGGCGCCATAGATGCCGCGCGACCCGGAGGACGCCGTCACCACCAGGCAGCGATGAGTGCGATCGAACTGATCCGGCACCTGCAACAACACGCGGTGCGGCGAGTGCGCGCCGGGTATCCAGGCAAATGCCTGGTATTCGCGCCCCGGTACCGTGGGCACCGCGCCATACACTTTCCCGTAGCCCCCTTGCGGCCCCAGGTCGGCGATGCCCTTCCAACTGGTTTGAATGGCCCGGCGCCGCAACTCTTGCGGCGTGGGCTGCGCGGGATGCGCAAACGGCGCGGGCGCGCCGGCCAGCCCGGCCAGGCCCAAGCCCGCGCTGAGCAAGTCGTCGCCATCGCGGTGCTCCGTGACACGCACCTCGCCGCGCACGAAATCAGGGTTGTGCATGCCGGACTCCTTGGTCGCGGGCGTGCCGGCACAGGACGCCACCAAGGGCGCGAGCAGCACTATCCAACGGGGGATGCGATTGATCATGCCGTCCACCATAGCAAGCGGGAGCAAGCTCACCATCGTACGAAAGTCCAGCACAAGGCAGGACACGGCGAGGTGAGGAGGCGGGCCGTTGCAGCGAATATGCCGTTCGCACCTCGACGCCGACCGCGCGCCCCGCTAACGTCGTCGGCCATGACACGCCTGCTTATTGCCGACGACCACCCCCTGTTCCGTGCTGCACTGCGCCAAGCGGCCAGCGAGAGCGTGGCCGATTGCAGCGTGGTGGAAGCGGCCGACCTCGCCGGCGTGCTCGACGCACTGGCCAACGATGCCGATATCGACCTGGTGCTGCTCGATCTGCACATGCCGGGCAGCCAAGGGCTCTCGGGGCTCGCCACGCTGCGGGGACAGCACCCTGGCGTGGCCGTGCTGGTGGTATCGGCGCATGAGGAACCGCGTACGGTACGTCGCGCGCTGGATCATGGCGCCGCCGGCTATATCCCCAAGAGCGCGAGCCCCGGCGATATCGCCCAAGCGATCCGCCAGGTGCTGGACTGCGGCAGCTGGCTGCCCAAGGAACTGGCGCAAGCCGTGGCCGCACTGCCCGCCGACCCGGCCGACGTGGATCTGGCCGGCCGCCTTGCCCGCCTCACCGAACAGCAGTACCGCGTGCTCGCCTTGCTCGGCGAAGGCCTGCTCAACAAGCAGATCGCCGACCGGCTGACCATCCAGGAACGCACCGTCAAGGCGCATGTCACCGCCATCTTCGAAAAGCTCGGCGTGCGCAACCGCACGCAGGCTGGCGTGTTGTTGCGTTCGCTGGACCTGGGCGACAGCGCGCGCCCCTAAGCACCTGTTCTCGATTGGCACGTAGCCCGCGTTGCGCTGGTTTGGCCCGTCATTCCGCAAGGGCGGCCATGACCCGCCCGATCCAACGCAAGGCTTATCGCCGCGCCACCACCACACGCTGCAACACTTGGCGCAGCGCCAGCGGCTTGAGCGGCTTGTAGAGCACGCCGATACCGCGATCGAGCAGGCGTTGGCGTAATTCGCCATCGCGATCGGCCGTGAGAATCACGGTGGGCACGTCACGCGCGGCTTCGCCCAACGCGTGCAGCACATCCAATCCGGTGCGCCCCGCATCGAGGTGATAGTCGAAGATGTGCAGATCCGCCGGCCACGGTGCCGCCTGCGCCTGTTCCACTGTGCGTGCAGCGTGCACCTGCCAACCCCAACCGGTGAGCAACACGCTCAGCGCCGAAAGCGCCGCGGGCTCGTTATCCAGCACCAACGCGCGCCCGGCCGGCAACGGCTGCGGCTGCATCACCTCCTGCATGGGCGTGGCAGCCGCCTGGGCGAGCGGCACGCTCAGTTGGAACACGCTGCCGCGACCGCTCCAGGAGCGCAGCCCCAACGGATGATCGAGCAACGCCGCCATGCGCTGTGCAATGGACAAGCCCAGACCCAACCCCTGACCGCCCGCCGCGCTGCCGCGCCGGAATTCCTCGAAGATCAAATGCTGCTCTGCCGGCGCAATGCCCGGCCCGTTGTCCCACACCTCCAACCGCAACTGCGTGCCGCGGCGACGCAAGCCAAGCAGCACGCGTCCGCCCTCCGCATAGCGCAAGGCGTTGGAAAGAAAGTTCTGCAATACGCGACGCAAGAGCTGCGGATCCGAATGCACCCACAGGCGGGTGCGCACCACGTCGAAGCGAATGCCGCGATCGGCCGCCAGCGCCCTGAACTCGGCCGCCAGCGGGTCGAGCACGTCGGCTAGCGCAAAGTCGCGCGGCTGCGCCTGCAAGCGCCCGGATTCCAGGCGCGCCATGTCGAGCAGGCCCGCGAGCAGGCCTTCGGTGGCGGCCAGGGCGCCGTGCAGGTGTCGCCCGGTGGCGTGGTCGCTGCCGCGCTCCACCAAGGTATGGGCGAACAATTGCGCCGCGTGCAGCGGCTGCATCAGGTCATGGCTTACGGCCGCCAGGAAACGACTCTTGGCCGCGTTGGCGCGCTGCGCATCGTCGGTGGCGGCGGCCAGTTCGCGCGTGCGCTCGGCCACGCGCAACTCCAAGGTTTCGTTGGCCGCCTTGAGCGCCGCCTCGGCGCGCCGGAACGCCGTCACATCGGTAAACGTGGCGACAAACCCGCCGCCCGGCATCGGGTTGCCGCGAATCTCCACCACCGTGCCATCGGGAAAACGCCGCTCGGACAAATGCTGCGTGCCGGCGCGCATGTGCGTTAGGCGCTGCTGCACGCGCGTCTCCAGCTCACCGGGGCCGATCATGCCGCGCTCGATGTTGTAGCGCGTAAGGTCGGCCACAGGCCGCCCCACGTGCAGCAAGTCGCGCGGATAACCGAACAGGCTCGCGTAGCGACTATTCCAGGCGACCAGGCGCAAGTCCGCATCCACCACGCAGATGCCCTGGCTCATGTTTTCCAGCGCCGCCTCCAGCACGCGCTGGTTGAAGCGAAGATCTTGCGCGGCCTCGTCGACGATGGCGGCCACGGTGTCCAGCTCGGCGCGCCCTTGTTGACGCACCAGCTCCAACAACAGGCGTGCGGACGAAGCACCGATCACCGCCGCCAGGTCGTGCTCCACCGCCGCAACGCGCGTGTGTCCGGCCACGCCGACGCTCGGTGCATCGTCGAACAAGTGGGCGACACGATCCACCGGCAGAAAGCGCATGGCGAGCGCGCGCAACTCGGCCACGCCCAGATCGCCCACGCTGGCTGCGTGCGGCGCATGGCCGTAACGCGAACCCGCTACCAGAAACATGGTGGCGACGTTCGCCAACAAGCTGAGCACCACCGCACGACCCAACGTGCTCCAATCGCCCAGGCCAAGCAAACCTTGCGGGGCCAGCCATGCCACCCCCAGCGGTCCTTCGCGCAACCACGCCGTGTGATGCGCCTGCATGGTGGGCAGCAACACGTACAACCACACCAGCGTGCCCACGGCCAGGCCGGCAGCGACCGCGCGCGGCCCCAGTTGCGGGCGATAGATCGCCACCAGCAGCGCGGGTGCCAGCCCAGCCAACGCGGAGAACGAAATCGCGCCGATGTCGGCCAGCGCATCGTTGCGCGCAAGCACGCGGCTATAGCCCCACGCCAGCAGGATCACCGCGAGAATCGCCACGCGACGCTGGTTGAGCACCTCGCCGCGCAGGTCGCCCTGCTCGTCGCGTCCCCAACCCGCGCGCACGCGCAGCGGTGCGATGAAGTGGTTCACGATCATCAAGCTCAGTGCCAGCGTCGCCACCACCACCATGCTCGTGGCGGCGCTGAGGCCACCCAAGAAAGCCACCAGCGCCAACCCGTGTTCGCCGCGCGCCAGCGGCAACGCCAACACGTACAGATCCGACGGCACGCCGCCCGGGCCAAGCCACGCATCACCCAGCTTGGCCAGCGGCAGGATCGGCAGCGAGATCAGCAGCATGTACAGCGGAAACAACCAGCGCGCCGTGCGCAGATGACTGTTGTCGCGGCACTCCACCACACCTGCATGGAACTGATGCGGCAGCGTGAACATGGCCAACGCGCCAAGCAGAATCAGCGCGGGAAATCCATTGCTGTCGTGCTGTACGGGCGCGCTCGCCATCAACGTGCGACTGGTCGGCGACAGCAGTAAGGTGCCCAGCGCCAGCATCGCGCCCAGCTTGAACAGCGACTCGAACGCCATGGCCAGCACCAAGCCACGGTTATGCGCCATGGCCGAGGCACGGCGCGTACCGAACAGCATCGCGAACAAGGCCATGAGCAGGGCCACATAAAGTGCGCTGTCCTGCCAGGGGTCGGCTTCGGACAACTGGCCGCGACTGAGCATGCCGTAGCTCATCGCCACCGCCTTAAGTTGCAGTGCGATGTACGGCACGATGCCGATCAGCACCACCACCGTCACCAGCGCAGCGAGCCCGCTATGGCGGCCCAATCGCACTGCGATCAAGTCCGCCAGCGAGCCGGCGTTGTAGTCGCGCGCCAGTTGCACCAGCCGCCGCAATACGCCGATGGCGAAGATGTACATGAGGATCGCGCCGACAAAGGTCGGTGGTAGCCACCAGCCAGAACGGCTGGCCTGCGTCACCGTGCCGTAGAACGTCCACGAGGTGCAGTGGATGGCCAGCGACAGCGCATACACCACCGCCCAGCGTCGTTCGAACCACGCCGGCCGGCGCTCGCCCACCAGAGCCACGCCGAACAGCAAGCCCAGCCAGATCAGCCCCGCCGTGGTGATGGTGGCGCCGGTCAGCACGAAAACCCACCCGCTACGCCGTTACGGGCGTGCACGCCATGCCTCAGTGCGAAAGACCCAGTGCCTTCACGGCCGTGACCAGCCAGCGCAGCTGCACGCCCTGGCGGCTGTCGTAATCGGCTCCGGAATATCCCCACCAGTCCCAGCATGCTTGCGGATTCAAAGGCGCGGTACTTGCGCGGGTCTGAGGATACAGGACCGCCACATCGTAGACGTCGGCCCAGCGATTGAAGCCGGCATCCTTCACGAACGCCTCGCCCACGGTGTCCGCGTTCTGCTTGCAGCCATGAAAGGCCACCAGCAGGCCGCAGCGTTTGCCGGCCACGCAGTCGGGCGGCAGGTAGATATAGCCCTCGCTCGCCATGAATGCATCGGCGCCATCCGGGCGATACGTATCCTGGTTGAAGCGGCGCAGCTCGCCCTTGGCGGCACCCGCCGCTCGCGCGGACTTGCCGAACATCTGCCCAAAGATTTCGCCGGCCGCATCAAAGCCGCAATGTCCCAAAAAAGGCGATACCGATTTGTCGCAATCATCGCCTGCGGCGGCAATGGGCAGGTTGTGCGCGAACGCTCGCGCGCCATCCTCATGCACCTGAAGACTCTTGAGCGCCGGCGTGTCCTCGCGCAGGTGCTCGTAGAACTGCGCGGCGGCACCGGCCACCACCGGCGACACGACGGCGTCGTCCTTGCCGTGCAGCACGTAGACCCGGCCGTGTGCCAGGTCTTTCAATGGACCGATCTCACCGGAGGCCGCTCGCTGCGTGGCACGCGTGGCGAGCGCGGCGGCGTCGGGCGCGGGCACGCCCTTCATGCACGTACTGAGCGCGAGATCCAGGCGCCCCGCCGCGCAACCGAACGGGCCACCCGCCACCAGTGCGGCGGAGGGGAACCACTCCGGATAGGCCATCTGCACCTGGGTTGCCATATAGGCCCCGGAGGACAGCCCCGCCACCGCGACGCGGGCGGGGTCCAGCGTGAGCCGGGGCAACGGCGCCGCCTCGTCGGCGCACGCGACGCCGGCCAGCCAACCCATGACGAACAACAGACTGGCCAGACGGCGCATGCGCTTCTCCTGCGGTAGAGGTTAGAACGTGTAGCGAGCCGACAGCGTGACCATGCGCGGCGCACCGTAGAAACCCGTGACGATGCCGAGCGAGGCAATGTTGTAGCCGGTGGTGCGATAGGACTTGTTGGCCAGGTTGGTGCCCTGCAGGTTCAGGGTCCACGGCTGGTTGATGCGCCAGATCAAGCCCGCATTCCACAAGCCGTACGAGGGCTGCATGATCAGCGGCGACAAGGTGGTCTCCGGATACACGCTGGTCTGGTACGTGTAGTTGATGCGACCGCTGATGCTGCCGCCGTTGTCCAGCGGAATGGTGTGTTCGAGGTTCAGGCCGCCGGACCACTTGGGCGCATTGGTAAAGCGTTGCTGGTCGGCGATGTTCACGCCGCTGCTGAGGAACTGCGTGTACTTGGTGTGCAGGTAGGCGAAATTGCCGCTGAAGGTCCAGTTCTCCGCCGGCTTCCAGGCGAACTCCTCTTCCAGGCCGTCGATATGGCCCTTGCCCGCATTGGTGAAATCACCGAAGAAGCCCTGCGTGCCGTTGGGCAGCGTGTAGGAGGTGAACACCGAGAGCTGGATGTCCGAATACACGTTGTGGAACAACGCCGTATTCATCATCAGGCTATCGTCGAAAAACGACATCTTGCTGCCCAGCTCGTACGACTGCACCTTTTCGTCGGCGATCGGACGGCACGACTGCGGAATGGCCGAGCAGTTGGCGCGGATGTTGTAGCCACCGGAGTGAAAGCCTTCGCTGTAGCTGGCGTAGAGCTTGATCTGGTCGCTGGCCGCGTAATCCAGCGACACCTTGGGCGACAGGTTGTGCGAGGTGTGCGAACCATTGAAGTTCGCGAGCGTCGCCACCGGCGTGGTGAAGGTAGCATCGGCGAACGCGTAGTTCTGGATCAGCGCGGTCTTCTTCTCGTTGGTGTAGCGCAGGCCCACGTCCAGGCTCCACTGCGGGCTGATGTCCCAGGTGAAGTCGCCGTAGCCGGCATAACTCTTGGTGCCGATGCTGCCGCCAGTGCTGCCGTAGAGCGAATACAGGGGGTAGTACGGCGGCGAGCCGAGGAAGATGTTGTGGATGGCGCCCTTGGCGGTGCCGTCGAAGTAGTACAGGCCGAACACGCCGTGCACGCTGCCGCCACTGTCGTAGTTGGCCTGCAGCTCCTGGCTGAACTGGTGATCCTTGTACACCGCCGACACGTCGGCGATCTTCTCCGGCAAGGTATCGAAATCGATATCGGTGTTGGTGGAGGAGCCGCGATACGCGGTCACCGACTTGAGCGTCCACTCCTGGCTGGCGATCCAGTTGAGGGTGAGCCCGGTGCCCCACAGCTTGGTCTGGTTCAGTGCCGGCATGCCGCTGCGCGTGTCGAAATCGCTGGAGAGCGGCGCGTACGTGGGGTCGAACTTGTTGGCGACGAGCATCTTGGCGCCGCGCGGGTTGGAATTGTCTCGCAGGCCATCCACCGTGAACTGCGCGTTGAAATCATTGGACGGGAAGAAGCCCAGCGATGCGCGCGCGGCGTTGGTGTTCTTGTTGCCGTTACGGCTGCCAGTGATCACGTCCTCACCAAAGCCATCGTTATGTTCGCTGGCGTAGGCGATACGGCCGCGCCACACACCGTCGCTGGTGGCGCCGGCCACGTTGGCCTTGATGTCCTTTTCGCCGTGCGTGCCCACCGTGCCTTCCACCGCGCCCTGGGTCTGGGTGGGCAGCGGGTTGGACACGTACTTGATCGCGCCGCCGATGGTGTTCTTGCCGTACAGCGAACCCTGCGGGCCGCGCAGCACTTCGATGCGGTTGGTGTCGAACACGTCGAGCAAGGCGCCCTGCGGGCGCGCCAGGTAGACATCATCCAGGTAAATGCCCACCCCCGGATCGAAGCCCCAGGTGGGGTCGGCCTGGCCTACGCCGCGAATGTAGGCGGTGAGCGTGGTGTTGGAGCCGCGCGCCGCGTACACCTGCAGCGAAGGCACCTTGCCCTGCAGGTCGCCGAGGTTCTGCACGTTCTGGGTGTACAGGCTTTGCGCGGTGAACGCGCTGACGGCGATGGGTACGTCCTGCAGGGTTTCCTCGCGCTTGCGTGCGGTGACCTTCACGCCCTCCAGTTGCTTGGCTTCTGAGGGTTTGGCCGTGGTGCTGGTGCTTTGCGGCGCGTCATCCGCGTGCGCCACAGCAAAGCAGGAAAGACCTACAGCAAGACCGATCGCCAGACTCAGGTGCGTGCGCTTCATATCCCCCATCCCCTCGTTTTGTCGCCTCCCGCGGACGCAGGACGCCGAATGCCGTGGAGCTTAGGCAGCCCCATCGCGGGCCACACTTGTACCTTGGTACAGTGCCGCCGCCGGGTGCAGCTTTGGATACTCGCCGCCCAATGATGCCCATGATGGGCGTCCCGGGAATCGACTCATGGCATTTTTGATCGTGCTGGCCGCACTGTGTTTTCTGATGTTGGCGGCGTATCGCGGCTACAGCGTGATCCTGTTCGCGCCCATCGCGGCGCTGGGCGCGGTGCTGCTCACCGACCCATCGCTGGTCGCGCCCATGTTCACCGGCTTGTTCATGGACAAGATGGTGGGCTTTCTCAAGCTGTATTTCCCCGTGTTCATGCTCGGCGCGCTGTTCGGCAAGCTGATCGAACTGTCCGGCTTCTCCAAGGCCATCGTGGCCGGCACCATCGGCCTGGTCGGGCGCAGCCGCGCCATGTTGTCCATCGTGTTGGTGTGCGCGCTGCTCACCTACGGCGGCGTGTCGCTGTTCGTGGTGGTGTTTGCGGTGTATCCGTTCGCGGCCGAGCTGTTTCGCCAGTCGAACATCCCCAAGCGGCTTATCCCGGGCACCATCGCGCTAGGCGCGTTCACCTTCACCATGGATTCGCTGCCGGGCACGCCGCAGATCCAGAACATCATTCCCACCGCCTTTTTCGGTACCAACGCGTGGGCCGCACCGTGGCTGGGTGTTCTGGGTGGCGTTTTCATTCTGGCCGTAGGCCTGGCTTACCTGGAATCGCGACGCCGCAAGGCGGCAGCGGCTGGCGAAGGTTATGGCGGCTCGCTGGTCAATGAGCCGGCACCGTTCGAAGGTGGCAAGCTGGCGCACCCGCTGGTGGCCCTGCTGCCGCTGGTGGTGGTCGGCGTGATCAACAAGCTGCTGGGCGATGCCATTCCCAAGCTGTACGGTGCCAGCCACTCGTTCGCGCCCGCGGTGATCGGCGAGGCCAAGCCTGTGGTGCAAGAGGTAACCAAGGTCGCCGCGATATGGGCGGTGGAAGGCGCGCTGCTTGCCGGCATTGCCTGCGTGCTGCTGTTCGCCTGGCGTCCGGTGGTGCAGCGTTTCGCCGAGGGCAGCAAAGTAGCGGTTTCCGGCGCCCTGCTGGCCTCCATGAACACGGCGTCCGAATACGGCTTTGGCGCGGTCATCGCCGCGCTGCCGGGCTTCCGCGTCATCGCCAACGCCCTGCACGCCATCCCGCATCCGCTGGTGAACGAGGCGGTGACGGTGACCGCGCTGGCCGGCACTACCGGCTCCGCCTCGGGCGGCATGGGCATTGCGCTGGCCGCCATGGCCGAAACCTTCATACACAACGCGCAGGCCGCCGGCATTCCCATGGAAGTGCTGCACCGTGTGGCGGCCATGGCCTCCGGTGGCATGGACACCCTGCCCCACAACGGCGCGGTGATTACCTTGCTGGCCGTAACGGGGCTGACCCATCGCCAGTCCTACCGCGACATTTTCGCCATTACGGTCATCAAGACCGTGGCCGTGTTCGTGGTGATCGCCGTCTACGGCTTCACCGGCCTGGTCTGACCCGACCACCCACCGCTTGCCTCCCCGCACGGCCCGCTGGCTCGATCCAGCGGGCCGTTTTTCTTTGCCTGAACGGAAGCAAATGAACCACAGGCTGCCAGGCCGAAAAGAAATAGGCTTGATAATCAAACAGCTATGCACAAAAAGCTGAACCAAGCCCTTCGACCCATCGCCTAATCAGCGGATTCTCATTGACGGATGCGTAGGTGACTTCAAGCAAGCTGTCACATAAGCCCGTATAATTGACCGATTCGCCTTTCAAAACCCTACGCGACGGCCACGAGCCGCCCGAGTCAAACTCATGTCCATCGAAAATCTGCGCAATATCGCCATCGTCGCCCACGTCGACCACGGCAAGACCACGCTCGTCGATCAGCTGCTGAAACAGTCCGGCACGCTCTCCGAGCGCACCGTGCTGGCCGAGCGCGTGATGGACAGCAACGACCAGGAAAAGGAACGCGGCATCACCATCCTGGCCAAGAACACGGCCATCACCTGGCAGGGCAACCGCATCAACATCGTCGACACCCCAGGCCACGCCGACTTCGGTGGCGAGGTGGAGCGCGTGCTGTCGATGGTGGACACCGTGCTGATCCTGGTGGACGCGATGGACGGCCCGATGCCGCAGACGCGCTTCGTGACCCAGAAGGCCTTCGCCATGGGCTTCAAGCCCATCGTGGTGGTGAACAAGATCGACCGCCCCGGCGCACGCCCCGAGTGGGTGGTGGAACAGGTGTGGGATCTGTTCGATCGCCTGGGCGCCACGCCCGAGCAGATGGAATTCCCGATCGTCTACGCGTCGGCCCTTAACGGCTACGCCAGCCTCGACCCGGAAGTGCGCGAAGGCGACATGACCCCGCTGTACCAGGCCATCATGGACCACGCGCCCAAGCCGGACGTGGACCCGGAAGGCCCGTTCCAGATGCGCATCAGCCAGCTGGACTACAACAACTTCGTCGGCGTGATCGGCATTGGTCGCATCCAGCGCGGCACGCTCAAGAAGAACATGCCGGTGGCCGTGATCGACCGCGAAGGCAAGAAGCGCCAGGGCAAGGTGCTGCAGGTGCTGGGCTTCCTCGGCCTGGAGCGCATCGAGCAGGACAGCGCCGAGGCCGGTGACATCGTCGCCATCTCGGGCATCCAGGAGCTGACCATCTCCGACACCGTCACCGCCCTGGACGCGCCCGAAGCGCTGCCGGCGCTGACCGTGGACGAGCCGACCATCAGCATGACCTTCCAGGTGAACAACTCCCCGTTCGCCGGCAACAAGGACCTCTCCGGCGGCAAGTTCCTCACCAGCCGCCAGATCAAGGACCGCCTGGACCGCGAGCAGGTGCACAACGTGGCCCTGAAGGTCGAGCAGGGTTCGGACGCCGACAAGTTCCTCGTGTCGGGCCGTGGCGAACTGCACCTGTCGGTGCTGATCGAAAACATGCGTCGCGAAGGCTACGAGCTGGCCGTATCGCGTCCGGAAGTGATCATCAAGGAAATCGACGGCCAGAAGATGGAGCCGATCGAGCAGTTGGTGGTGGACGTGGAAGAAATCCACCAGGGCCCCGTGATGGAGCGCCTGGGCATGCGCAAGGGCCAGCTCAAGAACATGGAGCCCGATGGCAAGGGCCGCGTGCGCCTTGAGTACATGATCCCGGCGCGTGGCCTGATCGGCTTCCAGAACCAGTTCAAGACCCTCACCCAGGGTTCGGGCCTGCTGTTCCACGTGTTCGACCACTACGGCCCGAAGGAAGAAGGCCAGATCGCCAAGCGCCCCAACGGCGTGATGATCGCCAACGCCAGCGGCACCACCCCGGCCTACTCGCTTGGCCCGCTGCAGGAGCGCGGCAAGCTGTTCGCCGCCGAAGGCGACTCGGTGTATGAAGGCCAGCTGGTCGGCATCCACGCCAAGGACAACGACCTCACCGTCAACGCCATCAAGCCCAAGCCGCTCACCAACATGCGCGCCTCGGGCAAGGACGACGCGATCCAGCTGACCCCGGCGATCAAGTTCTCGCTGGAGCAGGCCCTGGACTTCATCGACGACGACGAGTTGGTGGAAATCACCCCGAAGGAAATCCGTCTGCGCAAGAAGCACCTGACGGAAAACGATCGCAAGAAGGCCTCCCGCTCCGCGGGCTGATCCTCTCAGCGCATCACCACAAAAGGCCGCCATTTGGCGGCCTTTTGTTTGAGGCGTGCCATCATCGGGCGCCATCGTTCGCCACCTTTACCCACGGCCTGCCTCGCATGCGTCTAGCCCGACTCCACGCCGCGCTTTGCCTGCTGCTCGCGCCCCTGGCGCTGCACGCGGAGGAACCTGCCCTCTGGGTGCCGCAATGGCTGGGTGCGCAATACACCTTCGTCGACCAGCACCAGGACTCGCTGCACGCGCCCTACTCCGGCGACATGAGCCTGCGCCCGCAAGGCGACGCCGCGCGCTCCCACACCTTTGGCGCCTACGTTGGCGTCGCGCTGCCTGCGCACTTGCAGTTCTACCTGGACATGGAAATGTTCAAGGGCGAAGGCGTATCCGGCGCCACCGGCCTGGCCGGCCTCACCAATGGCGACGTGATCCGCTCCGGCACCGTATCGCTGGGCAAACGCGCCTACGTGGCGCGTCGCTACCTGCGCTGGACCTTGCCGCTCGGCGACGACACCGCCCCGGTGGAACGCGCGCAGGATCAACTACCCGAACAGCAAGCCACCCGCCGCCTTGAAGTAAAGGTCGGCAAGATGGCCGTGAACGACGACTTCGACAAGAACCGCTACGCCGGCAGCACACGCACGCAGTTCATGAACTGGGCGCTGTTCAACAATACCGCATGGGACTTCGCCGCCGACACGCGCGGCTACACCGAAGGCCTCATGCTCGCCTGGGTCAATCCCACCTGGACCCTGCGCTACGGCATCTACCGCATGCCCACCGCGGCCAACGGGCAAACGCTGATCCACGTGCTAAGCCAGGCGCAAGGCCAGCAGGTGGAGCTAACCGTGCAACCCGACCCACAGGGCTGGGCGCTGCGCCTTCTCGCCTTTCGCAACACCGCCAACATGGGCATCTATCGCGAGGCAATCGCACAGGCGCTGGCCACCGGCCAGGTGCCCGACATACGCGCGAACGACCAACCCGGCCGCATCAAGTATGGCTTCGGCCTCAACGGCGAACTGCCGCTCGCGGACAACGGCGATACCGGCTTGTTCATGCGCGCGGGCTGGAACAACGGCCGCACCGAATCCTTCGTGTTCACCGAAGTGGATCGCACCGTCAGCGGCGGCTTCCAGCTCTCGGGCACGCACTGGGGCCGCCCGCAGGATCACTTTGCCGTGGCGGTGAGCATCAACGCGCTATCGCGCGATCATCGCGACTACCTGGCCCTGGGCGGCGACGGCTTCGTGCTGGGCGATGGCGCGCTGCGCTACGGCCGCGAGCAGATCCTGGAGGCGTATTACAACGTCACCCCGCTCGCGCACCTCACGCTCAGCCCCGACCTGCAACTGGTGCACAACCCCGGCTACAACCGCGACCGTGGCCCCGCGCGCTTCGTCGGGCTGCGCGCACATCTGGAATTCTGAAACCTCAACGCACCTTGGTCGGCAACTGCGCGCGCTCCAGCGCCGCCACGCGACGCTCCAGGCGCGGCCCCAGGTAGCAGTGCGAGCCGCACGGCAGCAGCCCCGCCTCGCCAAAGGCTCGCAAATACCACGACGGCGCACGCGCATGGAAACCCTCCAGGTCGCCATCCACGCCATCTTTGTTGGTGAATACCTCCAGAAACGCCACGCCCTCCAGCATGTCGCTGATGCCGCCGAGCCCCGCGCGAATCTCGGCGGGCTTGAGGTAATGCAGCACGTCCGTGCATACGATCAGGTCGAAACGATGATCGAAGCGCAGGTATTCCAACTGCCCAAAACGCGCCAGCCCAATGTTTCGGCTACGCCCAAAACGCGCCACCACATACTCGCTGGCATCCAGTCCCTGGTACTCGATGCCGGGGCGCAACGCGCGCAGTGGCGCACGCCAGGGCGCTTCGCCACAACCCACGTCCAACACGGTGCGCACCGGGCGCCCCAGGTAATACTCCGCCTGGGCAAGGGCCAGCGACACCTTGCGCTTGAGTTCAGCCGGCGACGCCACCGTATGGTCGGGGTGGCGATACCACTTGTCGAAATAGGCGCGGTCGTAAATCTTGGCCACGGGGCATCTCCGGCAAAACGTGCATGGTAGCCCAGGCGAGCCGATCACCTGATCTGAACATGCCACGCGGCAGCATGAGTACGCTGGAACCTGGGAGCCGCCCACCATGCCCACGATCCGCATTCGACTTACCGCCAACCGCGACGACGCGGACACGCTGATCGCCATCCTGCACGGCATCGACGGTATCGAGCACGTGGAGGAACTGGACGATCAGGCAACCTATGCCCGCGACGACACCAGCTCCACCGACCTCACCGACGACAACGGTACCGATGTCTTCCTGATCGAAGTGCAGGCGGCCGACGAACTGCATGCGGACGCGGTACGCGCCGTGACCGAGGTGGAAGCCTCGTTACTCGGCGCCGTCGTCGAGTTTCTCGACGAATTCTGAGCGTGACGCCTGCCACCCCGCGCCACGCGCCGTAACGCCGTGCCGTGCACGAAGGCTCCCACGGCACTGCGCACACCTTCCTTGCGCCGAGTTGACGAAATGACCACGTTGGCGGCCTCGGCGCATGAATCGGTGCCCAACAACCGCCGCAGTTCACATTCCGCGCGTCAGCCTCGCGCCGTCTGCCGCGTTCACACTGCCGAGCCGACGACGTCGTTCACCCCTGTCACCAGGAACCTGACGCATGCCCGACACGCCGAAACAGCCCTCTGCCCGCTTCCGCCCTGCATGGGTCGCCCTTGGCGTGATGTTGATGCTGGGCCCCGCGGCGGCCATGGCCCGCGATGCTCGCCCACTCAGCCAGGACGACATTGAGTGGCTGCGCCGCGACACCTTCGACCTGGACAGTGCCACCGTAGCCCGCTACCGCGAACTGGGCCGCTCGCGTTTTCTCGACGAACAGCTCGATGACCGCGACGGCGACACGCTCCCCGCGCCCATCAGTGCGTTGATCAACAGCTACGAAGTGGCGAACACGCCCACCGAACAACTGCTGCTCAACCTTCGCGACGAGCAGGAAAAGATCAAGAGCATGCCCGACGGCGACGACAAGGCCGCCGCCAAGAAAGCGCAACAGCAGCACGCCAACGACCTGCTGCAACAAGCCCAGCAGATCGAAATGTTGCACGCCATCTACGGGCCAAACCAACTCAAGGAACAAATGGTGTGGTTCTGGCTGAACCACTTCAGTGTGTATGGCGCCAAGGGCCGCGTGCGCTGGGTCGTCAACGACTACATGCAGAACACCATTCGTCCGCACGCGCTGGGCAAGTTCCGCGACCTGGTGATGGCCACGCTGGAAAGCCCGGCCATGCTGGAGTTTCTGGACAACGCCCAGAACGCCAAGGGCCACGTCAACGAAAACTACGCGCGCGAACTGATGGAGCTGCACACACTGGGCGTGGGCTCGGGCTACACCCAGCAGGATGTGCAGCAGCTTGCGCTTATCCTTACCGGCTCGGGCATCTCACCGCTGCGCGACCGCCCCGCCCTGCGCGAACACCCGCGCTATGCCCAGATGTTCGTGCAAAAGGGGTTATTCGAATTCAACCCCAACCGCCACGACTACAGCGACAAAATACTGCTGGGCCAAACCATCAAAGGCAGCGGCTTTGACGAAGTGACCAAGGCCGTAGACCTCATCACCCGCCAGCCGGCGTGCGCGCAGTTCATCTCCCGCAAGCTCGCCGAGTACTTTGTGGCCGACAACCCGCCGCCGGCGCTGGTCGCCAAAATGGCCAAGACCTTCCAGCACACCGACGGCGACATCGCCCAGGTGCTGCGCACCATGTTCGAATCCAAGGAACTCGCCGCCAGCTACGGCAAAAAATTCAAAGACCCCATGCAATTCGTGTCGTCCTCCGTGCGCATGGCCTACGACGGCAAACCCATCGCCAACGCCAAGCCCTTGCTCAACTGGATGAACCAACTGGGCGAACCCGTGTTCGGGCGACTCACGCCCGATGGCTGGCCGCTGGACGGCAGCGGCTGGTCCAGCTCAGGCCAGATGGCCAAGCGCTTTGAAATCGCCAATGCCATCGGCACCGGCAACAACCGCCTGCTCACGCCGGAAGGCCAGCCCAAGACGGGCGGCGACTTCCCGATGCTCACCACGCGCCTGTACTACGACACCTTCGACACGCGCCTGAGCCCCTCCACGCGCGATGCGTTGGCCAAGGCCACCTCGCAGCAGGAGTGGAACACCTTCCTGCTCTCCTCGCCCGACTTCAACTACCGCTGAGGCACATACGCCATGAATCGCCGCGAATTTCTGCTCGCCGCCGCCACGGCCGCCGTTGCCGCCCCCGCGCTGTCGTTCTCGGGCAAGCTGTTTGCCGCACCGGCCAACTCCCCGCGCCTGCTGTTCGTGTTCCTGCGCGGCGGCTATGACTGCAACAACCTGCTGGTTCCCTACAGCAGTGACTTCTACTACGAGTCGCGCCCCACCTTGGCCATCGCCAAGCCTGATCCGTACAACACCAACAGCGCCATCGGCCTCACCAACGACTGGGGCCTTAACCCGGTGCTGCGCGACTCCATCTACCCGCTGTGGCAAAAGCGCCAGATCGCCTTCGTGCCCTTTGCCGGCACCGACGACCTCTCGCGCAGCCACTTCGAAACCCAGGACAACATCGAATCGGGCGAAGCCACCGGCGAGCGCAGTAACTTCCGCTCCGGCTTCCTCGGCCGCCTCTCCGGCCAGATGAGCAGCGTGCCCGCCATTGCGTTTACCGATGCCTTGCCACTGAGCTTCCAAGGCAGCGGCCGCGATGTGCCCAACATCTCGTTGCGCGGCAACACCAAGCCGGTGTTCGACGATCGCCAATCCGGCATTCTCGCCGGCATGTATCGCGGGACCACGCTGGCAGCGGCCGCCGCCGATGGCCTGGAACTGCGCCAGAGCGTCTCCAAAGAACTGGAAGACGAAATGATGAAAGCCAATCGCGGCGCCGCCAACGCCAAGAACTTTGCCGATGAAACCCAACGCATCGCCACCATGATGCGCGACCAATATCGCCTGGGCTTTATCGACGTAGGCGGTTGGGACACCCACGTCAACCAAGGCAGCACCAGCGGCCCGCTCGCCAACAACCTGAGCAACCTCGGCAAGGGCCTCGCCGCCTATGCCGACGCACTGGGCGACGAATGGAACAACACCGTGGTGGTGGTTGTATCGGAGTTTGGCCGCACCTTCCGCGAGAACGGCAACAAAGGCACCGACCACGGCCACGGCACCGTGTACTGGGTGCTGGGCGGCAAGGTGAATGGCGGTCGCATCGCCGGCGCACAAGTGGCCGTCAACGCGCAGAGCCTGCTACAAAACCGCGACTACCCCGTGCTCACCAACTACCGCGACATGCTCGGCGGGTTGATGGGGCGCATGTGGGGTCTCTCCGGCAGCCAGCTGCAAACCGTGTTCCCCGGCGCCCGGCCGCACGACTTGCAGTTGGTGTGAGTCAGGCGAAAGCGCTCAGGCCATGCGCCGGTACGAGCCGGTCATCACCGGCTCCCAATGCTGCCCACCATCGAACGAGCTTTCCAGGCGCAGGGTGAAAACATCCTCACCCTGCAACGCGTAGACATGTCGCGTCTGCCCGCGCGGTGAGCTACGTACAAACGTAAGTCGCTGGCCATCCCACACGCCCGGCGCCGGTGCCGTGGGCGTAAAGCCGTAGCTGTCGAACCAATACAGCGCGTATTCGTTGAGCTCATCGCCCGCCACGATGACCGCGTGCGCCTGCAGCGCCGCCTTGCCATCGCGCTCCTCGCGATAATCCTGTACCAACACGCGACCACCCAACTGGCAACGCGCCTGGATAAAACCCCGCGCCGGGCCGCCCTGGCCCCAGCGCGTAGTGGCGATGTCCTCGTCGCCAGCCCACTCACCGGCAAATGCTTCCAGCAACCGCATGGCCTATGCCTCCCATGGCGTTAGGGATGGTCTGATTAAACGACATTTTGCTCGTCATTCCTGCGAACCCCAAAAAGGGGGCGAGAGCAGGAGGGGCTTTTCAACAGCCGAAGGCTGGTCATCCAGTGCCTCTATCTTCAAGCATTTACAGGCTATGGATCCCAGCTTTCGCTGGGATGACGATCAAAATCAGAGCATCCTTAGGCAGCAAGCATCAACCCTCGCGCGGCACCAGCATGTGCTTGGCGATATGCCCATGCATGATGCCAAGCGCGCGCGCCAGATGCAGCGTGGTGAAAAGCAACACAATGCCGATCATGCAAAGGCCAATCACGTCGAACCAGTTGATCTCGTGAAAGCCCGTGCCCCAGTTGATCATCGGCGAGCCGTCGAAGAGAAACTGCCCCACCGAGGCGTTCCGCAAGGCAAAGGCAATCGGCGAAGCCACAAACGCTACCGATACGGACAACAGCGTAACCGCCAGCGTGAAATAGACGATGCCCAGCGGCAGCATCAACCACATATAGCAAAGCGTGGTCCACGTATGCACATCGGTGAACATGCTGCCGATGCGCTTGAGCAAACCACGCGGCTCCGCCCGATACACCGGACGACGCGGCATGCGCATGCCCAACATGGTTTCCACAATGCGCCCCTCCACCAGCGACAGCACACGCACACTGCCGAAAAACAGCACAATGAAAGGCAGGCCGATGATCAGCACCGAAAGCCCCATCGACAGCGACAAACCCGTGACTGCCCAGGTGAAGTAGAAAATGCCTGTCGCCAGGGCCAACAACATATAGAACAGGGCGCCATACGTGCGGGCATCAGCCGCCACACCAAAGAAACGACCAAGCAGAGAGCGGCGCTTGGGCGGCGGTGGCGGCCGCAGGGCGCGTTGAATCTTGATCTCCTGGTCGCGGTAGATATCCGCCACCTCTTCCGGCGCGCCATACGTGCCCACTACATGGGCCAGCATCTCCGCCTCGCTGCGCTGCGGGTTCTCGGCAAGCTCCGCGCGCAGGTGTTCCTCCGCGTCGTACAGCGCATCCTGGATCAAGGCCGGATCGGCCCCGCGCAGTGCTTCCCGCAACTGCCGCAGATACTCGGCAATCGTACGTGGCGTATTCATCACACCCCTCCTTGCAAAACGGCATCGACCGAGTCGCGCGTGGCCGTCCAGGCATCCACCCAGTCACGCAGCACATCACGACCCTGCTTGGTTACGCGGTAATAGCGTCGCGGCGGCCCGCTGATGGAAGGCTCCACCTCGCTCGCCAACAAACCTGCCCCTTCGAGGTTGCGCAACACCGGGTACAAAGCACTCTGCTTACCCGCAAGCACACCCTCGCCCACTTCTTCCAGACGCTTGGCGATCTGGTAGCCATACATAGGCTGCCGCGACTGCCCCAGCACCGCCAGCAACACCAGCGACACCGTGCCCGCCGAAAGCTCCTTCTGGAACTTCTTCAGATGGCCGTTCTCGTCCACGCCCCACCCGCACTGCTACTTAGCTTGGAGTGAAGCATAGTGTTCAGTTAACACTAGTGCATGGGTATGAAGTCATGGCTTGGGGGTGGCGGCCCATTGGACGTGCCAATGAGCCGCGCAGTCATTGCTACCACCGACGTTGAACGTATTGATTCGGTGTTCCCGGGGACCCAACCCCACCTAGCGCCTTGCTGACATGCTGCCACGCCTTCGCGAGCTAGGGGTTCTCGGAAAGTGCTCCGCGCAAGAACCCAACGACCTTACCCCATGAGTCTCGGCGTGCGGCAACCACGCCCTCAGCGGTCCCGCCACCAAGGCCGGCGTCTCCAGCAGCGTCCTTCTCGGCGAGAGGACCGAAACTGAAATGACCAGCATTCGGATAATCAGCTCGCGTAACGTTGTAAAGAAATGAGTGGTCCCGCAGTCGCTTCATGATGGCATCGGCCATCGTTGCGGATGGCCACACCGCATCGCTCGAACTGGCGATCAACATGATGGGGCCATGGATCTTCTCGACTGGGATAGCGGCTGTGTTGAGTTCGTGCGTGCGCTCTCGGCTTGCGGTGTACAGCGCGCCAAGCGAATGACAGTCACCGCACGATACGAAGGGGACATAGGTAAGCGGCTTGCCGCTCAACGTCCATGACGACGCGACCTTCCCGGACTTCCGGTCGATACCTTGCCAGACAACATCGGTTGGCGACGCCGCGACAGCCGCCTTGACGCGAGGATCCATCGTCGCCAACACGAGCGCCGCCTCGGCGCCTTTTGAGAAGCCGACAACAGCAATGCGCATCGGATCCACGCGCGGATCGTTTACCAGTCGCTCGATGCCGGCCTGGAGACGCTCCACGGGTATATCGATGAGCTGATCATCCAGCCCGGGCGCCCTGAAGTAGGCTTCTGCCAGCGCCGCATAGCCGCTTTCCGATAGCCCCTTCGCCACCTGTTTCGCCCACGCGTCACCTCCTTCGGCACCGCCCAGCACGAGGACGCCGGGCAACCGATGGCGCTGGGCAGCGCTCGTGGGATAGAACATGGTCGCCTGAAGCGACAGCGTGCCATTGGGTGCAGATGGCGAAGCGCTTGCCGCGCCGCTAGTGCTGACAAGGCACAGGACAAGTGCCGCCACGAAGCCCTTCAGTCGTCGTTGCATGCGTCTCCCCCGTTTCAAGATGTGGTGACGCAATAGAGCCGAGGGCAGACCGAGCGTCAATGTGCGCTAGGTCATGTAAACCAAAAACCTTATTCGAGCCGACATACGCGCGCATCCTTTGTCAAAAACACTAACGAGCTAGTCGAATATGTGTCTGGCGAGCTTGGTGCGCCATGAAAGATGCCTGTGCCTAGTTCTTCAAGGCCCCGCTAACGTCGATAGACGCAAGCGGTTTAGGGCTGGCAACCCTCGGAAGCAAGCCCGGTCGTGCACCGGGCTTTTTATCGCCATGCGCCGGCGTCTGCCCCACCGCTAAGCGCGAAGCCCGCGCTTACCCGCGCGTGCTGCCGGAAACTTCAGGCTTTACTTCAACGTGGCCGTCATCGCGCGAGGCCACTTTCTTGGCTTGCTTTTCATCTTTCTTTTTCTTCTTCGCCAACTCGCGCTGGCGCTTTTCGAAGGTGTAGTTTGTCTTTGCCAATGTTGCGCTCCGTGTAGTAGTGAGTGGCCGGCCCTTGGAAGTGCACGAGCCTGCGCGAGGGTGAAGCGAAATAAACTAGGCTGCCCGGTCGTACGATTTGTCGGAGTCTGCGGGCTTACTGTACTCGGCGCGGATGGCCTTGCAGTAAGGCCCCTTCATGACGAACCGCCGGCACACCGATGGTCGGCTTTCGTAAATGCCGCAATTCATGCGCGCACCGTTCAAAGCGATACACCAGCCATCCTCGCCCCGCTTCATGACGTGCAGGCCTTCGGGCGAATACGTGGTGAGGTGATCGGGCACGCGATCCTCTGGTTGCAACACCACCGTGAGGCGACAACACACCGCCTCGCAAGTTGAACAATGGATGGCGCCCTTGGCCGGCTTGGTTGGCGAGTTCATACGCTGGAAGCCTCCCAGCTTCGTTGGTAATGCAAAAGGTGGCCCCGATAAGGCGGCGCATCGCGATCGTCCATCGGACAACGCTCTTGGGTAAGCACGAAACCTTGTTCGGCCAATAGCTGGCTGAAATGCTCGCTATGGCTTTGACCAGGATCGGTAATGACTACCTCGGCGGAAGGGTAAGCATGTCGCTTGACGACATCCGCGAGCTGCACCGCTTGTGAAGGCTCGTACAGCACGTCACTGGCGATAATGACGTCGAAATGGCCGAGGGAGGCCTGCGAGGCACGCCACGGCAGGTGACGATAGTCGACGACCGGCAGCGCATTGAGCGCCGCGTTATACGCCAGAAAAGATTCGGCTAGCGGGTGTGCATCCGTGGCGACGATGTCCACGCCCCGTCGCCGCAGCACAAGACTCGCCAAACCAATACCGCAACCCAATTCGAGTACGCGCTTGCCATCGGCAGCGAAGCGGTGCATGGCTTGGGCCAGCAGGCGCTCGGACGGCCATAGCTGGCCAAAGAGCCCCCATTCCGCCGTCGATAAGCCCATGCGCGTGCGATGGCCGTCGGCATCGGAAAATTGCTGCTTATCGCTCAGCACTCGCAGGCGATACGTGTGCCCGCCCACGGAAAGCCGCTCGTTACGGGTTGAATAGACCGGCATGAATGCTCCCGGAGGGACCCTGCGAACAGGGCGAAGCGAGGGGGAGCGAAGCATATGACGTTAGGTAGTCACACAGGACGCGCGAGGCGAGGCGGTACTTACGCCGCCATCATACACCCATGCCGGGCCTATGGTTCGCCTCAAGCGCCCAAACCCAAGCCACGCACCGGCCAGGATCGCGCAAACAACGCGACGACCCTGGCCTATGAGCGTTTAGCGCGGCCGGCGCCCCGGTGGCAATGTGCTGCGATTGGGTGCCGTGCCCGAGTGTCCCGGCTCTCGGGTGAAACGGTCGGTCTTCTTGTAACTCTTTTCGGTATCACCCGACTCTCGCGTCTTGGTGGCACCGCTATAGACATCGTGAATGTGCGAAAGGGAAAGCGGTTTGGTGGGTTGCACCATAGTGATTCCTAGAAAGCAGGCGAACGCTGAGGCCACGCCGATCCCTCGGAATCGAGAAAGCAACGCGGAAGAAAGAACGCACATCGACCAAGCAACGCCCGATTAAGCGACACGTTGATCGTCATTCCTGCGATGGCAAGCGGCACGTCTCAATGGCCGAAAGGCACCGCCAGCTATCGCTGGCATAACGATCAAAATCAGCGTGCCCCTAATGCAGGTTGTGATACCAAAGTGCTTCCATGCCGAGCCGCGTGGCGCATACCCGCATCTGCGCTACGGTGACCAAACCTTCCTCACTAAGACGCCGAAGATCCGCAAGGCGCCTGATGGAACGCACAGATAGCGGACACCGCTTTGCGACCTCACTCAGCAGAGCCCATTGCTTACAACTCAAGCCATTGAATGGATGGATCGCCATGGGTTCTGCTTGAGCGGGAGGGATCCGGATGCGCCCAAAAACGAGCGACCCATCCACCATACGCCCTTATGGACGCCAAGTTGTTAGTTTAAACGTGTGATACAGGCCACTCTGTTGCACTAATGATGCGAGGAGACTAGTGTCCGGTGCACTTGCTGAGGAAAACACCGTGTCGATCATCTTTGTCGATGCCTGGGCAGACGGCCCAGATGCAATTGGACAGTGGCGCGGTTGTTGGCGTTTGCTGCGTGACGGGCTGGCCATACGTGGACGCTTTGGCGTCACCAGCGAACGCTTTTGCAGCGAGGATCTCGCCATTTGCGCCGGACTGGCTTGCGGGTCGTCCGATAAGCGCAACGTCTTGGACGCCGAATCTTACCGGCTCTATTGAATCCTGGCTCGTTGTCAGCAAGCTCGCATCCCACGCAATCATCAAGCCAATCAGGCAACGGCGGATCGACCGAAGCGTCGAGCGCAACAGCTCTCGTCACAACCACGCGTCCATGTTGGCAACACCAAAACCTCGCCGCCTAAAGATGCTTGGCTCACGCTGCGCGAGCCATCGCCAAGTACGCCGCATCGCCCAGCCAAAACGCGCATCGGCACCGGCTTGTGAAACGCTTGCCTTGCCGCGCAGCCGATAGCACACCCTGCCACCAACCCTGCGTGGCAAGGGGCCCAAACTCAACGCGGCCGAAACGCCATGCCCAGCACGCATGCCAAGGCTGCCAAGTTCAGCCACGCAAACCAGTCGCCCCAGCGCGTGTAGAGCGTTACCGTTTCATGCAACGGCAAATCACCAATCACACTCGCGGAGCGCTGCTCGCTGGAAGCTTCGGCAATCACGCGTCCGCGATCGTCGCTCAGTGTCAGGCGCCCTGCCCGTGCGGCACGGGCTACGGCAAATCCACTCTCAATGCCGCGAACCACGGCCATGCGGCTATGGAGCCAGCCATCCACATCGAAATCAGATGCCGGAACCAACAAAAGTTGCGCATGAAGGTCGGCATAGCCGCGACCGATATCCTGGAAGTCCATGTCCTTGCAGATCGCCAGGCCGATGCGTGGCGTTCCGTTGAGCAGCGTATAGGTGTTGCCGGGCGAGAACTGCTCTAGGCCAAGAAGCAGGTGATGCTTGCTGTACGTGGCAGGCGACGATGCGCCGGGCTCGAACACCGCCAACATATTCCTGTCGCCACCGCTGGCACCAAGGTAGCCAATGCCCACGCCAACGGTCACCTTGCGTTGGGTTGCCATCGCCGCGAAGGCGGGCATGTCGGTCGTGGTCGTTGCGAAGCGGGTTTCGGGAATCAGCACAACCTGCGCGCCCTGGTCGACGAGGTGTGACAGCGCATCTATATAAGCAGCTTCCCGTGCCTTGCCTTCTTCGCTGGTCAGCTGGGGCATACCACGCTCATTGAGTGACACCAGCCCCACCCGCACGGTGGAGCTTGGCGGCGCTTGCAGGCGCCAAGTGCCGTACGCGAGGGAAGCCACCATCGCCACCCCCGCCATCACCGCCATGAAGCGACGACGCGCGGGCATGGCTTTTGGCCAGAACTGCAAGCTCACCGCCGTTGGAACAAACACGATAAGAAAGCCCAGGCCCCAGATTCCCGTAACCGCCACCAGCTGGATCACCGGCAGTACGGATGCCTGCGTGTAGCTGATATTGAAGAACGTGGCGTGTGGTGAAACGAGGCTATTGATGTACTCGTAGGCCACCCACAGCGAGGGCACCGACACCGCGGCGGCAACTGCTTGGCCGCGCAGAAGCAGGCGCCTATACAGCAGCGCGCAGGCCATCATCACAAGGCCAACGGCGAGAACAAAATAGAGAATGATCGATACAGGCAACCCGATGTTCCCGTGCAGGTAGCTCCACGTATTGAAGCCACCTACGCCATACGCAGTCAGCGCCGCAAGCGCTGCCCATAGCGCCCGAACTCTTGGCGCAAGCCATAGCACGGGGAGTGGTGCGAGCCACGTTACCCACCAGAGCGGATGCGTGCCGCTCCCCAGCCACCAGGCCGCGGCGGAGAGTGCTACGGCGAGCAGTGCGACGGGCAAGCGCACGCGATCAGGCTTTGAGTCCATCGATCAATCTCCCCAGTGACTTTCTATAGAACGTGCGAAAGCGGGCCTCGTCGTAACTGAAACGCCCCGCGCGATACAGCGCCACCAAGCCATGCTGATGCGCCCATAAGGTCATCGCTACGTCATGTGGGTTCTCGTCCTTCAGAAGCCCCTTCGAGACGCCCTCTTTAACGGCCTCCACCACCACATTGAACGTGGGTGACAGACCAGCGTGGAAATCCTCGGGATACTTGCGGGCGTCATCACGGCGCACGGAAAACGCGTGATCGAACAGGTGTGGATGCGCCAAAGCGTAGCCCAGATACGCATCGGCGATGGACAACAGGCGCTTTAGCGGGTCGCGGCTGGCTGCGCGCGCTTTCCAGTGGCCCGCTTCCGCGTTGAAGCTTTGATCCGAAAGACGTTTCAGCAGCGCATCACGGCTGGGGAAATGGCGATAGATCGCCATCGGCGTAATGCCCACCGCATCGGCCACGCGGCGCATGGTGACGGCGTCAGCCCCCTCACTGTCGAACAGTTCGTGAGCGGTCTGGAGGATTTTTTCCACGGTCGATGGCGGGGTCATGTATACAGTGTATACATGACCCCGCGAGAATGGCAATGCAACCCGTTGGGGCCGATCCAAGACAGCCCCAGGTGGCTTTGGCTATGCGCTGGGCATATCCCACCGCCACGCTTTCTCCAAACGCTCGCCCAGGAAATCCAGCAACGCCTTTACACGCGGCGGGAGATGGCGGCTGTTCGGGTAGAGCGCGCTTAATGGGGCGGCGGAAATCGCGTATTCCGCAAGCACCCTTACCAAGCGCCCGCTGCGGATGTCGTCACCCACATCCCAGATCGACTTGCGTGCGATGCCCGCCCCTTCCAACGCAAACGCATGAGCCGCGCCGCCATCGTTGGTGACCAACGCAGCGGTCACCTCTACCGCGTGGCTCTCCTTTCCTTCGAAACGCCACACGGCACGGCGCCCCTCGCCAATCAAAATGCAGCGATGGTGCACCAGTTCGTCAGGGTGGCGTGGCACGCTAAAGCGTTGCAGGTAGTCGGGTGACGCACAGAGCACGCGATAGTTGGGTGCCAACCGGCGCGCAATGAGCGACGAGTCTTCGAGGCTGCCGAAACGGATGGCCAGATCCATCCCCGTATCGAGCAGATACATCACCACGTCGGAAAGCGTCAGCCGAATGTCCACCGCCGGATGCCTCTGCTGAAATGCCGTTATGGCCGGCGCAAGCCACTGCCGGCCAAATTCGCCCGGGGCAGTCAAACGTATCGTTCCACTGATCGCCTGCTGGCGCCCGGACATTACCGTTTCCGCCTGCTCCACCGCCGCCAATATGCGCAGCACCTCCACATGAAACAGCTCCCCTTCCTCGGTAAGGACCTGCCTGCGCGTGGTTCGCTGAAGCAGGCGAACACCCAGCTCCCTTTCGAGTTGCGCCAAGCGTTTGCTAACCACCGCCAATGACAGATCCATGTCGCGCGCCGCGGCCGAAAGGCTGCCAGCCGCCACCACGTGGGCAAAGGTGCGCAAGTTGGGCAGGTTCTCGATCATGGGCAGATTATTAAACTAAAGGAAATAATCTATCAGCCCATTGCCGGTATTTCCTCTCTTTTACGCAAGTCACCATGCGCTTAATGCCGGCCATGCCGGCCGATAACCCGCAGCCCTGAGGACTTTGCCCATGACCGCCAACGCTCCAAACACCATCCACCGCGCCGCCCGCTGGCTCGCCGCCCTGCTGGTGCTGCCGGGGCTCTCACCCGCTGTCCATGCGCAGGCCAGTAAGGACGACCTGGTGCAACCGAAGGTATTGATCGTCGACCACAGCCTGCCAAAGCACACCCTGGATGCGCAGATCCTCGCCGCGCGTCGCTACGACACCTTCTGGAACACCGGCGATGAAGCGATGGCGCGCGCCGCGCTGTCGCCAGACTTTTTCGACAACACCCTGCCCAACGGCCGGCCGCAGGGTCTTGAGGGTGTGCTTTTCGCATCCAAAGGCTTTCGCGCCGCCGTGCCTGACCTGCGAAGCGAAGTCACCCAGATGATCGTCGCCGGCGATCGCGTGGTGACGCACCTGCATTTCACCGGCCATTTCACCGGCACCTTCGGTGGCACGCAGGGTAAGGGGCAGGTTATCGACTTTATCGCCACCGACATCTATCGCATTGCCAATGGCCGCATCGCCGAAGACTGGCATCTGGAAGACAACCTCAACTTTCTCCAGCAAGCCGGCCTTATCGCCAAATAAGGAAACTGGCCATGAACATCACCAATGCTGATGAACCCACTGAGTTGCAGGCAAGCCGCCGGAAATTCCTGCTCCAGGCCAGTGCGGCAGCGGGCGGCATGGCCGCCATGACACTCGCCTCTCGTAGCGCTTACGCAAACGCCGCGCATGCGGGGCACCTGCCTACTGAACCTAGCGGGCCCAGCAAGCCGTTCTGGCCGGGCGACACGCGCTTGGTCATCTCCATCTCCATGCAGTTCGAAGCGGGCGGCCAGCCGCCCAAGGGAACCGACAGCCCCTTCCCCCGCGTCGATTTTCCCGACAGTGTCCCTTCCGATGCCGCCACCAACACCTGGTTTGCCTACGGCTACCGCGAAGGCATTCCGCGCATGCTCGACTTGTGGGATCGCCATGGCATCAAAGTAACTTCGCACATGATTGGCGAAGCCGCCCGCAAGCACCCCGATCTGGCGCGCGAGATCGTGGCGCGCGGTCACGAAGCAGCGGCGCACGGCCCCCAATGGCGTTCGCAATACGCCATGTCCCGCCTGGAGGAAAAGCAATTCATCCAGGAAGCCACGAGCATGGTCCAAGAGATCACCGGCCAGCGCCCCACCGGCTACAACGCCAACTGGCTCCGACGCGGCCCGAACACCCTTTCGCTGCTGCAAGAACTGGGCTACGCGTATCACATTGATGACATCAGTCGCGACGAACCCTTTATCGAACAGGTCAACGGCAAGGACTTCGTAGTGGTGCCCTACACCCTGCGCAATAACGACATCCTCCTGATCGAAGGGCGCAACTATTCGCCAGACAAGTTCCTCGCGCAGATCAAGCGCGACTTTGACGAGCTATACCGCGAAGCCGGCACGCGTCGCCGCATGATGTCCATCAGCGCTCACGACCGCATCAGCGGCTCGCCGCAAATGGTCAGCGTATGGGACGAGTTCATCCGTTACGCCAAACGCAAGCCCGGCGTAGCATTCATGCGCAAGGACGAGATTGCGACATTCGCCCTGCAGAGCCCGCTCACCCTGCGGGAGCACGAAACCATCTAGTACCCACGCGGCAACGTACGTGCCCCGCATCCAGCGAGCACCCATCGGTTATTGCTAAAGTCCGTGATGCACCGAGGGGGAAGGCGCCGAGCATCAAAGCACCACCGCGCCCTCCTGCCACGGTGGTTCGCTCCTGGCCGCCCTGCGCTACGCCATGGATCTGCCTAAACGCACAAGGGCCCATGATTTGATGCGAAAGATCAAGAATCGACTGTGGCTTGGGGCATGCCTATGGGCCACGGCATGGGCCGCCACGGCGGCGCCGGGCGATGCGACAGAACAGGCTCGCCAGATCGTGGCAACAATGACCACCGCCGAAAAAGTGGCGCAATTGCAAAGCGCCGCGCCGGCCATCCCCCGCCTGGGCATACCCGCGTACGACTGGTGGAGCGAAGGGCTGCATGGCTACGCCCGCTTTGGCGAAGCCACGGTTTTTCCGCAGGCCATTGGGCTGGCCGCCAGTTGGGACCCCGCCTTGCTCCACGCCGTGGGTCGCGTGGTGGCAACGCAAGCGCGTAGCAAGTACATCGCCACGGGGCTCCACGCCGATCACGGCCGTTACAACGGCCTCACCATCTGGTCGCCCAACATCAATATCTTTCGCGACCCGCGCTGGGGGCGCGGCCAGGAAACCTACGGCGAAGACCCGCACCTGACCGCTACATTGGGCGTGGCTTTCATCGAGGGTTTGCAGGGTGATGACCCGGCCCACCCCACCGTTATCGCCACGCCCAAGCACTTCGCCGTGCACAGCGGCCCGGAGCTTGGGCGCCACGGGTTTGACGTGGACGTATCCCCGCACGACCTGGAAGACACCTACCTGCCCGCTTTTCGCGCGGCCATCGTCGAAGCGCATGCCGGCTCCATCATGTGTGCCTACAACGCCATTCATGGCGTACCCGCCTGCGCCCTGCCCTGGCTGCTCGGCGAGCGGCTTCGCACCGATTGGGGCTTTAAGGGCTTTGTCGTTTCCGACTGCGACGCGGTCGACGACATGACCGCCTTTCACCACTATCGCAACGACAACGCTGGCTCATCCGCCAGCGCCTTGCGCGCCGGCACCGACCTCAACTGCGGCGTGGCCTATGGCGACCTTCGCGCCGCACTGGATCAGAAACTGATCAGCGAACGCGACCTCGACACCGCAGCCACGCGCCTGTTTGCCGCGCGCTACCGCCTTGGCATGTTCGACACCGCCATGCCCTCACCGCGCGCCGACCCTGCTGCCGAACGCGCGTTGGCACTGCGTGCAGCGGGCGAATCGCTGGTGTTGCTCAAGAACCGCGCCAATACCTTGCCACTCAAAGCCGGCAGCACCGTTGCCGTTATTGGCCCCAACGCGGATTCGCTCGCCGTGCTGGAGGCCAACTACCACGGCACCGCGCGCAACCCCATCACGCCGCTGGATGGCCTGCGCGAGCAGCTCGGCGAACAACACGTGCGCTACGCCCAAGGCGCCACACTCGCCCTGGGCGTGCCCGTACCCATTCCATTCACCGCGTTGCGCAGCGGGCCTGGCGCAAGCGAAGCCGGTTTAAAGGGCGAGTACTTTCGTGGCACGCAACTGGCCGGCACGCCCGCCGCCACGCGTATCGACCGCAAGATCGATATGGACACCGATCACCAACCGCCAATGAGCGCGCTGGATCCCTCCGGCTACGCCGTGCGTTGGACCGGCCAACTGCTGCCACCCGGCCCGGGCGATTACACACTCGCCGTTACCGTGGATCGCTGCTTTGACTGCAAGGGGCACGACCCCGTGCGCCTGTACCTGGATGGCCACCTGATCACCGCCACCAACGGTGACGACCAGGTGCCCGCCGCCAAGGTGCATATCGACGACACACGCCCGCGCGACCTGCGCCTGGAGTGGCAACACAGCGGCGAAGACCAAGGCATACACCTGCAATGGATCGCACCGGCAAACGCGCAGCTTGCCGAAGCGGAACGTGTCGCCAACCAGGCCGACGCGGTCATCGCCTTTGTGGGCCTGTCGCCGGAGGTGGAAGGCGAAGAGCTGAAAATCGACGTGCCCGGTTTTGCCGGCGGCGACCGCACCGACATCGGCCTGCCCGCCACGCAACAAGCACTGCTGGAAACCGTGGCAGCCAGCGGCAAGCCGCTGGTCGTGGTGTTGATGAGTGGCAGCGCCGTGGCAACCACCTGGGCCAAAGAGCACGCCGACGCGATACTGGCTGCGTGGTATCCGGGCGAACAAGGTGGCCGCGCCATCGCCCAAACCTTGGCTGGCACCATGAACCCTGGCGGGCGCCTGCCGGTTACGTTCTATCGCGACGCACGCGACCTGCCACCCTTTATCGACTACGGCATGAAAGGCCGCACCTATCGCTACTTTCAAGGCCAACCGTTGTATGCGTTTGGCGATGGGCTCAGCTACACCACCTTCGCCTACGGTGCGCCGACCCTATCCACCTCGCGCCTAAAGGCGGGCGAGCCGCTCGACTTATCGGTGGATGTAAGCAACACCGGCACACGCACAGGTGACGAAGTGGTGCAGGTTTACCTCACCTACCCCGACGCCAGCGATGCACCACGCCGCGCACTGGTGGCGTTTCGTCGCGTAACGCTGGCGGCCGGTGAAAAGCGCAGCGTGCCGTTTCATCTCGATGCACGCGCGCTGAGCCTGGTGGATGCGGATGGCGTGCGCGCCGTCAGAGCGGGCCGCTACGCGCTCTACGTGGGCGGCCACCAACCGGAGACGCAGCAAACGCCCGCATGGTTCACGATTGCTGGGCAGGCCAACGTACCGCGCTGAGTTGGGAGTGGCGAGCGATCAATCTGCCCTTTAAGACACCGGGATATTCAGCGCCATCGGCGTGACCGCCGAGGCGCCAGTTAAGGATGCAATGATCTTGAGCGTCATCCCAGCGAATGCTGGGATCCAGCGCCTGCAAGCGCCTGAGCGTAAAGGCGCTGGATGACCAGCCTTCGGCTGTTGAAAAGCCCCTCCTGCTCTCGCCCCCTTTTTGGGGTTCGCAGGAATGACGAGCACCAAGTCGCTTGATCAAACCTCCCTAACAATGCTCCGGCTCTGCTCGTCATCCCAGCGAACGCTGGGATCCAGCGACTGCAACCACCTGAGCGTAAAGGCACTGGATTCCTGCTTTCGCAGGAATGACGAGCACCATGTCGCTTGATCAAACCTCCCTAACAAAGCTCCGGCTCTGCTCGTCATCCCAGCGAACGCTGGGATCCAGCGCCTGCAACCACCTGAGCGTAAAGGCACTGGATGACCAGCCTTCGGCTGTTGAAAAGCCCCTCCTGCTTTCGCCCCCTTCTTTGGGGTTCGCAGGAATGACGAGCAAAATGTCGCTTAATCAGACCTTCCTTAGCCAATCGTCGACCACCGAAAACCTCCGCCAGCTCTTACCCTCTTTTTGGGGCTCGCAGCCATCAACGCCAACACACCGCGCCAATCAATACCGCCCCGCCGCCAGCCCGCATACTGCCCCAAGCCCCCCCTTGAACACCGCACGCTTGACGCCCCCAATTACCTAACTTAAGTTAGGTAATTATGGAAACCGCCATCCAACGTGTTCGCCGCTTCAACCGCGCCGTTACCGCAGCGGTAGGTGCGCTGGACGAATCCTTTCTCGGTCGCGGCAGACCCTTGGGTTCCGCTCGGGTGATCAACGCCATTGGGCAAGGCCTAACAGACGTCGCCGCACTCAGGGAATACCTGGGCGTGGAAACCAGCCTGATGAGCCGCTTGCTGCGCGGCCTGGAAGACGAAGGCTTGGTGGAAACCGTGCCAAGCACGCTCGACGCACGTCGGCGCGTGGTGCGGCTTACCTCAACCGGCAAGGCCGAATTTCGCGCGTACGAGCGGCTCTCCAACGCCCAAGCGAAGGGCATGCTGGCCCATCACGCACAGCCCGACCAATTGCTCGCTGCCATGGACATGGTGGCATCTGCGCTGGGGCGCGAGCGCATCCACATCGAGGAAACCGACCCACGTAGCGACGCCGCCAGACACTGTCTGAATACGTACTACGCCGAGCTTGCGCAACGCTTTGAACAAGGCTTTGAAGTATCACGCTCACGCGACCCCTCGGCCGAACAAATGACCCGACCGCGTGGCGTGTTTCTCGTTGCCATGTCCGACACGCTGCCCGTTGGCTGCGTCGGTGTAAAAGGTGGCGCAGGCAGCGTTGCCGAAATCAAGCGGCTTTGGGTGGCCCCGTGCGCGCGCGGGCTTGGCCTGTCGCGCCGCCTGATGGCCGAGGCGGAACGCTTGGCGCGCGAGCTATCCATCACGGTTCTGCGGCTGGATACCCATCGCGCGTTGAACGAGGCGAAGCAGCTTTACTTGAAAACCGGCTGGAAAGAGATCGAGCGCTTCAACGACGACCCCTACGCGGACAGCTTTTTCGAAAAAGCCCTTTAAGCATGCTCTGATTTTTGTCGTCATCCCAGCGAATGCTGGGATCCAGCGCCTGCAAGCACCTGAGCGTCAAGACACTGGATGACCAGCCTTCGGCTGTTGAAAAGCCCCTCCCGCTCTCGCCCCCTTTTTGGGGTTCGCAGGAATGACGAGCAAAATGTCGCTTAATCGCACCTTCCATTGGGATCCTCCGATCTCGATCGTCATCCCAGCGAATGCTGGAAGCGCCTTTCAACAGCCGAAGGGCTGGTCATCCAGCGCCTGCAGGCACCTGAGCGTAAAGGCACTGGATGACCAGCCTTCGGCTGTTGAAAAGCCCCTCCTGCTCTCGCCCCCTTTTGGGGGTTCGCAGGAAGGACGAGCAAGATGTCGTTTAATCAGACCTTCCTTAAATCACCGCAGCATGCCTGCGCCCTCGTCCCCCTCTTCCAACTCCAGGCGCGCCTGCAACACCATCCAGTACAACGCCGTGGTATTGAACGCGCGCGCAAACATCTTCGCCAAGTCGAGTGTCATCGGCTTGCCGTTCATCATCCAATCCTTTAGCTGCGCGCTGGTGATGCCAATGCGCCGCGCCGTCTGCGCAAAGGTGAGGTCATCCGGCAGCATGTAATCGTGCAGCAGCACCTGCGCGGGTGAGCGCACGGCCAGCACACGGCTGACGTACATGCGCGGTGAGAGGGGAATCCGACTCATCACTGTCCTTAGTTGATGTGCGCGCACGCTTAAACACGCCGGCGCGAGCGCAGCGATAGATGTAGGCAAATGCCCGGCTTGGTCGTAAGTGATCACCAAGGTGCGGCACACCGGCAACACGCCCGGTGCGCCGCGGGGGCGATCAACGGACGGGTCAGGTGCTGGCGGCGGGTTTTTGGCCCAACAAGCGCGCGTAGGTGTGCAGGTAATGCACAGCCGCCGATAACCCCGCGGATTCCAACGGGGTTAGGGCAAGCTTGCGTAACGGGCGGTAACCTCGGCGCGGCGGGGCGAGGAAAGCCTCCTCGCTATCCATCAGCAGACCCAACAAGGCGTCTGCGGAGCGGGCAATACCGATCAGCGTTAACAACCGCTGCTCTGCGTCCCCAACCTCAGCTGGGGGAGCCAGCGTGTCGGCGGAGGTCGCGTGCGTAGCCTCTGGTGGGAAAGACGGGCGTGCGCGTGCCGTATGATCGTGGGTAGCCATGATCAACTCCAGATAGTTGGTGATGGTTAGCGGGTCGTGAGTGTGTCACCACTCACGGCCCGCGCCTCATGACCCGGGGGTCACGGTTGCACGCCAAGTGGATTCAGACACTCCACGCGCAACGAGAGGCAAAGTAGCAGAGGCCCACCGCGCGCATTGTCAGGCGATAGCCCGCCAACCCATACGGCCCTGGCGCGCAAGCACGGCGGCATGCGCTGTCAGCGCGCCACGACGCCACCGCAATTCACAGGCAGCCACACGCCGGCCACCTACGCTGGCGACCTGGGCTAAGCCGCTGAGTGATCGATCACCACTTGATTGCGACCGTTGAGCTTGGCTTGGCGCATGGCCATATCGGCGCGCGAAATCAGGCTTTCAATCGCCTCGCCAGGGCGATCGCACTGGGCAATGCCAATGCTGATGGTAAGCACGCGATCGGGGTGGTGCACAAAACGCATGGCCTCGCGCAACTGCTCCGCCCGCGCCTGCGCATGTTGAAGCGATACACCCGGCAACAACGCAACGAATTCCTCGCCACCCACACGCCCGATAAGGTCGGCTTCTCGCATTTGCGTGCGCAATGCCTGGGCCAGTTTCACCAGCACCTCGTCGCCGGCCGCGTGGCCGTAGTCATCGTTGATCAGCTTGAAGTGATCCACATCCAGATAGAACACGGCGGCGGGCAGGCGCCGCTGGTAGATATCGCTCAAGGTAAAGCGCGCCAACTCCAGAAAGCGGTTGCGACGCAGCAAGCCGGTGAGGCCATCGGTATGCGCCTGCTCGCGCAACTGCTTTTCCAATCGAAACTGCTCGAACAACGTGCGCGTCATAAAAGCGCGCAACACCGTGGCCACCGACAAGGCGATCATCATGTACACGGCATACTGAAACAGCGGCACCCGGTTCACGGCGCCAATCGCCAGCATGGGCAATGGACCAAACGCGCACAGCACCATGGCGGTGATGAAATCCCACCGCGCTATCCAAATAACCGACGACGCCACGGGCAACAGCAGTCCAGGCAACACCAACCGCTGCCCCGGCGTTTGCCCAATGCCGTTGAGGTTAATGCCCACCTCCAGCACCATCACGCAGCCCAGCGCCAACAGGCTGAGCGGCACGGCGCGCTTTTCGCGCCGCGTGGCAAGGGCCAGCACGGCCAGCGGTATCACCGGCAACAAGCGCAACGCCAACGGCACCGGCGAGGCACCCACCAGCGCACGGCCACACGATGCAACGACATACGCCAGCACGGCCAGCAGCGTAATCGCCTGGATGGCCGGCGCCATGCGCTGTGCCAAGTACTGGGTGTATTCCCGCCGATCACCCGGGTCGAGGGCTCGCTGCGATTTGGGTAACGGCTTATGCATGCGGGCCCCAGGGGCGCGAAATTCAACCGGACACCCACTTCTTAGCAAAAGAGGTGCCATGCCCGGCAGGGCGAGCCCTGATGCCGATCACGGGTTTTACCCCCACATAGAAGCTGGCTCAGGGCTTACGCAAAAGGGCAGCCAGCGACGTCAGGCGGCAGTGTTTGCCGGGGGTGGAAATGGGAAATTGGCCGCTGGGCCGCAACCGTCGAGCGCCCTCCGGGAACCCCGCTCCCCAGCGATATCCACCATGGGTCGCGGATTCAGTCGTTCGGTGCAAGGCTCCTGCTGCTCGCATAGTCATCAGTGGGTTGCGCCGACCGGCCGAATCCGCAGTTAAAAAGAGCGGATACGAGCCATCCTGCTGCACCTTTGCCATGAGGCCAGCCATCTATCTGCGTCGGGTTCGCGATATGCCGCACCCGTAAAGACTGAGGATCTAGGCTGTCACCGATCAGGAAACTCAATCACCACATCGTTAAGCGGCATCTCGGCATGCCGTGTATCGGCAGGGGGATGTGTCCATGGCTCGCCTTGACCAAATAGCTGCGCCTCGGATTCGGGTCCAAGAAAGGCGAAGTGGTCAAAAACATAAGGAATGCCTTCCGATCCCTCGAACGTCGGTGCATTGGATAGCTGAAAATGCAGGTGCGGGGCCGCAGAGTTTCCGGACTGACCAAGACGTGCAAGGACTTGTCCGCGACGAACCCGGTCACCGGGTTTGACCCTGATACTGCCGCGCTGCAGGTGCGCGTAGCTCGCAAACACGCCGGGAGCGATCTCCAACACGACGTAGTTCCCGAAGAGTCCGTTCGCCGTCAGCGATGTTGGCTCAGGCTGGGCACTGAGTGGCCGATGTTCCGCCTCGTGGTCGCGCGTGCTGCGCACGACTCCGCCAGCCACAGCGAGGACGTCGGCTCCATAGCCGACCCAGTCGGCATAGGTGGACTTCTGGATGTCGTGCACGCCATCACGCATGACGTGGCCCGCGGTATCGACCCCCACCAGATCCAGCGCATAACGTTGTGGAATGGTGAGCTGCCCGTTGACGGCCACCAGGCTTCCCCAATGATGAGATTGAGCCGCGCCGGGCCCTTCGTGCGCCAGCCAGCGGCCACCAAGCAGCGGAGGCCCAATTACGATGGCCGGCTCGTCACGGATCGGCACGATGGCACCGTCAAGCACGGACACCGCCCCCTTCTCAGTGGCGAACTCGATGTGATGACGCAGCACGCGCGGCACTGCCGCGCTTGGCGGCAACGTGATCCAGACAAAGATAACGGCGCGTTTGCCCGACGCTATCGATGCCATCTTGCCCTCGGGTGCCGCCGGCTTGACCGTGTTCGACAAGTCCTTCGCTGTAAGCACAAGCAAAGGTGCATCGGAAGCATCGGCGAACACACTGAGACCACGTGGCGTCAACGAGCCGGTATCTCCGTAAAAGTTGGTGACATGCAGTTCGTAGGCGAGATGCTTCAGGCCATCGGTGCCGACAAATGGGCTGGGTGCGAACGGCACACGAGCCTCCACCGGTGCGAAGTTCTCTTCGGCTCGTAGGGATGTGAGGCTCGATATCAGCACCAGCAGGAAAATCACTGCCACTTTGTGGTTCATTCGAAAGCTTCCCTGGCAGACGCATAGATGCGGGGGCGTCATCGTTCGATACGCTCAAACCGAGCTGGGCCGGACACGGCCGCCCCAGCTTGCCGTAAGGAAAGCCGGTGCGCAATTGCACCTTGCCGCTCTCTCGCACTTGGAAAAACCTTCGGCGGTTGAGCAGATGACGCCGGACGCTCAGCGCGCGCTGGCTAACACCCATGATCTCGCTGTTGGCGCTACCTTCGATTCCATCCGCGCTCGGTACGGCACTATCTTTAAGCGCCGTTGCGCCCGCTCACGGAGCGCCCAAGCTTCTGGCCGTCAGCGCCAGGCCAGCCACAACGCCGACCATGCCAATGACCATGGACACGCGCCACGCCGTGGGCGCGATGCGCTCCAGGGTCATGGCAGCGGTAATGCAGCTCATGACACGCAGATCCATGGCACCCGCGATCAACAACATCGTGGTCATACCTGCACTACAACGCACGCAGTGAACACCCCACCGCGTACCGCAGCGCCAGGCCACGCGGCCGGTGGCGGGCGATGCCAGGCTGCTCAATAGCAGGCACCGGCAGCACATGAGCCAACGCGCCTTGGCCGCCGAGAATTGCCAAATTGCCGCCAGCAGCACCACTACACCGGTACAGGCCGGCACCATGCGTGCCGCCAGCGGCCATTGGATCACTAGCCAGGCCAGCGCGCGCCCAAGCGGATAGATGAGCACGCCCACGGCCATCCACACGCCCAAGTAACCCGTTGCCGCACACACGCTGAGCCACGTGGGGCGAGGCGCGCCGCTCGTCACGCACGCCTTGCGCAAGCGCCAGAGCACGGGTGCGAACGAGGGCAGCATCATCGCTGTCATCATGGCGGCCCACATGGTCATGAACATGCACAGGCCTTGTCGCCATGTTTGCCCGCACATGTCGAGCCAGAGCGCGGCGATAGCCCAGCCACCGCGCATGGGCAGGCCGCCCATATCGGCCATTGCCTTGGATTGCACGATGGTTACCACCGCGCTCGCGGCAAAAAGCGCCGCCAGGGCCAGCGCGAATACGCGCTGGCCGCGCCGGCCGGCTCGCGCCGGGTTAACCGGCGTACTCGTCATGGCGTCGCCACCACACGCCGGTTTCGTTGCGCCCCTTGGGTGCGCGATCCAGCCATTGGTACATGCCCCACAAGCCATCCAACCCACGGGCGTAGGTGGAGTACGTGTGATAGATCACGCCGTTTTCACGCACGAAGGCGCTCATGCCGGGTCGATCGCGCGCATACGTGGGCGCATTCACGCCGCAACTGGTGGCGAACTCCACCACGGGTTGGGGCGCGGGTGTGGCATCCATGGCGTGGGCGCCGCGTTGGTAGTTGTATTCCACCTGCCCTGCGCGTTGCTGCTCTTCCGTGAAGGACACGTTGAAGTCGGCATTGAAATCGCCGCTTTGCGATGACACCCAGGGAAACGACCAGCCCATGCGCTCTTTGTATGCGCGGAGTTTGGCCAGGGGTGCTCGCGACGCCGCCATCAAAGTGACATCGTGATGCGCCAGGTGCACGGCGAAGCCATCGAAACCATCGGCCACGGCCGAGCACGAGGGGCAACCTGCTGTGTAGTCCGGCCCAAACATGAAGTGATACACCAGGAGTTGCGAGCGCCCCTGGAACAGCTCGGCCAAGGTGGCCTCGCCTTGGTCGGTATCAAACCGGTACGGCTTTTCGATACGCACCCAGGGCAGCGCCTGGCGCTCGCGCACCAGTTCGTCGCTGCGCCGGGTGAGCGCCTTTTCGGCCTCCAGCAAGCGTAGCCTTGCGGCTAGCCATTCCTCACGGGTACCCACGGTGTGCGTGTTCATTCGATGTTCCTCCCATGCGATGAACGACGTTCGAGTCGTTCTCGATTCGACGTGCAGGGGGTAGATTAGGAACGCCACGGCAAGGGTGGGAGTAACAAGTGTGACGAGCTTTCGATGGATTCGCTGATCACCGCCGCCGCTCTCTCGCTCGCGGCCGGCGACCCGCTGGGCGCACTGAATCGGGTGGCGTTGCGTGACGATGCCCCTGCCCTGGCGCTTCGCGGCATTGCCATGGCGCAGTTGGGTGACCTTGAGCGGGCCAACACGCTTCTTCGCCGCGCCGCACGCCGTTTTGGTCCACGGGAGGAAGTGGCCCGCGCGCGATGCGCGATAGCGGCGGCTGAAATCGCCCTTGTATCGCGTGACCTCGTTTGGCCCGCAAAGGCCCTTCGCGACGCTCGCGCCGTGCTGGAGCGACAGGGCGACCTACCCAACGCAGCACACGCCCATTACTTGCAGGTGCGACACCTGCTGTTGGTGGGACGCCTTGAAGAGGCCGAGCACGAGTTGCCCGCACTCGACGCGGCGCCTTTGCCGCTGGCGTCGCGCGCGGCGTTCGAGCTGGTGGTTGCCGGTGTCGCCGCGCGACGCATTCGCGCCAGGCAGGCCCGCAGCGCGCTCGCTCGCGCCGCCTATGCGGCACGACAAGCAGGCATACCTGCCCTCATCGCGGAGATCGACACCGCCGCGCGCGATATGGAGCGACCGGTAGCGCGCCTGTGGCGCGGCACAACGGAGCAATGGATGCAGCTTGCCGAGGTGGAGGCGCTCTTGGCATCGCCAACCTTGGTGGTGGACGCTTGCCGCCATGCAGTGCGTGTCGATGGTGCGATCATTTCATTGGAACGGCGCCCTGTTCTGTTTGCGATTGCGCGCGCGCTGGCACAAGCGTGGCCAGGCGATGTCACGCGAGATGAACTGGTACTCCAGGTGTTTCGCGCCAGGCACGCCGACGAATCGCACCGGGCACGCCTGCGCGTGGAAATGGGGCGGCTGCGCCAAGCGCTGCGCCCTGTCGCGGGCTTGCACGCGACCGCGCATGGGTTCGCGCTTGCGCCGCATGCGCATCGCGACGTGGCCGTGCTGGCGCCGCCCGTGGAGGAGAAGCATGCGCCTGTGCTGGCGCTACTGGCCGATGGCGAGGCCTGGTCCAGCGCCGCACTCGCGCTTGCCCTGGAAACCAGTCAGCGCAGCGTGCAACGCGCACTCGATGCCCTGGCGGACACCGGCAAAGTGCAGCCGGTGGGCCAGGGGCGCGCGCGGCGATGGATGGTGCCGCCGGCGGTGGGATTCCCGACAACCTTGTTACTCCCCGGCTTTTCCACCGCGCACTAGCATGCAGGCCATGAAACGATCAGCCGCTCACATTCTTCGCGAACACGGGCCCTTTCCGGGCGTATCCCAAGTGCATGGCGTGTCCTACGACGGCCACTCGGTTTGGATCGCCACGGGCGATACGCTGCATGCCGTAGACCCGGACACCGGCGCCATCGCGCACACCATTCACGCCCAGGCACATGCCGGCACGGCGTTCGACGGGCGTTACCTGTATCAAATCGCGGAGGATCGCATCCAGAAGATCGATCCGCAGAGCGGGCAAGTACTGCACACGCTGCCCGCGCCGGGTGGTGGTGGCGATTCGGGCATGGCATGGGCGGAAGGTTCGCTGTGGGTAGGCCAATACCGCGAGCGCAAGATTCATCAGATCGACCCGGAGACCGGTGCCATTGTGCGCACCATCGAATCCAATCGCTTTGTCACCGGCGTGACCTGGCTCGATGGCGAGCTATGGCACGGCACCTGGGAGAACGACGAAAGCGAGCTTCGCCGCGTGGATGCCAACACCGGCGAGGTGCAGGAGAGCGTGCAGATGCCGGCGGGCCTGGTGGTATCCGGCCTGGAAGCCGACGGCAACGACCGTTTCTTCTGCGGCGGCGGCAACAGCGGAAAGCTGCGGGTCGTGCAACGGCCTGGGGGAAGCGTCAAACGGCGCTAACGAGGGGCACTTTATCGAGTTAGCTGCCCGGGCACGCGACGCTCGCTGTGCGCGGCGAAGGTTCAAGCGCCCCAAGGAACTGGCAGAATGCGCCCCTTGCCACGCACATGAGTTCGCCATGGATAGCCACGTTGCCCCCGTTCCACTGGAAAAGGCCTATCGGCTGATCAATCACGGGCCTACCGTGTTGGTGTCGGCGCGTCACAACGGCGAGGACAATGTGATGGCCGCCGCGTGGTGTTGCGCGCTGGACTTCAACCCGCCCAAGCTCACGGTGGTGCTGGACAAGGCTACGCGCACGCGTGCGCTTATCGAACACAGCGGCCGCTTTGTGATCCAGGTGCCCACGGCGGCGCAACTGCAACTTACTTACGAGGTCGGTTCGATCAGTCGCAGCGATACCCCCGACAAACTCGAACGCACCGCGGTGTCGTGGTTCGGCATCGACGGCATGGATTTGCCCTTTGTCAGTGGCTGCGCGGGCTGGCTGGCCTGCCGCTTGCTGCCCGAGGCGCATAACCAGGAGGCCTACGACCTGTTTATTGGCGAGGTGGTTGGCGCCTGGGCGGACACGCGCGCGTTTGCCAACGGCCACTGGCAGTTCGAGCACGCGGACGCGGCGTGGCGCAGCTTGCACTACATCGCCGGCGGACAGTTCTATGCGATTGGCGATGCGCTCAAGGCGAACGGTAGCGCCTGAGACTCAGGCGGGTGTACCCGGTTCTCCATGGACAACACGCGCCCACGGACACCTTGCGATGGCATGGCCGGCCACGTCGACGGGGTTTACTGACTCAGCGCGCTTAGCACGGACATCAGCGCTCGCTGGTCCTCAACAACCTTGAAGAACGTGCGGTCGGTGTCTTCGACTATCTTTACCGCACGGACAGCAATATCCGCCCCTTCGGGGGTTACGTCGATAAGCAACGCTCGCGAATCGAGCGGATCCTGGGTTCGCGTCAGCAGCCCTCGCTCAGCGAGCACACGGAGAACCTGCGAGGTCATCATCGGATCGGTATTGGCGTGCTCAGCGATGCGACGTTGACTCGGCGTTTCCCCGGCAACACGCGTCATCCACCACGTACTGACCAGTAGTACGAACTGAACATGCGTGAGATCCAGTGGTTTGAGTGCCGCAGTAACGCGACGCTGCCAGGCAAGCGTCGCGCGCCATAAGAGCAGCCCAGGGCTTTTGCCGGGTTTGGGCGACTCACTCACCGCACTGCTCCGCACGCTCGCCGAGCGCAGCAATCACTTCGGCGAAATCCGACGTAACGGCAGCGCCGACTTCGCTGGCGATCGAGTCGGGGCCGTCGACCTCACAGCGATAGGTGATCCGTGTACCACGCGCGCTCGGCGCTAGCTCGTGACGCACGCGAACGACCACGCCCATGTCGGTCACCCGCGTGACGTCTTCGAAGCCTTTGGCGGCCTCTACCCACGCGAAGTGGAACGGCAACGTAGTCGCGTCGGGCAAGACCATCACGGCAGTGGTGCCCGCCTTGAATGGCCCGTTCATGTCGATACGCAGTACGCCCTTGTTCCACTCGTGCCACTTCTCCGGCACCGCCAACACGCTGAACACCTGAGCGGGTGTCGCGGCGCACTCTCCCGAAACTTCAACGGTCCACATGTTGATGCCCTACTTAATATGCATGCATATTTTTTTCAAAAAGTAACCAAGCGCAAGAGCGCACTCCTGGGCGAATTGCCTTGGTCGATATATTTACCCGGGTGTTATTGACCTGAATATTTTTATCCGGGTATATGTAGCGAGCGCACATCGCACCCGCTCAAGTCACAGGACCCGGCGTCATGCCTCACCCATCGTCATCACCACGCTTTCTGGAACCCAGCCAGGCAGCCGGCCGTGCGTTCGTGGCACGGCAGTGGGCTGGCCCGGTGGTCATGCTCAACCTGCTGCGCTTTCGCGCGCTGGCTGACTACAGCGCATGGCCCGAGCTGGCGCCGCCGTCGCCTATTAGCGGCAGGGCCGCCTTTGAGCGGTATGTGGCGCACACGCTGCCCTTTCTCCACGCATCGGGCGGCGAGTTGCTGTTTGCGGGCGAAGGCGATGCGCTGCTGGTTGGCCCGGCCGAGGAGCGCTGGGACATGACCATGCTGATCCGCCATCGCGACGCAGCCACGTTTCTCGGATTTGCCTCGCATGCCCCTTACCTCGCCGGCCTGGGGCACCGCCTTGCCGCGCTGGAAGACGCGCGATTACTGCCCATTACCGACTGCACGGCGCTGCTGCGCCAGAGTGCCTGCCATGAGTGAGTTCAATACAACGCCCGCACACACACCGCCCACGCGCCAAGGCGAGCGCCACATCCGCTTGCTGGATCGCCATTGGGCCTGGCTCGATGCCCAACCCCGAAGCGCCAGCGCCAGCCTGCGTGCGTTGGTGGAGGAGGCCTGTCGCGACAAGCACGGCCTCTATCGCCGAGCCGCCGCCAAGGAAGCCTGCTACCTCTATATGCGTGACGCCGCTGGCGATCGCCCGCACTTTGAAGAAGCCGTGCGCGCCCTGTTCGCCGACGACGCCTCACGCCTGCAAGGCGAGATCGCCGCATGGCCCATGCACATTCAAGCGCGTGTGCGCGAACTGCTTGATGGCGGTGGCATGGGCGCAGCAACGGAGTCGCCGTGATGGATCGCGCGACGCGCAAGGCGCTCAAACAAAGCTATCGCCTGGCGTTTCCGGCGATGGGCATCTATGCGATACGCAACCTGGTAACCGGCAAGGCGCTGATCGACCAGAGCCTGCACCTTGAAGGCAGCATCAATCGCCACCGAACCGAGCTGCGCCTTGGTACGCATCGCAACAAGGCGTTGATGGATGATTGGCGCGCCTTGGGCGAGGCGCAGTTCGTGTTCGAGGTGCTGCATACGGAAACCGAGCGTGAGCAACCCGATTTCGACTATCGCGCGGCCATCGCGGACCAGTTGACCCAGTGGCGTGCGAGGGTTCCGCCGGGGTCGGCGGCATCCTATCTCTAGGGATGCTCCGGTGTTGATCGTCGTCCCGGCGCCCCCAACGACGGGCAAGCGCCGGAGTCGCCTTTCAACAGCCGAAGGGCTGGTCATCCATCGCCAATAAATCGTTGAACGTAAAGGCGCCGGTTGAGCCACCCCTCGGCGGCAAAAAAGCGCGTCCTGCTTTCGTAGGATTGACGCGTGAAACGACGCTTCGTCAGGTCTCCCGTTGAGCGCGTACATTCGCCACGTGGCTTGCCCTACTATCGGGCGATGACCATTTCACTCGCACATCTTTCACCTACCGCACCCCGTGGCACCCTGGCCTGTGTCGGCCTGGGCATGACCCTGGGCTCCCACCTCACCCCGCTGGCGCGTAGCCATATCGAGCAGGCCGACGTGGTTTTCGCGGCACTCTCCACCGGCGCCAGCGAAATGTGGCTGCGCCGGATGAACGCGAATGTGCACAGCCTGCAGCCCTACTACGCCGAGGGTAAATCGCGACAGAAAACCTACCGCGAGTGGGTCGAACTGATGCTCACCGAGGTGCGCGCCGGCAAGCGGGTGTGCGGCGTGTTTTATGGACACCCGTGCATCTTCGCCTGGTCGCCTCGCAATGCGGTGGAGCAGGCTCGCGCGGAGGGCTACGAGGCTCACCTTGAACCGGGCATTTCCGCCGAGGATTGCCTGTATGCCGACCTGGGCATCGACCCCGGCCGCTATGGCTGCCAGCACTTCGAGGCTAGCCAGCTGCTGTTCTACGAACGTCGCATCGACGCCGCGGGCTACCTGGTGCTGTGGCAGGCCGCGCTGGTGGGCGATTGGTCGCTGACCCGTTTTGAGACAGGGCCGGCGTATCGCCAGGTGCTGGTGGACGTGCTCGGCGAAAGCTACCCCCTCGATCACGAGGTGATCGTGTACCGCGCGGCCACCTTGCCCATCGACAAGCCGCAGATTCGCCGGGTGCCCCTGCGCGACCTGCCCCATACCGCCATGACAGCGGAGGACACGCTGGTGTTGCCCCCGGCAGGCCCCCTCAAGCCCAATGTGGCGATCCGTAAGCGCCTGGAAATGCTGGACAAAGGCCAGACGCAGGCGTAATAGCCAGCAAGGGCCCTCGCTGGCGGGCCTCGCGTTACTCAGCCAGCCATCAGGCAACACCCGGGAAAGACCAGAAAAATAGGCACTAATAGCTGTCGTATTAGTGTCTTATAAGGTGTGTTAGCGCTTAGTATCCGCGAGAGGAAAGCATCTGGCGGATGCGAGTATTTCAATGGAAACAGGGGGAAAACATGACTGATACGATCGATTTGCTGGAAGCCATCGGCAAGGACGCGTCGCTGCGTCACGCCAATGCCGAAGACCTGGCCCAGGTACTGGCGCAGGCTCAGGCCTCCGACGCATTGCAAGCGGCCGTGAAGGCCGGCGATAGCTCGCTGTTGGCCGCCGAGCTTGGCCATAAGCCCATGCGCGTGAACCACGACTCGCATACGGGCGGCCACGAAGAAGAAGAGCCCGATCACCAGGACGACCAGGACGAGCCACGCCAGCCCTCGTCCCCCGCGCCAAGCGATACCTTGCTCACCTGACCGGCTTTTCGGCATGCAGCTGCGTTGGTGGCGCCGGCACTCGCCATGGCCCGCTGTCGCGGCCATGGCCGTTTGCGTGCTCCTGCTGCCCACGCATGCGTGGGCGCAGGAGCCCGATCTCGCCGCTCGACTCAACCACGTCGAAAGCCTGCGCACTGCCGATCACTCGCGCTTTCTCGACGAGCTGCAGGATCTGCGCCGGCACGCATCCACCATGGTGCCCCGCCAGTATTGGCACCTGCGTTATCTGGAAGCCTGGGAAGCCTCCTTCCAGGCCGATTACGCCAATGCCGAACCGCGTTTCCTCGACGTGATCGACCACTCCGGCAGCCCCGCCCTCGCAACCAAGGCGACGGCCGTGCTGATGGGCGACATGGCGCGCAACAAGCGCTATGGCGATGCTTTTGAACTCGCGAACCGGCTGGTGGCGGAACTGCCCCGCGCCGATGATCGGCTCGCGCGCTTCATGGCGCTCTCTTATCTTGCCCAGTTGCTGCGCTCGGCCGGCCAATACGACCTTGCCGCGCAGTACGCGCACGACATGGCGCAGGATCTGCCGCCGGGCGAAACCGCGTGCAAGCCGCAGACGATATTGCTGAGCGCGCTGTACGAAGGGCGCAAGATCACCTCCAACAGCCCGCTGCTCCAGCAGGGTATCGACGATTGCCAGGCCGCTGGCGAGTCGGTGTTCACCAACACCATCGAGCTCACCCGGGGCAGCCTCTATCTGGACGAGAACCAGCCTGCCAGGGCGCTGGCCCTGGTGCAACGCATTCTGCCGAGCATCCTGGCGGGCCAGTACTACTCCAACACACTGGCGGCGCACGCCGAGTTGGCCGAAGCCTATTGGAAGCTGGGCGATGACGTTGCCGCGCGCAAGGAGGCCCTTGCCACCATTGCGCTGAGCGACCCGGACGACCTCAACGAAACCCTGCGCGATACCTATCTGCTGCTGTATCGCCTGGACAAGAAGCGCGGCGACATGGCGTCGGCGCTGGCGCATCACGAAAAGTACGTCGCCCAGGACGTGGGCTATCTCGACGACGTACGCGCCCGCGCGCTCGCCTATGCGGTGGCCCAGCAGCACGTGCTGGCGCAGAAGCTGGAAACGGAAAAGCTCAGCCGGCAAAACAATATTCTCAAGCTGCAACGCGCCCTGGATACCAAGGCCGTGGAAACCAGCCGCCTGTACATCGCGCTGTTGCTGGTGATCCTGGCATCGGCGGTGTTCTGGCTGCTGCGCCTGAAACGCTCGCAATTGCGGTTCAAGAAACTGTCGTCGCTGGATGGCCTCACCGGCATCCTCAATCACCAGCATTTCATCGGTGCCGCGGATCGGGCCGTGCGTCACCTGGAACGCAAGTCGGGCAACGCTTGTCTGGTGTTCATCGACCTGGATCACTTCAAGCAGGTCAACGACACACACGGTCATGCCACGGGCGACGCGGTACTCCGCCGCACCGTAGCCATTTGTCAGCTGCATCTGCGCCCCACGGATCTGTTCGGTCGCCTCGGTGGCGAGGAGTTCGCGATCCTTTTGTTCGATTGCACGCGCGACCAGGGCCTAGTGGTGGCCAATCGCATCCGCCGCGCTATCGAGGCCACCTCCATCGAGATCGACGAGGGCATGGTGTCGTTCTCCGCCAGCGTGGGCCTGGCCACCGCCAGCCGCGCCGGCTACGACCTGAAGCGCCTTTGCCGCGACGCGGATGCTGCGCTCTATCGCGCCAAGCGCAGCGGCCGCAACTGCGTGGTCACCGAAATGGAGAGCGACGGCCTGGTGGAGGCCTGAGAGCCTGTTCGCGATCCGTGCATAGCCCGGGTGGCAGGGCGGCGTTATGCCTCATCGCACCGTGCCCTAGGCGGGGGCGGTTGTGGCATGATCTCCCCAGTTTGCTCAAGGTCTTAGCCGCCAGGTTCCCTCTTGCATCGCCGAAGTGTCCGCCGCCGGTTCACTCACTGGCTGGCCCTGGTTGCCATGGGCCTGATGTTGGCCGCCCCGACGGTGTCGCGCACGCTCACCGCCATGACCCCAACGCTGGACCTGGGCGCCTGGTGCACGGGGCATGGCTATGGTCACTCGCATGGCGCGCCAGCCTCGCCCGGGCACGCCGACACCGGCGACACCTGCGGTTACTGCGCGTTGCTGGGTCATAGCCCCGCGCTGACCTCGACGGCCGCGATGTTGCTCTTACCTCGTCCGCCATCGGCGACGCACCAGGCATCGCCGCCAATCTCCGCCGTCTACGGCAGCACGCTGCCACACCATCCTCGCGGCCCGCCCATCGCCTGACGGCAATCTCGGGCACGCGCCAAACGGGTGTTCGGCGCCGCGCCATTCGCCCGCTCACGGGGCCAAGGCCTATGCCGGCCATGCGCCCCGGGGCTTTCATTACGCCATGCACGACGCGTCGCGATGTGGCCCAACCAGGGTCACCCGCGGGGCTTTCGGCCCAGCTCATCGACACGTTGAACAACCGCCCGAGGGGAGATCGTCACCATGTTTCGCACTGTGCTTCTCGCTTTGCTGTTCTCCATCGTTCCACTCGATGCGGCGCTCGCCAGCGCCGCCGACCATGTCCATGTCCAGCAGGGCTGGATTCGTCTGCTGCCCGGCGACCTGCCGGCGGGCGGCTATGCCAGCATCCGCAATGACGGCGACCAGCCCGCCGTGATCCGCGCCGTGAGTTCGCCGCGCTTTGCCAGCAGCATGCTGCACCAGAGCAGCAGCGCGGGCGGCATGAGCCGCATGAGCATGCTCGATCAACTGGTGGTGCCTGCGCACGGCCAGGTGCTCCTTGCGCCCGGCGGCAACCACATCATGTTCGGTGGCGTGCAGGGCGCGCTGACGGTTGGCGACAAAGTGCCAGTGCGCGTGGAGTTCGGCGACGGCAGCGCCATAAGTGGCGATTTCGTGGTGCGCCCGGCGAATGCGCTGGGACCTCAGAACTAAACTCGCCCGGAGATTGCCCGTTATGCCCCCGATTCCTGCCATCAACCTGCTAGCCCAAGGCTGGGCCAGTGCGTATATGGTTCTTTTGCTTGGCATCGTGCTGCGGTACAGGCTGGCGAAAGCCGACCACAGGCATGCTTTGTCGTTGCTGGATTAAAGGTTAATTCGTGCGTTTGTCGTCTTTGTTCGATCCGCGTCGCGCAGCCCTGCATGGCATGCGCCTCGCCGCCCTCGCATTACTCCCCTGCCTGGCCCAGGCGCAGTCTGCACCGTGGACGTCCGCGTGGATGACTTCATTGCAGGCCATTCCCCAGCGAGCCGTGCTGCCGCCGCTGTACCAGGCGCCCGAGGTGGGCGGCCGCACCGTGCGCCAGATCGTGTACCCCACGCTGAGCGGCGGCACGGTGCGCCTGCATGTGAGCAACCGGTATGCCACCACGCCGCTGGACATCACGCATATGCGCGTGGCGCCGGCGCGTGGGACAACCGGCGCCACCACTGGCGCAGGCATTGCCGTCACGTTCGCCGGCCACGCTCAACTGCGCCTGCCGCCCGGCGGCGAGGCGGACAGCGACCCCATCTCGCTGGCGGTCACCGCGCACCAACCGTACGCGATCAGCACGCAGATGGGGCCGCAGCAGCGTTTGCAGGCCTGGCATCGCGTGGCCAGCCAGACGAGCTATGTATCCGCGCCCGGCGACCACACACAGGACACCGCGGCAGACGCCTTCCGCACGCGCTTTACCCAGTTCGCCTGGGTGACGTCGCTGGCCGTTCCGCAAACCAGTGCGGGCGCCGTACTGGCCATCGGCGACTCGATCACGGACGGCATGCGCTCCACGCCGGGCAGCAATCGACGTTGGCCCGACGCGTTGTCGCGCCGGCTCGGCACGTCGGTAGCGCAGCCGCCGGCGGTGCTCAACGCCGGTATCAGCGGTAACCGACTGCTGTCGGATTCGCCCTGCTACGGCGAGCGACTGGTGACTCGCGTTGAGCACGAGTTGGAGAACCAACCTGGCGTGCACACCGTGATCGTGCTCATCGGCATCAACGACATCAACTTTGCCGCCATGCCGCCGCACAGCGGGCTCGATTGCGACGAACCGCATACTGCGGTGAGCGCCGACAGCCTCATCGCAGGCTATCGACGTGTGATCGACACCGCGCGCCGCCACCACGTACGTGTACTGTTGGGCACCTTGACCCCGGCCGGCCTGCCACCGGCACGCGAAGCGTTGCGCACCGCCGTGAACCAGTGGATTCGCAGCACCCGGGAAAGCGACGGCGTCGTGGATTTCGACGCGGCGCTGCGCGATCCTGCGCGCCCCGCCAGCCTGCGCAAGAACTACGACAGCGGCGACCATATTCACCCCAGCGACGCCGGCTATGCCGCCATGGCCGAGGCCGTGCCGCTAGGCCTGCTCGGCACCACCACGCATTCACGCACGGCGCATTGATCCGCGCCTGCCCTTATTTACTGCAACACCAGGTTACGTACATGAAACATTCCGCTGTTGGCCCCACCCCTTCCCCGCGCCGACCACGCGCCTGGGCCGCGCTTATTCTCGCCGCCGTGATGGCGGTGCCCTGTCTGGCCCGTGCCGCCGAGCGCGTGATCGTGCTCGATTCCGCCGAGGCACAGTTGAGCCTGATCGATCCGGTCACGCGCAAGGTGGTGGGCACCATGCCCACCGGCAAGGAACCGCACCACTTGATGATCACGCCCGATCGCAATTCGCTGATCGTGGCCAATTCGGTCTCCAACAGCCTGTTGTTCGTGGACCCGCGCACCGGCCAGCTGCAACGCAAGCTGGAAGGCGTGGACGATCCTTATCAACTGGGCTTCTCCCCCGATCGCCATTGGTTCGTAACCGCCGCGCTGCGCCTGAATCGCGTGGACATCTACCGTTTCGACGGCAAGAACTTCACCGTGGCCAAGCGCATACCCATCGGCAAGACGCCCAGCCACCTGAACTTCACGTCCGACAGCAAATACGTGTTCGTCACCCTGCAGGACACGGGTGAACTGGCGGCCATCGACCTTTCCACTCAAACCATCGCCTGGCGCATGCCCGTGGGCAATGCGCCAGCCGGCCTGTGGATGACGCCCAACGACCAGTACCTGCTGGTCGGTATGACCGGCGAAGACAACGTGGCCGTGGTGGACTGGCGCAAGCAAAAGGTGATCAAGCGCATTCCCACCGGGCGTGGAGCGCACAACTTCCGCGCACTCAGCGACGGCCGCCATGTGGCCGCCAGCAACCGCGTATCCAACACCATCAGCATCATCGACTACACCACACTCACCAAGACGCGCGACATCACCGGCTTGCTGCCAGGCCCGGACGACATGGAGCTGACCGCCGACGGTCGTTATCTGTGGGTTACCTTCCGCTTTGCGCGCAACGTCGGCGTGATCGACATGCAGACCTACAAGCTGGTGGACACCATTCGCGTCGGTCGCTCGCCGCACGGCATCTATTTCGCCAACCGCGCGCCGGTACTCGGCCCGAACCCGGACTGATCGGGCCGGCTACTCTCCATGATCAACCTCATCGACCTGCTCCAGGACGGTATCGCGCAGCTGCAAACGTGGCTGTACGTCGATGTCGCCCAGCCTCTGCTCTACGCCCTCGGCCTGATGGGCTATGACGAGGAAACCTACGACGCCCTCTACTGGGTGATCATCGGCCTGCTGCAAATCGTGGTGATGTACGCCGTGCTGCGGCCGCTGGAAGCACTACGCCCGGTGGAGCAGTGGCAGAACCGCAAAGCCACGCGCGTGGACGTAATCTACACCTGGATCGCGAAGCTCGGTCTGTTCAACGTGCTGTTCTTCGTGCTGCTGCAACCTTGGTTCAATCATCTGCAGAGCCTGATGGCGCTCCATGGCATTCCCAACCTGGAAGTGGATGCGCTATGGCCAGGCGTGACCGACCGGCCGCTGGTGTCCTTTCTGATCTACCTGGTGGTGCTGGATTTCGCCGGCTACTGGTACCACCGCTGGCAGCACCGCTTTGGCGCGTGGTGGGAGCTGCATGCGGTGCACCATAGCCAGCGCCAGATGTCGCTGTGGACGGATGACCGCAACCATGTGCTGGATACGGTGATCGAGGCAGCGTTTTTCGCGACGCTGTCACTGCTGATCGGCGTGGAGCCGGGCCAGTACGTGGTGTTGGTGGCGGTGAGCAACCTGATGCAGAGCGTGCAGCACGTCAACGCGCGCCTGCCCTTCGGCCCGGTGCTGGAGCGCCTGGTGGTGAGCCCAAGCTTCCACCGCCGCCATCACGCCATCGGCTATGGCCACGAAGGCACCCGCTATGGCTGCAACTTTGGCGTGCTGTTGCCGTGGTGGGACATGTTGTTCCGCACCGCCTCCTGGGACGCGACGCCGGAGCCCACCGGCATTCGCGACCAGCTGCCTGCCCCGCAAGGACTAGCACGCAACTACGGTGAAGGTTGGTGGTCGCAGCAATGGCGTGCCCTGCCCCGCATCGCCACACGCTTGCGCGCTGCCGTGGGTGGCGCGCGCTGACCTCTACTCCGGCGCTTAGCGCCGGAGCATGTCTTTCACGTCGTCCAACCGGCCATCGCCGGGCTCGCCCTGAATGCCCAGCACGTGGGTCATCAGCGGATAGACATCGACGTTGGGGAACACGGGAACCGTTACGCCTCGCTTGAACGCGGGCCCATGCGCCACGAATAGCGCACGCATGGCGGGGTCGGCATTGTCAAAGCCATGCTCGCCCAGCAGCGGCTTGCCATGGTGCAGCGCGGAGGCGGCATTGCGCTCGATCAACCAACCCACCTGCGCCATGCAGAACAGCGGCGGCACGCGATCGTTGCCACCGTAGTGCAACGCGGCGGGCAATGCCTGCTTGCGCCAGCACTGCATGTGCTCGTGCGTGCGGAGCAGCGCCTTTTCCACGTCGCGCTCGTGCCCCGGCGCTGGAATGATGCCGCTGATGGCCCCGGTGGAGACGATGTTGGCGTAGGCGGGATCGAACAGCTTGTCGAGCAGAATGCGCTGCTCCGCCGGCGTGCTCGCCATACCGTGATCGGCCAGAACAATCAGGTTCACGTTGTCGTACTGCCCATGCGCCTTCATGCCCGCCACCAGCCGCGCCAGCGCGGCATCCACCTGGGCAATGGCCTGGTTGGTCTCCGGTGAGTCGGGCCCGTCGTAGTGACCGGCCGTATCCACTGCTTCGAAATACAACGTCATGAAACGCGGTCGCTGCTCCGCCGGTCGATCCAGCCACTGCAACACTTGATCCACCCGGGCGTCGTAGCTCAGGTCACCATCGTAGAGGCGCCATTCGCTCGGGCGTACACCGTGGATGCTGGCCTCGGAGCCTGGCCAGAACAACGTGGCCGTGCGCACACCCTGCCGTTCGGCGGTGACCCAGATCGGATCGGCCTGCTCCCACCAGCGTCCATCGCCCACCGCATCGCGCTTGCTCAGTGTGAAGCGACCCAACTCCGGCACGAACATGGCGTTATCGACCAAACCGTGATGGTCGGGGTATTTGCCGGTGACCAGCGTGTAGTGATTGGGGAACGTCAGCGAAGGAAAGGACGGCTGCATACCCTGCGCCTGCACGCCCTCGGCCGCCAATGCAGAGAGTGTGGGGCTGTAGCCACGATCGGCATAGTCGGCACGAAAGCCGTCAATGGACACCAACAACACGCGCGGCGCGGAATCGTTCGCGGGCACCTTGGCCACAGGCGCAGCGCACGCCGAAAGCAGCGCGACCAGCGCGAGGGAGAGTACGTGGCGGTGACGCATGGCAGTCCTTGGCGGCGATGATCGAGCGATCATGGAGATGCCGTGAAGACGCCGCACCTGCCGTTCTGCCTATTGCCGCGACCCGACCAAGCCCATGACACGGCGCGCCGCAGGCACGGCGTGATCGACCGCACAAAACAAGTGCCGGCAGACATGGAGGCTTGAACGTATCGCCATCGCGTGGCGAAGGGTCGCCGAAAACGTGTACCCGCCGCGCTTGCCTGGCGTTGAAATACTCCCGTATCGTCGGGGCGGTTCCCCGAGGAGAGACAGCTTCGTGCAGGTGTTGCCGGCGATCGCGTTTCTCATCTGCCACGCCTTGGCGTTGTGGCTGCTGCCACGGCACGCGCTGACGATCTCGTACGCCTTCCTCGTCGGGGCGCCGTTGAGCGCCGGGTTGGCGTGCCTATGGCGTGGCCGCAACGACCCGGCGGCCAGCGGTTGGCGCGCGCTGGCCCTGGGCATGTTCCTGTGGGCGGCGGGCATGGCCTCCAGCATGGTGATGGAGATCATGCTGCACAACGACAACGCCACGCCTGGCCTGAGCATGCTGTGCTACGTGCTCTACGGTGTACCGCTCACCTACGCCATGGCCACCCCCACGCGCGAGAGCCGCATCGTACAGAGTATCGACGCCTTGCTAGCGCTCGCCATTGGGTGTCTGTTCTTCGTGCACACGTTTTCGTTCGCCTCCATCGACAATGCCAGCGATGAAGGGGTCGCACACCTGCGCATGATGTTCGACATCGAGAATGTGTTCATCGCCAGCTTTGCGCTGTTGCGCTGGGTGGCGACCGGCGACGCCGAGCGGCGCGCGTTCTTTCGCACGCTCACGTTTTTCGCGGCCACCTACCTGGTGGCGGCTGGCTACATCAATCATTTCGCACAGAACACCGACTACGGCGGCAGCACCGATCTGGCGATCGACGTGCCGTTCCTGCTGCTGGTGTCGATGGCACTGAGTGCGTGGAGCCGTGGCGGCGCCGTGGAGCCGCCACGACGCCTTAGTCACGTCGTGCTGGCCGCCAGCCCTTTGATGATGCCAGTGACCTTGCTGGTGATCTCCGGGCTGATCCTGCGCGCGCACCCTACGCTGGCCTTGGCGGGCTTTGTCATGGCCATGCTCGGATACGGCGTGCGCAGCGTGCTGACGCAGGTGCGCAGCCTGGAAGTGCGCGATCAGCTCGCCAAGTTGTCGCGTAGCGATCCGCTCACGGGCATTGCCAATCGCCGCCAGTTCGACGAAACGCTGACACGCGAGTGGGCACTCGCCTCCCGGCACGCACAAGGCATTGCCCTGCTGCTGATCGACGTGGATCACTTCAAGCAATTGAACGATGGCCTGGGGCACCCGGCAGGTGATGCCTACCTGCGCGCCGTGGCGGACACGATCGCAACGACGATCCGGCGCAACGATGACCTGGTGGCCCGCTACGGCGGCGAGGAGTTCGCGGTGCTGCTTCCCGCCACCACGACGGAGGGCGCCGCCAGCCTCGCCGAAGCCGTTCGTGCCGCCATCGCCGAACGCCGACTGCCCATGCCCCCACCGCTTGGCACGCTGACCGCAAGCATCGGCCTGGCAAGGGTAGCGGCACCCTCGGGGCGGGAGCCGCAGGCGCTAGTGGACGCTGCCGACGCGGCGCTGTACGAGGCCAAGCGCGCGGGCCGCAACCGGGTGTGCCAGCGGGAGCTCTGAGCCCATTGAAGGTAGGCGCGCGGCCTGGCCTGACCAGCAGGCGGGCGCATCGCCACGCACCACTCATGCACCCGCCCCAAGCACGCCAGGGCCAGACCTGAGATAATCGCCGATTGCCCTTTCGCACGCGCGCCTCCCATGCATATCGGCATCGACTTCGGCACCAGCTATTCGGCTGCGGCCGCCATCATCGACGGTGAGCTCACCCTGGTCCGCTTCGGCAACGCGGAGCAGTTCCGCACGGCCGTGTACTTTCCCGAACTGGTACCCGATCCCAGCGACTTTACGCTGACCCCGGAACTGGAAGCCCAGTTGGAAACGCACATTCGCTCGGCCCGCAACGACCTGCGCCAACAGGCCGCGGCGGCGACCGCGCGCGGACAGGCACCTGTTACCCGCAGCGACGAAGAACTCCGCCGGGACGCCCTGCGCGTGGTGCGTCGCCAGTGGATGGAAGAGCAAGCCCGCGCCACCACCACCTCGGTCGCCAGCGTGCAGCATGCGCTGTTCGGCGAGGATGCGGTGGAGGGCTACCTGGAAAGCGGCGGCGGCAACCTGATCGAATCGCCCAAGTCCCTGTTCGGTTACCGACTCGATCCGCAAGTGCGCAAGGTGATTGTGCATATCGCCACGCACATCCTCGAACACATTCGGCTTACTGCCAGCCGCCAGTTCGGCACGCCGGTGCGCGGCGCGGTGATTGGTCGTCCGGTCGAGTTCCGCAGCTCCATGGGCGCAGCCGGCTCCGAGCAGGCCATCGCGATTCTGCGCGAGGCGGCGGCGACGGCAGGCTTCGACGAGGTGAGTTTTCTCGAGGAGCCTGCGGCGGCTGCAATGCACTACCACCGGAGTCTCGCCCAACGGCAGCACGCCCTGATCGTCGATATCGGCGGTGGCACCACCGACGTGACGCACGCGGAGCTGGGCGGCAATGCGCTGCCGTCCATCGCGCGTAACTGGGGCTTGCCCAAAGGTGGCACGGATCTCGACGTGGGCGTGAGTTTGCACAGTTTCATGCCGCTGCTGGGCAAGGACATCGTGCGCGTACCGCAGCACCAGTTTGTGGAAGCTGCCAGCGTGTACAACCTGCCCAAGCAACGCGAGTTCCGCAAACAGAACTATCGCCTGGTTGCCGCGCCCTATGGACCGCGCCTGCGCGCTTTGCAGGAACTGGGCGCCACGACGCGCCTCAATCAGGCCGCCGAGCGCACCAAGATCATGCTGAGCGACGCCGACAAGCACAGCGCCGAGCTGGACTTCATCGAGCCGGGCCTCGCCGTGCAGGCGGCCCGCGACGACCTGGATGCGGCCATCGAGCCCTTCCTGCTGCAACTGGAACGCACGCTGGGCACGGTACGCGGCGACCTTGCGGCGCTACCGGCCAGTGTCTTTCTCACCGGCGGCACGTCGCGCTCACCGCAGGTCAAAGCACGCGTGGCCGCGTGCTTCCCCGATGTTCCTCTCGTGCATGGCGACCCATCGCTCGGCGTGGTGTCCGGCTTGGCGGTAGCGGCCAGCGATGAGGCGCTGCGCCCGGCGGCATAGCGCCGGGCGGCGAAGGACGAAACGGCCTTTATTGATCGGCCAAATAGCGCGAGAGCCCGTTGTCACCCACTACTTGCGCGCGGCGATGATGTCGCTCAAGTAGTCGGGCGTGCCTTCCACGCGCACCAGGTGCGGGTATTGCAAACCGTCGTGATAATCGACGTTTACCGTACGGAACGCCCCTTGGTACTGCAGCAGCAGCTGGATGGGCGCCTTGCTGGTTTTGGCAGCGCTGATGGCACCCTTGAGCGCATCGGCGGAATAGTTCTGCCCGTTCACCGCCACCAGGGTTGCCCCCGTGGTCACGCCGGCCTTGAAGGCGGGGCCATTCCAGCGAACGTCGTTGACCTGACCCTTGTCGTTCATGGTCAGGCCGATAGACCAGGCAAAGTTGTACAGGTGACGCGAAGGCTGCGGACGCGTGTTGTACTGCTTTTCATAAGCGCTCTCCTGATCGGTGTAGACCAGCTTCCAGCCGGTGGCGGCCAACCCTTCGAGCAGCGGAGGATTGAGCGTGTCGACACGGTGGCGCAGGAAACCAGCCCAATCGAACGGCGCTACGGCATTGAGCGCGGCTACGACATCATCGAAGGTGTACGTCTTGGTGACGTAGCTGCCGTTATCCACCCCGAAAAAGCCGCGCGCGAAATCGTCCAGCGACTTACGATTCTTGGTCAGCTCACGCAGCTTGCCATCCACCTCCAGCCACATCATCTGGCCGGCACTGTAGTACTCCTCGCTCATCTGCCAACTGCGATATGGCAAGCTGGAGCGACGCGCCACGGTAGGATCATTCGTGGTGTCCTCCAGCGTGCGCCACTGGAAGCCGCCGCGGTTGCGATCGTAGTTGGCGGCCACCATGGCCAGCGCATCGCGGAACTGCTGGGGCGTCCACATACCTGACCGCGCCGTGAGCACAAACCCCCAATATTGGGTCTGCCCTTCGTAGACCCACAGCAGCGAATCGCCCATGGGCACGTTGAAGTTGGGCGTCCACAAATCCGCGGGGCGACGGAACTTGCCGTTCCACGAGTGAACGTACTCATGCGCAAGCAGGTCGCGGTCCGGCGCGGCTTCGTCCCACGCGGTGAAATAATCCGCACCCAGGCCGTCTTCGCTGGACTGATGGTGCTCGGTGCCATTGCCGCCCATTTGCTCCGACAGGGAGAACAGAAAGTCGTAGTGATCGTAATGGTGCGAACCAAACAACGTGGTTGCCTGCGTGACCAGGTTGCGGTGTACGCGCAACTGCTCCTGAGTCATCTCCAGATACTTGGGCGCATCGGCGAACACGTCCAGGTATACCGGCGCTTCACTACCCTGGCTCAGTTCCACGCGCTTGAAGTACTGGCCCGCATAGATGGGCGAATCAATCAGGTTGTTCAGTGTCACCGGCTTGAAGGTGACGGTATCGCCCGAGGTAGCGGCCGTCTCCAGCGCGGTACCGAACTGCCAACCCTTGGGAAAGGTAACCGTTGGCGCGAACGTGATGCGGCGCGAGAAATGGCCGGCAGGATAGAGCGTCACCTTGCTCCACTCCATGTCCATCATGGTGTCGGTGATCTCGTAGCCTTCGCTCTCGGTGCGTCCCGACAGATACTGGAACTCAGCCTCCAGCGTGGTCACGCCCGGCGGCACATCCACATGAAACGCATAGACGTTGTACTTGTCGCGCTTCCACGCCAGCGGCTTTCCGTTAGCGCTGAGCGTGAGCCCGGCCAGCATGTTGATCGGGCCCGTCGGTGAGTGGTCGCCGGGAATCCACTGCGGATACAGCAGCGTGAGCTCACCCTCCTGCACGGGAATGCTTTCGTGCACGCGGAAGATGCCCTGTACCTTGTCGCTCGCATCCACCTTGATGGTGACAGTGCCAACGTAGGGCGTGTCCTTGGGCTCGGGCACGGCATCCTGCGCGTATGCGCCACCCGCGCACGACAAGGCAATGGCGAGTGCAAGGCGCGAGAACCTGCGATGCGCGACAGGCGGCAAGGCGGCGAACGACACACGGGACATGAAGGGCTCCGACGAGCAGGTGGACAGAGCCGTTACTTAACACCAGGCACCCCATGTGGCGCCAGGGCCAAGAGACGCCCTTGCCTGCAGACACCCGCGCCATGCGCACCCATGCTCTACCCAACAACCGACGTGTTCGCGCAAATCGGTATGGGATCACCGCGGCTCAGTCGTGCAGCAGCAACTCCCAGTTGGGCGGCACGTGGCCGCTGGGGCCCGGCACGGGTTGATCGAGCGGGTGGAACAACGGTGGCTTCAAGGCCGGCCCATCGAACAGCGCGTCAGTGCGGAAGTCGTAGAACCAGCGCTCGTCAGGCTCGAAATTGCTGATCACCGGATGCCCGGTATCGTGGAAATGTCGGGAGGCGTGTTGATTGGGCGAACTGTCACAGCATCCGATATGGCCGCATTGCGCACAACGGCGCAGATGAAACCACCAGCCGCCCGTCTTGAGACATTCCACGCAACCCGAACCGCTGGGTTCCGCGTCCAGGTTGATGCCGTCATAGCTGGAACCCATGGCACAACTCCTTGTCGATGACGATCAAATCGCCAAGGTTCGCCCTTGGCGACCTGCGTGGCCTGATCAGGCACCACTGCGGGTATCGAGCTTCCAGAAGAAGATCACGAAGAACACCACGGTCAAGCCAACCATACTGGCAACATACACATCGTGATGACCGGCCGGCGCCATCAAGCGCGGAATCGTGAGCATCGCCAACGCATACACCAACGTGACCAACCAGCCCTGCCACGTTCGCGGACCAAAGCCGAAGCCGATGCGCTTGCGTCCGAACCAATACTTGCCTTCGCTCTTCATGCGACACGCCAGGTTGACATAGAGGGTAAGCGCCATTCTAAAACCACCTTGATGCCGCGGCACATGCAGCCGTCGGTAGCGAACGCCAGCGACGATGGTGGACGCGTCGATTTGTCACAGCACGAAGAATGTCTGCGGCCCTTCTCGGCATGGCACCATTTCGCAAGTTTTTGCTCGAGACAGGCATGCGACGCGCCCGCCATCAAACCAGAGCGATCGCCTGGCTCGCCATGCTTGCATGGTGCCTGTTGGCGGTATCGCCCAATGTGTCGCGCATCGCCATGGCAACAAGCATGGCCGCGGACATGGGCGCCATGTGCGGCCACCATGCCGGCGCCGACCACGGAGGTGATCCGCACCATGGCGATTCGCTCAACGCCTGCGGATACTGCGCCTTCGCCGCGCACCATCCGGCGCTCGACAGCGGCGTCACTTTCGTCGTTGCCGCCCTCCCCTCCGCTCCAGCCCTGGTATCGCCCAGCCCACGCCAAGACGCCGTGGCGATTCTGCATCGGCCGCCGGCACGCGGCCCTCCATTGAACTAGCACGCGCTCGCCCTTCGGCCGGCGTTGCCTCGCGCATTCATTTCCCAGCCCTTTGACGCTACCGGCAGTCCGGTGCCTGCGCGTGCCCACGGTGCGAACGCGCTGCATGCGGCTGCGCGGCGCAGCGCACTTGCGCTGCCCTTTTCAAGGAACACATCCATGACCACTGCCCTCCACTCCACTACCGCCCGGCGCACGCTCGCCATGGCGGTGAGCCTTGCCTTGGCCGGTACCGCCCTGGCTGACGCGTCCAGCATCACCGACTCCAAAACACTCACGCCCGTGGTGGTTACCGCCACCATGCAGGACAGCCCGCTTACTGTCGTCACCGATCCCAAGCAGCCACGCCAACCTGTACCGGCCAGCGATGGCGCGGATTTCCTCAAGAGCATTCCAGGCTTCTCCACCATCCGCAAAGGCGGCAGCAACGGCGACCCGTTGTTACGCGGCATGAGCGGTTCGCGCCTCAACATACTCATCGATGGCGGGCAGATCGCAGGTGGCTGCCCATCGCGCATGGACCCGCCCACCGCATACATTGCGCCGCAGCTGTTCGACCGCGTCACGATCATCAAGGGGCCGGAGACCGTTCTGTATGGACCGGGAAATTCGGCCGGCGTCGTACTGTTCGATCGCGAGTACGCGCGTTACGCCAAGCCCACGCTGGAAGGGAGTGCCAGCGCACTGTTCGGTTCGGCAGGACGCAACGATCAGAATCTGGACTTGCGCGCCGGCGACAGCGCGGGTTACGTCGGTGTGAGCGCCAATCATACCCATGCACAGGATTACGAGGACGGTGACGGCCATCGTGTGCATTCGCGCTATGACCGCTGGAATGCCGATGCCACGGTGGGCTGGACGCCCAACGACGACACGCGTGTCGAGCTGACCGCCGGCAAGGGCAATGGCACGGCGGCCTATGCTTTCAGCGGCATGGACGGCGCACAGTTCCTGCGCGAAAGCACCGCGCTCAAATGGACGCAGGAACACCTCACCGCACACTGGGACACGTTGGAAGTTCAGGCGTACACCAACTACGCCGACCATGTGATGGACAACTACACCCTGCGCCACCCCGATCCCAACAGCATGATGCCGATGGCCATGGCTGCCGACGTGGATAGGCGCACTTCCGGCGGGCGCGCCGTGGGCACCTGGCGCTGGGACGATGCATGGGAGCTCAAGGCCGGTGTGGACGGCTCCACCAGTGTGCACACCAGCCGCATGGGTGGCCCGCCGGGCAGCATGATGGGCTACTACAAGGACGAGCCACGCGTGCGTGATGCGCGCATGCAGGACATCGGCATGTTCGGCGAGGCGCGCTGGACCTTTGCCCCGGCCCAGCGTGTGGTCGCCGGCGCGCGTGCCGATCGCGCGCAAGCACGCGGCTACGCATTGGACAGCGGCAGCGGCATGGGCTCCATGGGCATGAACATGAGTACGCCCCAGGTGGCCGCCAATCGCAGCGATACCTTGCCCTCTGGTTTCGTGCGCTACGAGCGGGATATGAGCAACCTGCCGGCCACGTTCTATGCCGGTATCGGCCATGTTGAGCGCTTTCCCGATTACTGGGAACTGTTCGGCCAGCACGTACAGGGCACGCTGGCGAGCTTCAACGCACTGCAGCCTGAGCGCACCACGCAATGGGACATGGGTATGCAATACCGCAGTGATCGTCTCAAGGCCTGGGTATCGGCATACGCGGGTGTCGTCAACGATTTCATCCTGATGCACTACCCGTCGAGCGCCATGGAAACCGGCTATGCCAACAACGTGCAGGCGCGCATCGCGGGCGGCGAGGCCGGTGCCAGCTACGCCATCGATGCGCACTGGAAAACCGATGTCACGTTGTCCTACGCATGGGGAGAGAACCGCACGGAACACCGTGCACTCCCGCAGATGCCGCCCTGGGACGCTCGACTTGGCCTCTCGTACGAGTCCTCGCAATGGTCTGCCGGCGCTCTGTGGCGTCTGGTCACGGCGCAACGACGCGTGGCCAAGGGCGAAGGCAACATCGTGGGGCAGGATCTGGGCCCCAGCGCCGGCTTTGGCGTGTTCTCGCTCAACGCGGCCTATCGCCTCGACCCGCGCCTGAGTCTCAGCGCGGGCGTGGATAACGTATTCGACAAGACCTATGCCGAGCACGTGAATGCCGCCGTCGTGGGCCTGGCGGGCTATGTGAATACGCTGCGAGTGAATGAACCCGGCCGCACGCTCTGGATCAAGTTGGACGCCACGTTCTGAGCCCGAGCGACCCGACCCGGCCGGCGCCCCGGGTCGGGCCGCATGTTCTTGCGAACCGACTGCGGCGTCACGTACCGTGAGGCCGCGAGAGGTGCGTGCTAAATTTACAGCCTTCATTCGCCGCTTCGGTCGATTGCGTGTTGCGACACAGGCCCCATCACCAACGATACGCTGCCTGGCTGGCTTGGCTGGCCATCGCGCTGATCGTGGTGGCGCCTGCCATTTCACGCGTGATGCCGATGCCGGCATCGATGCACGCCATGATGGCCATGGGCGGCGACTGCCCCCACGCCATGGCGATGGTTGAGCACGGCGGTCATCCGGATCAGCCACCTGACGCCACCGACCGCTGCGGCTACTGCGTACTGCTGGATCAGCAGTCACTGCTGCAGTCGGCCGGCGTACCCATGCAGTTGCCATGGCTGCCGACAGCGCCGATCGCGCCGCTGGTGCGGCCGCCCGCGATGGCGAGCACGCCCCTGCTCAGCGCAACCCCGCGCGGACCACCTTCGCTCGTTTAACACGCGCGATCCATCCACGCGCACCCACTGCCCCGGTCATCCGCCGCCTCCATCCGCACGCATCCGCTGGTGGGGAGCTCGCGTGCATGTGCCCCTTTTCCTGCGCGCCCGTTTGGGCTCGCCCTCGTCACAAGCGACGACGTCATGCCTTTGCAAACCTTTACGACCGCACGCCAACGCCGACGGTATACCGCAACAGCCACCGCTATCCTGCTGACCCTCGTTGCCACGCCCCAGGCCGCCCAGGCATGCGCTACCTGCGGCTGCACGCTCAGTACCGATGCGGCCACCGGCTACTCCACCGCCAGTGGCTGGCGCATCAACCTCGACTACACATTCATCGACCAGAACCAACTACGCCATGGCACCAGCAAGGCATCGCCGGCCCAAGTCGTAAACCAACCCTCCGACCCGTCACTGGGTGGTGGCGAAATCGAGAAACAAACCGTCAACCGCTATATCAACCTGGCGGCCACGTATCGCTTCAACGCCGACTGGGGCCTGAGCTTTGTCGTGCCCTACGTGATTCGCGACCACGACACCTACGGCACGCAACTGGCTCCCTACACGTCTGCCGCCACCGCGGCGGACCAGGTGAGCAATGCACACGTAGCTGGGCTGGGCGACGTAAAGTTAATCGGCAGCTATCAGGGGTTTCTGCCGCAGCACAACCTGGGCATCCAGTTCGGCGTCAAACTGCCCACCGGTCATTACGGCGGGCAAACGGACGATGGCGACTTTGTCGGCCACCCCACCACGTTCCATTCCGGCCCGGGACTCGGGCAATCACTGGACAGCAGCCTGCAAGCCGGCACCGGCAGTACCGACCTGATCGTCGGCGCGTACTATTACCAACCCGTCAGCCAGAATTTCGACATGTTTGCCAACGGGCAATTCCAGGCAGCCATCAACGAACGCATGGATCGGCCCGGCGCCAACTTCCGCCCCGGTAACCAAGCTTCGGCCAGCCTGGGCCTTCGTTACGAGGCGCACGCCAACTGGGTGCCGCAATTGCAGCTCAACCTGATCCATCGCAGCGCCGACCAGGGCGCGTTCGCCGATACGCCGGACACCGCCGGCACCGTGGTTTATCTCAGCCCAGGTATCAGCGCCAGCTTCAGCAGCAACGTACAGATGTACGCCTTCGTGCAGGTGCCGGTGTATAGCCATCTCGATGGTTATCAACTGTTTCCACACTGGACCGGCACCGTCGGCATCAGCATGAAGTTGTAACCCCCGCCCCGCGCCGCACGCGCATGCGGCGCGGGACTCCCAAGAGAGGCCTACATGTTTCGCCTTCACTCACTGCATCGCTACGCGCTCGCCATGGCCTTGCTGGCGTTACCCATAGCCCATGCCTTTGCCAACGAACTGCGGCTTGGCCAACCTGCGCCGCCTATCGCCCTGGACACGCTGGATGGCCAGCACATTACGCTGGAACAACTGCGCGGCAAGGTCGTGATCCTGACGTTCTGGGCGACCTGGTGTGCACCCTGCCAGGAAGAACTTCCCCTGCTTTCCCGCTACGAGCAGGCACACCGCGAGCAAGGCGTCGCGGTGCTTTCCTTCAGCCTGGATACGCCCGACACCCTTCCCGAGGTCCGTCGTGTCGCCAGTGATTTGAGCTTTCCCGTGGGATTGCTCGGCAACCCTCACCTGCCCGGTTACGGACGCATCTGGCGCCTGCCCGTCACCTTCGTCATCGACCGCGAAGGTCGACTCGTGCATGACGGTTGGCACGACAAGCAACCGGAATTCACGCGTGATCGTCTGGAAGAGGTGGTGACGCCATTGCTGCGATCAGCATCCCCTCAGCGATAGCGCAAGGCCTCCCGCAGCAACGAGAACGCAGGCGAAAGACGCAAGCCGAGTCTTTCCTCCAGACCCCGCATGCCATGACTGAGCACCGATGGGGACACACCTAGTTGCGCTGCCGCGAGAGTAAAACTGCGCTCGCGCGCCACCACCAAAAAAGCGAGCAATTCGTTGTAGTTCTCACGCGCCATGGGCCGCCCCATTTGATGAATTTTATTCAATGAAGCATTCACGTCGCGACATCTAATCCAGGCCTACCATCCAGGCCACACTGGCGGTATGCGCTGCTGACAGCGCAACACCCCTCCGGCGAAAGGACAACAACATGCAAATTTCCCGCAACGGCTCGCAGCCCTCCATCAAGGGACCCGCGGAATTCTTTACCGGCAACGTGCGCATCGACATGGGCTTCCAGCGTTCCGGCACCTCCCGCGTGGGCGGCGCCATCGTCACTTTCGAGCCCGGCGCTCGCAGCGCGTGGCATACGCATCCGCTGGGGCAAACCCTCATCGTCACCGCCGGCAAGGGCTGGACCCAATGCGAAGGCGGGCCGATCGTGGAGATCAACGCAGGCGACATCCTGTGGTGCCCACCAGGGCACAAGCACTGGCACGGCGCCACACCGACCACGGCCATGACGCATATCGCCATCCAGGAAGCACTGGACGGCAAGGCGGTGGAGTGGCTCGAAAAAGTCACCGACGAGGAATACCTGGCCGGCTCGTCAGCATGACGTCAGCGCCGCCAGGCGCCATCGGTGATGCAGTTCTGTTACAGGCCTTTCCCCGTTGAAGGCTACGGCGGCTAAGCCATAATGCGGGGCAACTGGCCACCTACGGACACCCCATGCCGCGAACCTTGCCGGACGTTTCGGTAGAAGCTCGGTTCCGCTCCATCATTGCGGCTGTCTACGTATCGATTCTGGCGCTCGTGGTATGGATCTTCCTCCATCAATGGCAGGCCTATAGCGCCGCCGTTTCGGCCCTGAGCAACTTCGACACGTATCGCTCCGCGCTGGATACGGTCACTCAGCTGTCCGCCGAACGTGGCCCTACGGGCGCCGTGCTGGGTGAAGAGCTTCCGCTGCCGCCCCATCGCGAGACCGCACTCACCCAGGCCCGCCACGTGACGGACGCGAGCCTGCAACAGCTGCAAGCGCAGCTTGAATCGTCGCACTGCGACCGATGCACCGACGAGCTGCACGCACTCGGCGTCGTCCGCGCCCAGTTGGATGGCGCTCGCCGAGAGGTGGATGCCCTGGCCGCCATGCCCCGCGTCGAGCGTGGCGACGAACGCATCGACGCTGCCATCCAGCGCGCGGGGAGCATGATCCCCAGCCTTCAATCCATTGCCGTCACCAGCGTGATCGGTGCGCTGGAAGGCAACCCCAAGGTGGTCACCTATCTCTATACCGCGGCCTTTGCCACCATGCTGCGCGAGCGCGCCGGCCTGGCTGCCACTTATTTCACTCCCGCGCTCACCGCTCACCGGCCGCTGAACCACACGGAGACGCTCGCGATCGAGCGCGCGCTGGGCAATGTGGATCAGCTCCAGACGCTGGTGCACGCCTCAGTGTTGCGCTTGCGCAGCCTTTCCAATAATGCACCCAGCGACGCGCAGACCAACTATTTCGACGACGGCGTTCGTCTGATCAACGACATGCTCGGCAAGGCCAAACAGCAAGGCGACCCGGGCGTCACCGTTGGCGAGTTCATCGACCGCATGCTGCCGCCCATGCAAGCGGTGACCAGCCTGCGGGACCAGTCGCTACACCTTGCCGAACAAGGGCTGCAGAGCAATCTGGTGCAACGGCGGGCAGCGCTGATCGGCACGATCTTGATTGGCTCGATACTCACGCTGGTGGTTTTGGCGATGGTCCGCCAGTTTCACCGCCGCGTCATTCGCCCCTTCGTCGAGGCGCGAGCTTTCGTCGCCGCCATCGCTGCAGGCGATTTTGCCCACGAACCGCCGCGACGCGACTACCAAGGCGAGATCAAGGAGTTATTCGCCGCACTGTTCGTGTTGAGGCAGAGCAAGGAGGAACGACTCAAGCTGGAGAAGGAACGCGACCACTTGATCGCCGAACTCCAGACCATGGCCAATACCGACCCGCTTACCGGCCTGAACAATCGTCGCTCGTTCGAGGCCAAGGCCTCCGCGTTGCTGGCCGAGCGCCGAAATCCACCCGCTACGGTGGCGCTGATTGCCTTTGACATCGACCGGTTCAAACGCATCAACGATACCTACGGCCATGAAACGGGCGACCGTGCGCTGCAACGCCTGGCGGAACTGTGCCGGGAAACCTGGCGCGGGGGCGACGTGGTCGGTCGCATCGGCGGCGAGGAATTCGCCACGCTCACGGTGGTTGCCAGCCCGGACGAAGCGGCGGTGTCCGCCGAACGCTTACGGGTACGCCTGCACCAGGAACACATTACGGCCATTGACGGACAGGTGTTCTCCATGACCGTGAGCTTTGGGGTGAGCTACGCACCGCACGCGGGCCAGCCCGAACTCGAAGCACTGTTGCGCCACGCCGACACCCTGCTCTACCAGGCCAAGGAAGGTGGCCGCGATCGCGTGGAAAGCGCGCCGCTTGCCTGAGCCGTAGACGCACCGGCTTGACGGTGCATTCACCTCGCCCGTCTCAGCGTAGCCACCAAGGCGGCCCATGCCGCCTTGCCATGCGTAGGCAGCCCTGGCGAGTTGGCGGCTGCCCAGGGGGAATACCGTGTCGCTTTTCGATTATCCGGTAGCGCTGTTCTTTTGCTGCATAGCCGCGCTGTTACTCGTGCACGAGCTTGGCTATCGCGCGCGCGCTTTCACCAAAGAGCACAAAACAGAGTCGTGGGAGCGCCTGATCCGCGACACCCGCAACCAGATCGGTCTACTGCTTAGCCTGCTACTTGGCTTTGCCATGTCGATGGCCCTGTCGATGTACACCCAACGCGGCCAACTGATCGTGGACGAGGCCAATGCCATTCAACTGGCTTATCTCCGCGCGGGCTTGCAGACCGGGGATGTCCGCACGTCCGCACCACCCGTGCTGCGCGAGTACGTGAACGCCCGAATTGCCGTGCTTGAGCGGCAGCATGCCAACACCGCACGCGACCAGGCCGTTCTGCACACCAAGACACTGCAACGCACCCTTTGGAAGCAAGCCAGCGCCGAAGCCGCCACCACCCCATCGCCCGTGCTCACCAGCTACACCGACGCACTAGGTCAGATCGTTGCCAAAGAAGCCGAGCAAGCCTCCGCCAACGACGACCGCGTGCCCACGGATATCTGGATGCTGTTGTCCGTGCTCGCCATCATGGTGACCGGACTCGTGGGTTACGGGCAGGAGCGCCGCATGGCGTTGGTGACCTTCATACCCGTGCTGATGATCGCCACGGCCTTTAGCCTGTTGTCCGATCTCAGCTCTCCGGTGTCGGGTTTCATCAATGTCGGCGAGGACAGCCTGCGCGCCGTGAGTGCCGCCCTCGCCGCCGACGCACCCTAGGGATGTTCCGATGTTGCTCGCCAACCCGGCGACCGCTCGAACGACGAGCAGGAAACCGTTGAATCCGGCCTTCCCTGGGCATCCATGGCAACGCTCAAACCCCAGGGCACCCACCGCCATTCATCCGTGCATCGCTGACTATTCAGCGGAGTTACGCATGAACTGCGCCATGAATTGCACGCAGTCGAGGTAGTCGGAAACGGGAATGCCTTCGTCGACACCATGAATGCGGCGTACGCGCCCAGGCGTCATGCGATAGGGAAGAAAACGCAGTTGCTCGTCGGAGATGGGAACGTAGTGGCGCGCATCCGTGCTCGACACCACAAGCGACGGGAGCACCGGCATGCCAGGAAAGAGCTGGTCGATGGTACGCATGAGCAAGCGCTGGCCATAACCTTGCACGGGGGATACCGGAGTAGGCTCGTCCACCTCAGGCGCCAACGATATCTCCACCCTTGGGTTGGTGATCGCGCTGCGCACGTGCGCCATCACGTCCGCCACCGTGTCGCCCGGCAGCACGCGATAGTTCACCGTAGCCGAAGCCCGCGCAGCGAGTACATTGTCCGTCACGCCACCGTGGAAGTTCGTGGCGACGGCGGTTGTACGCACATAAGCGTTACCCATGGGCGTCTTGATCATCCTGTTGATCAGCATCGGCTCCAGGAGCCAGCGATTGCGGTTGATCATTCGCGTGGAGAACGGCAGCAACGGAGTGGCCAAATCCAGCGACGAGGAGGTAAGCGGCGTAAGGCGCGCCCGCATCTGATTGGCCTCGAGCGTAACGATGGCGCGGCTCAGAATGCCGATGGCCGACTCGCCGTCCGGCTGCGAGGAATGCCCACCGGGCGACTCAACGGCGAGGTGCACGCTCGCATAGCCTTTCTCTGCCATGCCTACCAGGGCCACCTCGCGCTTTACCGTGGGCAGCAGCCCGTGGGAAATCTCGCCGCCTTCGCCGAGTACCAACCATGCATGCACGCCACGCTCTCGAAGCGCGCCTGCAAGCACGCGTGCGCCCTGCTTGCCGCCCACCTCTTCATCGGACCCAAACGCGAAGTACAAGGTACGGCGAGGTACGAAGCCCTTCTGCAACAAATGCTCCGTCGCCTCCATGATGGCCATCAGGCCGGCCTTGTTGTCCAACGCGCCTCGCCCCCAGACCGTGCCGTCCGCGACCTCGCCCGACCACGGGTCGCGGGTCCAGCGCGCGAGGTCGGCCGGATCGACGGGGGCCGTATCCTGGTGTGCCAGCAGGATGATCGGCGCGAGCGTCTCATCACTGCCCTTCCAGGTGTACAACAAGGCGCCATGCCCCATCTCCTCCCTGACCAGCGAGCGGTGTACGCGTGGAAACTGATCCGCCAGGTACTGGTGGAGCGCGTGAAGCTCGTCAATCGAAGGCGGGAGCCCTCTCATCGATACGGTAGGTAGCCGCACCGCTCCCGCGAAGCGCTGCACGACGGCCGTTTCTTCCAGCGGAAGCGGCACAAAATTTCCGGAATCCTGAACAATCGGCGGCGGCGGCGTATCCCACGTCCTCGCCAGCAACACCGCGGCCATGACGAATAGGCCCAGCGCTAGCCAGACCCTTACCCGTAACGCATGCCGCTTCATACAACGACCTTCCCACCTGTGCGAACTATTCGACAAGTCTCCGCATCACCGGCCTCCGCCGACAATCAACAGAGCACTTGCCTGAATGTGGGCGCACCCAGTACCGCCACGCGGGCCTTTAGCGACACGGCTTAGACGCCGGGACTACAGACCAGGCCCCTCAGGGCAGGCCCGACCTGGGCCAGCGCACCGCGTACCACACAGTCAACAGGGAGAGCGCTATCTCGATAGCGCCAAGCAGCCGATAGAACTGCCAGGCGCCCGGCATGGACATCGCCATGATCGCGGTGTAAGCCAGGCCGAGCACGATATTGGCCACGCGATTGATCCGAGGCGGCAACACCAGGCACAGGAACACCATCAAGCTCGGCACGGCCATGAGGATGGACGTGCCCACCAAAACGCCTTGCGTGGTCGGGCCCAGTGGCCCCATCTGCCCGGCGAGCATGTCCTTCAGGGTGCCAGGCCGATACAAACCGAAATAGTCACCGTAGATGTAGCAAAACATCAGGCTGGCCCACAGCGCCGAAAGCTTGAACTTGATCGGCACCGGCGTGTCCTCCAGAGGCCCTTTGGTCGCACGCATGCACTACTCCCTCCCTGGCTTGTCCGAACAGCGGCGAGCACAACCCCTTGTTGTACGCGAACGCCGTGGCCAGGCGATCTTCGCATGCCTGCTGGCGGTAAACGACGGGGCCGGTGCATGATGGGGCGGCACGCCCCCACGAATTGTCTTCATGCACGCCACCTCCCCTGCCTTGGCGCATGGCACGCCAACGAGACTTTCGGCATGACGTCGATGCCGCCACTGCCCCGCGTGGAGCCCTTGGCCGAAGACGCCGTGCTGCTGCGCTTTGGCGACCACATCGACGCCGCCTTGAACGATCAAGTGCACGCGGCGGCAGCCGTGGTGAAACGCCATCTTGTTGGCGTGGAAGTGGTTCCCGCCTACGCCAGCCTGCTGCTGCGGCTGGATCTGGCCATGTGGCCGGGCACGCATGAGGCCAGACCTTGGCAGCGGGCCGCCGAGGCCGCGCTCACCGCGCTGCGGGCCACCACACAGCGACAAACCGTGGCTCGGGAAGTGGAACTGCCCGTGCTCTACGGTGGCGAGGCCGGGCCGGATCTCGCCCATGTTGCCGCCCATGCCGGCCTCGACGAGGCGGAAGTGATCGCGCTTCATAGCCAGGCCTGCTACCGCGTGGCGATGCTGGGCTTCGCGCCCGGCTTTCCTTACTTGCTGGGCCTGCCTTCCGGCCTCGCCATGCCTCGACGCGCCGATCCACGACTCAGCGTGCCGGCCGGCAGTGTCGCTATCGGCGGACAACAGACCGGCGTGTATCCCCAAGCCCTGCCGGGTGGCTGGCATCTTATTGGCCGCACGCCACTGGCCTTATTCGACGTGCACGCACAGGAACCTTCACTGCTTCGCGCCGGCGATCGTGTGCGCTTTCGACCCATTGATGCCGAAACGTTTGCGCGCCTGGCGGCCTCGCGGGGAGCGCGCCCATGAGCATCACCGTGCTCAAGCCCGGCCTGCTGACCAGCCTGCAGGATGGCGGGCGGCCCGGTTACGCCGCGCTCGGCGTGGGCCGCGCGGGGGCCATCGACCTGCCTGCATGGCAACTCGCCAACGCGCTCGTCGGCAACACGCATGACGAAGCCGCGCTGGAGTTCACGCTGATCGGCCCGACGCTGCGTTTCGAACGAGCGGCTGTCATTGCCCTTGCCGGCGCTCCCGTCGACGCACGCGCGGACGGACAACGCCTGCCCACCTGGACACAATGTCTGCTGCCCGCCGGAACCGTGTTGCAGGTGGGCGGCATGCCCCAGGGCTGCCGTGGTTATCTCGCGGTGCGCGGCGGGTTCGAGGTTGAAGTGGTCATGGGCAGTCGCAGTACCGATCTGCACGCCCACATCGGGCCCAACGACGGTCGAGCGCTGCGGGCGGGCGACATGCTGCGCGTTGGCGAGCACCCCAGCGGCGTGCCCTCGACAACGACAATCCGCCACCTACCCTGGGGGCTGGACCCACGCCCATGGTTCGACTTTCAGGAATCGCCCATCGCCCTGATGCGAGGCCATCATTTTGATGCTCTGGAACCGGTATCCCAGCACGCCCTTTTGCAATCGCACCTGGTGGTGAGCACGGATAGCAACCGCACTGCCAGCCGACTCGACGGCATCCGCCTGGCGCTGCGCGCGCCGATGGAGCTGATTTCCGAAGCCACCTTGCCCGGCACCGTGCAGTTGCCGCCTTCGGGCCAACCCATCGTGCTTCAGGTGGAGGCGCCGGTTACCGGCGGCTATCCGCGCATCGGCCAGGTGGCCGCCGTGGATCTTCCCCGGCTCGCCCAGCGCGCGCCGGGGCATGCCGTATGCTTCGTCGAAACCTCGCTGGACGCCGCCTTCGATCGCCTGATGCAACACCGGCAACGCCTGCAACGCTTGCTCCACGCCCTTGCGCAACGACTGGAACACGCATGACCGCTACCAAGACCATCGATATCAACAGCGACCTGGGCGAATCGTTCGGTGCCTGGCGTATGGGTGACGACGAGGCCCTGCTCGCCGTGGTGAGTTCGGCCAATATCGCCTGCGGGTTTCATGCCGGTGACCCGGACATCATGCGCCGCACTGTAACGCTTGCCGTCGCTCACGGTGTCGCGATTGGCGCACACGTATCGCTGCCGGATCTACAAGGTTTCGGCCGCCGCGAATTCGCCGTCACCGCGAACGAAGCCTATGCGATGACGCTGTACCAGGTCGGTGCCCTGCACGCCTTCGCACAGGCCGCCGGCGCGCGACTGCGCCACGTAAAGCCGCACGGCGCGCTCTACAACATGGCTGCGCGCGATCGCGCACTGGCCGATGCCATCGCCGCCGCGATGCGCGATTTCGACCCCGCGCTGCGCCTGTTCGGCCTCGCCAACTCGCAGTTGATCGAGGCCGGGCGTGCCGCCGGCCTGCCGGTGGCTTCGGAAGCGTTCGCCGATCGCGGCTATCGCGCCGACGGCTCCCTGCAACCTCGCCGCGAACCCGGTGCGGTCATCACCGAGAACGATCTTGCCATCGCGCAGGCGATGGCCATGGCGCGCGAAGGCAAGGTACGCGCCGTGGATGGCAGCGTGGTCGAACTGGTCGCCGACACCTTGTGCGTGCATGGCGACGGCGCACACGCGGTGGCCTTTGCACGAAATCTTCGCGCCGCGCTGGAAGCGGCTGACATCGGCATTGCCGCGCCGGGAGCCGACGCATGAACTACTGGCCATTGCTCGGTGTGGCGGTGATCGTGGTCGGCTTTGCGCTGCGCTTCAACGCCGTGCCCGTCGTGGTAGGCGCAGCTTTGGTAAGTGGCCTGCTGGCCGGGTTCACCGTACCCGACCTGCTCACTCTCCTCGGCAAGAGCTTTGTCTCCAGCCGTATGCTGTTGCTGTTCGTGCTGACCCTGCCGGCCATCGGCCTGCTGGAACATGTGGGCCTGCGCGAGCACGCGCAGCAATGGATGTCGCGACTACGCGGCTTCACGCTGGCGCGCCTGCTGATTGGCTATCTGTTCGTGCGCGAGGCACTGGCGACCGTGGGCCTTTACGGCGTGGCTGGGCACGCTCAGACCGTGCGCCCCTTGCTCGCCCCCATGAGTGAGGCGGCCGCCGAGAAGATGCTGCCCGCCCTCACCGCACAGGATCGCGACGAATTGCGCGCCATGGCTGCCGCCACCGACAACATCGGGCGATTTTTCGGCGAAGACGTATTCCTCGCCATGGGCGCGGTGCTATTGATCCAGAACTTCTATGCGCAACACGGCATCGAGTTGACGCCGCTTTCCATCGCACTGTGGGCCGCACCCACGGCGGTGGCTGCCTTCATCATCCATTCCACTCGCATCTGGCTCTACCAGCGCCGCCTGCTGCGCCGCGCAGCTACACGCGTGGCGGAGGGCCGCTGAGCATGCTGCGTATCGAATATGGTTACTGGTTGATCGCGGCGTTTCTGCTCTACACCGCATGGAGCAACCTGCGAGTGCGCCACTACGAGCGTGGCGCCTTCTGGCTACTGTTGGGGCTATTGTTTGCCAGCGGCGACTACGTGCTTGCCCAACAGAAGATGGGGCACGTGTTACCCGCACAACTCGCGGGCGTGGGCGTGATCATGCTGGCCCTGCTGGCGCCGCGCCTGCGTCGCTTGCCTCACGCGGAAAGCGCCAATGCCCAGCAACGCGTGGCGTCCGCCACGCGCCTGGGCCATCGCCTGTTTGTTCCGGCCTTGCTGATTCCCCTGATCACGCTGGTTATCGCGTTGGCGGGCGAACACCTCGCGATCGCCGGGCGCCCGCTGTTCGTTGGCACGCAAATCACCTTGATGGGTCTGGTACTGGCTTGCGTGCTGGCTTGGCTCGTCGCCGCGCGCATCACGCGCCAGACGCCGCACGAAGGCTTGGCCCAGGGTAGCCGTCTACTGGATGCCATTGGCTGGGCCGCCTTGCTGCCTCTGCTCCTCGCCGCGCTGGGCGAAGTGTTCACGCAGAGCGGTGTCGGCGCGGCGGTGGCGGCGCTCGCCAATGCGGTGCTGCCCAGCGGCAGCGCCTTCGCGGGCCTGCTGGTATTCGCGCTGGGCATGGTGCTGTTCACCGTGATCATGGGCAATGCCTTTGCGGCCTTCCCGGTGATGATGGCCGGTATCGGCCTGCCGCTGCTGGTGCAGCAGTACGGCGCTCACCCCACCATTCTGGGTGCCATGGGCATGCTGTGCGGCTACTGTGGCACCTTGCTCACGCCCATGGCCGCCGATTACAACCTGGTTCCCGCCGCGCTGCTGGAACTGCGCAACCCTTACGGTGTTATCCGCGCCCAACTGTGGAGTGCCGTGGGTATCTTCATTGCCACGTTCACCATGATGTGGCTATTGCTGTTTCGTTGACCGTCTCCGCCGGGTCGTACCGCATGCGCAAGCAACACCACATCCTGCTCACCGGCTTCACGCCGTTTGGCAACGAGATCGTCAACCCTTCATGGGAGGCCGTGCGTACCCTCGATGGGCAGCGCATCGGTGACCATGTCATCGCAGCTCGTGTATTGCCGACCGCTTTCGACGATGCGCGTACCGAACTGGCTCGACTCGAAAGGGAACTGGCTCCCGACATCCTGCTCGGAGTGGGCCAGGCCGGTGGACGCAGCAAGTTGTCGATCGAACGCGTGGCCATCAACGTGCAGGATGCACGCATTCCTGACAATGCCGGCGCACAGCCCATCGACGAACCCGTGCTGAGTGGTGGCCCGGCGGCTTACTTCAGCACGCTGCCCATCAAGGCCATGCTGGCCGCCGTGCAGGCCGAAGGTGTCCCCGTTGAGATTTCCAACACGGCGGGCACCTATGTATGCAATCACGTGGCCTATCTCATGCTGCACCACGCCGCAAAGCGCGTGGGCGCACGCGCCGGTTTTGTCCACATACCTTACCTGCCGGCACAGGCCGCCGCGTTGCCGCAAGCGCCGAGCATGGCCCGTGACGATGTGATCCGTGGACTGCTCGCCGCACTGAGAGTTGCCGTGTCCCGTACCGACGACGACAGACTCGGCGCCGGCACGCTGGACTGAATGCCTTCGGAAAGACGATGCCCCGGCGAACGCCGGGGCATCGTGGTTTCTCACTTGGAAATCAGCAACAGCAACGACTGGCCGCACTGCCCGTAGGTCGTGCCCGCCCCGCCGATCAGGGTTTCGTTGCCTGGCGTGACGAACGTATTGGCGCCATCGTTCCAGTTGCAGGTATCAGTGACGCGATACCAGTTGGTGCCCGAGGGCGGCGCCGGCAGCGTAAAGGTGACACTGCCCGACCAACCGTTATATGCCACGTAGATCGAGTTGGCATCGCCCAGGCTGGGCCCGTTGATGGTGTAGGCAATGGCGTAGTTGCTGGTGTTGTTCCAGTAACTGCTGTTGGCCACCGCGCCGCTGGGCTGGTACCACACCAGCTGGCTGCCGCTGTACCAGCTTGCCGGGCGCAACGCCGGATGCGCCTTGCGGAACGCAATAAGGCGCTGCGCAAAAGTGTAGAAGTTGGACTGGTCGGTGCTCCAGCTGTAGTTGAGCCAGTTGCCGCTGGAATCGAGGTTGTAGGCGTTGTTGTTGCACTGAAGCGTGCGCAGGAACTCATCGCCGCCCTGCATCAGCGGCGTACCCGCCGATAGCATCTCGAAGGCCATGCCCGTGCGTGCCGCGCGGCGCTGGTCAAAGGCCGTACCGGTACCGGCCGACATGCCCTGATCCCAACTGTAGTTGGTGCTGGTGCCGCCATCGGATGGCCCCCACGGCCACGCCTGGTTGTTGCTGGAGCCGTTGCAGGAATAGACGTCCTTGAGCGTCATGCCGTCGTGCACATCGATGAAGTTCACCGAGTTCCAGGGCGAACGGCCATTGGCCTGGAACAGGTTGGACGAGCCGCTGAAGTCGTTCGCGTCCTGGGTGATGTAGATGGTCATGTTCCCCAGTTCGTTCTGGGCTTGGCGCATGCTGTCGCGGAACAAGCCATTCCACTCCGACCAGCCCACCGGAAAACCACCAAGCTGATAGGAGTTGCCGCCGATGGCCCATGGTTCGGCGAACAGATCGAGCCCACTGCCACCCGCGGCCGGACGCACCGTGAACTCGCGCAGGATGCGGTTGATCGCCACGTTGGCGTCCGACGCGTTGAAATTGAAACCACCCGAGGGGCAATTGGGTGCCGCCGAAGTGTATGCGCCGTTGAGGCAGCTGTTGCCGAGCACCGAGGCCAGGTCAAAGCGGAACCCGTCCACGCCCATCGTATTGGTCCAATAGGCCAGCGAATCGACAATCAGGTTCTGCGCGACGGGGTTGTACGTGTTGAAGTTCGCGCCCGTGCCAGTGTTGTCGTAGAAGTACTGGTTGCCGGAGGTGAGCTCGTAATAGGTGGCGTTGTCCAGGCCACGCCAGGAGTAAATGGTGGCCGTGGTCGGGTCGTTGCTGGTCCAGGTGCCACCTTCGGCCGTGTGGTTGTACACCACGTCCATGTATACCTTGATGCCGGCGTTGTGGAACGCCTGCACCATCGCCTGGAACTCGGCGGTGGGGCCACCCGGCGCCTTGTTGTACGCGTAGCGGCGATCCGGCGAGAAGTAGTTCTCCGTCATGTAGCCCCAGTAGTTCTGGTTGGCATCGGAGTTGGGCACCACGTCGTTCGCATCGTTCTGCGTTTCCTGCACCGGCAGGAACTCCACGGCCGTCACGCCCAGGCTCGCCAGGTACGACGCCTTGAGCCCAGCGCCGTAATAGGTGCCGCGGTATTGCGCGGGAATGCTCGTGTCCTGTTCCGTAAAGCCGCGCACGTGCACTTCATAGATCACGTCGTCTTTCTGCGCACGCGTGGGCTTGGTACCCGTGCTTTGGGAGCTGGGCAGCAACACGATGCCCTTGGGCGCATACGTGCCACTGTCGATGGTTCGATAGCTCGCGCCTGAGGCGAACACGTTGCCGTTCTGGTTGGAAGGGTTGAGCGGGTCCTGACTCACTTCCTGCGCATAGGGGTCAAGCAGCAGTTTGTTTGGGTTGAAGCGATTGCCGTTGGCGTCCACGTCCGACACGAAACCGGACTGCGAGCCCTTGCCCCAACTGGCGTTGTACGGCCAGTTCGGGCCCCACGCGCGATAGCCGTAGTACACCGAGCCGGTGATACCCGCGGCCTTGATCGCCGACACAGGCACGGTCACCGCCCATACGCCACTACCCGCCGGGCTCAACACATAGGTGGCCGATTCCTGAGCACCGTAACCACTCGCGTAGAGGTAAAGCACCATGCGTGTGGCCTGCGACGAGTACACGCGAAAGGTGATGTTGGCCTGTTGGGCGTCATAGCTCGCACCCAGGCTCATACTGTTGATAGCGGCGTGCGTGGGCGTGAGCGGTGCCATGGCAAGGCCTGCACAGGCCAGCAGCACCGCAAGAATCTTCGGGCACTTCATCGGGGTCAGCCTCCATCCTGCTTCGTGAACGATCAGGTCGAACAGCATTGACGCCAACAAGCGCTTCCCTGCCGCCACTGGCGGGACCAACGTGAACTGCGGAGACGTTATCTGCGCCACGCGCGCATGCTTCCCCATGCGCCGCGACATCGAGACCGACAGTGCGGCGCATGGTAGGAAGCATCGCAATGCAGCAACCAGCGGCTGCATACGTATTCATTGATACGACGTGCTTGCGCGTGAGGTGATGGAGCACAGCGTCACAACTCGCGTTGAAGTGACGCAACGCAGTGGAGCGGTTTACGACGCCGAGCGCTGCCAACGTTCCAACTGTTGTTGCAGCGCATCGTTCTCGGCCTTGAGCTCGGCCACTTCGTGAGTGAGCTCGGCAACGCGGCGGCGCAACGTCGGTAGATCGTCCTCGCCACCTTCGGCGCCGACTTCCTGTGCCTTGGGCACCTTGCGCTTTGCCTCACGCACGCGCTTGGCGGCCTGCTTGAGCTCATCGCCACCGGCCTTCGCGGCGGCACGTTGCTCGTCTTCCGGCAGCATGGCCACGGCCGCTGCCGCGTTGATCGACAACGTGCCCGACTTCACCGCGGCCACCACTTCGGGCGCGGCCTGCTTCTGGATCTTTTCGATCGCGGTGACCTGGCTGCTGCTCAGGCGCGCCTCGCGCGCGAGATCCTGGCGGCTGGGCAACGGTTCCTTGCGCTTGGTCGCGGCCGGTGCCGGCGCATCGGTGACGGCCTCGGCATCACTTGCTGTGTCCACGACATCGGCGGGCGCAGGCTCAACCACCTTCTCCGCCTTGGCACGCTCACGACGCGAGGCGAGGATCTCCCGCTTGCGCAGCGCCAGCACGCCGCGCTGGAAGTCGGAGACGCTACGCCGCCCCAGGTGCTGCTCGATCATCCACAGGTGCACGTCTTCCATGGATTTGAAGCGCGTGTTCTGCACCGTCTGGAAGGGCAGGTCGTGCTTCTTGCAGATGCCATAGCGGTTGTGGCCGTCCACCAGGATATTGCCCCACAGCACCAGCGCATCGCGGCAGCCTTCGGCCAACAGACTGCGCTCCAACGCGTCGTGTTCGTCCGGGGTCAGCGGGTCGATATAGGCCTTAAGTTCTTCGTTGACGACGATGTCCATGGGGTCTTTCTGCACAGCCAGGGTGGAACGGGGCCGGGCATTGTAGAGAACCCCGCCCGCGAATGCCCGCCCCTGTCGATGGGCCCACGCCAGGACGGCGGCGGCTCTGCTAAGTTGCCCCTTCCTTTGCCTCGAACGGACGCCCATGGAACGACCGACCCGTCTTGCCGCCGCCCTGTTTGGCCTCACCCTGCTCGGCGCGCCCGCGTTGCATGCCGACACACCGGCCCACACGCCCACGCCCAAGGAGTTGCTGGACAAGTCCACGGCACAGGAATGGCGCGCGCCCGACCCGCAGAACCTGCTGGTGATGCAGCTGCCGCAGGGCAAGGTGGTGATCGAGCTGGCACCCGACTTCACACCGCTGCACGCGGCCAACATTCGCACGCTGGTGCGCGAGCACTATTTCGACAACCTCGCCGTGGTGCGCGTGCAGGACAACTTCGTCACCCAATGGGGCGACCCGGAAGACGACGACAAGGGCGACAAGGCCAAGCTCAAGCCGCTGGGATCGGCCAAGGCCAAGCTGCCGCCCGAGTACACCCGCCCCATCGATGCCAAGCTGCCGTTTACGCCACTGCCCGATGGCGACGTCTACGCGCCGGAAGTCGGCTTTTCCGAAGGCTTTCCGGTGGCTCGCGATAAGGCCAGCGGCCAGCAATGGCTCACCCATTGCTACGGCATGGTGGGCGTGGCGCGCGACATCGATCCGGAAACCGGCAGCGGCAGCTCGCTCTACGCCGTGATTGGCCAGGCGCCGCGCGGACTGGATCGCAACCTCGCCATCGCCGGCCGTGTGCTGCAAGGCATGGAGTATCTGTCGGGCCTGCCGCGCGGCACCGGCCCGCTCGGCTTTTATGAAAAGCCCGAGCAGCGCCTGGCCATCGGCACGGTGCAACTAGCATCGGAGCTGCCGCCCGCCCAGCGCCCCAAGCTCGAAGTGCTGCGCACCGATAGCGCCACCTTCGCCGCACTGATCGACGCCAAGCGCAACCGCCGCGACGACTTCTATCGCAACCCCGCGGGCAAGATCGACTTGTGCAGCATCACTATTCCGGTGCGCGAGGCAAAGGCGGCCCACTAAAGATGCACTCGTCTTGATCGTCACCCCAGCGAAAGCTGGAGTTGCTCTTCAACAGCCGAAGGGTCGGTCATCCAGCGTTTTTAAGGTATGGAGCAAAAGGACGCTCGATTCCTACTTTCGCAGGAATGACGAGCTAAATGGCGCTCAGTCACCCCTCTAGGTGCTAAGGCATCGCCACCCCAGCAAACGCCGGCATTTGCCGGCGTTTTGCTTTTCGCCCTGGCATGGGGTCACTTGTGTGACGTCATGATTCGATATATCGTTTTATTTCGATATATCGGACTAAACGATGCGTGCCACTTCCTCCCCCGGCCGCCTGCTCGGCCACGGCGATCTCCGCCTGCTGCTGCTGGTACTGATTGAACAGCAGCCACGGCACGGCTATGAGCTGATCCGGCTCATCACCGACATGTTCCATGGCCACTACACGCCGAGCCCGGGTGCCATCTATCCCACGCTCACCCTGCTGGAAGAACAGTCGCTGCTGCGGGCAACCGAGGAGCCGGGTGGCCGCAAGAGTTATGCGCTCGCGGCGGCCGGCAAGCGTTTCCTGGCCGATCACGCCGACGCGGTGGAGGCCATGTGGCTGCGCACACGCCATGCTGCCCGCACCGCCGCCAAGATGACCCTGCCGCCCGCCGTGCGACAGGCCATGGAAGCGGTGAAACACGCGTTGATCACGCATGGCAAGGCATGGAATGCCACCGAAGCGCGGCGCGTGGCCGCTCTGCTGGAGCGCGCCGCGGCAGACATCACCGACCCATCCCAATCCTGACCCCACGCCATCGAGTACTTCCATGACCCGACATGCCCATCAGATGCAGCGCCACACCGTCGTCATGCGCGAGCTGGAAGTGCTTCGCGTGGAGCGCCTCACCCCGCACATGCAGCGGGTGATACTGGGCGGCCCTGCCCTGCGCGGCTTTCTCAGTGCCTCGCCGGACGATCACGTCAAGCTGTTCTTTCCCAACAGCGCCGGCGAGCTGGTACTGCCCAGCGCCGGCGGTGGACGCCTGGAATTTCCCGAAGGCCACGAGCCCTCGCCGATGCGCGATTACACACCACGCCGCTACGACGACGAGTTCAACGAACTCACTGTCGACTTCGTACTGCATGGCGATGGCCCCGCTGCCACCTGGGCGGCACAGGCGCAGCCCGGCCAGCGCATCGGTGCAGGCGGGCCGCGCGGCTCATTCATCGTCGCCAATGATTTCGACCAGTACGTGATGATCGGCGACGAAACCGCCCTGCCCGCGATCGGCCGCTGGCTGGAGGAGCTGCCCTACGGTGCGCAGGCCACGGTGCTGGTGGAAATCCCTGGAAGCGCCGATCGCCAGGCACTGAGCTCCCGCGCCCAGATCGAGCTGACCTGGCTGGAGCGCGACAACCTCGATCCGGCCGCCAGCGGCTTGCTGGAGGACGCGCTGCGACGCCTGCCCGAACCGCGCGGCGACACCTTCTGGTGGATCGCCGCCGAATCCTCGCGCGCGCGGCGGATGCGCCAATACCTCACCGATGAACTGGGCGTGCCCAAGGAGTGGATTCGCGCCACGGGTTACTGGAAGGCCCCGGGCAGCGTAGAGGAAGAGTGAAAGCGATGAACTCCCGCTGAGCGCGACAAGCGGGCAACAACGAAAATTTGCCGCCCGCACCGCTATCACTGACACCCCGGCCACCACCGTGGCCATGACGGGAGCACGCGATGGCATGGCGCCGAAGCAAGCTGACCTGGTTCGTGTACGTGCCACTCGGCGCGGTGCTACTTCTGTTCGTGCTGTTGCTGGTGGTGGTGGCTACGCTCGACTGGAATCGCTTCAAGCCCACCATCAATCAGCGCGTCAGCGCCAGCATCGGTCGTCCCTTCGCGATCAACGGCGACTTGAGCGTGCACTGGACGCGCGAACTCGAGGCCGGCGGGCTGGCGCACTGGATACCCTGGCCGACGTTCGAGGCGCACGACATCAGCATCGGCAACCCCGACTGGGCCCAGCAACCGCAGTTTGCGCAGCTCGATGGCGTGCGCTTTCGCCTTGCGCCACTGCCCTTGCTGACTCACCACGTGGACATTCCCACGCTTTATCTGATCCATCCGCGCATCGATCTCGAACGCGACGTGCAGAACCGCGCCAATTGGGAGCTGACCCTGGCCAGCACGGGCGAACCCTCACCCTGGTCGCTTCAACTGGGCGCCATCGGTTTTGATCGCGGCCACATCGCCCTGGACGATGCCATCAACAAGACGCAGTTGCAGATCGCGGTGGAGCCGCTGGAAAAGGCCGTCGCCTACGACGACATCGTGGCTCAGCAATCGGCCGAGGCACGCGAGCAGGCCGGGCATACCGTGGGCGCCGCGGGCAGCAAGGCGCTGGCCAAGGCCTCCGCCGCTGCACAGGCGCAGCCGCGCGCCACGCGCGCCAGCTATCAGTTCGCCTGGCAGGCCGAGGGCAAGTACCAAGGCGTGCCGGCACAGGGCCAGGGAAAGATTGGCGCGGTGCTGGCCTTGCAGCAAACCGACACGCCGTTTCCGGTGCAGGCCAAGGTGGCGTTTGGCGATACGCGCATCGCTTTCGTGGGCACGCTGACCGATCCACTGCACCTGGCGGCGCTCGACATTCGCCTGTGGTTCTCCGGCAGCAGCATGGCCAAGCTCTATCCGCTCACCGGCGTGACGCTGCCCGATACGCCGCCCTATGCCACCGAGGGACATCTGCAAGCCAACCTGCAACGCGGACGCAGTCATTTCAGCTATCAGGACTTTCGCGGACGCGTGGGTGGTAGCGATCTTGCCGGCGATCTCGCTTTCGATACCGGCGCGCCGCGCCACAAACTGAGCGGCAAAGTGAATTCGCAATGGCTGCGCTTCAGCGACTTGGCACCGCTGATCGGCGCCGACAGCGGACCCACTCGTCAGCAACGCGGCGATACCACGCCGCAACCAACCGACAAGGTGTTGCCGGTAGAACCGTTCCGCACGGACCGATGGCGCGCGATGGACGCGGATGTCATCTTTAGCGCCGCGCGCATCGAGCGCGACGCGGAGTTACCCATCGACGCGCTCTCCACGCATGTCGTGATGGACGACGGTGTGCTTCAACTGGACCCGCTCACCTTTGGCATAGCCGGCGGCCAGATCAACGGCCGCCTGAAACTCGATGGCAGCGCCACACCCATGAACGGCGTGATCCGCCTCGGCGCGCGCCATCTCAAACTCAAGCAACTGTTCCCCACCTTCGACCCCATGCGCACCAGCTTCGGCGAGATCAACGGCGACGTGGCACTGGATGCACGCGGCAACTCGGTGAGCGCGCTGCTGGGTACCTCCACGGGTGAAGTGAAGTTGCTGATGAACGATGGCGCGATCAGCAAGACGCTGCTGGAAACGGCTGGCCTCAACGTGGGCAACATCGTCATTGGCAAGCTGTTCGGCGACAAGACCGTGAAGATCAACTGTGCGGCCGCTGACCTGGCCGCTAGCAACGGCTTGTTCCAGACGCGACTGTTTGTGTTCGACACCGAGGATGCGGTCATCCGCGTCAATGGATCGGTGAACTTTGCCGACGAGAAACTGGACCTGGACGTGCGACCGGACTCCAAGGGTGTGCGCATTCTTTCCCTGCGTTCGCCGCTTTACGTCAAGGGCACGCTCAAGAACCCCGACGTGGGTGTGCAGCCCGGCCCGCTGATCCTGCGCGGCGGCGGCGCACTGGCGCTGGGCGTGTTCGCCGCGCCTGCCGCTGCCTTGCTGCCCCTGGTGGCGACCAGCCGCTCCGCGCCCGACAACGCTTGCGCGGGCGTGCTGGAGGAGATGCGCAGCCCGGCCAAGGCCAAGCCTGTTCCCAAGGCGACACGCCGCTGACCGCCAGTGCAAAGCTCCACTGCCCGGCAGGCAGCGCCGCTCGATATCCGTCATCGCGTTGAACCATTCAACCACCGCGGCGCGGCCGGCCATCCGTCACCCGACCGAAGGCGACAACGTTCGCGCGCATGACGGGCCCCGCGGGCTCGCCTAAAATGCGGCCCTCCCCGTTCCCCGCCGATGTCCGTACATGCAACCCGTTACCAAGGCCCGCTGGCAGATTCACTTCTGCGTTCTGCTCTGGGGCTTCACCGCCATCCTCGGCAAGCTCATCACCCTGCCGGCGTTGCCGCTCGTGTGGTGGCGCATGCTGATGGTCACCGCCGCCCTGCTGCTGGTGCCCAAGGTGTGGCGTGGGCTCAAGGCGATGCCGACGCGCCTGCGCTGGGCCTATGCGGGCATTGGCGTGCTGGTGTCCTTGCATTGGCTGACCTTCTACGCCGCCATCAAACTGGCGAACGCCTCGGTAGGCGCCACCTGCATCGCGCTGGGGCCGGTGTTCCTCTCGCTGGTGGAGCCATGGATCGCCAAGCGCAAGTTCGACCCGCGCGAGCTGCTGATCGGCGTCGCGGTGGTGCCCGGCGTGGCGATGGTGGTGGGCGGCGTGCCGGTGGACATGCGCGCCGGCATCGCGGTGGGCGCCCTGTCCGCACTGCTGGTGGCGCTGTTCGGCGCCTTCAACAAGCGGCTGGTGGAGCACGGTGATCCGCTCACCGTCACCTGCCTTGAGCTGGGCACGGGCACCTTGTTCCTCACCGCACTGGCGCCGCTGCTGCCGCATGCCGGACCCGCCTTCGTGCTGCCCAGCCTGCACGACGGTGCCCTGCTCACCCTGCTTGCGTTCGGCTGCACCTTGCTGCCCTTCGCGCTGGCCCTGGTGGCGCTGCGCCACATGAGCGCCTTCGGAACCCAGATGGTGACCAACCTGGAGCCGGTCTACGCCATCGTGCTCGCCATCCTTCTGCTGGGTGAGCAACGCGAACTGGATGGCTGGTTCTATGCCGGCGTGGCGGTGATCCTCGCGGCCGTGTTCATCCACCCGCTGCTGACCCGCCGCCAGAATCCGCCCAGCCAACCGGAGTTGGTTGGCACGGCCGAAAGCCACGGCATGGTCGACTAGCGACTGGCGCAGGGCACGCCAGCCCTCCAAAACACCTCGCGTTGAACCTGACTGGGCTAGCCTGCGCTCAGGGGTTGTTCGGGCGCGTTCCAGGTGGCCGAGGGGGCCAGCGATGACAGCCAGCCGTTGGTCGACCCGGTGGCGGGTCGAGTGGTTTCTTGCGATCAGCGCCGCCACCATGGCGGCGTTCCTGCTGTACGGGCCGCGCCTGCTCGCGGGGCTGGATCGACCGGCTTGGCTGGTCGTGATCTTCGCCTGGCTGTTCGCGGTGATCCTGGGTTCCGCGCTCGCCGTGGTGCGTCATGCCGAACACTTGGGCGAACTGCTGGGCGAACCCTACGGCACGCTCGTACTCACGCTGTCCATCACCGCGATCGAGGTCATCAGCATCACCGCGATCATGCTGCACGGGGACAACAACCCCACCCTCGCGCGTGACACCTTGTTCGCCGTCACCATGATCATCCTCAACGGCATGGTGGGGCTATCCTTGTTGACCGGCGGCTGGCGGCACCGCGAACAGCACTACAACCTGCAAGGCGCCAATGCTTACCTCGGCGTGGTGATTCCGCTGGGCGTGCTCGCCCTGGTGATGCCGAACTTCACCACCACTACGCCCGGCCCGACGCTTTCGTTTGCGCAGGAAACATTCGTCGCCGTGGTTTCGGTCGGCCTCTATGTCGCCTTTCTTGGCCTGCAGACACGGCGTCATCGCTCGTACTTTGCCGGCACGCTGCACGATCACGACCCATCCGAGCCGCGCTCGCGGGGTGTGGCCGCCACGCTGATGCATGCGGCCCTGCTGATCGCCTACATGGTGCCGGTGGTGTACCTGGCGGAGAAGCTCGCCCACCCGGTGGATTACGTGGTGGAGACCTTGCGCAAGCCCGCCGCGCTGGCCGGCTTGAGCATGGCGGTACTGGTTGCCACGCCCGAAGCCGTGGGCGCCGTGCGCGCCGCCCGGCGCAATCACATGCAGCGCTCGGTGAACATTTTCCTGGGCTCGGTGCTTTCCACCATCGGCCTGACCATTCCGGCCATCCTCCTGATCAGCCACCTCACGGCCCATCCGATCGTACTGGGCCTGCAGCACACCGATCTTGCCCTGTTCGTGCTCACCCTCATGCTGTGCCTGGTGACCTTCTCCAGCGGCCACACCAACGTGCTGCAAGGCGCGGTGCACCTGATCCTGTTCGCGGCCTATCTGTTCTTTATCTTCCAAGGGTAAACCGCTTAAGGAAGGTCTGATTAATCGACTTCTTGTCCGTCATTCCTGCGGAAATCGACTTCTTGTCCGTCATTCCTGCGGAAGCAGGAATCCAGTGCCGTTACATTCAGCGATTTACAGGCACTGGATGACCAGCCCTTCGGCTGTTGAAAGGCGCTTCCAGCTTCGCTGGGATGACGATCAAAATCAGCGTTTCCTTAAGCGCCGACCTTGCTCAGCCAGGCGCGCAGGTGATCGATGAAAGCGCGCACCTTGGCGGGCGGTTGGCGCCCCGGGTAGACCGCATAGATGCCGCATTCGGGCAGCGTGTATTGCGCCAGCAACACCACCAGGCGGCCTTCGCGTACATCGTCGGTGACAAGGTAATCGGGCAGGATGCTGACGCCCGCGCCATGCATCACCAATGCGTGCGCGGCGGCCACGTTATTGGCCTGCGCGGCCTGGCGCATGCGCACCGTGCGGCGCGAGCCATCGGGTGCGGTAAAGGTCCAGCGTAGCGGCGAGGACAACAGCGCCAGCGCCACCCAATCCAGCGCCGACAGCTCCTGCAAGGTACGCGGCTCGCCCATGCGGGCGAGATAAGCGGGCGAGGCCACCACCAGCTGACGAAACCCATCCAGCCGCGCGGAACGCAGGTTGGAATCGCGCAGGCGTCCCATGCGGATGGCGAGGTCGAAGCGTTCGGCAATCAAGTCGCTCACGTGATCGGCCAGGGCCAGGTCTACCTGAAGCTGCGGGTTGGCGCGCATGAATTCGGCAAGCGCCGGTGCCACCACCGCCGTGCCGTAGTCGCCGGTGGCGGTGAGGCGCAAGGTGCCACTGGGTTTGTCCTGGCTGCGACCCACCTGGGCAATGGCCGCCTCCGTCTCTTCCAGAATGCGCGCGCAATCGGCATGAAAGGCGACACCGGCTTCGGTGAGGGTCATCCGCCGGGTGCTGCGCAGCAGCAGCGTGACACCCAGTTCCTGCTCCAGCCGCGCGATGTGCTGGCTGACCATGGCCTTGGTCATCCCCAACACTTCGGCGGCAGCGGTAAATGAGCCCGCGCGCACCAGCGCCACGAACACCGCCAGTCGATTGAGATTGATGTCGCCCGCCATGGTGCACCTCACTGTCAAGTCAAACTTTACAGTGAATTCCACGTTGGTGCGTTTATCTGGACGGTCCAGCGGCGCATCATGCACCTCGCCGGTCGCCAAGGCGGTGCGTTCACACCGAGCGCGTCATGGTCTGGCGGCTTTCCCCATCCCCTTTTGGAGCATTACCGCATGAAGATCGCCCTGTTCGGCGCCACCGGTCATATCGGCCACGGCATCCTCGATGAAGCGCTTTCCCGTGGCTACCAGGTCACTGCCATCGTGCGTGATGCCTCGCGCCTCTCCACCCAGAACGCCAAGCTCACCGTGGTGACGGGCGACGTCGCCAAGCCCGACACCTGGCTGGATGCCGTGCGCGGTGCCGACGCCGTGGTGGCGAGCCTGTCGCCGCGTCGCGACAGCAACCCCCAAAGCATTCCGGCCCATGCCGCCGTGCTGCTGGACAACCTGCCGCGCGCTGGCGTGAAGCGCCTGTTGTGGGTGGGTGGCGCGGGTTCGCTGGAAACCGCGCCGGGCGTGCGCGTGATGGACGACCCCAACTTCCCCGCGGCCTGGAAGACCGAAGCCACCGTGCAGGGCGAGGCGCTCGACACCTTCCGCGCCAGCCAGTCCGATGTGGACTGGACCTACGTGAGCCCGGCCGCACTGATCGACGACGGCGCCCGCACGGGTCACTACCGCGTGGGCGGCGACCAGCTGCTGTTGGACGCCAACGGCAAGAGCCACATCACAGTGGCTGACTACGCGGTGGCCCTGCTCGATCGCATCGAGAAGAACGACGTGCGCCGCCAGCGCATTACCGTGGCCTACTGACGGATAACGCAGGGCGGCATGCGCCGCCCCGCGCTCAGAACCACATCCGCACGCCCGCGACCCACGTGGTTTCGCGGGCATGCCACGCGGATTCACCGGGTAAGCCCGAAAGCGAGCCGAAACGGCGCGTCCAGTTCACGCCTACATAGGGCGCGAACTTGCGGCTGAACTCGTAGCGCAACCGCAACCCGGCTTCCAGGTTCGATAGACCGGACGACACGCCACGCTGCGGATCGTCCTTGCCGTAGAAGTTCACCTCCACCTTGGGTTCCAGAATCAGCCGCTGGGTGAACAGCAGCTCGTCGCTGGTTTCCACGCGCAAGGCGGTGCGGCCCTGCTCGCCCACATAGAGCGTGGCCTGCGTATCGAACCAATACGGCGCCAGACCCTGCACACCAGCCGCCAGCCAGGTGCGACTGGGGCCTTGGCCAACGTCGTGGCGCACGCCGAGCTGGGTATCCCAAAAACTCGTCCAGGCGTGGCCCCACAGCGCTTCTGCTCGAGCATCCTGGGTGCCACCTCCGTCTCGCTCGCCTTCCGTCTTGAGCCACAAACGGTCGATGGGGCCACCCCACCAGCCTTGCGCCTCCCAGGCGTTGGCGTAGTTGCCTCCGGTGCTGCGCGTGCGTTCCAGGCGATCGAACAACCACATGCCGGTGGGCGCCGCGTCATCCATCTGCATGATGTCGGCCATCGCCGATGGCGACATGTCGTGCATGACCTGCCCCGGCGGTGGCGGCGGCACGTGATCGTTGGGCGGCAAGGCGCTGGCGTCCCTGCTCGGCGTGTCGTGCCCCATCGTCGCGTGACTCATGTCGCTGTGGCTCATGTCGCTGTGGCTCATGTCGTCGTGATTCATGTCGTCATGACTCACTGCCGCATGTTGCTTGGTGCTGAGATCCATCGGTGTTGCATCACTCGATGTCGACGCGCCGTGCGCCGCATGGGCATCCTGCGCGGCATTCGTGGGCATGTCCTGCGCCCAGGCCGCCAGCGGCAGCCAGGCGACAAGGCCCCACATGTAACGCTTCGCCTTCATGCCACCACCACTTCGCGGAACATGCCCGCTTCCATGTGATAGAGCAGATGGCAATGGTAAGCCCAGCGCCCCAGTGCATCGGCGCTGACGCGATAGCTCACGCGCTGCGCGGGCTGCACCACCAGCGTGTGCTTGCGCGCCTGGAAGCTGCCGTCCGGTGCCTCCAGCTCGCTCCACATGCCGTGCAGGTGAATCGGGTGCGTCATCATGGTGTCGTTGTTCAGCACGATGCGCACATGTTGGCCGTGACGCAGGCGCAGCGGCTCGGCCTTGGAGTATCGCGTGGCGTCGAACGACCACAGATAGCGCTCCATGTTGCCCGTGAGTCGAAGCTGGATCTCCCGATCCACCGCGGGCGAAATGGGCGCGTCGACGGCATGAAGGTCTGCATAGCTCAGCACGCGCCGGCCGTTGTCGCGCAAGCCGACGCCCGGATCGTCCAGGTTGCTGCGGGGCGTGGGTACGCGCATATCCACCTCCAGCCCGGTGGGCAGGGGTACCGATGCCGCTGGCGTTGGCATCGACATGCCAGCCATGCCAGGCATGGCACCCATCGCCATGCCGCTCATGTCGTGGTGCCTGTCGTGATTCATCCCGCCGTGGTCCATCGCACCATGATCCATGCTGCCCATCATGTCGCCCATGCTCAGCAGCGGGCGCGGATCGAGCGACGGCACATCGGCGCTCATGCCCGGCCGTGGTGCCAGGGTCGCTCGGGCGTAGCCGGTGCGGTCCATGCTCTGCGCAAAAATGGTCCATGCGCGATCGGCGCTGGGTTGCACGATCACGTCATAGGTTTCCGCCGTGCCAATGCGGAACTCATCCACGCTGATCGGCTCCACCGGCTGCCCGTCGGCGGCCACCACGGTCATTTTCAGCCCCGGAATGCGCACATCGAAGAACGTCATCGACGAGCCGTTGATGAAGCGCAGGCGCACCTTGTCGCCTGCATCGAACAAGCCGGTCCAGTTGCCGGCGGGCGTGCGGCCATTGACCAGGTAGGTATAGGCAACCGCAGACACGTCGGCCAGGTCGGTCGGGTCCATGCGCATCTGGTTCCACATGCGCCGATCGGCCAATGCGCGCGCCACGCCCTCCCGGCTGGTATCGCTCAGAAAATCGCCCACGGTGCGCTTGCCGACGTTGTAGTAGTCGCTCTGCTTCTTGAGGTTGCCGTAGATGGTTTCGGGGTCGAGATCGGTCCAGTCGTTGAGCATCACCACGTAGTCGCGCTGCGCCGCATGTCGCTCGCCACCACGTGGCTCCACGATGATGGGGCCGTACAGGCCGGTCTGCTCCTGGAAGCGCGAATGGCTGTGATACCAGTACGTGCCCGCCTGGTTCACCGTGAACCGATAGACGTATTCGCCACCCGCCGGAATGCCGTCGAAGCTCAGGCCGGGCACGCCATCCATATCCGCGGGAAGCACAATGCCGTGCCAATGAATGGAGCTGGATACCTTGAGGCGATTGCGCACGCGCAAGGTCACCGTATCGCCCTGCCGCCAGCGCAACAGCGGCGCGGGCAACTGTCCATTCACCACGGTGGCGACGCGGCGGCGCCCGGTGAAACTCACCGGCAACTCGCCCACTTCCAACTCAAATTGCGTGCCGCTCAGCTCGGCACGTGGTGCCAGGGCCCGGGCCAACGCATCGGTGCGCCATAGCCCCAGCCCGGCAGCTACGCCGCCCAGCGCCAAACCCTGCACGAAACGTCGTCGCGACGGCTCGAAGCCGCGCGTGACTTGCTTGCTCATGTTCTTGCTCCGTCATTCGCACCCTTTGCAAAGGGCGCGTCGAATCCACCGACTGGTCGGTTGCTTACCTTGGATGGCGATCTAGACGAGCGGTGGTCGCAAAGGTGGTTCGTCGGCGGGCTGCGGCGGCACCTGGCGATAAACCCGCCAAATGGCTTGAGCCGGAGCTGCCTGCGGCAGCTTGGTCGCCGCGATGACGGGCGCGTACAGCGCAGCGTGCGAGCAGCAGTTGTCAGGCATGACCGTGTCGGTCTGCCCTGCGTCGTGGTGGTGACCGCTCGTGCCATGCGACATGCCGACCATGCCGGCAACGGAATCCATGGATGCACAACAGTCGGTTTGCTGAGCCCAGACCGCACTGGCCAGCGCAAGCCACGCGCACAACGCCAGCGCGAACAGCGCGCGGCAGTGGCGAAGGTGGCGGAATGGAGAGCGGGTCATGCCCGGAGGATAGTCGCGCGAAAGAGGTGGCTCAACTCTTGAGGAGGGTCCACGGGGCCTCAGCCGGTCACCGGCGCCGGGCAGGCCCTGTCGCACACCGGCCTGGTGGCTCAAGCCAGCGCCGCACCAAGGTTGGGAAGCGCTCAAAGCTGCCGTTGACCAGGCGCATCCGACGAGCCGGGCCTCGCCCTACCCTATACTCGAGCATCACATATCGCCGCGTCCCGTCTTCATGAACTACCGCCACGCCTATCACGCCGGCAACTTTGCCGACGTTCTCAAGCACACCGTGCAGCTCGCCCTCATCGAGTCACTGCAGGCCAAAGCGACGCCGCTCGCGTACATCGACACGCATGCGGGCAGTGGCTGCTATGCACTGGATAGCGCCGAAGCGGGCAAGACCGGCGAGTACAAGGACGGCATCGCGCGACTGCTGTTTCCCGACCTGCATGCCGGCAACGGCCATGCCGGGCCGCTACCGCCGCTGCTGCGCCGCTGGCTGGACAGCATTCTCAAGCTGCCTGGCAACGAGCATGGGCTCAAGTTGTATCCCGGCTCGCCGCTGCAGGCCGCACGCACCATGCGCGAGGGTGATAGCGCGCATCTGTGCGAACTGCATCCGGAGGAAGCCGTGCGCTTGCGTGAACTCTTTCATCACGACAAACGCGTGCACGTGCACCAGCGCAATGGCTACGAAGCTCTGAAGGCTCTGCTGCCGCCCAAAGAAAAGCGCGGACTGGTGCTGATCGACCCGCCGTATGAAGCCCAGGAGGCGGAGTACCGCGTGATCGAGCAGGCACTGAAAGCGGCGTTGGAGCGTTGGCCCACCGGCGTCTACGCGGTGTGGTATCCGATCAAGCTGCGCAGTCAGGTGCAACCCTTCCATCGCTGGCTGGAACGCTGCGGCGCCCGACGCGTGCTTCGCGCCGAGTTGCTGGTGCATGGCGACGACTCGCCGCTGCGGCTCAACGGCTCGGGCATGGTGGTACTCAACGCGCCTTGGAAGCTGGACGATGCGCTGCGCGAGCCCCTGAGGGCGATGGCGAAGTTGCTGTCGCAGGAGCGCCCCGCCCAATGGCGCCTGGACTGGCTGGTGGAAGACACCGCCAGCTGAACCCACCGCATCCTCAGGCACGGCTGTCTACCGGCGACCGGTGTGGCCCGTTAAGCTGGACATATCGCTACCCGTTTGCCGGAGACCGCCATGTCCCTTCGCCTCGCCAAACTGATTCGCCAAGGTCTCCTTCCGGCCAGTCTGCTTGCCCTGTCGGCTTGTGCACCGGCGCCTATCTACAAGCCCACGACCAGCACTGTGGCAGTGGCGCCCAACATGGTGGCGCAAACGCCTGAGCGCTACGCCAACGCCGATGTCATCTGGGGTGGCCGCGTGGTCGAAGTGCGCAACCTGCCCGACCATAGCGAAGTGGAGATTGTGGGTTATCCACTGGATAACTCGCAGCGCCCCAAGGTCGACGACAACGGTGGCTGGGGCCGCTTCATTGCCGTGATGCCGGGCTACGTCGAACCGTACAACTATCCTTCCGGCTCGCTGGTGACGCTGGCTGGCCGCCTTACCGGCAACCGCGCCGGCAACGTGGGCCAAGCCAACTATGTGTTCCCGCTGGTGAGCGTGGCGCAATCGCATGTTTGGACGGCGGCCGAAATGCAAAGCGGCCGATCCAACGTGAGCTTCGGCCTGGGCCTGGGCGTGGGCATCCGCTGATCCACCATCATCCGAACGGCCTCGCGCCGTTCGGATAACAAGACACGGCAAGCGCATCGACACCGGCCTCTCAGCCGGTACACTGCCGCCTTCGTTCCAGGGGAAGGCGCGATGTCCAGTCAGGCCAATTCGCTCAGGGCTATCTTGCTCGCGCTCGGCGCGAACTTCGCTATTTTCGTCAGCAAGTTGGTGGCTGCGTTGGTGACCGGCTCAGGGGCCATGCTGGCCGAGGCCGTGCATTCGCTGGCCGATTGCGGCAACCAGGGCCTGCTGCTGTTCGGCATGCGCCAAGCCGGCCGCCCCCCTTCCGACGAATACCCGCTCGGCTGGGGCCGCGCCCTGTATTTCTGGTCGTTCCTGGTGGCGATACTGCTGTTCAGCGTGGGCGGCATGTTTTCCATCTACGAAGGCATCCATAAGCTCAGCCAACCGGAACCGCTGAAATGGCCGTGGCTGGCTATCGGCGTGCTGGCCTTTGGCGTGGTGGCCGAGTCCATTTCCATGCACGGATGCCTCAAGGAAGTGAACAAGGCGCGCGAAGGTCGCAGCCTGTGGCGCTGGTTCCGCGAGACCCGCTCAAGCGAACTGCTGGTGATCTTCGGCGAGGACCTCGCCGCGCTACTCGGCCTGATGGTGGCGCTGGTGGCAGTCGTCGCCACCATGCTCACCGGCAACCTGCTGTATGACGCGGTGGGCACCATCGTTATCGGCGTGCTGCTGGTGATCGTCGCCATTGCTGTGGCGAGCGAAGTGAAAGACCTGCTCATCGGCCAAGGCGTGGAACCCAAACGCCGCGAGCAGATCATCGCCTTCGTCAACGCACGTCCCGAGGTAGACGCGGTGCTCAACCTGATCACCCTGCAGATGGGCCAGGACGTGATGGTGGCGGTAAAAGCACGCATGTCGCCCGCGCCCGACCAACGCACGCTGATCGAGGGCATCAACAACGTGGAGCGCGCCATGAAGGCCCAGTTCCCGGATATCCGCTGGAGTTTCTTCGAGCCGGACGTGACGGACTAGGCGCCGTGGCGCTCAGCTCGACTTGAGCTGCAAGAGATCCCACTTGTTGCCGTACAAGTCCTGGAACACCACCACGGTGCCATAAGCCTCTTCGCGTGGCTCTTCGCAGAACACGGCGCCCGCTGCACTCATGCGCTGGTAATCGCGCCAGAAGTCGTCGGTGTGCAACAGCAGGAATACGCGTCCGCCGGTTTGATCGCCCACGCGGGCGCGCTGCTCATCCGTGCTGGCCTTGGCCAACAGCAGGCGCGTTTCGGTTGCTCCTGGCGGCTGCACGACCACCCAACGCTTGCCGCCACCCATGTCGGTGTCTTCCAGCAACTGAAAACCCAGCACGCGGGTGTACCAGGCAATGGCCTCGTCGTAGTCGGCCACGACCAGGGCGATGCTTCCGAGATACTGCTTCACTGGTTACTCCTGCGGCCAGGGGCCCAGGGCCGCCTGCATCTTTTTGGTGAGCTTGGCGCGGATCAGGCCATAAGCCGTGCCGATCAACGTGGATAGTTCGGCCGTGGTGAAGCGTTGCGGCTCGACCACCGAAATCCAGCGCGCGCGCGCCAGGTAGGGGGCGGCGATCATACCTGGTTGGTCACTCAACTCCAGGAAGCGATCGTCTTCCACCTTGAACGACAAGCGGCCGCCATATACCGGCATCACCACGAACATCTTGCCGCCGACACTAAACACCAAGTCCTCGCCCCACTTGATGTCGCGCGTGACGCCCGGCCAGTGCCCGCACAGGGCCTCCAGTTGGTCCGGGGTGATGCCTTTCTTCGCTGCAGCCATGCCCTTCACTCTCCATCCACGCCTCGGCGTTCCCGATACCGCATTGTGACGCAGGGGAAGAACTAGCCCAACGTCATCCCAACGGCAGAAAACGCAATGCGCTGCGACATAGCGCCGCCCAATAACGTGCTGACGAAGGGAATTTGTTCATGTTGCACTGCACACAATACGGTAAAGTATGGCCATGAGCCCCGCCATCGACCTTTCCCATCCCCGGCACGCGACCCCGCCGCCGCGCAGTCGTGACCGCTACGCCCGCCCGCAGTTGGTTCCGGCCCCCAAAGGCGAGGTAGTGCACACCCATGATGGCCGCGAACTGCGTCTGCGCGATATCGAGCCAGGCGACGTGGCGGCGCTCAAGCGCCAGTTTGGCCGGTTGTCCCCTGAGGACATCCGGCGCCGGTTCCTGCATTGCATGTCCGAGCTGCCCGACCCCATGGCGCAGCGGCTGTGCCGCATCGACCCCACAGTGGAAACCGCCTTCGTGCTGATGGACGAGACGGTCAAGCCCGCCGAGCTGCGTGGCGTGGGCCGCATCTACGTGGACGTAACCGCCAACAGCGCGGAGTTCTCCGTGCTGGTGGAGCACGACTGGACCCGCCAGGGCCTGGGCGCCCTGCTCATGCAGCGGCTGGTGGACGATTGCCGCCGCCGCGGCCTGAGCGAGATCTGGGGCTACGTGCTGCTGGAGAACCGCCCGATGCTGCAGCTGTGCAAGGAGCTGGGCTTCGTGCGACGCCTGAGCCCCGACGAGCCGGGCACCACGCAGATCGCCCTGCAGCTCTGATCCCTCACTCTCCCTGATGTGAAGCACCGCCCCGGCATGCCGGGGCGGTCGCGTTACACTTGCCCGCTTTCCTGGCGCGGCTCGCTGGCGGCGCCCCTCGAACCTTGGCGTACGCATGGCGAACACGATTCCGCACCCCTCCCTGCCCACCACGCCCAAGCAGCGCCGCTTCTGGGCATCGCCGCAAGGCTCCTCGCGCGCCCTGCTGGTGGCCGAAGCCGCGCGCTCGCACCAGGGCCTGCTGGTGGCCGTGACTCGTGACACGCAGCGCGCGCATGCGTTGGAGGACGAGCTGCGCATCTTTGCCGGCAACCTGCCGGTGCTGCATTTCCCCGACTGGGAAACCCTGCCCTACGACGTGTTCAGCCCGCACCCGGACATCGTCTCCCAGCGCATCGCCACGCTGTTCCAGCTCCCGCATACCCAGCGCGGCGTGCTGGTGGTACCCATCGCCACCCTGATGCAGCGCATCGCACCGCTGAGTCACATCACGGGCGCCGGGCTGGTGGTGAAGAAGGGCCAGAAGATGGACCTGGCCACCGAGCAGCGCCGCCTGGAGGCGGCCGGCTACCGCAACGTGCCGCAGGTGGCCGAACCCGGCGATTTCGCCGTGCGTGGCGCGTTGATCGACATTTTCCCGATGGGCGCCGTCGAGCCGTATCGCATCGAGCTGTTCGATGACGAGGTGGAATCCATCCGCAGCTTCGACCCGGAAACCCAGCGCTCCCAGCAGCCGGTAGATGACATCAAGCTGCTGCCCGCACGCGAGTTCCCGCTCACCGAGGGCGCTGCCAAGGATTTCCGCACTCGCCTGCGCGAGCGCTTCCCCATCGACGTGCGCCGCTGTCCGCTCTATCAGGACATGAAGGAAGGCGTGACGCCGGGCGGCATCGAGTACTACCTGCCGCTGTTCTTCGAACAGACTGCGACCCTGTTCGATTACCTTGCCGACAACGCGGTGTTCCTGTTGGGCGAGAACGCGCTCGACGCGGCCGAACAGTTCTGGACGCAGACGGGAGAGCGCTACGATCAGCGCGCGCACGACATCGAGCGCCCCGTGCTGCCTCCGGCCGAGCTGTACCTGGCACCCGAACAACTCCGCGAGCAACTCAACAAACGCCTGCGCGTGGAGCTGGTGGAAAGCAGCCACGAACATGCGCTGCCCAGCGGTACCCAGCCGGCGCCCGAGCTGCCGCTCAACCGCAAAGGCGAGGAACCGGGCACCTCGTTGCGCCACTTCCTGGCCAACTACCCGGGCCGCGTGCTGATTGCCGCCGACTCGGCCGGCCGACGCGAAGCGCTGATCGAACAACTCGCCAGCGCTGGTCTTAAACCCGACACCATCGACGGCTGGCAAGCCTTTGCGCAGGGCCGCGACACGCTGCGCCTGGCCATCACCATCGCCAGTCTGGAGCAGGGCTTTGCGCTGAACGAGCCGGCGCTCACCGTGCTTACCGAGCGCGAGCTGTTCGGCGAGCGTGTGCGCACCGACCGCAAGCGCCGCCGTGGCGCCGCGCGCGATCCGGACAGCATCATCCGCGATCTGACCGAGCTCACCATCGGCGCGCCGATCGTGCATGTCGATCATGGCGTGGGCCGGTACCAGGGCCTGGTCTCCATGGAACTGGGCGGCATGGAGGGCGAGTTCCTCACCATCGAATACGCCAAGGGCGACAAGCTCTATGTGCCGGTGGCGCAACTGGGGCTGGTGAGTCGCTACACCGGCACCTCGCCCGATCTCGCGCCGCTGCACTCGCTGGGCGGCGATGCCTGGGAGCGCGCTCGCCGCAAGGCCGCGGAGAAGGTGCGTGACGTGGCGGCCGAACTGCTCGCCATCTATGCACAACGCGAGGCGCGCGGCGGCGAATCCATGCCGATCGATCGCCAACTGGTGGAGGAATTCGGCGCCAGTTTCCCCTTCGAGGAAACCCCGGACCAATTGCAGGCCATCGATGCGGTGCTCGGCGACCTGGCCGCTCCGCGCGCCATGGATCGCGTGATTTGTGGCGACGTAGGCTTCGGCAAGACCGAGGTGGCGCTGCGCGCCGCGTTCGCCGCCGCCACGGCCGGCAGGCAGGTGGCCGTGCTGGTGCCTACCACCCTGCTGGCCCAGCAGCATTACCGCAACTTCGCCGACCGCTTTGCCGACTGGCCGGTGCGTGTGGACGTGCTCTCGCGCTTCAAGTCCACCAAGGAAGTGAACGAGGCACTCAAGCGCCTGGCCGAAGGACAGATCGACGTGATCGTAGGCACGCACAAGCTGCTCGCGCCAGAGATCAAATTCAAGAGCCTTGGCTTGGTAGTGGTGGACGAAGAACAACGCTTCGGCGTGCGCCAGAAGGAGCAGCTGAAGAAGCTGCGCGCCGAAGTGGACCTGCTCACCATGACGGCCACGCCGATCCCCCGCACGCTCAACATGGCGATGAGCGGCCTGCGCGACCTGTCGCTGATCGCCACGCCGCCGGCGCATCGCATGGCGGTACGCACCTTCATTTCACCGTGGGAACCGGCACTGATTCGCGAAGCCTTCCAGCGCGAGCTGCAACGCGGCGGCCAGGTGTATTTCCTGCACAACGAGGTGGACACCATCGAGCGCGCCGCGCGCGAGGTGGAGGAACTCATTCCCGAGGCGCGCATCGGCATCGCGCACGGCCAGATGCCCGAGCGCGAGTTGGAACGCGTGATGGCCGACTTCCATCGCCAGCGCTTCAACGTGTTGGTGTGCACCACCATCATCGAAACCGGCATCGACATTCCCACCGCCAACACCATCGTCATCAACCGCGCCGACCGCTTCGGCCTGGCGCAGCTGCACCAGTTGCGCGGCCGCGTGGGTCGATCGCACCACCGCGCGTATGCCTACCTCGTGGTACCTGACCGCAAGGCCATGACGGCCGACGCGGAAAAGCGCCTGGAGGCTATCGCTTCGCTGGAAGAGCTTGGCGCGGGCTTTACCCTCGCCACGCACGACCTGGAAATCCGCGGCGCGGGCGAACTGCTGGGCGACGAACAATCCGGCCAGATCCAGGAAATCGGTTTTGGCCTCTACACCGAACTGCTGGAGCGCGCGGTGCGTGCACTCAAGTCCGGCAAGGTGCCTGATTTCGACCTGAGCAGCGAGCACGAGACGGAAGTGGAGCTGCATCTTCCGGCGCTGATTCCCGACGACTACCTGCCCGACGTGCATACCCGCCTGACGCTGTACAAACGCATCGCCAGCGCACGCACCGACGAGCACCTGCGCGACTTGCAGGTGGAGATGATCGACCGCTTCGGCCTGCTGCCCGATGCGGCGAAGCAGTTGTTTGCAGTCGCCACGCTCAAGCTCATGGCTACGCCGCTGGGCATCCGCAAGCTGGATTTCGGCGCCAACGGCGGCCGCATTACCTTCCGCGACAAGCCGGAAGTGGACCCCATGGCGATCATCCGCCTGATCCAGGGCCAGCCGCGCGTGTACAAGCTCGACGGCCAGGACAAGCTCAAGGCGAACCTGGAGTTGCCGGGCGCCACCGAGCGCATCCGCGCCGCGCAGGAAGTGCTTATCCAACTCGGTGCCCGCCGTCCGGCCTAAGGGCCCGTTCTCGATCTTGCTTTCCTACGGGCGGTCGCTCGGGTGCCGCCCCCTCAACCCTCGTTTCCTCGCACCCCGGCTTTGTCCGGGGCGCGTTGGCGCGCGCGTGGCCGCGAATCGGAGGCCGAATGGGTGGCCGAAGGAAATCCCTCGGCCAGGCTCGGGACGCCGGCTGAGCGCATGAAATGACCATCACCGACTGACGATGCTGCGAACGGCAACGTAAAACGGCATACCATGGGGAGAGAGGCAGGCACGCCTGCGTTGCGCCGCTCGCCCGGCCACACGCCCTTCATGGCAATGTGGCACATCGAACAACAACTCATAGAGCCGGAGTCACCATGGCCCACGAAGCGTCCCTCGCCGGACAAGACCCGCCGATCTTCACCCCCAAGATGCTGATACGCCCAGCCATCGCCTGGATCACCGTCGCCCTGTTCCTGGTGTTCGGCTCGGACTGGATGGCGCACCTGAGCCGCCACGAGATCGGCCTGTCGCTGTTCGCGTGGTTGTTCTTCGTGATCGTGTGGGTGTCCTTCGGCGTGGTGCACGAGGCGGAGGAACTGGCCGGCCTGCTGGGCGAGCCCGTGGGTACGCTGGTACTCACGCTATCCATCGTGATTATCGAGGTGGTGTTGATCTCGGCGGTGATGCTGGGCGCGGGCGATACCTCCACGCTGGCGCGCGACACCATGTTCGCGGTGCTCATGATCGTGCTCAACGGCGTGGTGGGCCTGGGCCTGCTGATCGGCGGCATGCGCCACCATGAGCAGGCGTTCAACCTGCATGGCGCCACCGCGTATCTGGCCGTGATCATCCCGCTCGCGACCATCGCGCTGGTGCTGCCCAACTTCACCGCATCCACACCCGACGGCACGCTCACACCCATCCAGGCGGTGAGCTTCTCCATTCTCACCATCGCCATGTACGGCGTGTTTCTGTGGCTGCAGACTGGTCGCCATAAGGGCTACTTCGTCGCGCCCCGCTCGGACACCGACGCCAACGTGCCGGAAGAGCTGCCGCCGCCACCACGCAAGCCGCGCAAGGGCGAGATGGCCATGCACGTGGTGTTGCTGCTGGTGAACATCCTGCCCATCGTCATCCTGTCCAAGAGCTTGGCCAAGGTGCTGGACTACGGCATTGCCGCCACCGGCGCCCCGCCTTCGCTGGGCGGCATCATCATCGCCATGCTCGTGTTTACGCCGGAAGGCCTTTCAGCGCTCATCGCGATCCGACGCGACCAGCTCACCCGAGCGATCAATCTGTGCCTGGGCGGCGCAGCTTCCACAGTCGGCCTGACGGTGCCGGCGGTATTGGCCATCGGCCTGTTCACCGGCAAACCCGTGGTGCTGGGGCTTCCGCCCGCCAGCATCGTGTTGCTGGCCTCCACACTGATCCTCAGCAGCAACACCTTCTCTGGCTGGCGAACCACCATGCTGGAAGGTGCGGTGCACTTGTCGATGTTCGCGGTATTCCTGGTGCTGGTGTTCAGCCCCTAGACCCGCCGATGACGAATGCGACCCGGCCGGGGCTTCAGGCCCCGTGCCGGATCGATCCCATATCGAACGTGTTCAGTCCAGCGCCGGAGCGACCACACTGGCACGCTCCAGGTAGTACACCGCGAACATGCGCTGGGGGTCGTTCCAGGCATGCGTTACCTGTAAACCGGCGCGCGCGGCCAGCGCCGCAAAGTCAGCAGGTGAGTACTTGCAGCTGTACTCCACCTGCATGGCCTCTTCAGCGCCAAAATTCACCTGCTGGCGCCCCACCCGCACGCGCTGCTCGCGCGCACTGACCAGGAAGGTCTCGATGCGCCCCGCCATGGCGTTGTAGTGCGCGCGATGGCGAAACGCAGCCAGGTCGAAGTTGCAACCGATCTCGCGATTGAGCCGCACCAGCATGTTGAGGGTGAACTCGGCGGTGACCCCGGCACGATCGTTATAGGCGGCTTCGAGCGTCGCCGTGTCCTTCTTCAAGTCGGCGCCAATGAGTATGCCGCCGTTGTCGCCCATCTCGCTGCGCATCTTGCGCAGCAAGTCCGCCGCATCGCGTGCTTCGAAATTGCCGATGGTGGAGCCCGGGAAGTACAGCACTGTACGACGCGGCGCTCTCGGCGGAATCGGCAGGCGCAGGGCACGGGTGAAGTCGCCTGACAGGGGCTGCACGGGAAGCGCCGGGAATTGCTCCCCAAGCACCTCCACACAGGCACGCAACGGCTCGGCCGAAATCTCCACCGGCACGTAGGACACCGGCGAGCGCAGATGTTGCAGCAGCATGCGCGTTTTGATCGCATGGCCGCTGCCGTATTCAACCAGGCGCACGTTATCGCCCAGCACCTCGGCCATCTCCGCCGCATGGGCCTGCATCAGCGCGATTTCGCAACGTGTCAGGTAATACTCCGGCTGCTCGCAGATGGCTTCGAACAACTGCGAGCCTCGCTCGTCGTAAAACAGCCAGGACGGCAATCGCTTGGGCTGCGCGCGCAAACCACGCTGCACGATTCCGGTAAGGTCGTCGACGGGCGGACGACGGTCGTCGTCACGGAGGTCGAAGGCTTGCATGGTCATCGGTCTTGCCCCAATCGAATGCCCATGAACTGCCAACGTGCATGGGGTGGGAAGAAATTCCGGTAGCTCGCGCGCACATGGTCACGTGGCGTTACGCAGGAACCGCCGCGCAATACCCATTGGCCGCACATGAACTTGCCGTTGTATTCGCCCAGCGAGCCCGCCAGCGGGCGGAAGCCGGGATAGCTGATGTATGGCGAGGCGGTCCATTCCCACACATCGCCGAACATCTGTAGCAAGCCGCCCTCCGGCGACGCGGCGCGAGGATGAAAGCACTGCTCGTCGAGCAGATTGCCGCGCACCGGCAGCTTCTGGGCCGCACTTTCCCACTCAGCCTCGGTCGGCAGGCGCGCCCCCGCCCAACGGGCAAAGGCATCCGCCTCGTAATAACTGACATGACTGACCGGCGCGTGCGGGTCGATGGCCTGAACACCAGCGAGAGTGAACTCGCTCGCCAAATCGTCATGCCAATAGAGCGGACGCGACCACTGCTCTCGACACACCGTGTCCCAGCCGTCGGACAGCCACAACGAAGGCTCGCGATAACCGCCGTCATGAACGAACGCGGCGTATTCCGCATTCGTCACCAGCCGGTTGGCCAGCGCATGCGGTGCCAACAGCACCGGATGGCGCGGCGACTCGTTGTCAAAGGCAAAACCCGCACCATCGTGACCCATCTCACCGATACCGCACTGTCCCTCGACGAAGTCCAATGCCGTCGCGGACACGCTGGTGGACGCAGCCAGACGCGACACATAGGCCGGCTGCAAGGGATTGATCGAGAACGCATGCTTGATGTCGGTGAGCAACAGTTCCTGATGTTGTTGCTCGTGATGCAGCCCCAACTCCAGTGCCGCCAGCAACGCACTACCCATGCCGCGCTGCAGTCGCTCGCACACGGCATCATCCACGTGCTCGCGATAGTCCATTATCTGCTGCACGCTCGGACGGGAGAGCAGCCCGCGACGAGGCCGCGCATGCATCGGCCCCACCGACTGGTAGTAGGAATTGAACAGGTAATGCCACTCCGCGTGTGGCGAGCGGTAATCCCCCTCGCGCTCCAGCACAAACTGTTCGAAGAACCAGGTTGTGTGCGCCAGGTGCCACTTGGCCGGGCTGGCGTCGGGCATGGACTGCACCATCATGTCCTCGGCGCTCAAGGGGGCGCACAAGGCCGCGCTGCGTGCGCGAATATGGCGAAAACGCTGTAGAAGGGCCTCGGCTTTCAAGGCCGACGGTGCCAAGGTCATGTTGGCCTCCCGCTCCCTGCGAAAGCACGCTTATTGCTCATATGACTCAAGATAAGCTTCACCGCCAGACCATCGGTTCGGAACATTCGCGCACCTTGCCCAACCAACCGTTCACATTGCGTGATGCGCCGATGGCAGAGTCTTTACAAGCCTGTACGCCGGATATCTCGCCGCGCGTTATCCGAAGGGCGTCCCTTCCCACAGTGAGGTGACCGTATGAAAACCAGGACTTCCCTGCTGCTTGCCGGTGCGCTGGCCGCCGCATCCTTCGGCGCATGGGCCGCCGAGCAGACTCCCGCCTATACCCCGCTGCGCCCCATCAGCGAGTGCCTGCGCCCCGACCGCATCAATGAGTGGTACGTGGTAGACGCGCAGACGGTGATCGCACGCACGGGCCCCGATCATTACGAGGTGAAGCTCCAGGCCAAATGTCCGCAACTGGGAATAGGTCAGAGCCTGCGCTTTCACGCCAACCAATCCAATATGGCGGCCGGCATGGGCGCGTTATGCGGCGAGGCTGGCGAGAGCGTGTCTTCACGCAGCCAGCCGCCTTGCGCCGTGCAATCCATCATGAAGATCGACAAGTCGCGATTCCAGGCGCTTGGCGCCAAGGCCACGCAGCACGGCACACAACCGTAACGCTCACACAGAGAACGAAAAAGCCCGGCCAAGGCCGGGCTTTTTCAATGCGCTGCTGCGAACGTTGCGGCTTAGTGGCCGTAACGACGATAGCCGTCGCGGTAGTAATAGCCACCGTGATGGTAGTAACCCGGACGGCCACCCACCACGACGGTCGCGCCCACGGCCGGGCCGTAGTACACGGGAGCCGGCGGGCCGTACACCACCGGAGCCGGGGCGTAGTAGACCGGCGGCGGCGGCGGCGGCGGCGGTGCATAGACCACCGGGGCCGGGGCGTAATAGCCAACGCCGACCACCGGCAGGCCGATGCCCACGTTCAGGCTCACATGACCCGCAAATGCCGGCGCCACAGCGGCGCAGCCGACGAGCATGACGGAAGCCAGCGCAACGCGCTTGACGGTGGAAAGCTTGGACTTATTCATAGTTTGTCTCCCAAGGGAGGCTTGATTCCGATGGCGGGTTGGTAGGCTCCCCCATCGCTCTTTGCCGGGATCAATGCTGTGACTTTCGCGCTGAATCCGCACTGAGTAAAACGCGTGAACCGGCCTATCGCCTACCCTGATTTCGGACGTGGTTCACACTGCCGCCCCAGGGCGATTCCTGCGGTGCCTTGGGCTCGGGGGAGTGCAGCAGCCAACAGCCGTGAATGTCCGAACGGCGGGTGAAGTCGAAGGGAATGCTGGGCACGGTCCACTCCTCGATCCTGAACCGTTCATTCAGCGCCTCACGATCCAGTTTGAAGCGTCGGAAATTGTTCGAGAACACCAGCACGCCGCCCGGTGCCAGGCGTTCGGCACAGGCCAGCAACAGCGCCACGTGGTCGCGCTGCACATCGAAGTCGTCGGCGCGCTTGGAGTTGGAGAACGTCGGCGGATCGACGTAGATCAGGCCGTAGCGTTCGCGATCCTGCTTGAGAAAGCTCACCGCATCGGCCTGCACCAGGCGGTGCTTGGCGCCGGTGAATCCATTCAAAGCCAAGTTGCGCGATGCCCATTCCAGATAGGTGGCGGACAAGTCCACGCTGGTGGTGTCACGCGCGCCGCCAGCGGCGGCATAGACGCTGGCCGTCGCGGTATAGGCGAACAGATTCAGGAAGCGGCGCCCCTTGGCCAGCTCGCGCAACTTGGCGCGCACCAGGCGATGGTCAAGGAACAAGCCGGTATCGAGGTAGTCGGTGAGATTGACCTGGAAGGTCAGACCGCCCTCGTCCACGTTGATGAACTCGCCGCGCTGGTCGAACTGGCCGTACTTGGAGCCACCCTTGCCGCGCTCGCGCGTTTTCAGCGCGATGCGTTCGCGCGGCACGTCCAGTACTTCACCGGCCACGCGCACGATCTCGCGCAGACGGTGACGGGCGGTCTCGGCGGGAATCTCCGCCGGTGCGCGGTATTCCTGGATGTGTAGCCACGGCACACCGGCGACGGTGGTGTACACGTCGATGGCGGCGGCGTATTCGGGCAAATCCTGATCGTAGGCGCGCCAGCAGTGAATGCCCTCGCGCTCCAGGCGCTTGCGCAAGTGGCGCAGATTCTTCTCCAGGCGATTGCGCAGCATCTGCGCGCCTTCGGAGAGTGGCTTGGCTTCACGCGGTGCTTCGCTGCGGGTATGCAGTTCGAAGATCAGCAACTGGGTTTCGAGTGCGCCGTTGTAGAGCGCGTATTTCTTTTCCGCACGCAACGGAATGGCCTGACCCAGCTCGGCATCGCCCGCCAGCACGGCAGCGCGCCAACCGGCGAAGCGCTCGCGCAGGGATTCGCCCAGCGCACGGTACAGGCGCGGCATCTCGACACGATCGCCCAGGCGCTCGCCATACGGCGGATTGGTGATGACCAGGCCGCGCGTGAAACCGGGCGGCGGCGAGACGTGGGTGGCGTCGTGCTTGTCCAGCGTGAGGAAGCCAGATACGCCCGCCTCCTGCGCGTTGCGCTTGGCCGTCTGCACCATGCGCGGGTCGGCGTCGCTGCCGAAGAAGCAGCTGCGCAACGCACGCAGACCGGTTTCGGCGCGCTGACGCGCTTCGTCCAGCAGGCTGCGCCACACGGCGATGTCATGTTGCGCCCAGCCGAGGAAACCGTAGTACTCACGATGCAGACCCGGCGCGACATCCGCCGCCATCCAGGCACCTTCGATCAGCAAGGTGCCCGAGCCGCACATGGGATCGAGCAGCGCGCCGCCTTCGGCGTAGATCTCCGGCCAGCGCGCACGCAGCAACATGGCGGCAGCCAGGTTTTCCTTCAGCGGGGCTTCGCCCTGCAGCTCGCGCCAGCCGCGGCGATGCAGCGGCGCGCCAGCCAGGTCCAGCGACAGCGTGGCGCGATCGCGGCGCAAGCGCAGGTTGATGCGCACGTCCGGCTCATCGGGGTCTACGTCCGGACGCGAGCCATCGCGTTGGCGGAACTGATCCACCACCGCGTCTTTCACGCGCTGGGCGATGAACTGGGTATGGGTGAGCTTGCTCTGCGAGGCATTGGCGTCCACCGCCAGCGTGGCGCGCGGCGCGAGGTGACGCGACCAGTCGATGGATTGCACGCCCGTATAAAGCGCGTCGTCGGTAGCGGCATCGAACTCGGCCAGGGGCATCAGCACGCGACTGGCCAGACGCGACCACAAGCAGGCGCGGTAGGCCATTTCCAGCGTGCCGGCGAAATGCACGCCGGCCAGCGATTCGCGTACGTCCTCGGCGCCCAGCGCGACCAATTCGTCGCGCAGCAGGTATTCCAGGCCCTTCGGGCAAGTGGCGAAGAAGGCGCTCATGCCGCGTTCCACTGGGCGAGAAACAAGCCGAACTGCTCGACAATGCGGTCGAGGCTGTCGCTCAGGCGATGGTCGTCGTCCACCACAATCAGTGGCAGGCGGCGGCGACCGGCGAAGGCGTACACGCCCTCCACCGGGCACACGTCGTCGCGCCAGCCGTGGTAGAGCACGGTGGGCACGCCGTCGGCCGTATCGAAGGCCTGGCGGTAGCCGGGAATCTCGCTGGGCGTGGCCAGCAGGAACAGGCCCGCCACCGGGCGCTGCAGCGAAGCCAGGCCGGACACGAACGAGCCCATGCTCGACCCCACCAGTACGGGCGGCGCCGACAGGGCATCGATGGCCCCCACCAGGCGTTCGAGGCGCGGGTCGACCGAGCCGGCGTGGCCCTTGCGGTCGTCCTCGCGGTAGTCGGGGCGCTGGGTCTGCCAGCCCAGGTTCTGGGCAAAAGCGGCCAGCACACTGACCTTGGTGGCGTCCGGACCGGAGTCCGAGCCGTGCGAAAGAATAATCTGGCCGCGCATCGCGGTCTCCAAAACAACGTCTCAGGCCGCGCATCGTAACAGGCGGCGTTCCGCCCGACCCCGAGCCCATGCGAGACTGGCCCGATGCCGATCACCATCCACGACCAGCCGCTGCCCTATGTCGACCTGCTGCCCGAGCGCCCGGCCAGCGCCGTGACGACGGTGGTGATCCATTGCACCGAGCTGCCGGATCTGGCCACCGCCCGTGAATACGGCGAGCGTGTGCAGTACGAAAGCGGCGCCGGCGCCAGCGGCCACTACTACATCGACCGGGATGGCAGCATCTACCGCTACGTGCCCGGCACACGGGTGGCCAACCACGTGCGCGGCCACAACGCCCACACCATCGGCATCGAGCTGGTGAACCTGGGCCGCTATCCGGACTGGTGGAATTCCAAGCGCCAGACCATGACCGAGCCCTATACCGCCGCCCAGATCGCCGCGCTGCGCACCTTGCTGGCCCAGCTGCGCCAGGCCTTCCCGAACCTGCACTGGATTGCCGGCCATGAGGACCTGGATACGGCCCGGCTGCCGGCCACCGATGCCCCATCCGTCGACGTGCCGCGCAAGCTCGACCCCGGCCCCCTTTTCCCCTGGAACGAGGTGCTGGAGGGCAGCGGGCTGGAGCGAACGACGCAGAGCCAGCCCTGAGAGCCTGTTCACACATTCCGCGTGGCCCGCTGAGACCGTGAGCGGGCTTCAAGCCGCTAGTCGGCTGCCCCAGAGCGGGCCAGAGCCACCACGGCGACCATGGCCGCGCGAGCTTGGGGGCTGTTACGCCAGCACGTGGCGCCCAGCATGGCGCTGATCTGGGCGGAGAGGTCGGCTGGCTCGGCGAGGGCCAACTGCGCCAGCGAGCGGAAGCCAATCTGTTCCAGACGATCGATGACCGTGGGGCCGACGCCCTTGAGGGCCAGCAATTGCCGCCGTTCGGCAGCGGGAAATCCGTCCATGGGGCGACTCCGGCAAACCTCGCTTATAGCCGCTCCGGCTACATTGGGCCAAGGCCCCGGACGGCAGCCTGGGGCAGTCCCGCTATAATCGCCGGTCACTTACCCGCTGAGCCCGCCCCATGACGGAAACCAACGTCCGCGAACTGGTCGACCTGCTCGAACTCGAGCGCCTGGAGGACAACCTGTTCCGTGGCCAGAGCCGCGATATCGGCACGCATTTCGTGTTCGGCGGCCAGGTGCTGGGGCAGGCCCTGTCCGCGGCCCAGCGCACGGTGGACGATGGGCGCGAGGCCCATTCGCTGCACGCGTATTTCCTGCGCGCGGGCGACATCAATGCGCCCATCGTCTACAACGTGGAGCGCACCCGCGACGGCGGAACGTTCTCCTCGCGCCGGGTGGTGGCGATCCAGCACGGCCAGCCCATCCTCAATGGCTCCATTTCCTTCCAGGTACCGGAAACCGGGTTCGAGCACCAATCCTCGATGCCCGAGGTGCCCAAGCCGGAGGACATCGAGCCGATGAACCCGATACCGCCCGAGCGGCTGGCCAAGTTGCCGGAGAAACTCCAGCGCTGGCTGGGCGTGGATGCGCCCTTTGAGTTCCGCCATGTGTGGCCGCAGGACAAGCTGCACCCGGTGAAGCGCCCGCCGATCCAGCACATCTGGTTCCGCCTGACGGCGCCGGTGGAGGATTCCCCGGCCCTGCACCGCTCGTTGCTGGCCTATGCCTCGGACTTCAACCTGATCGGCACGGCCACCCTGCCCCACGGCATCTCCTACTACACGCACAATGTGCAGATGGCGAGCCTGGACCATGCCCTGTGGTTCCACCGCCCGTTCCGGGTGGACGAATGGCTGCTGTACTCCTTCGACAGCCCCACCGCCCAGGGTGCCCGCGGCTTGGCGCGCGGCCAGATCTTCAGCCGCGATGGTCGCCTGGTGGCATCGACCGCCCAGGAAGGCCTGATCCGCCTGCGCAGCTGAACTCCTGGACGGTGGAGTCGTCCTAAAATCCGCATCGGGCCCGCCGCGCTTTCGTGGCCAGGTGGGCCGTCCCGCCGGATCGCATCGTTCCGGCGCCGAACCCAGGCTTTCCCATGCGCCAGCTCTATACCTCGCCCCGCCCGGAAAACATCGAACGCGTCGTTTCCCTGCTTACCGAACAGGGCATCGAGTGCACAGTGGAAAATCGCTCCAACTGGAATCGCCCTAGTTATCAACGATTTAGCTATTCGCAGCGAAACGAGAGCCGGGACAACTGGCCCCAGGTGTGGGTGAGCCGGGCCGACGACTACGCCCGGGCCCGCACCCTGTTGAAGGAGCTGGGCATCGAGCCGGTAATCCGCCACGCCGAAGAACTCGCCCTGGCCCGCAACCCCAGCCCGGACACGCGCCGGCAGGGTGTCGCCACCCGGGTGCGCCGCATCGTCATGCTGGCCGTGGCCGGCGCCTTCGTGGTGCTGATGCTCCGCTACATGGGCGTGATCTGACCCCAGGCCCCGTCTGACCGAGGCCCCTGATCCGACATTATCTGTCGGATTTCACCTACTCGCGTGTAGCGCCAAAGCGGACATAGAATCGCCCCATGCGCTCCGACCGCGTCCGCCTGTTCCAAACCCTGCCGCACACCTGCGGCTACTTTGCCGAGCGCACGGCGCAGAACCTGGTGATCGATCCGGCGGCCCCTCAACTCGACCAGTTGTACGGCCCCGCGCTCGAACGCGGCTTTCGTCGCGCGGGTGGTCACCTGTATTACCCGTATTGCACGAGCTGCCGTGCCTGCACGCCATGCCGCATTGACGTGGCTGGCTTCACGCCGGATCGCTCGCAGCGCCGCTGCCTCAAGCGCAACGACGACCTGCAGGTCGTGGAGTCCATGGCCGGCTACAACGCCGAGCGCCACGCGCTGTATGAGCGCTACCTGCGCCAGCGGCACCCCGGAGGCGGCATGGACGAAGCCGATGCCAGTGACTTCCGGCGATTCCTCACCGCGCCGTGGAGCCCTACGCTGTTCCTTGAGATCCGCGATCGCTCGCGTCTGCTTGCCGTGGCCGTGACGGATGTGTGCCTGCAAGGGCTGTCGGCGGTCTATACCTTCTACGACCCGGACGAAACCGAGCGCAGCCTCGGCACCTACGCCATCCTGCAGCAGGTCGCGCTTGCCCAGCGGCGTGGCCTGCCGTGGGTGTACCTGGGTTTCTGGATCGCCGGGCATCCGAAGATGGATTACAAGAAACGCTTTCGACCGCTGCAGATCCGCACCACCGAGGGCTGGGTGGAGATGCCGGAGGATTGAGCGGAACCTGCGGATGCGCGCAGCCGCCCGCCTTCTTCTTGGGATGCTTTGATGTTGAGGGTCATTCCTGCGAATGCTGGAGGGGCTATTCAACGACCACAGACCGGTCATCCCGTGATGCGTGAATTTAGAAGCGCAAAACTCTGCACTTCGGCTTTCGCCGGCATGAGGAGCAACGTGTCGATGGATCAAATCGCCGCTAGCCGGGAAGGAACATGCGCACCGCGGCGGCGCCCATCACGGCGGTTGCTATCCAGCCGAGCATCACAATCCACCGGTTGGCGACGAACCGCCCCATAACGGATGGTTTGGTGACCAGCAGGATCAACACCACCATCAGCGGTACCGCGACTACGCCGTTGATGACCGCACTCCAGAACAAGGCTTTCATGGGGCTCAGCGGTGAGTACTCGATGCCCAACCCGGCAAGCACGCTGATCGCGATGATGCTGTAGAAGCCCCGCGCATCGCGCACCCGCCGCTCCAGACCAGCGTCCCAATTCATCGCCTCGGCAAGCGCATAGGCCGCCGAAGCCGCCAGCACGGGCACGCCGATAAGGCCCACGCCAAGAATGCCGAGCGCAAAGAGCACATAGGCAAACTCGCCTGCCAGCGGCTTCAATGCGCTGGCTGCTTGCGCCGCCGTCTCGATGTTGGTGATGCCTTGGACATGAAGCGTGACGGCAGTGACCAGGATGATGAAATAGGCGGCTATATCGGAGTACAGCATGCCGCTCCAGGTATCCCATCGAATGCGGCGAAGTTCAGCGCCGGCTGCCGCCGGGTCGCTCACCAGCGGAACGGCACCGGGTGTGGCCTTCATATCCTCCACCTCTTCCGAGGCTTGCCAGAAGAACAGATAGGGACTGATGGTGGTGCCGAACACCGCCACCACAACCGCAGCCGTCCGCGCGTCCCACGAAAGCCGTGGCCACACCGTGCGCGCGACCACCTCGCCCCAAGGAACGTGCACCATGAACAACACCGCTGCATAGGCCAGCAACGATAGCGTGAGCCACTTCAGGAAAAACACGTAACGGTGGTAGGGAACCAACATCTGAAGCAGCAGTGTCAGAAACACGAACAGCGCGGTCATGGCGTGGCGATCGACACCGGTGACCAACTCAGCCACCTCGCCCATGGCAGCTACGTCCGCCGCGATATTGAGGGTATTGGCCACCAGCAGCAGCCATACCACCGCGAGTAGCACGCCGCGCGGAAACGCATGCTTGATGTTGGCCGCCAGTCCTTGCCCGGTCACGCGGCCAATGCGCGCGCACATGGATTGAATCGCGGCCATCAAGGGAAAGGCCAGCGGCATCGTCCACAGCATGTTCAGGCCAAACTGCGCCCCTGCCTGGGAATAGGTCGCGATGCCGCTCGGATCGTCGTCGGCAACACCGGTGATCCAGCCCGGACCCAGCCCTTCGAGGGGATGCCGCTTGAGGCGCCGCAGCCGCGCCCGCGCTGCGTCGGTAAGCGATGAACGAAACATCTTGGCCTGAGTATCTTTCATGCACGCCCAAACGGGAGGAACGCACTAACCACTTGCAATGGATCAAACCCCACGGCGTGTTCAAGCCCCCGAGGGCAACCATGCTTCACGGTCAACACCAGATAAACCGCCTGCATGTCACCTGGGCACCAAATGAGGTCGTCGCGCCAACGCGACGCGCCTGCCGAGTGGAGCGACATCAAGGCACTAAGCTCACCAGTCATCTCGGCATGCCTTGATGTGGCGCTCAAGCACTACCGATATCCAGCACCACGCGCCCCTGGATATGCCCCTCGCGCAGCCCCTGCAGAACACCGTTCACATCGTCCAGCGTGCGCCGCTCGATGGTCGCGACTACCTTGCCCGCCGACGCAAAATCGACCGCCTCGGCCAAGTCCTTGCGCGTACCCACGATGGAGCCACGAATGGTCAAGCGCTTGAGCACCACATCGAAAATCGGCGTGGCGAAATCGCCCGGCGGCAAGCCGACCAGGCTCATGGTGCCGCGACGACGCGTGAAACGAAGCGCTTGCGAGAAGGCCGGCGGCGACACCGCCGTCACCAGCACACCGTGGGCACCGCCACGGGTGATATCCAGCACTTCTTCCACCGCGTTGGGCCGACGCGCGTCCACCGCTGCCGTTGCACCCAGTTTGCGTGCGAGCGCCAACTTGTCCTCGGCCACATCCACGGCCACCACCTGCAAACCCATCGCCTTGCCGTACTGCACAGCGAGATGACCCAGACCACCAATGCCCGACACCACCAACCATTCACCGGGGCGTGCTTCGGTTTCGCGAATACCCTTATAGGTGGTTACGCCAGCACACAGGATGGGCGCCATCGCGGCGAAGTCCACGTCCCTGGGCAATCGGGCAACGTAAGCGGCATTGCCGATGGCGTACTCGGCGAAACTGCCGTTAACGCTGTAACCGCTGTCGTGCTGCGTTTCGCACAACGTTTCCCAACCGGTGATGCAGTACTCGCAATGCCCGCACGCATCGTGCAGCCAGGCGATACCCACCGGGTCACCCACCTTGAGGTTGTCCACACCTTCGCCCAGCGCCGCCACGACACCCACGCCCTCGTGACCGGGAATAAATGGTGGCTGCGGCTTGACCGGCCAATCCCCATCCACCGCGTGCACGTCGGTGTGGCATACACCGCTGCATACGATTTTCACCAGCACCTCGCCACGCGCGGGTGCCGGCACAGGCACTTCCTCGATGCGCAGCGGTTCGCCGAAGCGGTGGGCAACCGCGGCCTTCATCGTTTTGGGGGCCATACAGTGATCTCCTATCGGGTCGATACGTCGCCAGCGGCGCGCGGATGCGCGAGCCGCTGGCAAGGCAAAACGTGACCTTAGGAAGATGCCGCCCATCGCGTGATGAGCAAGTGACCAGGATCAATTCAATGCGGCGTTGATGATGGCGACGTTGACGACGCTGTCGCGCGCGGTACCACCGGATAGGGATGCAGTTTCACCAATGGCACCGAAATGCCATCGTCACCGGTAACGCGGCAATGCGTGCGATTGAGCTGGCGCGGCTCTTCCACACCGCAGCTATGCGCGATGATGCCTACCTCGTGCATCACGTTGGTGGCGTAGTGCGCCACGCGTTCGCTCTTGTCGCTGACCACAAGGCCACGCTGCAACTTCGGGTTCTGCGTGGTGACACCGGTTGGGCACGTGTTGCGATTGCATTGCAGCGACTGGATGCAGCCCAGCGCGAGCATGAAGCCGCGCGCGGAGTTGACGAAATCCGCGCCCATGGACAACGCCCAGGCCACGTCGTAGGCGGTGATGCATTTGCCCGAGCAGATCACCTTGATGCGCTCGCGCAAGCCCTTGACGATGAGCATGTCCACCAGCGCCGGCAACGATTCGTGCAACGGCAGGCCCACGCCATCCATGAGGGTTTGCGGCGCCGCGCCGGTGCCACCTTCGGAGCCATCCACGATGATGAAATCCGGCGCGCTCTCTATGCCGCGCTTGCGCACTTCGTCGCACAGCTCACCGATCCAGTCGACGCCGCCGAGCACCGCCTTGAAACCCGTGGGCTTGCCGGTGAGCTCTCGGATGTGATGAATGGCATCCATCAACTGCTGCACGTTGCCGATGTCCAGGTGGCGGTTGGGGCTTTGCGAATCTTCGCCCACCGGAATGCCGCGAATGGCCGCGATCTCGGGCGTCACCTTTGCGCCTGGCAACAAACCGCCCATGCCGGGCTTGGCGCCCTGCCCCAGCTTGATGCTCACCATCTTCACCTCCGGGTGCGCGCAGATCGCCAGCAGCTTGTCGTCGTCGAGCTTGCCATCGGGCGTGCGTACACCGTACTTGGCGGTGCCGATCTCGAAAATGATGTCGCAGCCGCCTTCCAGGTGATACGGCGCCAGGCCACCTTCACCGGTATCCAGCCAGATGCCGGCCTTGGCTGCGCCAAAAGACAACGCACGCACCGCCGGCGCCGACAACGCACCAAAGCTCATCGCCGAAATATTGAAGAACGCGCTGTGGCTATACGGCTCGCGCGCATACGGCCCCAAGGTGACGGGGCGGGGTTCCACGTGTTTTTCGCCCAGCGACGGGAACGGGGCATTGACGAAGAACGGCACGCCCTCGGCGCGCAGATCGCGGGTGGAGCCGAACGCGTTGGTGTTGTCCACGTTCTTGGCCGCGCGATACACCCAGGTGCGCTGCGCGCGGTTGAACGGCAGTTCCTCGCGATCGCTGGAGTACAGGTACTGGCGAAAGAACTCGCCAAGGTGCAGGAACCAATAGCGGAAGTGGCCGATCACAGGAAAGTTGCGCAACACCGAGTTGGTGGTCTGGTTGCGATCCACCAGCCAAACCACCAACACCACTACCACCAGCAGCGCGAGCAATACCAGGAACAAGGCAGCGAAGGTTTCCACCAACACGACCAGCCAATGCGCAAAACCCGACGATTCCATCGCTTCCTCCGATTGCCGTCATGAAGAGCCCGCGCGTCCACGACGCGCGGGCAGCTTACTTACAGTTCCACGCGCAGGGCCTTGGCCGCGTGAATGGCCTTGGCCTTGGCCGCCTCGATGCTTTCGTCGCGCGCCAGGGTCACCGCCATGCGGCGGCGCCCCTTCACCGTAGGCTTGCCGAAGATACGCAACTGCGTATCGGGCTGCGCGAGGGCGTCGGCCACGTGGAAGTAGCGCGGCGCATCGCCCTCGCCTTCCACCAGCACTGCGCACGACGCCGATGGCCCCAGCTGGCGAGTGGCCGGAATCGGCAACCCCAGGATGGCGCGCGCATGCAGCGCGAACTCGGAGAGATCCTGCGAAATGAGCGTGACCAGACCGGTGTCGTGCGGGCGCGGGCTCACTTCCGAGAAGATCACCGCGTCGCCCTTGACGAAGAACTCCACGCCGAACACGCCCCAACCACCCAGGGCGCCGGTGATTGCTGCCGCCTGACGCTGCGCCTCGGCCAGCGCCACCTCGCTCATCGGCTGCGGCTGCCAGGATTCGCGATAGTCGCCATCTTCCTGGCGATGGCCGATGGGTGCGCAGAAGCTCACGCCATCCTTGTGGCGCACGGTGAGCAGGGTGATTTCGTAATCGAAATCGACGAAGCCTTCGACGATCACCCGCCCCTTGCCGGCGCGACCGCCCGACTGGGCATAGTCCCAGGCTGCCTGCAGCTCGCTTTCCTGGCGGACCACGCTCTGCCCCTTACCGGAGGAGCTCATCACCGGCTTGATGACGAACGGCAGGCCGATGGCCGCCACCGCATCGCGGTACTCCGCCGGCGTTTCGCAGAAGCGATAGCGCGAGGTCGGCAACTGCAGCTCTTCGGCAGCCAGGCGGCGAATGCCTTCGCGATCCATGGTGAGCCAGGCGGCGCGAGCGGTGGGAATCACGCGCAAGCCTTCCTTCTCCAGCTCGATCAACGTGGGCGTGTGGATGGCCTCGATTTCCGGCACCACCAGGTCGGGCTTCTCCTGCTCGATCAGGGCACGCAGCGCCTGGCCGTCGAGCATGTCGATCACATGGCTGCGATGTGCCACCTGCATGGCCGGTGCATGGGCGTAGCGATCCACGGCGATCACCTCGACCGCGTAGCGCTGCAGCTCGATCGCGACCTCCTTGCCCAGCTCGCCCGAGCCCAGCAGCAACACCCTCAGGGCATGGTCGGAATAAGGCGTGCCAAACGGCTTCATCGGGGGTCTCCGCGGATGTCAAAGCGCCATTGTAAGCGGCGGCGACCGCAACCCAAGCCTACCTGCCGGAAGTCCCATTGACGGCGGCTCCCGAGCGGCATTGACTGTAGGGGCCACCGTCCCCGCGGAGCGAACATGCGCAACCGGACTGCCCTGCTGTTGCTGGTGTTTTCGCTGTGCCCCTTGTCCACAAGCTGGGCCGAGGACGTGCCCACCGGCACGACCTGGATGACCGTGCTGCTGGGCGGTCGCAAGATCGGCCACCTGGAGGTGGAGCACCAACGAGCCGGCGACATGGTCACCACCACGCAAACCCTGGTGATCGAGCTCAATCGTCGTGGTAGTGACGTGCCGATGGGCGTGGTCACGCGCAGCACCGAAAGCGCCACAGGCCAGCCACTGGCCTTCTACGCGCGCAGCACGCTGTCCAACTCCGACAGCACGGTGGAGGGCAAGCGCATTTCCGAAGGCAATTTCGCGGTTACCACGACCGTGGGCGGCAGCAGCCGGGAGATCACCCTGAGCTGGCCGCCTGGCGCCGTGCTCAGCGAAGGGCAGCGCCTGGCCCTGGTCCAGGCAGCCGCGCATCAGGGTCGGCAATACACGATGGTGATGTTCGACCCGGCCAGCCAGTCGGTGGCCAAGGTGGATATGCAGGTGATCGGCGACGAGCGCGTGGCCCTGCCCGACGGATGGATGGTGCTCAATCACCAGCGCCAGGTGCTGCATACCACACGCGGCACGCAGACCATGGATCTATGGCTGGACAATCAGGGCATTGCACTGAAAGGCACGCTCAGCATGCTCGGCCGCGAGCTGGAAATGATCGCCTGCAGCCAGGCCTGCGCCATGGCGCCCGCACAGAACGTCGACATGTTCCGCGCCGCCATGGTCGATTCTCCTCGCCTTCTTCCCGCGCACCTGCGCAGCGACTTTCTGCGTTACCGCATCCGCGTGCCGGAGGGTAGCCCGCAGCCCTTGATCGGCACTGACGAACAACATGTCGCCGACCTGGGCCACGGCTACTGGATGGTGGACGTAGGCAACCCCACACCCGGTGGCGAGGCTCCCCCCGTACCGGAGGACACCCTGCCCAATCCATGGGTGCAATCGGACGCACCAGAAATCCGCGACTTGGCGGCCAAGGCCGTGGGCGATGCCACGGACGACCTGCAGAAGATGCGTCGCCTGCGCAGCTTCGTCAGTGACTACATCAGCCAGCACGGGCTGGACGTGGGCTACGCCTCCGCCCTGGAAGTGCTGCACACGCGCGAAGGGGACTGCACCGAGTACGCCGTGCTGCTCGCCGCCCTGGCCCGCGCCCAGCAGATTCCCACCCGCGTGGTCACCGGCATGGTCTACGCCGATCGCTTCGCCGGCCAGTCGCGTGTGTTCGTACCGCACGCTTGGGTACAGGCCTGGGTCAACGGGCGCTGGCAGAGTTTCGACGCGGCGCTCCGGCGCTTCGATAGCACCCACATTGCTTTCGACGCGGCCGACGGCGACCCCTGGCACTTTTTCAGCGGCGCCAACCTGTTCGGACAGATCCATATCGAGGAAATCACCCCGACCGCGGAACTGGCCGGCAACGTGCCCCCATCCGCCGCGCGCGATGCCGCGCCTGGCGATGGCAATGGCCGATAGGGTGGCACTTGAGATTGATATCAAATTGATATCTACTCTTCCCATCTAGGGAGGAGTCACCATGAACGAACGTCAGGGTTTTTCGCTCGCCGGCATCCCCACCGTCGTGTTCTGCCTGCTGCTGGCGCTGCTGGGCGTCGCCTGTTACCTCGGCATGGGCCAGGAGGGCCATGCCTGGCTGGGTCTGGTGGGCATCCTCATCCACGCCTTTACGCTGTTCCTGCTCAAGGGTTTGTTCCAGGTCGCTCCCAATGAGGGCCAGGTGCAGCAGTTGTTCGGCAAGTACGCCGGCACCGTGCGTCAGGAAGGCCTGCGCTGGACCAACCCGTTCTACAGCCGCCGCCGCGTCTCACTGCGCGTGCGCAACTTCGAGAGCAGCAAGCTCAAGGTGAACGACAGCGACGGCAACCCCATCGAAATCGCCGCCATCGTGGTGTGGCAGGTGATCGACACCGCCGAAGCCGTATTCTGCGTGGACGACTACGAGAACTTCGTGCAGATCCAGAGCGAATCCGCCTTGCGCCAGATGGCGCAGAACTACCCCTACGATGCGCACGACGACGCCAAGCCCTCCTTGCGCAGCCATGGCGAGGTGATTAACAACCACCTGCGCGACGAGATCCAGGCGCGCCTGGACAAGGCGGGTGTCAAGGTCATCGAATCGCGCATCAGCCACCTCGCTTACGCCCAGGAAATCGCCCAGGCCATGCTGCAGCGCCAGCAAGCCAACGCCATCGTTGCGGCGCGCGAGCGCATTGTGGAAGGCGCCGTAGGCATGGTTGCCATGGCGCTGGACAAGCTGCGCGAGCAAGGCGTGGTGGAACTGGACGAGGAGCGCAAGGCCGCCATGGTGAGCAACCTGCTGGTGGTGCTGTGCGGCGATCGCGCCACCCAACCGGTGGTGAACACCGGCACGCTCTATGGCGGCTGATAAAAAAGCCTACCCGCTACGCATCAGCGCTGCCGTGCTGGAAGCCATGCAGCGCTGGGCCGACGACGATCTGCGCAGCGTCAACGCGCAGATCGAATTCGTGCTACGCGAAGCGCTCCGCAAGAACGGACGCATGAAGCGCGAACATGCGGCCCCGGTGGCTGATGACGAAGATTGACCCACTTTCGACGCGCCCTGCACGCGAGCCGGACTAAGTTCCCGGTGTTTCGCGATGCATCGCATCGCCTCCGCGGAGCCTTTCCATGACACAGGCATTCCCTCCCCTGCCCCAAGGTGCCGTGTTCTGCGAAACCTGCGCACGCGCCGGCGAGAAAGTGTCCATGGAACCCGAAGACGAATTGACCCAGGAGCTCCGTCGCAAGCACGACGACGAAGGCCTCCAGAGCTATCGCTGCCCCGAGTGCGAAAGCGTGCAGGTGTTTCGCGTCGACTGAGGCGCACGCGGCGACCCTTCGACGGCGCGCAAGAATCGGATGGTTACTGATGACCTGACGCCGCACGATGAGGCCCAAGGACATCGGAGCCTCACTCATGAATTTTCGCTTGCGCGGCCTGCCGGCCCAGCACTTTGCCCATTGGTTCACCCTCAGCGATGACGAGCTCGTCGCCCGCCATGCATCGCGCGTGGTCGCCGACCGCCCCAACGCCTTCCCCTGTCGCATCAGCCTTACCGATGCCGAGCCGGGAGAGAGCGTTATCCTGCTCAATTACGAGCACCAGCCGGCCGACTCCCCCTACCGCTCCAGCCACGCCATCTATATTCGCCAAGGCGAGCAGCAATACGACGCCTGCGACGCGGTGCCGGACCAGCTACGGCGCCGGCTGCTATCTGTGCGCGGCTTCGATGAAAAGCACTGGCTGCGCAATGCCGACGTCACACCGGGTACCGCGCTGGAGAAGCTTATCGAACGATTGTTCGATGATCCGCAGGTTCTATACCTGCACATCCACTTTGCACGCTTTGGATGCTATGCGGCGCGAGTCGATCGCGTTTAGTCCGCGCGGCGCGATGTAAACGCGAAGCCGAGCGCGATCCAGCCGGCGATGAAGGCGACGCCGCCCAGTGGTGTGATGGCGCCGAACCAGCGCGGTGCGCCCAGCGCCAGGGCATACAAGCTGCCGCTGAACAGCACGATGCCGACGCCGAACGCAACGGCCGACACGCGACGGGCTCGCCCGGGCAGCGCGAACATCGCCAGCCCCAAGGCCAACGCGTGCCAGAAGTGATAGCTCACGGCGGTGTGCCACAACTCGGCGCTACGCGCATCGAACACGTCGCGCAACGCATGCGCACCGAAGGCGCCAAGCGCCACGGCACTGGCGCCAGCCAAACCCAGGCACAGTCCGGGCATGAGGGCGGTTTGTCGCATCCAGTCATTCCTCCCACCGGCGCGTGCCGGCGACGTGAGCGGTGTCGTATGCTGCGCGGATGATCCGCACCCATTCTCGCATGACCTTTCGTGGCATCTGGCGTTTGGCGCTGGTGTTGGCGCTGGCCTTGAGCACGCTGCTGCTGGCGGCGTGCCAGCGCGGGGAAGACATTCCCTGGCGCCTCACCAACGTCACCGGCCACATGCCCGATCTCGATTTCCGCCTGACGGACGACCAAGGCAAGGCAGTCAGCGGCAAGGACTATCGCGGAAAGGTCGTGTTGCTCTACTTCGGGTACACGCATTGCCCAGACGTATGCCCCCTTACCCTGGCGCAATTGCACGTGGTGATGCAGCGCCTTGGCCCGCTGGCCGATGGTGCGCGCATTCTCTTCGTGAGCGTGGACCCCGCGCGTGACACGGCACCGATCATGCATGCCTACGTCAACGCCTTCGACCCGCGCGCCGTTGGCCTCACCGGCGAACCGCGCCAGATCGAGAGCCTGAGCAAACGCTACCGTTCGGCCTATACGCGCGAGCCCGATCGGGGTGATGGCCAGTACGAGGTGAGCCATAGCTCCGCCATCTACGTGTTCGATCGCGATGGGCGCGCCCGCTTGCTGGCCACACCGGCGAACCCTCAAGACGATCTGGTGCATGACCTGCACCTGCTGTTGAGCCTGGGCGGTACCGCGCCCTGACACGGTTGGTCGCGCAGCGCTAATGGAGCCGCGCTAGGCGGAGGGGCTTTGCGCGTCCTGTGCCGCTGGCCTGCTTGGCAAGGGACGGCGGGCCGGCCAAGGTTTGCGACGAATGCGACCGCGCCGAGAGAGGCTCAGCCATTGGCGCAATGCGAGCAGGCCACCGATGGATTCGATGATGGCGGCCGGCACCCACATGATCACCCCGCCGACCAACTGTGCCGTGAGTACATCGAAGGTAAACGCACGCCCACAGATCTCGAAGATCGGATAGAGGTCGGTCTTGGAGAAGGTGACGATGGCACCCGCCAGTATTTGCGGCGTCATGGTGATGGCCGGCGACAGCACGCGAATGCCCGGCGTCATGCGCCCTGGCGGACGCGGCCGGTGATCGAGCACCAACCACCAATAGCTGAAACCACTCACCAGCATCGACCAGTTCATAAATCGGTAAATGCGCCAATCCAGCATGGCCAGCGTCTGCATGCTGGGTATCAGCCAGATGATGATCATGCCGACGAACAACACCGTCGCCACCGCCGGGTTGAGCAGTACCGCGCGAACCAGCCGCCATGGCCAGGCGCGAAGCAAGGGCCGAAGCAGTCGAAGGCGCAACGCAAACGGCATGCCCTTGCGCAGCACCGACCCCGGATAGGACGCCATGATCAACAGCGGCGCGAGGTGATGCAGCAGCACCTGCTGGATGCGATGCATGAAGAACTCATGCTCGAAGTAGTAATCCAGATAGGTATGCAGCGATACGTACAGCATGGCCATGCCGACCCAAAAGGCCAGCTGACGCCCCAGGCCCACGCCCAGCCGGCGACTGCCACGCGCATACAGCACGCTGCAGGCGACAAAGGTCAGCAGAAATACCCAGGAGAACTCCCAGGGCACGATCCATTTGAGCAGGCTTGCCATCATCGATCGAATCCGGGGCGGTCAGCGCGGCAGCGATGCTGCATCATAGCCCTGATGCAGAAACCGCCAGGGCCGCCGACACCGCGACGCATCGTCACGCCCGCACCTACCGCTCACACCCGCCGGCGGCTGCGACGCGAGCGCCGCCAGCCGTACAGCAAACCGGCCAGCGTCACCAAAGACGGCACGAGCACGATGTTGATGAACTTCAATCGCAAGCCCAATGCATCGATCTCCGCATTGAACTGGTGTTGCACGTCGCGCAGCTCCTTGTTGATGGACAACTGACGCTGCAGGAACTGCTCGATCTCGGCGCGCTGCTCCGTGCTCACACTGTCGCCGCGCCCACCCTTGGCCGGCTGCAGCTCACTCAGGCGCGAGCGAGTCACCGCCAGTTCGCGCTGCAGCTCCTGCTTCTTGGCCAGGAACTTCTGGTCGGCGGCACTCTGCAGCGCCTGCACTCGCGTGAATGGCCGCTGCGAACTCACCCGGCCGTGAATCGAAAGCAGCGCCGACGAGCCGCTGAGGTTATCGGCGATGTTGGTCATCAAGTCGCCGTTGTTGGCAATGGCACTGAGCTGCGGCTGGCCGAGCAAGCTTTGCGTATAGGACACCCAGAGGCGATCGCTGAGCAGATCGGTGTCTGCCACCAGAATCACCTCGACGCCATCGGCCGCGTGCGCCAAATGCCCCGCCTGCTTCGCCCGCTCCGGAAAGGCGCTATCGAATACGCCACGCACGCGCGCCGCGATGACGTAGCGCTGGTTGTCCGGTCGATAACCATCCAGCAGGCCGCCCGGGTTGTTGATCGATTCACGCACCCGCTGCGCGGGCACCACTTCGGCATCGTTGGAGGACTGCATCAGCGGTTGCAGCCGCGATGCCGTGCCCGGCGCCAGATCGAAAAAGCCGGCGCTGGAAACATTGATGCGCTGCAGGCTGGCCGTAATCACATCGTTGTGGTTCAGCTCCTGCGTACCCAGGCCCAGCATGGCCGGATGACTCATGGAGCTACTGTCGGCCAGCTCGATGCGCAGCGCTCGGGAGCGGTCGAGCACGACCTTTTGCGGGTCGTACTGCACGCCCCAGGCTGCAAACAACCTGGGCAGGTCGGAGTTGTGATCATCCGTGGCGCCGCTGCTATCCACGAAAGGCGTGTTATCCATTTCCGCCACCGGATCGACGAACACCACCAGGTGGCCACCATGCAGCACGTACTGATCGATGGCGTAAAGCGCATCGGCCGGCAGGTGTTTGGGGTGGATCAACAGCAACGCCTTGATGTCCTCGCCCACATGCGAAAGCTTGGACGGATCGAGCGCTTTCACCTCGAACTGCTGACCCAACTGGCGCATCACCGTCCATGGCTCTTCGCCGATCACGGGATTACCTTCCACCGGCAAGCTACTGATCAGCCCGATCTTGGGTTTGACGGGCTGATCCAGTTCGTACACCAACTTGGCGATGTCGTATTCCAGAAAGCTCTCGCGACTGGGATCGAACAGCGGTATCGCCAACGTCTTGCCAGGCAGGCGGTCATCGCCCTCCCCATCACCATCGGCGCTCTGCGCGAGCGTGCTGCCCACCAGGCCAAAGAACACCCGTTCGCCATTGGTTCCACCACTGATCGGCGTAAGGCCATAGCCTTCGGCGCTGGCCTCGTCATCGGAGTAAGGCACCGGGTCGACAATCTGCAGGCGCAGGCGCCCGTGCGCTCGCGCCACCATTTCTTGCAACATCTCACTGACGCGCTGGCGATAGCTGCGCAGTTGCGGCAGATCGCGAGCCGCGTGATCGGAGAAATACAGGGTGAGCTTGAGCGGCGCGTGCAGGCCATCCACGATGTGCGTGGTGCCCGAGGTGAGCGTGTACAGACGATCGGAGGTGAGGTCGACGCGCGAAACACGCAGCCAGCGGCTGGTGCCCACGGTCAGCGTAACGTACCCCACCGCCAGAACGGCGAGCGCGGTCAACAGGATGGCGCGACGACTGAAACGAAAGGGCTTCATCGTTCAGGGCGTCCGCTTGAGGTCGAGCACCAGCACGCCCGCGGTGAGCCAGGCCGCCATGCTGAGCAGGAAGTACAACACGTCACGCAGATCCAGCACGCCACGCGATATGGCCTCGAAATGACGCAACATGCTCAGGTGAGCCACTCCGTTCACCAGCCGGCGTGGCAAGGTGCCCTGGAAGAACTCCATCACCTGCGGCTGGCCCGCCAGTATCAGCAGAAAACACACCACCAGCGTCAGCACGAAGGCCACCACCTGGCTCTGGGTTACCGCGGACAGGCACGCGCCGATCGCGAGGAAGGCACCGGCCATCAACCAGCTACCGAGATAGCCGGCGAGGATCGCACCGTTGTCGGGTGAACCGAGGTAGTTCACCGTGATCCAGATCGGGAAGGTCAGCACAAGTGCTAACCCGATGAACAGCCATGCCGCAAGGAACTTGCCGATCATGGCCTGCGCCAGATTGAGCGGCAGGCTCAGCAGCAACTCCAGCGTGCCCCCCTTGGCCTCTTCCGCCCACATGCTCATCGACACTGCCGGCACCAGCACCAGGTACAGCCAGGGGTGCATGGCGAAGAATGGTTGCAGGTCGGCCTGGCCGCGTTCGTAGAAATCGCCCGCGTAGAAGGTGAGGATGCCCGCCAGCGCCAGGAAGATCACCAGGAAAACGTACGCTACCGGCGTCACGAAGTAACTGCGCAGCTCGCGCCGCATCACGGCCGCGACCGGACTCATGCGCCACCCTCCGCGCCGGTGGTGATATGGCGAAACACCTCGTCCAGGCGCCCGCGTTCCAGCTGAATTTCCGACACTTCGAGACCTTGCTGGCGCAATAGCGCCTCCACCGGCTCCAGGATGCGTTCGCCCGCTCGCGGGAAGACCGTAATGCGACCATCCAGCGGGTCCACCTCAATCGAGGCCACCTGCGGCAGGCGACCGAGCATCTCCTGCGAAACGCCGCTGCCTGGCGCACTGAAGGACACCGCCCCGTGATAGCGCGAACGCGCTTCCAGCTCCGCCGGCGTGGCATCGGCCAGTAATTTGCCGTTGGCGATGATCACGACGCGATTGCACAGGGCATGCACTTCTTCCAACAAGTGCGTGGAGATGAGGATGGTGCGGTCGCGCGCCATGGCATCGATGAGCTGACGCACGGTGTGCTTTTGGTTGGGGTCCAGGCCGTCGGTAGGCTCGTCCAGCATCAGCACCTGCGGGTTGTGCACGATCGCCTGCGCCAAGCCGACCCGACGTCGCAAGCCTTTGGACAAGGTATCGATGCACTGATCCAGCACGCCCTCCAACTGCAGGCCGCTCACTACGCGTTCGAAGCGGCTGTACGCCTGGTCGCGCTGCAGTCCGCGCATGCGCATGATGAAGGTGAGGAATTCGCGCACGGTCAGCTCGCCATAGCTTGGCGCGCCTTCCGGCAGGTAACCCAATGCGCGCTTGGCCTTGAGCGGCTCCTTGCGCACGTCATAGCCGCACACACGCGCAGTGCCGGAGCTGGGTTCGAGAAAGCCCGCGATCATGCGCATCGCCGTGGTCTTGCCCGCGCCATTGGGCCCCAGCAGGCCAAGCACCTGCCCGGGTTCGGCGCGAATGCTCAGGGAGTCGACCGCGGTCAACGCGCCGTAGCGCCGGGTGAGCTGTTCGGTTTCGATCATGTCCGCTCGGGGCAAGGGGCGGCATCGACGGCGACGCACGGCCCGGAATGTTGCGATGGTCGACCCGCAATGTAACCGAAAAGTTCGCCCCTGCCGGTCTGCGGGTGTTCTCCATCCAAAAAAAAGCCCTCCACGCGGGAGGGCCTTTCGAGGTCTTGCGAGCGACCCGCTTACTGCGCGGCGCTGGAGGCAGCGGCCGGAGCGGCGGCGGTACCGGAGGACGCCGGAGCCTGGTCACCGTTGTCGTCCAGCGACGGCGGCTTGATGCCGGCAGCCTGTTCCGGGGTCTGGTCCGGTGCGTTGCTCAGCGGCAGGTACACGTCGAACTCGGCGTACTGCTTCACTTCGTCGCCCTGCTTCACTTCCGGCTTGGCTTCGATGTCGTAGAAGCGGTTGACCACTTCGTCGTACTTGTAGCCGTGCGTCTGGGCATAAGCCTTCATCAAATCGCGGGTCTGCGGCACACCGGCAGCGGTGCCGTTCCACACGGCCTTGAGGGCCGGGCCACCGAAGGCGAGGAAGGCGCGCACGTCCTTGTCGACGATCAGGCGACCGAAGCGGTCGTGACCACCCGGGGTGCTGGTGTCGGCGTTGTTGTCCGACGTGGCGGCGCTGGTGCTGGCACCGGCGGCGTTCAGGTCAGGCGACTTGGCTGCGGCCAGCTCCACCGTCTGGCCACCCACGTTCAGGCTGGTGGCGCTGATCGGCATGGCGACGTCGAAGGTGTAGGTCTGATCGCCGTAGTTGGTGGTGTAGATGATGCGCGGACCGGTGGTGGTCACGCCCAGCTTCTTGGCGGCAGCCTGGATCTCGCTGACGGCCTTGTCGGTAGCGTCATTGAGGGCCTCGAGGCCACCCTTGCGCTCGATCGACGAGGACACCATCAGCACCGGCGTCGGCTGGGTCTGCTCGATGGACGGCACCAGCTTGGTGTAGTCCACATTCTGCACGGACGCCAACACGTTCTGCAGATTGTTCAGGGTGAACTGGATGAAGGCATCCGGATCGCCATGGATGTACAGGCTCGAGTAACGGTTGATCAGGTTCATACCGTAGTCGACGTCGTACGACCAGGTGACCTTGGTGAGCTGACCGCGGCTGCCCTGGCGCTCCAGGTCCAGCGTGAAGTGCTTGTCGTTACCGCGCCAGTCGTTGTCCACGTTCCAGACGATGGTGGCTTTCTTGGCGGTGGAGTCGACCTTGTCGAAGCTCGGATCGGCCGAAGCGATGGTGAACTTGCCGCTGCCAACCTTCTCGTCCTGGCTGGTCCAGCTGATCTCGGCGCCCGGGCCATAGGCCTTGCCGGAAAGGTCATACTTGATGTTGCGGTCAAACTCGCGCTGCACGGAATATTCCGGGAAGCGACGGAAGTTGCTCAGCACGTCATAGACCTGACGCATGTCCTTGCCGACGACCAACGACCGGTCCACATGGCCGCTGCCAGGCATCACAAAGCCCACCACCACCGCCACCACGGCGACGATGATCAGGGCCACAATAAATTCTAGAACACGCATCATTCCAGGGTTCTCCGCACGTCTCTCTGTACACGGCACTAAGACAGTCGCCGGAGACCAGGCCGCCACGGGAGATTCCCGAAGAATCGCGTCATGACGGGGGTCGGCCAGCGCCGAAGCCACCGATGGTACTTGCTCGCGCGCCTGAACGCCATCCGGCCGTAAAGATGGCCTGACAGGGGCCTTCCAGACGCCCGCGAATGGCGTCAGGCAAGGCCCCGCGGGGCTTAGACGATGCCCAATTCCAGGGCCTTGAGCACGGCGCGGGTGCGGTCACGCACGCCCAGCTTGGAGAGGATGTTGGACACGTGGTTCTTGACCGTGCCCTCGGCCACCTTCAGGGAGTTGGCGATTTCCTTGTTGCTGTAGCCGCCGGACAGCAGGCGCAGAATCTCGGTTTCGCGCTCGGTGAGGGGGTCGGGCTGCTCCAGGCTGGTGAACTGGTTCTGCATGCGACCCACACCGGCCAGCAGGCGCTGGGTGACCATGGGCGCCACCAGAGAGCCGCCACCAGCGACCGTGCGCACCGCCTCCACCAGTTGTTCCAGCGACACGTCTTTCAGCAGATAACCGCGCGCACCAGCCTTGAGGCCCTGGAGCACCAACTGGTCGTCATCGAAGGTGGTGAGGATGATGGTCGGCGGCAGTTCGTTGCGGGCGGAAAGGGCCTGCAACACCTCCAGGCCGCTCATGTTGGGCATGCGCAGGTCCAGCAGCACCACATCGGGCTTGACCCGGGGAATGTCCTGCACGGCCTGGGCGCCATCGGCGCACTCGGCCACCACGCGGATGTCCTCCGCCAAGTCCAACAGAGAGCGGACACCCTGGCGAACCAGGTTCTGGTCGTCGACGAGACAGACGGAAATCATCGCGAATCCTCGAAACAGTAGTGACCTGCGGGCAAGGCCCGGAGGCTACGGGAAGAACGATGCGGAGATCCAATCACCGCATTTTGACATGAGCCATCGATCACACGTGAATTCTTACAGCATGCCCAGCGCCGGCGGCTCGAACCGTGACGGTGTGTGCGCCAGCTCCTGCACCTCCCCCAGCGGCAAGCGCACGGTGAGCGCGAAGCCCTGGCTCATGGCCGGGTCCACCATCACGCTGCCCTCGAACTCGGCCAGGCGCTCGCGCATGCCGGACAAGCCATTGCCCGGCTTGAAGTTGCTGGCGCCGCGGCCATCGTCGCGGGCGGACAATTCCAACAGATTGGCATTGATGTAATCGAAACGCAGCCACAGGTTGCGCGCGCCGGCATGGCGGGCGGTATTGGTGATGATCTCCTGCGCGCAACGCAGCAACACCTGGGCCCGGCGCGGGTCCTCCACGCTAAAGCGCGGCGGCGTCTCCACATGCACGCGCAGCCCTGGCACACCCTCGATGAGGCTACGCAGCGCCTGCGTCAGGTCGATCGCATCGTCCTGGCGCAGCTCACTCACCACCTCGCGCACATCCGATAACAGGTGCTTGGCGGTCACCTGGGCCTTCTGCACATGCTCGGCTGCCTGCGTATTCACCAGGTGGCTGGCCACTTCCAGGTTCAGGCTGAGCGCGGTGAGGTGATGCCCCACCAGGTCGTGCAGGTCGCGGGCGATGCGCATGCGCTCGGCAATACGCGTGGATTCGGCCAACAGCGCCCGGGTGGCGCGCAGCTCGGAGTTGAGCCGGCGCTGCACCTCGCGTTCCTCGGCCTGCAGGCTGGCGATCATCGAGGTGAAGAACACCAGCGCCGAAATGCCCAGGTACATACATACCTGGAGGAAGGCCGTAACGATGGTCCAGCCCATGTAGCTGGCGATGATCGGGATGAGCATCAGGTTCTGCAGCAGCATCCACAGCAGGCCCGCCCCCACCGGCAACTGCCAGGGCAGCACCACCGCGATCACCAGCATCAGCATGGCCGACAGGCCGCTCTGGCTGAACCAGCCCATCGCCACCGCCGACCCGGTAAGCACCACCAGGCCGAGCAATTGGGCGATGGACGGGAACCCGGTCTGTCGCGTCATGCCTGAGCGGCGTGTCAGCAGCAGGTAGGTCACGCCAAAGATCAGGTACGAAAGGATCCACCCCGAGATATTGGGGTTGCTCCACCACGCATTGACCTGCGCCAGCCCGCCAGGACCGGACAGCAGCGGCAGCGCGACGCACAGGTAGGTGAACAGACCGGCGTATCGAATGAGCCGGATGTGATTGATGTTGGACCAGGCCATACGCGCATCATTAGCTACTCCCCAGCGTGGTGCAATGCGTGAGAAGTCACTCCCCCTCCCATGCCAAAAGCCATGGCAGTGGGCGCTTTACAAAGGTTTTACATGGTGCGCCGTGATATGTGCGGCCGCCGGTCGCATGTCATAATGCCGCCTGTCACGCGGGGCCGAATGACCGGTCTTGTCCTCGAACCACACACTGCGGAGCAACGAATGGCCCTTGCCATCCGCGACGTGCGAGAGCACGACCTGGATGCCGTGCTGGCGCTCAACAATGCCGCCGGCCGCACCATCCTCGCCCTCGACGCCGTGCAACTGCGTTACTTCTATGACCACGCGGACTATTTCCGGGTGGCCGAGATCGACGGACACCTTGCGGGGTTCCTGATCGCCCTGCGCCACGGCGGCAGCTACGAAAGCCCTAATTACCAATGGTTTGGCGAACACTATCCCGAGTTCGCCTATATCGATCGCATCGTTATCGCCAACGCCTACCGCCGTCACGGTCTTGGCCGCATCTTTTATTGCGATGTGACCAGCTATGCCGAAGTTCGCGTACCCCTGCTCACCTGCGAGGTGTTCCTGGAGCCGCGCGACGACGTGGTGGTGCTGTTTCACGGCACTTATGGTTTCCAAGAGGTGGGGCAGCAGCGCATGGGCGATGAAGGCCCGCAGGTGAGCCTGCTCGCCAAGGACCTGCCCAGCTTCGCGTATGTACGCGATACCTATCTCGATCATGGCGGCCTGCCTGACCAGCCCTGGCTGGCCGAGCGCCCGCGCCCCCTTCATACCGATGCCACCCCGCGCCGACTCGCTGGAGAACGGCGCCCGTGAATGCCCGAATGGATACTCAAGACGCTTGCGACCTGCGCTTCGGCCAGGTCGGCATTGCCAACGTACGCATACGCCGCGTCGACGCGGCCGCCCTTTGCGAGGAGCTGGAGCGCCGCGTGCGCGCCGCCCCGCAATTGTTCTCCCGCGCCGCCGTGGTGCTGGACCTGAGCCATCTACTCACGCTGCCCGACGACGGCACCGTGGACGCCCTGCTGGAAGCCATCCGCAGCGCCGGCATGCTGCCGGTGGGCCTGGCCTATGGCACTAGCGAGGTGGAAGCACTGTCTCGCCGCATGGGCCTGCCGCTGATCGCCAAGTTTCGTGCCGCTTACGAGCCGGCCGACGGAGGCAGCATCGCACCGCCCGCATCGGCGCCTGCACCCGCGGCAACGGCCGAGCCCGTGCGTCGTGCGGAGCCGCGCGCTGCCGAACCCGCGCCTCCCGCCGGGCTGGGCGCGCAACACCTCGACGGTACCGTGCGCTCCGGCCAGCAGATTTATGCGCGCGACCGCGACCTGGTCGTCACCGGCGCCATCGCGAACGGCGCCGAGGTCATCGCCGACGGCAGCATCCATGTCTATGGCAGCCTGCGCGGTCGCGCGATGGCTGGCGCACAGGGCAATGAGAACGCGCGCATCTATATTCACGACTTTCGCGCGGAGCTGGTGGCCATCGCTGGTCACTACCGCGTGTTTGAACAAATTCCAAAAGACCTGGAGGGCCAGTCTGTGCAATGCTGGCTCGACGGTGAAAAACTGCTGATCGCCAAGCTTTGACGATCAACCATTACTACAACAAAGAATCATGCGGAGATGAGCCTTGACTGCTGAGATTATCGTTGTCACTTCGGGCAAGGGCGGCGTCGGCAAGACCACTACCAGCGCATCGCTGGCCACCGGACTGGCAATCGCCGGCAAGAAAGTCGCAGTGATCGACTTCGACGTCGGCCTGCGCAACCTCGATCTGATCATGGGCTGCGAGCGACGCGTGGTGTACGACTTCGTCAATGTCGTGCACGGCGAAGCCACGCTCAAGCAGGCGCTGATCAAAGACAAGCGCTACGAGAACCTCTACGTGCTCGCCGCCAGCCAGACGCGCGACAAAGACGCGCTGAACCAGGAAGGCGTGGAGAAAGTGCTCGACGAACTGGGCAAGGAGGGTTTCGACTTCGTCATTTGCGACTCCCCGGCTGGCATCGAAAAGGGCGCGCACCTGGCCATGTACTTTGCCGATCACGCCGTCGTGGTGGTGAACCCCGAGGTGTCCTCGGTGCGTGACTCCGACCGCATCCTCGGCCTGCTCGCCAGCAAAACGCGCCGCGCCGAACTCGGCAACGGCGCCATCAAGCAGCATCTGCTGCTCACTCGCTACAACCCGGCGCGCGTGGCCGTGGGCGAAATGCTCAGCGTCAAGGACGTCGAAGAAATCCTCGGCATCAACGTCGTGGGCGTCATCCCGGAATCGGAAAACGTGCTGGCGGCGTCCAACGCCGGCGTACCGGTGATCCTGGACGAGAACTCCTTTGCCGGCCAGGCGTACAGCGATACCGTGGCCCGCATTCTCGGCGAGGAGCGCGCCCTGCGCTTCCTCGACGCGCCCAAGAAGGGCTTCTTCCAGCGCGTGTTCGGAGGCTGATCGCGATGGGTATTCTTGATTTCCTGAAGCGCAAGCCGGAACCGACCGCGTCCGTCGCCAAGGAGCGTCTTCGCATCATTGTGGCCCAGGAGCGCTCCACCCGCGGCGCCCCCGACTACCTGCCGTTGCTGCGCAACGAGCTGCTCGAAGTGATCAAGAAATACGTCCACGTCGACCTCGAAGCCATCAACATCAACGTCGAGCGCGACAGCGGACACGAAATCCTCGAGCTTTCGGTAGCGCTGCCCGACCACGCCGAGGCCAAGCCCGGCTGACGTGGTGGCACGGCTCGCCCGTGCCACCCACCATCCGGTCGCCGCCACGCGGCGGCGACCATTCTTGCCTATGCCGTACGACACCACGCCCACACCCGACGAAGCCAGCGTCATGCGCTTGGCCGCACTGGGTTTTGACGCCCCCGCCGCCCTGCTCGCCCGCTACGGCCTGCAACTGGAGCGCGTGGAGTCCGGGCAAGCCATCCCCGGCAGCTACTGGGGCGACAGTGAGGCGGGCATTATCGGCACCACCGTGTATGCGCGCGACGACACCCCGGTGCACTCCCTGCTGCACGAGGCCGGTCACCTGATCGTGCTGCCGCCCGAGCGGCGCGCCGAGGTGCACACGGACGCCACCGATTCCATCGATGAAGAAGACGCCACCTGCTACCTGCAGATCGTGCTGGCGGACGCTTTGCCTGGCGTGGGGCGTGCCCGCCTGCAATCGGATATGGACGCCTGGGGCTATTCGTTTCGACTGGGCTCGGCCCGCGCGTGGTTCGAGCAAGATGCAGCGAACGCGCGTGAGTGGCTGCAACAGCACGGACTACTGGACGCACAGGGCTTGCCGCGGTTTCCTCACTGAGGGCACCCGAGGCATCGCGTCGACGCCCCGACCAACCACACCGTCAGCGCCGCTCGGCGATCTCCTCCTGCACCACGGTATCCGCCACATCATCCCCCGGCAGCGTCGCCGGCGGTCGACGCAGCAGGCGTCGATACCACTGCCAGGACAAGCAGCCGATCACCGTCAACACGGTCGCGCCCAGCGCCAGGTAGAGCATGTGGCCCGACAACAACGGCGACATCACGCCCGCCACGAACGCACATAGCAACAGGCTGGAGAACGCCTGCACCGAGGAGGCGCCGCCACGACGGTGCGGAAAGCGATCGAGCAGCAAGAGCGTCAACGTGGGGAACGCCAACTGCACGCCAATGCCATGCAGCACCAGCGGCAACATCGACCACGGCAGCACCGGTTCGCGCGTCACCAACGCCATCAACAAGTGCAGTGCGCAGGCCAGCAACATGGAGGCATAGCCAGCATTCACGGTGAACGCCACGCTGCGGCGGTTCGCCATGCGGCCGGAGAACCACGCGCCCACCAAGAGACCGAGCACCACCGGCAAGAACAACCAGGGAAAGCCCTGCGCAGACAAATGCAGCAGGTCGCGAACAATGTGCGGCGCCGACGAGATGTAGAGGAACAGGCCGGCGAAATTCACCGAACAGGAAATCAGCAGCGGCCAGAACAGGCGATCCTGCCCAAAGCTCACGTAACCGCGCACCAGGTTACCGGGATGAAACGGCACTCGCGACGCCGGTGGATGGGTTTCGTCGAGAAACAGCATCAAGGCCAGCGCCAGCAGCAGCGTAAAGCCCATCAGCACCCAGAAAATGCCATGCCAGCCGTTGAGAAACAGCAGTTGCGCACCGACGATGGGCGCGATCACCGGCGCCACGCTGAAGATCATCATCACGCGTGACATCAGCTGCTGGGCCGCTGCACCCTCCAGGCTATCGCGCACGATGGCACGCCCCACCACCAGGCCGGCGCCAGCACACACGCCTTGCAGCGCGCGGCAAGCCAGCAGCATGGGGTAGGACGTGGATAGCGCCGCGCCAGCGGATGCCAGCGCATACACCAGGATGCCCGCCACGATCACCGGCTTGCGGCCGATGGCATCGGAAATGGCACCATGGAACAGGCTCATCGCCGCATAGGTGATCAGGTACATGCTGATCATCTGCTGCAACTGGGTGCTGTCCACGCCAAAGCGCTCGCCGATCAACGGAAACGCCGGAAACACCGCATCAATGGAGAACGGGCCGATCATGGACAGGCCCGCGAGCAGCCACGGCAGGCTGCGCCGGACGGGGCGCGGGGATGGGCTCATGGCGAAAACACGGCGGCGAGGAACGCCAAGTATAGCGGCGCCCTCGGCCCACCCGAGCCATGACGATTGACCAATCATCGGCTAGCATGGCTTTTGTAGGGATTTGGGAATGGGGAGTCGCAAAGGCTCGGCGCTCAGGCGCGGCAGCGCTTTCCACTTCACTGCTCCCTGATTCATGCATTCAGGAGATGGCATGCCTCCTGTTCTCGTCGTCTCGTGCACGCACGCGGCGGCTGGACAAACCACCTTCGGGTTGATGATGCCTGCACCACCGGAGCTTCCGGGGCGCAGGCGCGTGCCTGTTTCCAGGAAGTCGAGCGACTTTTGAGGAGACCAACAACGTGGGCTTTACCGGATTTGTTGCCGTTGGCGTAGGAGGCGCGCTGGGCTGCTGGCTTCGCTGGACGCTTGGCGTGCTGTTCAACCCGCTGTTTCCCACCGTGCCCATGGGCACGCTGGCCGCTAACCTGCTCGGCGGCTTGCTGATGGGCGTGGTACTGGGCGTGTTCGACCACTTCCAGACATTGCCACCCGAATTGCGTCTGTTCGCGGCCACGGGTTTCCTGGGTGGCCTCACCACCTTTTCCACCTTTTCCGCGGAATCGACCACCCTGCTGCTGCGCCAGCAATACCTGTGGTTCGGCGGCCACCTGGCCATGCATCTGGTGGGTTCGATCGCCATGACCGTTTCTGGCATTGCCCTCACCCGTGCCGTACTGCGCAGCTAGGAGTGCCCATGAATATCCCCAACGCTCAACAGGGTGTGCACTTGGCCTTCTACTGCCACACCCGCGCCCGTCACGACGGCATGCTGGCCTACGAATGGCTGCTGGAGCTGGCCAAGCGGCAAGGTATTGCCGGCGGCTCGGCGTTTCGCGCCATCTGCGGCTATGGTCGCCACGGTGTGCTGCGCGAGGAACAGTTCTTCGAGTTGGCGGACGACCTGGCTGTGAAAGTGGAGTTTCTGCTATCCGAAGCACACGCGCAGACGCTGCTGGAGGCCGTGCGCGCCAGCGGCATCGACGCGGTGTATGCAATCGCTCCCGCAAGCTTCGGCGTTCTGGGCAAGCCCGTCTCCGCGCCTTAGGATGCGGCGGGAGGCTTTGCGCCCCACGCGGATACCCGTGTGGGCCGCCCGTTTTATGGCTACATGAAACGAGGAATGCATGAGTCAGGATTCGCTCAAGGGTCGCGCCACCACCCTGCTCGAACACGCCGGCATCCAGCTCGACGGCCCCGCCCCTACCGACATGCAGGTGCATGACGAGCGCCTGTATGCGCGGGTCTTCGCCCACGGCTCCCTGGGCCTGGGCGAAAGCTACATGGACGGCTGGTGGGATACCCAAGACCTCGCCGGCATGTTCACCCTGCTGCTGCGCTCGCGTCTGGATGAAGAGCTGAAGACGCTCGACACCCTGCTCGCCCATCTCAAGGCACGCTTCATCAACCTGCAGCGTGGCGAGAACGCTTTCGAGATCGGCAAGGCCCACTACGACCTGGGCAACGACTTGTTCCAGGCCATGCTGGGCAAGCGGCTGGTGTACTCGTGCGGTTACTGGGCCCATGCCGACAACCTCGACGACGCGCAGGTCGCCAAGCTCGATCTGATTTGCCGCAAGCTGCAACTCAAACCCGGCCAGCGCGTGCTGGATATCGGTTGCGGCTGGGGCGAGGCACTCAAGTACGCCGCCGAAACCTACGGCGTGGAAGGCGTGGGCGTGACGGTGTCGCAAGAGCAGGCCGAGTTTGCACGCGCGCTGTGCCATGGCCTTCCGGTGGATATCCGCTTGCAGGACTATCGCGAACTCAATGAACCGTTCGACGCGATTTTCTCCATCGGCATGTTCGAGCACGTGGGCGCGCTCAACTACCGGACGTACTTCGAGGTGGTGCGTCGCTGCCTGCACGAGGACGGCCTGTTCCTGCTGCACAGCATCGGCAGCAACGGTGCCCCGAGTCGGCCCGATCCATGGATCGAGAAGTACATCTTTCCCAACTCCATGATTCCATCCGCCGCCCAGGTCACGCTCGCCCTGCAGGACCTGTTCGTGGTGGAGGACTGGCACAACTTCGGCACCGACTACGACCGCACCCTCACCGCCTGGCGCGCCAATGTCGATGCTGCCTGGCCCCAATTGCGCGAGCGCTACGACGACCGCTTCCGCCGCATGTGGCATTTCTACCTGGGGGTGTCGGCCGCGGTGTTTCGCAGTCGGCGCGACCAGCTATGGCAACTCACGCTCAGCCCGCGGGGCGTGCCCGGCGGCTTGCGTGTGGCGCGCTAACACCCATGCGGGCTGCGCAGCGATGTACGATGCGCCGATCATGACGGGTGAATGACACCCGCGCCGCCGCCAGCCCTCCCGCATCAGGAGTCGTAGTGAAACTGTTTTCCCGCCTTGGCGCCGCCCTCGCCTTGAACCTGCTGCTGGTCACGGCCGCGCTGGCGCAGCCCGCCCTGTGGGTCGCCCGCCACGGGGATGCCACTGTGTACCTGTTCGGCACCGTGCACCTGCTACCGTCCGACGCCAACTGGAACTCCCCCGAACTGGACAAGGCACTGGACGAAAGCAGCCGACTCAGCATCGAGATCGTCGATGACGACAGCGCCGCCATGCAGGGCCTGGTGATGCAGTTCGGGCTGGACCTGGGCCACCCGCTGTCGAGCAAGCTGGACGCCGCTGATCAGCACCGCCTGCAACAGGCCGCCGACACCGCCAAGCTCCCCGGCGGCGCCAATGCCTTGCAGCCGATGCGCCCCTGGCTGGCCGCGCTCACCCTGACCATGGCGCCGCTGGTGCAAGCCGGCATGGACCCGAATCTGGGCGTGGACAAGCAACTCAAAGCCCGCATGCAGCGCGCCGGCAAGCCGGTGGAAGGCCTGGAAACCGCCGAGCAGCAGATCCGCATGCTGGCCGACCTGCCCGAAGCCATGCAGTTGGATTTCCTGCGCCAGTCGTTCAAGGAAGTGGCCGATGGCCCCGCCAAGTTGCGCGGGCTGGTCGACGCCTGGCGCGATGGCAACGTAGCCGCCATCTCTCACCTGGAAGACGAAGAACTACGCAAGGAGAGCCCGCTGCTTTATCAACGCCTGATCGTGAAACGCAACCAGGCCTGGGCCAAGGTCATCGCCGAGCAGCTCCAGCAGCCGGGCGTGAGCTTCGTAGCCGTGGGCGCCGGCCACCTCGCCGGGCCGGATAGCCTGCAGGAGCAACTGCGCAAGCTGGGCGTCGAAACCACCCGCGTGAACCACTGACGCGCGACCACGCCCACGGCGCTGCCCCTCGCCCCAACTCCCCCGTTTCTGGCACCATCCCCCGGTTAAGCGCGCCCCTTGCGCGCAGTCCATCGACGCAACCCCATGAATCTGCAAGCTAATTTCGAACAGATCCCGCTCAAGGAGTATGCCGAGCGGGCCTACCTCGATTATTCGATGTACGTGGTGCTCGACCGCGCCCTGCCCTTTGTGGGCGATGGCCTCAAGCCGGTTCAGCGACGCATCGTGTACGCCATGAGCGAGCTGGGCCTGGCCGCATCGTCCAAGCCCAAGAAATCCGCGCGCACCATCGGCGACGTGATCGGCAAGTTCCATCCGCACGGCGATACCTCGTGCTACGAGGCGATGGTGCTGATGGCCCAGCCGTTCTCGTACCGCTACCCGCTGGTGGATGGCCAGGGCAACTTCGGCTCGCCCGACGACCCCAAGAGCTTCGCCGCGATGCGCTACACCGAGTCGCGCCTGAGCCCCATCGCCGAGGCGTTGCTGGGCGAGCTGGGCCAGGGCACGGTCGACTGGGTACCCAACTTCGACGGCACGCTGGAAGAACCCAGCTGGCTGCCCGCGCGCGTACCTCACGTGCTGCTCAACGGCTCCATGGGCATCGCGGTGGGCATGGCCACCGACATTCCCCCGCACAACCTGCGCGAAGTGGTGAGCGCGTGCATCCGCCTGCTGGATGACCCGGACGCCACCGTGGCCGACCTGTGCGAACACATCCAGGGCCCGGATTACCCCACCGAAGCGGAAATCATCACGCCGCGCAGCGAACTGCTGACCATGTACCAGAACGGCACCGGCTCCGTGCGAGCCCGCGCCGTGTACCACATGGACGAAGGCAACATCGTGATCACCGCGCTGCCGCACCAGGTGAGCCCGTCCAAGATCCTCGAGCAGATCGCCGCGCAGATGCGCGCCAAGAAACTGCCGATGGTCGAAGACCTGCGCGACGAGTCCGATCACGAAAACCCGATCCGCCTGGTAGTCGTGCCGCGCTCCAACCGCGTGGACGCCACCGAGGTGATGCAGCACCTGTTCGCCACCACGGACCTGGAAAAGAGCTTCCGCATCAACCTCAACATGATCGGCCTGGACGGCCGCCCGCAGGTGAAGGATCTCAAGCGCATCCTCACCGAGTGGCTGCAGTTCCGCACCGATACGGTTACGCGCCGCCTCAGCCATCGCCTGGCCAAGGTCGAGCGCCGCCTGCACCTGTTGGAAGGCCTGCGCATCGCCTACCTCAACCTGGATGAAGTGATCCACATCATCCGCACCGAGGAAGAACCCAAGTCGGTGCTGATGGCGCGCTTTGGCCTCAGCGAGGAACAGACCGACTACATCCTCGAAACCCGGCTGCGCCAGTTGGCCCGCCTGGAAGAGATGAAGATCAACGGCGAGCGCGACCAGCTCGAAGAAGAGCGCGCGCGCATCAACGTGCTGCTCAAGTCGCCGGCCAAGCTCAAGGGCCTGATCAAGGACGAACTTCGCGCCGACGCCACCAAGTACGGCGACGAGCGCCGCTCGCCGCTGGTAAAGCGCGAAGCCGCCCAGGCACTGGACGAAAGCGCCCTGGTCGCCAGCGAACCGGTAACCGTGGTGCTCAGCGAAAAGGGCTGGATTCGCGCGGCCAAGGGCCACGAAGTAGACGCCGAAGGCCTCAACTATCGCGAAGGCGATCGCCTGCTCGCGGCCGTGAAGGCGCGCAGCACCCAGCAGATCGCCATCATCGACTCCACCGGACGCAGCTATTCCACGCCGGCCCACACGCTGCCCTCCGCGCGCGGCAATGGCGACCCGCTCACCGGACGCTTCAGCCCGCCGTCGGGCGCCAGCTTCGACGCGCTGGTGGCTGGCGACAACGACACCCGCATCATCCTGGCGACCGATCACGGCTACGGCTTCGTGACCCGCTTCGAGGCGCTCACCGGGCGTAACAAGGCCGGCAAGCAGATCCTCACCATCGGCGATGGCGCCAAGGTGCTGGCCCCGCAGGTAAGCGCCGACCCGGCCCGCGACCGCATCGTGGTGGTCACCTCCGAAGGTCATCTGCTGATGTTCTCGGTGGCCGAGCTGCCCGAACTGGACAAGGGCAAGGGCAACAAGCTCATCGACGTGCCCAAGGCCAAGCTGGCGGCAGGCATCAAGGTGGTCGGTGTTGCCGTGGTGGCCGAGGGCAAGGGCGAAGTCACGCTCTACGCCGGCCAGCGCAAGCTCACGCTGAAATGGTCCAACCTGGTCGAGTACGGCGGCAACCGCGCCACCCGCGGCGGTCTGCTGCCGCAGGGACTGCGTCGCGTCGAGCGTATCGAAACCACCGGCTGAGGCGGGAACTAAGCCGCCCGGCGGGCCCTCCAAAGGGGACGTGTGCACACCGGCGACGGTGATGCGTTATCAGCAGCACGTCCCCGGAGTTTTCTCATGAAGATCGTCCGCCCCACCGTTTTTCTCGCCCTCGCCCTGGTGGCGACGGGCGCCATCGCGCAAAACGCTGGGCAGCCGTTGAATCTCAGGCTGCCTGCCGGCGTCGCGCCGGCCCCTGGCAGCTCCGCTGCCGCACCTGCGAACACCGCCGATACCGCCACCAAGCCCGCCGATTCCAAGGCCACGCCTTCCACGGCCAGCGCCACCGGCAATACCACCAGCTACAGCAAAGACCCGCCGGGCACCTATTACGGCGACACCACCGGATCGACGGAGCACGACCAAGCCTTAGCCGGTCGCCAAGCCGTGGCGTGCGATGACGCCACGTATAACCAGCCCCAAGTGCATGGCAGCGTGGGCATGGGCGTGATGGCGGGCAACCACGTCAGCGGCAGCTACACAGGCGGTGCAGTCACCATGAGCCAGGCCTTCGGCAGCTGCGAGCATCCCACCGGCGGCATGAGCATCTCGGTCAGCGGCACCCAGAGTCATTTCGGCCACTGAGTCCAGATCGCTCATGGGGGCGGCCCCAAGGGATCGCCATCGCTGCCGGCTGATGCGGTGGCCGCTCGGGGCAGACGAGGGCGAAAGCCTTAGCGCCCGCCAAGCTCCTCAAGCGCCCTCGGCGGCGCGAACTTCTTCGAACAGGCGACTAACGCGCCGATTGCCTTGCGCAGGGTCGAAAGTTCTTGGAAAGGCTCAGCCGCCAGACTGGCGGCATGGTCAACTGTCCTCATTCCCTGCGCCAGCCGCGCTGCGCCGTATCCCCCCGCTGCATCGGAGCCTCCCTGTGATCCAGAACGTCGAGTTTCGCCTCGAGGGCGGTCGCAGCGGTGTGCTGCTTATTCACGGCCTTACCGGCACGCCCACCGAGATGCGCCTGTTGGGCAAGGGCCTGAACCGCGCCGGCTATAGCGTCTACGGCATGCAGTTGGCCGGTCACTGCGGCGACGTGGATGATCTTCTCAAGACCGGTTGGCGCGATTGGTACGCCAGCGTGGAAGGCGCCGCCGAGCAGTTCCGCCACGAAGTGGACCACCTGTTCGTGGCGGGCCTCTCCATGGGCGCCGTGCTGGCACTCAAGCTGGCGGCCGAGCGACCGGAGTGGGTCAAGGGCGTGGGCGTCTACGGCGCCACCTTCCGCTATGACGGCTGGGCCATTCCGTGGTTCGGCAAGTTCTCTTTCCTGCTGCCGCTGCTGCACAAGCTGGGCATCGGCAAGCACCGCATGGTGCACGAGGGCGAGCCATACGGCATTCGCGACGAGCGTCTGCGCGCGCAGATCAGCGGCGCCATGCTGAGCGGCGACAGCGCCGCGGCCGGCCTGCCCGGCAACCCGTGGCCCTCGCTGGCGGAGATGTACAACATGGCCGCCGTGGTAAAGCGCGACCTGCCCAAGGTGACCGCGCCCTGCCTGATCGCGCACGCCACCGAAGACGACATCGCCAGCATCGAGAACGCTTACCTGGTGCAACGCGGTGTATCCGGCCCGGTGGAAACGCTGTGGCTGGAAGACAGCTACCACATGATCACGGTGGATCGTGAACGCCGCTTGCTCACCGATCGCTCGGCCGAGTTTTTCCGGCAGATCGCCGCCACCTACGAACCCGCCGCGCGTGCCGCAGCCTGAGGTCGCCGCGTGACTCCGTTGGTTGTTGCGCTGTGGCTGCTTAACGTCACCCTCGATACGGTCGGCCAGTTGTCCTTCAAGGCGGCGGCCGGCGACCCGGAAGCCGGCGACGGCGTGGCGCGCTGGAAGTACATGTTCGCCCGCCCATGGATCTGGGTAGGCGTGCTTTCGTACGTGGCCGAGTTCCTGGTGTGGATCGCCTTCCTCTCGCTGGTGGACCTGTCCGAAGGCGTGTTGCTGGGCTCGATCAATATCGTGGTGGTGATGATCGCCGGCCGCATCCTTTTCCGCGAACGGCTCACGCCCTTGCGTATCACCGGCATGCTGCTGGTTACCGCGGGCGTCGCCATCGTCGGCGCGGCGGGCGCAGGCTGAAGGAACACCTATGAAGCACGCTCGTTTCTACGCCATTGGCTTCACCATCCTGGTGCTGTTCGACACCCTGGTGCAGCTGAGCTTCAAATACGCTGGCGACCACGCTTTTCCGCCCGAGGCCAACTGGGCCTGGGTCGTGCGCGTGTTCGGCCACCCATGGATCTACATCGCGGTCATTGGTTACGTCGGCAATTTCTTCACCTGGATGACCTTGCTCAAGCACGCACCGATCGGCCCCGCCTTCGCGGTGACGCATCTTGAGGTGGTGAGCGTGATGCTGTTCTCCGTGTGGCTGTTCAACGAACCGCTCACCTGGTCGCGCGTGATCGGCGCGCTGGTGATTGTCGCCGGCATCATCTGCCTTGCCTTCGCCGAAACCGGCGCGCATCCGGAGAACGACGCGCCCACCGAAGCGAAGGGTGCGCTGGGCGTCACTGCGGGCGACTGACATGGCTCGCGAGCTGCCGCCCACTGCCGGTCTGCCGCTTCGCCTCACCGACCTGCGGCCCGGCCGTGCGCCCTTTGCGGCGCAGGTAGCCGCCTGGCTTGGCGTAGAGCAACTGCAACTGGAATGCTCCGGCACCGCCGCGATGGTGGTGGCCCTGCGTGCCATGCACACGCTGCGGCCGCAGCGCGACGAAGTGATCGTGCCCGCGTGGACCTGCCCGCTGGTCGCGCTCGCCATCCATCGCGCCGGGCTCAAGCTGCGCCTGTGCGATCTGGCGCCCAATCATTTCGATCTCGATCACCAACAGCTTGCCGCGCTCGCTGGCGAACGCACCCTGGCCATCGTGCCCACGCACTTGGCGGGCCGCGTGGCCGATGTGGCGACGGCGCTCGATATCGCCCGCCGCGCGGGTGCCTACGTGCTGGAAGATGCCGCCCAGGCGCTCGGCGCGCAGCAGGATGGCCGCAGCGTGGGCCTGATGGGCGATGCGGGCTTTTTCAGCCTCGCCGTGGGCAAGGGCCTCACCCTGTTCGAAGGTGGCTTGCTGCTGACGCGCGATGCCACCCTGCGCGACGCGTTCGCCACCAGCCACCGCGACACCATCCATCGTGACCGCGGCATGGACTGGCAACGCGCACTCGAGCTGATCGGCTACGCGCTGGTGTATCGCCCTTCGCTGCTCACGTTGGCCTACGGACGCCCGCTGCGCAAAGCGCTGGCGGAGAACGACCCGGTCGCCGCCGTCGGCGACGATTTCGGCCCCGACATTCCGCTGCATACCGTGAGCGATTGGCGCCAAGCCGTGGGCGCACGCGCGCTGCAACGCCTGCCCGCGTTCCTCGACGTCACCCGCGCGCAAGCGCTGCGGCATGTGGCGCGACTGCGCGAGCTGCCCGGCGTAACCGTGTTCGATGACGCCCCCGGCCAGCAAGGCGTGTGGCCTTTCCTGCTGCTTACCCTGCCGAACGAGGCTGCGCGCGATGCCGCGTTGAAGTCGCTATGGACAGCGGGCCTTGGCGTCAGCCGCCTGTTCATCCACGCCCTGCCCGACTACGGCTACTTGCGCGATATCGTCAACGACACGCCGCTGCCGCGTGCCCGCGATTTCGCCGCGCGCTCGCTCACCATCACCAATAGTCCGTGGCTCGACGAGGCGAGCTTCGACTCCATCGTCGAAGCACTGCGACGCGTACTGGCGCACTGATCGCTGGGCACCATCGCCTTGGCACTATCGGAGTAATCTGGCCGCTTCGGCCATCCCGTATCGGCATACTCCGCGCGCACCTCGCCAAGCTTCTTGCTCCTACTCATTCGCGTTTTCGGGAAACGCCACCATGACCGCCGATCTGACGATTTACCCCACGCTTCCTCTTGTGGAAGAGATTCTGGAAACGTGGCGAGAGCGGATCGGCCCTGACTACACGGGATACAAGCATCACGTGTACCGCATGCTGCACTGCTGCTTTGCCTTGCATGCCTGCAGCGATCAAGATCGCACCAAGCTCATCATCGCTGCCTGTCATCACGACATCGGCCTGTGGTCGGACCATACCGTCGACTATCTCCCACCCTCCATTCGCGAAGCGGTCAGCTACCTGAAAGCTCACCAGCTCGACGTATGGGAACAAGAGATCACCCTGCTCATCGATCTGCACCACAAGGTCCGCGCCATTCGCGGCGAGCAGGCCGCGCGCTACCCGCTGCTAGAAGTATTCCGTCGCGCCGACCTGGCCGACTTCTCGCTGGGCCTGTGCCGGGGCGGCGTGCCCCGCGCCTTTATGCAACAACTCAAACGACAGTTTCCGAATGCGGGTTTCCACAAGATGCTGATGAAGGCCGCGGGTGGATGGTTTGCCCGACACCCGTTCTCACCGCCACCCTTCATGAAGTGGTAGCCGCGCAGGCCTGACTACACGTGCTCGGTGGCTTTGGGTGTCGACAGAAACAGCAGCGCCCCCACCGCGAGGCCCAGGCAAGGCCCGACCAACGACAAGCCTTGCCCCCGCGGCACCGTGATGCCCAGCATCGTTGCCGCATTACCAGCGGCGTGCATGAACACACACAACGCAATGCTGCGCGTGCGGCTGTACAGCCACCCCAGCAACAACGCGTTACCGATCACGCCCACCAGGAACGGCGCAAATGCCGCGTGGTACTGCGCCACGCCCGGCAGAGCGAACAGCGGCAGGTGCCATAGCGCCCACAGCGGGCCAATCAACAAGGCCGCCCGACCTGGCCCCATCGCATCCTCCCACTCCTCCTGCAGGATGCCGCGCCAACCGAACTCCTCCAGCCCACCGCCAACAATGGTCATGGCGAACAAGGGCAGAAACCAGTACCAGCGCTTGAACGCCACCAGGGTCGACACCGCCGGGCGCAACGCCACGGCAATACCCACGGCCATCAACCCCAACGCCACCGGCAGGCCCAGCGCCACCACATACCAGCGTAGTGGCACGCGCCAGCGCAACACCCGTGCATTGAACTCGCGCAAGGGGGCCTCTGCCGGCGTCATACGCACCGCCAAATAGGCCGCCAAGGTTGGCCCTAGACCACCCACCACGTACAACGCCATGAAGAGTGGTTCGCCGTAGAACGTGGCATGCCCAAGGGTAAGAGGGACGAGAGCGCCCCAAGCGCACCATGTAATGACGAAGGCCGCCAGCAGAAACCACAAGGCGCGTGCGCTGACATGCATACGTTCGGCGAAGCGGGTCATGTCACCTCCGGCCCGGGCCAGCGAGCGCTAACCCTCGATCAGGCGTAAATGTTCAAGGCACCTGCTTACACGCTGCTTTCCGCGATGGCGGCCAACAGTTGGGTATTGAACGCACGCTGCTGCGCCTGCCAGGCATCCAGCTCGCTCTGCAGTACCGGCTCCTGCCCATCCATGCCGCTGAGCATGCGTTTCCACCAGGTGCGGTAAGCATAAGCAGACACCTCGCCGTTGATGTCGCTGGCGATGATGCGGCCGCGCAGGGCTTCGATGATGGCCATGGCGTGCGATGCCTCCAGGCGACCCTGGTCCCAATTGGTGCGGGCGGTTTCGACGCTGAAGGCATCCTTGTCGATCGACAGATAGGTCGGCTGCGGCGCCTGGCGAAGTTGACGCACAAAGGCGCAGGTGAGCGACTCCGGATCATCGAAGCGGCGAAACGCATCCGCGATACCCAGCCGCGCCGCCCAGTCCACGTTCACGTCCATGCACCAGTAGGTGAGCTTGCCGGCCTGCAACGGGCGCAGGTAGTTCTCCCACGCATGTTTGGCACCGATGTCGCCCGAGGTAATACCCACTACGTGCACATGCGTGACATACGGCAGCATCGCCACCCGGCGTACCCACGACCCGCAATGGATGCCCCACGGGAAACGCATGTTGTCCGGATGGTTGTCGAACACCACCAGTTGGAACGGCCCGCGCGCGCGCTGGCGCTCCACCAGTGGCCAGGTGAGGTGGTGATAGTCGCCCGAGCCCATCAGCACCGTGCCGTACTGAGCCGGCATACGTTCATCCAGGTAGGTACGCAGGCGATTGAACGTGCGCAGCGTGCAGCCGAAGCGGATCGCCTCCTGCCAATCGCCCAACGGCAGTGTGGTGGCGCCGGGAATCTCGCCCACCGAACCATCGAAATCCAGGATGAAAGGATCACGCCTTGTCATGGTTGGCCCATTTGCTGTCGCTCTCGAAAAACTTGCCCAGGCGGCGCGCCAGCATGCGCAGCAGCGGGTTGCGCAGGTAAATGGCGTGCCGTGTGAGCGTGAACTGGGCGCCCAGGTAGGACTTGATCTCGGGGTCCGTCCAGCCCGCCACGTAATGGGTCAGCCCTTGCTCGCGAGCATAGGCCAGGTTGTGGAACCAGCTGGTGAAGTACAGGTTCTGTTCGCGTGCCTGCGGATAGGCAAAACCCACGTACTTGTCGATCAACTTGCCATCCACCACAAAACACAGGTTCCAGCCGATCATGGCGCCTTCGTGGCGATAGACGAAGGCCACGCCGCCGTGGCTACCGTCGCGCAGCACCGCCGCGAAAAAGTCGCGACTGAGCTTGTCGAAATGGATCTCGCTTTGCGCGTAGACGTTCTCGTAGAGCGCGTAATACGCATCCACCACGGCATCGTCGTTGAACATGGCGTGGCCGCAGGGCACCACCTCCACCGCCACGTCGTCGCGCTTGCGCAGCTTGCGGCGGATGTCTTTGCGGCGACCGGAGGAAAGGCGTGCAAGGTATTCCTCCTCGCTGGCAAAGTCGATCGGCACATAAGCCAGCGCCTGGCCCTCCAGCAGCACGAAGCCCTGCGCGGCGCAGGCATCGGCGAATTGCTTGCACCACGCGCCACTGGCGGCATCGAACAAGGGCGAGGCTTGGGGAATGTCCTTGATGATCATCAGGCGGGTGCGGCGACCCAGCGCATCGCGCAGCGCTCCAGCCAAGGCGGCCGGCTGCGCATTGCGTGGAAACAGCGCGTACTCGGACACCGTGGTACCCACGAACGTGGTACGCCAGCGCAGCAAACGCCCCCACCAGCCGTAACCGGGGGCCTGTGTCACCTTCTGACGCACATCCGCGTCGGCGGTGGTAAGCAGATCGAACGGCGCCACGAAGGCCGGCGTGCCCGCCGCCTCCGTCACGCTGAAACCGATCGGTGGATGCTCGGCGAACTGGGCGATCAGCGCATCAGGCTCGAGCTGGTTGAGGTACCGCACGCGGCATTTCCATGAGACACAAGGCCATAGGATACGACCGACAGCCCCCAACCCGCACGGTCAGGCGAGGCTCATGCGCCCATAAGGTTCGCGAAAGGCACGCCGGGGAGGATCGAACCCGCCCTCCCGAAGGCGTCGCATTCTGGACATTGCCTTGTGGGTTCGTCAGTCTTGGGCGATGGCATCGTCACGATGCCTACGACCCCGGCGCCATGGAATCCAGGAACTCAGACATGAGCACAGTGCAGCAGGAAACCTTCGACATCATCGCCAAACAGGCCAAGATCGAGCTGGACACGATCAAGCCGGAGTCGACCCTGAAAGATCTCGGCATCGCCTCGCTGGATGCCATCGAGGTGATCTTCGACATCGAGGAGCACTTCAACATCAACCTGCCCAACGAGGATACCGACCTGGAGAACGGCACGGTCGGCCAGTTGGTGCAAGCCATCGAGCGTCAGCTCGCCCAGAAGCCGGCCGAGTAACTCCATGCGCCGCATCGTGATCACCGGCATGGGCGCGATCTGCGCGCTCGGCCACGACGCACCCTCGGTATGGAAAGCCATGACCGAGGGGCGCTCCGGCATCGGCCCCATCCACCACATTCTGCCCGGCCAACTGCGCAACGGCGGTATCGCGGCGGAAGTGACCGATTACGACCCTGCCAACTTCTTCGACGACGCGCGCCGCACCCTGCTGGACCCCTTCAGCGAATACGCGCTGATCGCCGCGCGCGAAGCCATCACCCAATCGGGCATTTCGTTCGAGGGTGAAGCCAGCTCACGTACCGCCGTGGTCATCGGCACGGGCGCGGGCGGCGAGACCACCCGCGATGACCTGTACGAGCGCCTCTACGGCGAGCATCAGGGCCGGTTCCACCCGCTGGGCATCGTGCGCATGATGATGAACGCGCCGGCCAGCCAGGTGAGCATGGTGCACGGCATCACGGGCCCCTCCTTCGTGGTGGCCAGCGCTTGTGCCTCTTCCAATCACGCCTTTGCCCAGGCCGCCATGATGATCCGCTCGGGTCTGGTGGATGCCGCGGTGGTCGGTGGCACCGAAGCCTGCATTACCTTGGGCACACTGCGCGCCTGGGAGGCCATGCGCGTGCTGGCACCGGACACCTGCCGCCCCTTCAGCCAGGGCCGTCGTGGACTGGTGCTGGGTGAAGGCGCCGCCATGTACGTGATCGAGACGCTGGAGTCGGCGCAGAAGCGCGGCGCGGAAATCCTCTGCGAACTGGCTGGCACCGGCATGAGCGCGGATGCAGGCGACATCGCCGCGCCGTCGGACATCGGCGCTGCCGCGGCCATGAACGCCGCCCTGCGCGATAGCGGCATGGCCCCGGGCGAAGTGGACTACATCAACGCCCACGGTACCGGCACGGTGGCTAACGACAGCACGGAAACGCGCGCCATCCACCGCGTGTTCGGCGCGCATGCGCGCGAGCTGGTGGTGACCTCCACCAAACCCATGCATGGCCACGCCCTGGGCGCCGGCGGTGCGCTGGAGCTGGTGGCGGCCATTGGCGCCATCCACGATGGCATCGTGCCGCCCACGCTGAACTACCTCGGCCCCGATCCCGCCTGCGATCTCGATTACGCCCCGAACGAGGCGCGCGAGATGAAGGTAAACGCCGCCATCAGCAACTCGTTTGCCTTCGGCGGCTTGAACGCCGTCATCGCCATTCGTCGATACGGCTAACGATGGCTTGAACAGGCTCGGCATCCGCGCGAACGCGGGGATGCCGAGCCTTTGCGCCGAAGCCGTTTCCGCCCTTCTTCTCGGGGGAGTGACGCGCAAAGCAAGGTGCCGGGTGATCCGCCCCGCCACCGCGCGACAACGCGCAGGGGATCAACGCAGGCGGGGCAGAATCTGCTCCTGGCTTAAGCGCGCGATCGGTAGATCCTCCGAGGCGTGAGGGTCGATCCAGCGCACCGATTCAATCTCCGCCAGCGGCTCGAACGGGCCATCGGCCATAACCTCGTAAACCTCGGCCTCCACCTCGCAGCCCGGCTCGTTCGCTGCCGGTGCGCGAAAGCGCCCCAGCCAGCGCGCGCCTTCGCGCCGCATGTGGCAACCCAGTTCCTCGTGCAACTCGCGCGCGAGCGTATGCAGATCATCACTATCTTCCGCATCGCGCTTTCCGCCGGGCTGCTGCCAAACCTGAGCACCGCGCTTGCGCACCATCAACACGCGCCCCTGCGTATCGCGGATCACCGCCGCCACAATACGGATCAGCCGTGGCGCGCTCACAGGCGCGAGTACGCCCAGGACTGCATGCGCCCGTCCTTGTACGGCATCACGCCGTGGAACGGGCGCGGGTCATCGTCGAACACCAGCGGCAGAAAGTGGCGGTCCCCCTCCCACATGGGCAGCTCCATTAGCCGATCTCGGGACACCCACTCCAGCGTGCCCTCGGGGTTGGCGGTAAGCGGCGTGCCGCTGTAGCGCTCGATCACAAAGATAAAGCCGAGCCAGTCCTCGCCATGTTTGCCAAAACCCGGCCAATTGAGCGTACCGCGCAACGCCATGGACTCGCAGGTAATGCCCGCCTCTTCCAGGATCTCCCGTCGCATGCAGGCAGCGATGTCCTCGCCCGGCTCCATCTTGCCGCCCAGGCCGTTGTACTTGCCCAGGTGCAGGTCGTCCAAGCGGGCATTGCGATGGATCATCAGCACGCGCTGGCGATCGGGCGAAAGCACATAGCCAAGCGTGGCGACGATAGGGGTGTAGGGCATGATCGGCGGCACCGGGGAAAACCCAAGTGTAAAACATGAGCTTTGTGGGCTTGCGCCCATCGCACCGGGCCGGCGACCATCTGGGTATGGCTACCCGTTTGCCGCCCGGCCAACTGTTCTGGCTCCTCCTCGCGCCGCTCCTGTTACTGGGCGGTGTCACCGGCTGTTCGCGCCAAGCCAAGGCGGTGGACGGCAGCGAGCGCGTGTTCGAAGGCCAGAATTTCCGCGTGGTGAGCATCGACCTCAAGCGCGAGTCGCTCAGCCTGCATTGGAAAGACCCAGAAAGCGGCCAACCCTTCGGCACCATCAACGCGCTGCGCCAATGGGGCATGACCCACAACCGGCGCATGCTGTTCGCCGCCAATGCAGGCATCTACGATCGCCAGTACGCGCCGCTGGGCCTGCACGTGGAAAACGGCAAGACGGTGGTGCCGCTCAACCTCGCCCATGGCAATCCAGCCTCCGGCAATTTTTCGCTGCTGCCCAACGGCGTATTCGCCATCTACCCCGATGGGCACGCCGCCGTGCAGACCAGCGCTGCTTTCAAAGCCGCGGGCAAGGCGGCGCAATGGGCCACCCAGTCGGGCCCCATGCTGGTGATCGACGGCAAACTCAACGACCAGTTCATCGACGACTCCAACAGCCTCAAATGGCGTAGCGGCGTTTGCGCCAAAACGCCGCACCAGGTGGTGTTCGCGGTAAGCGAGGCGCCGGTGAACTTTCACACGTTTGCGCGTTTGTTCAAGGAAGAACTCGGCTGTCGCGACGCGCTCTACCTGGACGGCACCATTTCGCAGTTCTACGTGGATGGCGAAGGCTACGCCGGCGCGCCCACGTTCATGGTCAAGCCCTATGCCGGCATTTTCGCGGTGTTTACCCAGCCCACGCTCTAAGTCCGGCCAATACGCCGGCCTTGGTCCCTCTTACTGACCAACCACGGATCGAGCAGCACGCGCCATGACTTCACCACGACGTTTCCGCTGGCTTCGCTACCTCCTGGGCACCTTGCTCGTGCTCGTGCTGGGCCTGTTCGCCACGGGCTGGTTCCTGCTGGCTGGCAGCCGCGCCCGCCTGGACGGCGAAGTGCGCGCGGCCGATCTAAAGAACCCGGTATCCGTGACGCGCGACGCGCTTGGCACCGTGACACTGGAAGGCAAGAGCCGCGATGACATCAGCTACGCGCTCGGCTACGTGCACGCGCAGGAGCGCTTCTTCGCGATGGATCTCATGCGCCGCCTGCCGGCCGGCGAGCTATCCGAGCTGGTCGGCGCCAAGGCGCTCGATACCGACCTCAACCATCGCCGCCAGCGCCTGCGCAGCGTCGCCGAGGCCGCCTATGCCGCGCTCTCGCCCGAGCAGAAGCACACGCTGGATCTGTACGCGGCGGGCGTTAACGCCGGCCTCAACGACCTGCACGTCAAGCCCTGGGAATACCTGCTGCTGAATGCCAAGCCGCAGGCCTGGCGCCCGGAAGATACCTTCCTGGTGATCGCCGCGATGTACCTGGACCTCAACGGCGATGGCCGCAATGAACGCGAGCTGCATCTCGCCGAACTGCGCTCCGTGCTGCCGGGCGCCGTGGCGGATTTCCTGCTGTCGCCCGACCCGGATTGGGAGGCGCCCCTCAAGGGCGACCTCTCGCGCCCGCCCGTCGTGCCCACGGCAGATGTATTCAACCTGCGCCAGGCGCAACCCACCACCCACGCCGACAACAGCGCCGTCACCGCCGCCCTGCTGCCGGCGCTGGACGCTGCCCGCCCCGGCAGCAACAACTTCGCCGTGGCGGGCAGCCTCACCGAAAGCGGCGCCGCCATCCTCGCTAACGACATGCACCTGACGTTGCGTGTGCCCAACATCTGGTTCCGCGCCCGCCTGCGCTACCCCGACGCGAGTGCGCCCAACGGCCAGCGCGACGCCAACGGCGTCACCCTGCCCGGCACACCCGCACTCGTGGTCGGCTCCAACGGCCAGGTGGCCTGGGGCTTCACCAACAGCTACGGCGACTGGCTTGACTGGGTGCGCGTGCAGCGCGACCCCAACGATGCATCGCGCTACAAGGTGCCCGAAGGCTGGGCCCAGATCGAAACGCACAACGAAGAGATTCGCATCAAGGACGCCCCCAGCCACACGCTGAAAGTGGAAAGCACCCGCTGGGGCCCCGTGATGGCCAAGGACACCGACGGCACCGACCTGGCGCTGGCGTGGATCGGCAACCGCCCGCGCGGCTACAACCTGGGCGTGATGCAGCTTGAACACGCCGACAGTGCGCACCACGCACTGGACCTTGCGCCCGACATGGGCATGCCGCCGCAGAACCTGCTGGCCGTAGACAGCGCCGGCCACATCGGCTGGACCGTCACAGGCAACAGCATCCCCCTGCGCAAGGGCTTCGACCCGCAATTGCCGGCCGATTGGTCCAAACCCGACACCGGCTGGGTGGGCTGGGCCACCCCAGAGCAACGCCCGCGCGTAGAAGACCCCGAAGACGGCCGCCTGTGGACCGCCAACAACCGCACCGTGGATGGTGCCGACCTGGACCTGCTCGGCAACGGCGGCCACGACCTGGGCGCCCGCGCGCAACAGATTCGCGATGACCTGCGTGCGCGCAGCAGCTTCGCCCCCGGCAACCTGCTCGATGTGCAGCTGGACAATCGCGCCGTACTGCTCACCCGCTGGCAGCGCTTGCTGCAAGACACGCTGGCCGGCACCAGCGACCCCGAACTGGAACAGTTGCGCCAACTGACCGCCAACTGGAGCGGGCGTGCCGCGCCGGAGAGCGTGGACTACCGTCTGGTGCGCGAATTCCGCGACAAGGTGAAGCAAGCGGTGCTCGCCCCCTTCGTGGCGCAAGTGCAAGCCAAGCATGCCGACTTCAAGTGGCCTGGCCTTGTCGATGCCGAAGGCGCCGTGTGGGCCATGCTGCGCGATCGCCCCATGAATCTGCTCGACCCCAAATACGACAATTGGAACGCACTGCTCACCAACGCCGCGCATGAAGTCGTGGACGATTTGAGCAAGCAACCCGGTGGCCTCGCCGCGCGCAACTGGGGCGAATACAACCGTACCGATATCCAGAGCCCGCTCGCCCGTGCGCTACCATCATTCATCGGCAAATGGCTCAACATGCCCGACGAACCCGTGGCAGGCGACCACAACATGCCACGCGTGGTATCACCCGGCTTTGGCGCCTCCGAACGCCTGGACGTCATGCCCGGCCACGAAGCGCAAAGCATCCTGCACATGCCCGGCGGCCAGAGCGACCACCCGCTGTCGCCCTACCACGGTGCCGGCCAGGAAGACTGGGTCAACGGCCGCCCCACTCCCCTGCTGCCCGGGCCCGAACAGCACACGCTGACGCTGTTGCCCAAGGCGTCCTGAGACCAACAAGGCGGTGCGCGCGACACGGCGCGCACCGCCTTGATCCATCATCTGCCCGGCCGCCATTCGCCCCAAAAAGCCGATCACCCGCGCCCAAGCTCTCGCGATCCAGACACGGATCAAACGACGAGGGAGAGTCATGAGCGCACATCGCTGGCCACAAACTCTTTGGTGCGCACTGATCGCGCTCGCCCTCGTCGGCGTCGCGGCGTGGACCATGGAAGGCTTACTGCTCCGCCCCAGGCGCGCCGTCGTTCCACCGCCCAATGACCTGGTACTGGAAGATGTCACGCTCTCCAGCGCCGCTCACGTATCTCTGAAAGGGTGGTTTCTGGCGGGCACGCCGGGGCGCGGCGCCGTCGTGCTTTTGCATGGCGTACGAAGCAACCGCCTGGCGATGCTGCCTCGCGCGCGCTGGTTGCACAGCCTTGGTTACGCAGTGTTGCTGATCGACTTTCGAGCCTCCGGCGAGAGCGAAGGCGATCAGATCACGCTCGGTGATTTGGAGTCATTCGATGCCCGCGCCGCAGTGGACTACCTGCGCGCCCGATTGCCGCGCGAACGCATCGGCGTCATCGGCACATCGATGGGCGGGGCAGCCAGCCTTCTCGCTGAGCCGCCCCTCCCGGTCCAGGCGCTGGTGCTTGAGCAGGTTTATCCAAATATCGACCTCGCCGTGCAGGACCGCCTTCAACTGCACCTGGGTGGCGCGACATGGCTGACGCCGCTGCTGCTGACGTCCATGGCGTGGCGAACCGGCATCGAGCCCGCAAGGCTTCGCCCCATGGACCACATCGCGGGCATCACCGCGCCCAAGCTGCTCGTGGTGGGCAGCGCAGACCAACACACACCCTTGAGCGAATCCCTGGCCATGTATCGACACGCCGCGCCACCCAAAGAGCTATGGGTGATCAATGGCGCCCAACACGTGGACCTGTACCGCTTCGACCCATCCAACTATCGTGCACGCGTGGGTGCCTTCCTGGAAAAACACCTGACCAGCGCCCCGTTCGACGCTCAATCAAGCAAAGCCATTCAACCCCTGCGCTCACACCAGGACAGGGGCGCGTTGGCGCTGCGCGATTGCGGACATTTGGGAAGTGCACCCTGACCCGGTTTTGATTGACCCGGTTTTGATTCGATGCCCGTGCCGCAGTGGACTACCTGCGCGCCCGATTGCCGAGCGAACGCATCATTACGCTGCCAGCATTTGTCGAAGGACGAAAGGAAGCGCCAGCAGTGAATCACCAACCCATCATCCGCGCCGCACCATGCCGGGCATCGTCATTGAAAGAGGCGTGCGATAGAAGCTCTCGTACAGCGAACGGTGAGGCGCCGACGCCTGGATCGATGCATAAACAAATATGACCTCGGCCGCACGCCGACCGAGGTCATATTGTTTAAGTCACCTTTCAATAAATGAAATCAAAAAGGATGCAATAAACGCTAGAACCGCAAGCCCACTAATAGTGAAGGCAACTAAGTTGGAGCGTACCGTCCTATTCTTCCAAAACGCCCAGGACAAGTAGGCAGCAATAAGAGTAAGTCCGACAAACACGCTGAATGGCATCGCATCATGGGCTGACCAGTGGGCGTGAGGGTCACCATTCATGATAGCGCTCAGTGTTAGCAGCGAGATCAGAAGCAAGGCAGCGGATACCACCAAATTAACAACAGATCGCGCGAATACCTGCATGGAACTCATAAGGACTCCTTGGACCTCAATACCGCGAAAAGCCGAGGATCACTCCCTTGACTTGACTCGGACAAACTACTGCGCCGCGACAGTGCAAGTCGTGGTTTGTGCGTCCGGCGGACCCGTGCGCACACACGCGACAACCCAAGTGCCACCGTCCCACCGATCAAAGCAGCACCCCGACGAAACCGATGAGGCGGCGCCTCTGCGATCGATGCATTGCCCGGCAAACCGGGGATCGATCCTGCTACACCACTAAGCCAGGCTGGCCGCCGAAATTACGGCACTTCCGGCCTTCCTTTCGTAGCCCAATGATTTGATTTCGAAGTAGCGCCAAAACCCGTCCTCCGCCGAAACAACGCCAAAGTGTTGCACTGGCCCATTGAGACCACAGTCGAAAGCAGACATTTTGAAAGTGCACTCTGACCCCGGTTTTTGTTTTGGGTCGGCAGCGGACATTGGGCATTATCGCGATCCAGGCTTACCGGCCTTGACCAATAGAACAATCGCTACGCCAAAATTTATAACCATGGCCCCCGCGAGCCAGGGCAGGCACGGAAGCAAATAGTTCTGCATGTCCGCCATACCCTGATGATACGAATGGGAACATGCCGCCGGAACACCCTGAGCCGGCACGTCAGCAAAAGTCACCAGAAAGCGGCTACCACCGGCAAACAGGGCAACCAGGTTCAGCACAACCAAAACTGACAGCGTGAATTTCTTCATTCCCTTCTCACTTTTGGCTAGGTCCGCTTCGGGTCGGGAGCGGACCTAAACAATCTCATGCATAACCTGCAACGCATATGGATCGATAGCGAACACTCACTGCATGGCAACCTCCCTGAGCAACGGCAAGCCGATGAAGCCTTATGGGAATGCCCCTCTCCACCGCGGTGCCGTGCTTGCAGTTCATCATTTGACGACGGCAATGGAAGTGCACGATAGCTTCTTGATCTCCCCGCTCTTCGTCATCAAGTAGCAGTCCTTTGCCTCAATCAACTCTCTAGCCTCATTCCTTTCAAAGCGCCCATTGAACACCTTGAACACGAGGTCTCCCGACAACGTGCGGAGCACTTCGTCAGGCGCTCCTTGGAGCGGCCGAAACGGCTTCACCGCTGGAGTGGATCCGGGAGGAGCGGTGACAAGGTAAGTTCCACCCACGTTGCTCCGCATATGCGACAGGCCCGTGAAAACGACCACGCCAAATGGCATCTGGAAGATGCCATGCACGTTTCTCTTCATGAGTAAATGAGTAGAACCTTGCTGGTCGCGGAACATCAACTCGCCACCAAATTCGCCGCGATCGTCGCCCATCAATTGACCGCCGAAGGCGTCCAATCGATAGGACGGAATCACATCTATCACGTTGACCACCGGCCCGTTCTCGCCGACGCCATTCATTTGTGCCTGATAACCAAATGACGAAGTTCGATCCTCAACGTGGGACATGGCGGCCGCAGTCGCACGCTGCGCATCCGCGAGTCGCACCTCGACTTTTTCCTCTTGACCGTGGCATGCGACGAGAGCGAGCGCGAGCAATGGCAGCACGCGTCGAACAACCCGATAGGGCAACGGACGCAGTCGCGCCTCCTTTTTAACCATTAACCTCTCCCCTGAGGACGTCAGTTCACCGCGGGCGGTAATGTCCGCTTTGGGTTGCCGTTTCAACCGGTCAACGCTACACTTTGATCAAATCGCAATTCATCGGTATTTCAAAGGTCTAGCCTTCTTTATCTGCCCGCCAAACGATCTTGTTCGTCCATTACGTTGGCTTTTCCTGGAATCAAGGCACTTCCAGCGTTGTGGCCGCCGGGCAGCGTGATTGGGTTCCAGGGCTTGTGGTAGCTGGCGTTCCGCCGGCCCGGTATTGGGGTGTTGCGTTGACCGATTGAGCCCGCAGTCGGAGGCGGACATAGTATGAACCTATACCCTACTCAAGGATCTACCGGTCTCGCTGTAGAAATCTCGAGTAAGGAGTGTCCCAAGGAATCCCCGCAAGGAAGGAGAACACGCCTCCCACGGCGATGCCGAGCAACATGCAGAACACCAAGGCGGCCAGCGTTCCCAGGAGGCCTCCTCCGGGCAAAAGGAACAGCGGCAAAGAGAAAACTGACGCAGATACCACACCACCAAGGGCACACATTCCTAAGCCGGTAACCCTGTTTCGCCTGCGTCTGGACAGAAAGATCGGACAGCCCAGGCACCATGTCCCCACCACGGCAATGCCAAGCACGAACAGATGCATCGGCCACAGATCGCTTAACCGAATCCAGCGCGCCAACTCAGCCGCGTCGCCACTCAGATTCCAGTACAGCGACGCAGCAATGAACGTGAATAGTGGTGCCGCAAGTGGAGCAATGAGTCCAGCGACAAACACTCTCGAAAAGCCTGATTTGTTGTCGCTATCCATGCCCCTCCTTGGTAGATGCTTTGACAATGTCCGCTCTGGGTTGCGACTTCAGCCGGTCAAAGCAACACACTATAGACGCGCAAGCGGAAGGAGTGTTGCATGGCACCCAGACTTCGGCGTCACATCACCGATAGCGAGAAGACCC
>NZ_JBYLFE010000006.1:0-343009 GCF_057750885.1 Frateuria sp. sgz306004
GCGAGCGACCCTCGACTACCACTGTCCTGCCGAGATGTTCATGCGTGCGATGGGGCGTGATGACCTCGCCCAAGCCATCGATGATGCACTTCTAGATTGACACCGCCTTACTTTTCTTTGGGCCAGCAAAGAAAAGTGACTCGGTCGCCGGCAGGCGATCGAAACGCCCGCTGCGCAAGCGGCCAGATCACCGCACCACAGCAACCGAAGGCCATCGGATGACCAGCCCTTTCACTACCGAAGGCCTCTCCAGCCTCCGCTGAAACGACGGCCTAGCGCAGAGGAAGCGTGACCAAGTTCCGCAAGGGCGTCGGTAGACGATCGAAACGCTCGCCGCGCAGGCGGCCAGACCGCCGTACTACAGCAACCGAAGGCCAACGCAACATCACGAGGCAAGCCACCCCAGGTCTTCACAGGACTTGGGCAACGGCGAAGTCGAGCTCCGCGCCAGCGCGCTTATTTGGCATTCGCGCGAGTGACACCACAGCAAAGGGAGCACAGATCGCTCCCAACGCATCCCAAGCAACACCAACGCGACCAGCGCACAGAAAAACACGCGCAGGCCGCGCCCACCCCAACCGGCGTACCCTCAGTGCGCCTGATCCCAATTCGCGCCCACACCCACATCCACTACCAGCGGTACCGACAGCGTCGCCGCGCCCGACATGCGTTCGATCACGCCCGCGCGGATCACATCCACCGCATCCTCGCGCACCTCGAACACCAGTTCGTCGTGCACCTGCATCAGCATGTGCGCGTCGTCGCGCTCAAGCAGCCAGCCGTGCACGGCGATCATTGCGCGCTTGATGATGTCCGCGGCGGTGCCCTGCATCGGCGCGTTCACGGCCGCGCGCTCGGCGCCCGCGCGCAGGGCCTGGTTGCGCGCCGTTAGGTTCTCCAGGTACAGGCGGCGGCCAAACAGGGTTTCCACGTAGCCGTCGCGGTGCGCACGTTCGCGGGTCGCTTCCATGAAGGCATGCACGCCCGGATAGCGGGCGAAGTAACGCGCCATGTAGTCGCTGGCTTCGCCGCGGTCCACGCCGAGCTGGCGGGCCAGGCCGAAGGCGCTCATGCCGTACATCAGGCCGAAGTTGATCGCCTTGGCGGCACGGCGCTGGTTGGCGCTGACCTCCTCGGGCGTGATGCCGAACACTTCGGCAGCGGTGGCGCGGTGCACATCGCCGCCTTCCTGGAAGGCTTTGACCAGGCCTTCATCGCCGGAGAGGTGGGCCATGATGCGCAGTTCGATCTGCGAATAGTCGGCGGCCAGTACCACCCATCCTTTTGGTGCCACGAAGGCCTGGCGAATGCGGCGACCCTCCTCGGTACGCACCGGGATGTTCTGCAGGTTCGGATCGCTGGAGGAAATGCGACCCGTGGCGACCGCGCCTTGGTGGTAGCTGGTGTGCACGCGGCCGGTGCGCGGGTTCACCATCTCGGCCAGCTTGTCGGTATAGGTGGAACGCAACTTGGCCAGGCCGCGATAGTCGAGGATCAGGCGCGGTAGCGGGTGATCGTCGGCGATGGCTTCCAGGGCTTCTTCGTTGGTGGACGGCTGACCGGTCGGCGTCTTGAGCTTGGCCGGCAGGCCCAGCTCATCGAACAGGATGGCCTGCAATTGCTTGGGCGAATCGAGGTTGAACTCGCGCCCTACGTCCTTCCATGCCTGCTGTTGCAGTTCCAGCATGCGCTTGCCCAGCTGCTGGCTCTGCATGCGCAGGTCGTTCACGTCGATCAGCACGCCGCGCTGCTCCATCGCGGCCAGCACCGGCACCAGCGGCATCTCGATGTTCTCGTACACCGCGCGCAATGCCGGGATGCTCTCCAGCTTGGGCCACAGCGCATGGTGCAGGCGCAGGGTGATGTCCGCGTCCTCGGCGGCATAACGGCAGGCGGTGTCCAGATCCACCTGCGAGAACGGGATCTGCTTGGCGCCCTTGCCGGCCACCTGTTCGTACTTGATGGTGTCTACGTCCAGGTATTTCTTGGCCAGCGAGTCCATGTCGTGACGCGTGGCGGTGGCATTCCACACGTAGGATTCGAGCATGGAGTCGTGCTTGAGGCCGGCGAGCGCAATACCGTAGTGCGACAGGATGTTGATGTCGTACTTGGCGTGCTGGCCCATCTTGGGGCGGCTGGGGTCTTCGAAGAAGGGCTTGAGCGCGCCCAGTACGTGGTCGCGCCCAAGCTGCGGCGGCGCGCCCGGATAATCGTGCGCCAGGGGCACATAACACGCGTGACCCGGCTCCACCGACAGGCTCAGGCCCACGATGTCGGCCTGCATGGCGTCGATGGAGGTGGTTTCGGTATCGAAGGACACCAGCGGCGCGCCGGCGATCTTCGCCAGCCAGGCGTCGAACTGCGCCTGCGTGGTGACCAGCTCGTACTGGCCGGCCATATTGAGCGTGGGCTCTTCGCCCAGGAGCGAGCCCTGAGCGGGCGCGGGTGTCGGCACGTCGCTGGCGGCCTTGGTGCTGGAACCTCCGTTGGCATCCAGCTCCTTCAGCGCCTGCTTGAACTCATAGCGCGTGTACAGCTCGCGCAACTGGTCCACGTGACGATCGTGCAGGGTGAGTGCGGTAACGGGCTGCTCCAACGCCACGTCGGTCTTGATGGTGACCAATTCACGTGACAGCGGCAGTTGCGGCAGGGCGGCGCGCAGGCTCTCGCCGATCTTGCCGCCGACCTTGTCGGCATTGGCGATGAGGTTGTCCAGCGAGCCGTATTCACCCAGCCACTTGGCCGCCGTCTTGGGGCCGCACTTGGGCACGCCGGGTACGTTGTCCACGGTGTCGCCGGTAAGGGCGAGGAAATCCACGATCTGTTCCGGCGGCACGCCGAATTTCTCCACCACGCCGGCGCTGTCGGTAGTGGTGTTGGTCATGGTGTTGACCAGCGTGATGCCCGGCCGCACCAACTGCGCAAGGTCCTTGTCACCGGTGGAAATCTCCACCTCGATACCCTGCGCATGCGCCTGTTCGGTCAGCGTGCCGATCACGTCGTCGGCTTCCACCCCATCCACGCGCAGAATCGGAAAACCCAGCGCGCCGACGATGGCGAGCATGGGCTGCACCTGTGCGCGCAGGTCGTCGGGCATGGGCGGTCGGTTGGCCTTGTACTGGTCGTACAGCGCGTTGCGGAACGTGGGGCCGGGCGCGTCGCTGACGAAGGCCACGTAATCGGGCTTGGCCTTGAGCGTGGCGCGCAACATGTTGACCACACCGAACAGGGCGCCGGTGGGCTCGCCTTGTGCGTTGCTGAGCGGGGGCAACGCGTGAAAGGCGCGATAGAGGTAGGAGGAACCGTCGATGAGTATGAGCTTGGCCATGCCGGGGATTGTCGCACGCGTGGCCGAGGGGCGTGGCTGCACACCGGTAGCGGCGAAAGGCTCATCATCGATTCACGAGGCGCATCGCCCGGCGCTGCTATGCTCGCGCCATTGAAGGAGAGGCCATCGTTATGAAATCCGTGTCCCTGCTTGTTGCGCTTGGTGTGGCGGTCGCGTCCCCCGTGTTCGCCCAATCCGCCAGCCAGTTTCCGCCCGCGCCACCGCCGCCGGGCATCAACGATCCGGGCGTGAAGGCCGTGGCACCACCGCCGGCACCGGCATCGACTTCCGCGACCAAATCCGGCCAGCCCTCGGCCGACACGGCGGCAACGTTGAGCCAGCCGGCTGGCCGCGCTGCCTCACCGCCGCGTGACGCACGTGGCGAAGCCCCGCCGACGGTGAAGGTGCGTACCGAAGGCGACCAGACCATTCAGGAATTCAGCCGCAGCGGCCAGGTCTACATGGTGGTGGTGACGCCCAAGGGCGGCATTCCACAAACTTATATGGTTGACCAGAAGGGTGCCTGGACCAACGCCGCTGGCGAGCCCGTGAAGCCGGTGATGTACAAGGTCATGGAGTGGGGCAAGGGCAAGACCGCCGAAGACCAGGACAACGGCGGCAAGTAAGCCGCCAAGGGCCGAACGGATATGCCATGGCGCGACAGTTGGTTGCTGTTCGCCTTGGGCTCGGCGTTCTTCGCCGCGCTCACTGCGCTGTTCGGCAAGCTCGGGGTGGCGGGGATCAACTCCAACCTCGCCACCTTCATCCGCACCATCGTGATCCTGCTGGTCACGGCCGGCATCCTCAGCCTGCGTCACGAATGGGCCAAGCCAACCGGGCTACCAACAAGCAGTTGGGTGTACCTGGTGCTGTCGGGCGTGGCAACCGGGCTTTCCTGGCTGTGCTACTACCGCGCGCTGCAACTGGGCCCGGTGAGCAAGGTGGCGCCCATCGACAAGCTCAGCGTGGCGATCGCCATTGTGCTCGGCGTGTTGTTGCTGGGCGAAACCTTGAGTTGGCCCCTGGCCATCGGCGGCGCGCTGATTGTGGCGGGCGCAGTAATCATCGCGGTGTTTTGATCGACTTCGGTCAGCCATCCAGCTCCGCGTAGTGGCGGAAGATGCCGCTCTCGTTGAACGGCAGGCGCCGCTCGGAGGCGAGGTACGCTGCCACGCGCGGGCGATCCGCCACCCGCTCGCTCAGCGCGCCCAGATGCGGCCAGCGGCGCGCGCGTCGCTTCATGGCGGTAGGAAACGCGTAGTCCAACCCCGCCATCAGCTGAAACAGCGATAGATCCACATAGGAATGACGACGCCCCAGCGCATGGCACCCGTCGTTGGCGGCCACCACTTGCTCAAAGTAGTCGAGATATTTTGGGATGCGCTCGGTGCGAAAGGCTGCCGCGCGTTTGCGCGCTGCGGGGCGCTGGTCTTCATAATACAGCGCGCTGGATAGCGGATGGTGCGTGTCATGCACCTCCGCCACGATGTCGCTGATGGTGAGCTGCAACTGCATTGCGTAGCACTGATTGGCAGCGGAGGCTGGCACCAGCCCCAGGCGAGGCGCCAGAAAGGCGAGGATGTTGGCGGTCTGTGCAATCACTTGCCGCCCCACGCGCAGGAACGGCGGGGCGAACGGCCGCGCGCCGGGTTGCTCGCCGCGCAGGAAGGGCATCATCACGGCGTCGCCTTTTTCGCGCGCCACGTCGCGATAGTCGGCGCCGCCGTCTTCCAGCGCGAGCCGCACGAATTCGCCGCGGCCCTGGATGCCGGTCCAGTAGTAGAGCTCGTAGCGCATGATCGTCTGCCGTGGGCGAAAACCCGAACGTAGGCGACAGACGCTCAATGCGGCGTGACGTGTCTAGGGTGAGCGCTGCGCCAGTGCGCGCAAGGCGTCCCACACCAACGCGGCGAGCGGCGACAACGAGCGTTGGCGGCGCTTGATCAGCACCACGTCGCGATGTTCCACCGGCGTAAGCGGACGCGTGACCAGGCTGGCGGGCGGCGGCGACAAGGCCGGACTCACGCTGATGCCCAGGCCGGCCTCCACCATGCGAAAGGCGGTGAGCGTGTGGCCGGTCTGCTGGACAATGTTGGCCTCGATGCCGCGACTGGCCAGCGCGTGATCGATCAGTCGGCGGCTGCCAGAGGAGTAGTCGAGCAACACCAGCGGCTCGCCGCGCAGCTTGCGCCAAGGCACGCGCTGCAGCCGGGCCAGCGGATGATCCGGGCGGCATACCAACACGAAGGGATCGCGCAGGATGCGCTCCACATCGAACTCGGCGCTGGCTGCCGGTGCGATGGCCACGCCGAAATCCACCTCACCACCCCGCACGCTGTCCAGCACCAGGGTCTGTGCCTGGTCGTGCAACTGGATGGTGAGCTCGGGGTAGCGACGCGCGCAGTCGGCGATGCATTGGGGCATGAGCCCGGCCGACAGTGTGGGCACGGAGGCCACATGCACCTTGCCGCGACGGCGCTCGCTCTCCGAATGCAGGTGGCCGAGCACGCCTTCCAACTCGTCCAGCACCCGGCCCACGGCACTCTCCAGGTAACGCCCAGCCTCGGTGGGCACCACCTCGCGAGTAGTGCGGTCGAACAGCCGCACGCCCAGTTCAGCCTCCAGCTCGGCGATCTGGCGGCTCACTGCCGGCTGGCTCAGGTGCAGGCTCTCCGCCGCACGGCGGAAATGCTGCTGCTGGGCCACCGCCAGAAACACGCGGAGCTGGCGCAGGTTGATATTCATGCGCTCATATTATCAATACTTCCGATAAAACGATTTGAATAATCAATCGCGCGGCAGTCCAATAGGCGCCTCCCGCTCGATTGGCCCAACGCCATGTTTCTGCGTCGTTTCCTTCCGGATCGCTTCACCTGCGCGCTGATCACCACGGTGATCCTGGCCAGCCTGCTGCCGTGCCGGGGCCGCGCCGCGGGCGTGTTCGACGTGCTGACCGACGCAGCCATCGCGCTGCTGTTCTTCCTGCACGGCGCCAAGCTCTCGCGCGAAGCCGTGGTGGCCGGCATGACGCACTGGCGACTGCACCTGACGGTACTAGCCAGTACCTTCGTGCTGTTCCCGTTGCTGGGTTGGCTGCTGCGTCCCGTGCTGTCGCCGCTGGTCACGCCCGATCTGTATCTGGGTGTGCTGTTCCTGTGCACGCTGCCCTCGACGGTGCAGTCGTCCATCGCCTTTACCTCGATGGCGCGCGGCAATATTCCCGCCGCCATCTGCGCGGCGTCGGCATCAAGCCTGCTGGGCATATTCATCACCCCGCTGCTGGTCGGCGTGATGCTGGAGTCGCATGGGCAAGGCGGCATGTCCTGGGGCGCCGTGGGCGGCATCGTGATGCAGTTGCTGGTTCCGTTCGTGGCCGGCCAGGTGGCGCAGCGCTGGATCGGCGGCTGGGTAAGCCGCCATCGCGCCATGCTGACCTATGTGGACCAGGGTTCGATCCTGCTGGTGGTGTACACGGCGTTCAGCGCAGCGGTACTACAGGGCCTGTGGAAGCAGGTGCCGCTGCCGGTGCTGGTGGGCTTGCTGGTGGTCAATGCGATTTTGCTGGCTGTGGCGCTGCTGATAACACGCTATGGTTCGCGCGCGCTGGGTTTTGAGCGCGCGGATGAAATCACCATTGTGTTCTGCGGCTCGAAGAAGAGTCTGGCGAGCGGTGTGCCGATGGCGAAGGTGCTGTTTGCCGGGCATCCCCTGGGCACGATCGTGTTGCCGATCATGCTGTTTCATCAGATGCAATTGATGACTTGCGCGGTGTTGGCGCGGCGTTATGCGGCCCGACCGGAGGAGTTGACGCGTGAGGCGAGTGAAGAGGCGCCGGTGGCGCGCTGAGGGCGTGTCTAGCGCGTGAGCGCGTGTTGTGGCGATTACAACGTCGTCCTAGCGAACCCCAAAAAGGGGGCAAGCGCTGGAAGCGCTTTTCAACAACCGAAGGGCTGGTCACCCAGTGACTTTCGCCTTTGACTTGGCGTTACCTCGATCTGGCTCGCCTGCGACCGAAGGGAGTCCGCGTCGGGCCACGGGCTTCCGCCCTCCTACAACGTCGTCCCAGCGAATGCTGGGACCCAGTGACTTTCGCGGTTGATGTGGCGTTGCTTTGATCTAACTCGCCTGCGGCGGGCTTCCGGCCTCCGGCAGGAGGTCGGAAGCCCGCCGTCCCACAGGGACTCCCTTCGATCGCAGGCGAGCACGCTAGCGATAGCGCTCAGGCAAACAAGACAGAATCCAGCAGCCCGTCAGAAAACCGCTATCTCATTCAGCCGCCTTCGGTCGCGAGACACCCAAGTCACCGTATAGCTACCCCCTTCGACAAAGATGCGGGCGTCAGAACACATCAACACACACCCTCACTCCCCAATACCGCCCAAAGTCCCTATTCGCCTCGATCTAAATGTTCGAATTTCGTCAAATGAACACCCGCTAACCAAAACCGACCCGTTCAGTGCAACTTTTGCCGCGCCACGCGTTCTCACTTATCGGATGCGCGCAACGGCATCCACGACTCGCCACCTCCCTGGACGAGTCACCCGGTTCGTAGACCTCTCCCCTGGGTTCTACGGCCACCCCGGCCCCGAGGATTCCCCCCTAATCCTCGGGGCTTTTTTTGTCTGCGCGACACGAAAGGACAGCGAGCACACAACTCGCTAGGATTTGCGGGATACAGAACCGTCAGGCCAAACGGATCGGGCCAAACCAGACTTGAAGGTCGTGGCTGCGTGCAGATCAAGGGAAAAGTTACCTCGTTCGATATTGCCCACCTGGCTGGCGTGTCCCAGTCCACGGTGTCGCGCGCCCTGCGCGGCAGTCCGCTGGTCAACGAGGAGACGCGCCGGCGCATCCAGGCGGCGGTCGACGAACTCAACTACAAGGTGGACAAGAATGCCTCCAGCCTGCGCGCGCGCCACACCGGCACGCTGGCGCTGCTGCTGTTCGAGGACCCCACGGCGGACGAGTCGCACATCAACCCGTTCTTCCTGTCCATGCTCGGTTCCATCACGCGAGCCAGCGCGCAGCGTGGTTACGACCTGTTGATCTCGTTCCAGCAGTTTTCGCGCGACTGGCACGCCGACTACGCCGACAGCAAGAAGGCAGACGGCATCATCCTGCTGGGCTACGGCGACTACCTGGCCATTCGCGACAAGCTGGAAAAGCTGGTGCAGCAAGGCACCAAGTGCGTGCGCTGGGGCGCCGTGCTGCCGGACCAGCCCGACGTGTCGGTGGGTTGCGACAACCTCGCCGGTGGCTATGCCGTCACGCAGCACTTGATCGACCAAGGTTGCCGGCGCATCGCTTTCCTGGGCGATGCGTCGAGCCACTACCCGGAGTTCTTCGACCGCTACCGCGGCTATGCGCGTGCGCTGGAAGCAGCGGGCCTGGACGCGGAGCCGGTGCTGCAGGTGAATGGCGAAAGCACCGAGCGCTCGGGCTACGAGGCGCTGGAAACGCTGTTGGCGCGAGGCGTCACCTTTGATGCGGTGTTCGCCGCCAGCGACTTGATCGCCATTGGCGCCATGCGTGCGCTGGACGACCACGGCCTGCGCGTGCCCGAGGATGTCGCGCTGGCAGGCTTTGACGATATCCCCATGGCGAGCTTCGCCAAGCCACCGCTCACCACGGTATTGCAGGACACACAACTGGCCGGCGAAATCCTGGTGGACAACCTGCTGCGACTGATCCGCGGCGAGCCGGCCGAAAACGCCATGCTCCCGGCCAAGCTGATCGTGCGCAAATCCAGCGTTCGCGCTCGCTAACCGCGCGAACGCTCAGGGGCGCGCCCACGCAACCCTTCGGGCTGGCGCGGGCTAGGCGGAGATCGGAAACAGGCGCTTACGCGCCCGGATGACCCTTCTCGTCCATCAGGCGATCGAGCTGCTCGATCAAATCGGGCCGCGTCACCACAGCATCGAGCACATAGACCTGCACATCATGCGCGTTGACTGTGCTGTGCAGCGTACCGCCATTGCTCACGCTCACCGGCTTGCCGCCCAGGGCCGGCGCCCAGCGGCCTGCCTGCAGGTAATCCGACACGGCGAAATCGGCCGGAGCATCCCCCTTGTTGAGCAGCACCAGCGCGATCTGGTGTGCGCTGCCCTTTTGGTACACACGATAGAAGGCCGCCTGGTCACCGGAGAACCGCAGCGGCAACATCAAGCCGCGCTGCAGTGCCGGGGTCTTCTCGCGCAGCGTGGCGATACGTACGAGCTGCTGGTAGATACGGCTCTTGGGCGCGGCATCGATGCGCTCCTGGCCGAAGTAGTTGCGGTTGCCCTGGTGCTCGGCGCGCCCACGCATGAAGCCCACTTCCGAACCGTAGTAAATGGCAGGAATGCCGCGCGCGGTGAACAGCCAGTTGTGCGCATCGATGAAACCATCGTCGTTGGCGTTCAAACGCGCCATGTCGTGGTTGTCGTAGAAGGTCACCAACTCGTACGGATTGGCATACGGCCCGTTACGCAGGTACAGGCGCTGGGCGACACGCGCGTAATCGCTGTGCGGATGTTCGAACACTTCTGCCACGCGCTGGCGCAGCGGAAAGTCCAACACGCTGATGCCGCCGTTGCGCGCCCAGGTGTACTGGCCCAGGTTATCCGGGTCGTAATCGAATGCCTCGCCGAACATGAAGAAGCCCGGATGCTTGGCGCGAATGCGCTGGGCAAACTGCTTCCAGAACGCCGTGGGCATGTGGCTGATGGTGTCGATGCGGAAGGCATCGGCGCCCTGGTCAGCCCACTGCAGATAGGCGCCCACGAAGTAATCCAGTACCGCCGGATTCTCGTCGTTGTTGTTGGACAGCTGCGCCAGGTCTTCGTACGCGTGATAGAAGCGATGCAGCGGGTTGTGCACCGGATCGAGATCGGACGGGTCCAGGTTCTGGTGGTCGGCAATCAGCTTGCCGTCCTTGTCGTAGATCTGCCCGAACTGCGGCTGCGCCACCGGCATGCTGAAGGCCGGCGAGCCATGGTTGGCGACGATGTCGAGCACAGTCTTGAGGCCCTGCCCGCGCATCTTCTGGGTGAACTGGGCGAAATCCAGATTCTTGCTTGGCAGGTGCTCATCCAGCTTGTAGAAGTTCACGCCCCAGTAGCCGTGATAGCCCGTTTTGCCGCGATCGGTGAGCATGCTGCCCCAGCTCACCGGATCGCCGCCGGTAAACGCCTCATCGGGGTTGTCCACGATGGGCGTGATCCACACCGCGCCAAAGCCCATGCCGCGGATATAGCCGGCGTTATCCAGGATGCCCTTGAAGTCGCCACCCAGGTAACCGATGTTGTCGGTTTCGCCGTTGGGCCCCTGAATGGGAATGTCGAACGTGCGGTGCGCACCGCCCTGGTCGCGATGATCGTTGGACGGATCGCCATTAACGAAGCGATCGGTCATCACGAAGTAGATGGCGTTGGCCGCGAGCGGCTCGTCCGTGCCGACGTAGTCGCGATGCGGCGCAGCCGCCGCAAACGCGGAGAAACTGGCGAGGGATGCACACAGCAGGACAGCAAGTGAGGTTCGGCGCATGAGCATGGCGTCAGTGGTGGCCCGCGCCGGCGGGCGCGTCGGCGAGAGCGGAGGAAGGTTCGTTCACACGCAGCGTGCACAAGCCGGCCATCACCAGGCTGGCGCCACCCATGGCCAGCGCCCAGATCGGCTGCCCGTGGAAGAACAGGCGCAACAACAGGCCAAGCACGCTGGCGGCCAGCAACTGCGGAATCACGATGAAGAAATTGAAGATGCCCATGTACACGCCCATCTTCACCGCCGGCAGATTGTCCGACAGCAGCGCATAGGGCAACGACAGGATCGATGCCCACGCGAAACCCACGCCCACCATGGAGAGCAGCAACCACTGCGGGTCGCGGATCACCAAGATCGACAGCAAGCCCGCGCCGCCCAGCCACAGGTTGACCAGGTGACTGGTACGCAGCCCCCAACGGCGCACCATCAGCGGTATCAGTGCCGCCGCCAGCGCGGCGAACGCGTTGTAGGCGGCGAACAACACGCCTACCCAGTTGGCGCCCTCGTTGTAGGCGGCTGTATGCGGATCGGCGCTACCAAAGTGCGTGGCAGCCACGGCAGGCGTGGTGTAGATCCACAAGGCGAACAAGGCGAACCATGAAAAAAACTGCACCAGCGCCAGGCGTCGCATGGGGCCCGGCATGCCATACAGATCGCCCATGACTTGGCGCACCATGCCCTGGCTGCTGGTTCGCGATACCCATGCGAACAACGCGCCGAACACGGCCAGGCCACCTGCCAGCAGGTACAGCTCCTTCTCCAGTGCGTAGTGGTAGATCGCGGGCATCAACAGCACGCCCGCCGCCAACAGGATCACGCCCACGCGCCATGCGCCGGTGACGCTCACCACCGACTTGTCCGCCAGGGCATCCTCGAAGGACGCCAATCGCTCGGGCGGATACTCGCGCGTGCTCAAGACAGTCCAGAGCACGGACACGAGCAGTACGGCACCGCCGAAGTAGAACGCGTACTTCACCGTGTCGGGGACCGCGCCGTCACCCGCCACGTTGCTCACACCCAGCTTGGCCAGCAGCCAGGGCAGCAGGGACGCCACCACCGAGCCCACGCCGATGAAAAAACTCTGCATCGCGTAGCCGGCGGGGCGCTGGCGCGGCGGCAACTGATCGCCCACGAAGGCACGGAAGGGCTCCATCGAGATATTGATGGAGGCATCCATCACCCATAGCAGCCCGGCCGCCACCCAGAGCGTGGGCGAATTGGGCATGCACAGCAGCGCCAGCGTGGTGGCGATCGCACCGATCAGGAAATACGGGCGACGTCGACCCAAACGCGTCCAGGTGCGATCGGACAGATAGCCGATGATCGGTTGCACGACCAGGCCTGTGAACGGTGCGGCAATCCACAGGGCCGAAATATCCCCCACGTCCGCGCCCAAGGTCTGAAAGATGCGACTGACGTTGGCGTTCTGCAAGGCAAAGCCAAACTGGATGCCAAGAAAGCCAAAGCACATGTTCCAGATCTGCCAGAACGACAGCTCGGGCTTGCGCGTCATGGCGTGCGGCTTCCGGCAGGCGACACGCGCAGCGCGCGCACATCGGCGGCGTTGACGGGCCCGGAGGCGCCGCCCTGTTCACCGGTGTAGTGTGCGTTGTGGCTCAGGTAGCTCATGTTGAAACCGTCCTCCAGGCTGAAGCGACAGGTGGCGCCGGCCGGTGCGGTGAACGTGGCCGAGGTGGAGCGTTGCTCGCCCACGCTGTGGGGCATCACCACCGGCAATCGCTGGTCGGCCGCGCCGTCGCACTGCACGCGCAACTGCTTCACGTAGGCAGTGATGCCGGTGTTGATCGGGCCGTGATCGTTGACGTAGTCGAACGCGGCCACATAGCGCCCCGCCGTCGGTGCGCGCCACTGCCAGCCACTGGCGCCCGCCACGCGGGCTTCCTCACCGTGGCAACTGTCCAGGCTGGGCAGCGACTCCAGGCCGCCTTCGCCGAGCTGGGTGAGCTGGAAGCAACCGCGTGTCGCCGACACCGGCACGCTCAACGTGCCATCGATGGGGCCGATGCGGCGACCATCCAGATACAACACGCCCTTGGCCGGCGCACTCACCTGCCACTGCTGACCCTTCTGGGTGACGCTGGGCGCCGATGGCATGCTCGGCCCATACAAGGGAGCATCGATACGCAGCGGACGCGCACCGGAGCGAATGCCCTTGAGCTGCACGATGGTTTCATCGCCCTTCCGCTGCTGCGATGCCGATACCAGCAGATCGCCCTCCACCTTGGCCGGGCGCACCAGGGTGATGCGCTGGCCCGGCAAGGTGAGCGTGATGCGATCGGATTCACCGAACAGCGGCGCCAGCCATGCCACCGGCAGCTTGGGCTCGATGCGCCCCGCCTCCCTGAGGCCGAACACGCCACCGATCACCATGTCCAGGTAGCCGGCCACCGACCACAACTGACGCGGCGAGTTGACCACCGGGCCGCTGAGCGGACCTTCGTCCACATGCACGGCCTGCGTCACCAGCTCGTAGTTCTCCATGTTGGAGGCCGCGAGCGCGGCACCGCGCAGGATGGAGTCCATTTCGTGCGCGATGCGCGGCGCATCGTTCACCGTGCGCGCGGCGCGCAGCGCGTAAGCGCTGACGAAGGGCCAGATGGCACGGTTGTGGTAAATCGGCTGGTCCTTGCGCTCGGGCCAGATCACCGGGCTGCCGGCCGGCCAGGCGGGGTAGTTGGCGAGCGTCTGCCTTGCCTTGTCCCCTTCCGCCACGCCACTGGTGACGGCGAGCGCGATGCCCAGCAGGTCATAAGTGTCCACCGGCATGGCCTGCGGACCGAGGTAGCTCATGTACATGCCACGGTCGGCACGCCAGAAACGCGCATTGATGGCCCGCTTGAGCGCCTCCGCCTGGCTGCGGTATTCCGCCGCCGAAGCATCCTGGCGCTGACTCGCCAACTGTGCCGCCAGTTGCAGTGCCTGGTAGTGCAGCACGTTGGTGGATAGCGCGAAGGATTCGCCGATGAGGCGCACATCCTTTTCCGTCCAGGCCGGGTACGTCTGCTCGCGCCAATCCAGGAACGAGGTTTCCCCGCGATACAGACCCAGCGCCGGGTCGAAGGCGTACAAGCGATCCTGCGCCAGCGTGTCTTTCACGGCGCGCCAGGTGTCGTCAGCGAAGGCTTTGTCATCCAGCAGGTGACGCGCGGCCAGGAACCACACCACGCGGTCGGTGCTGATCGGCCAACTGCCGCCCGAGCCGGTGTCCTGCATGATGTACAGACCTTGCGCCGCCTTGTGGTCGCGCACATCGGACAACTTGAAGCGCAGCGACTGGCGCGCGCGTGCGGCATCCATGCGCCACAGCACCAGGTCGATGGAGTAGGACAAATCACGCGTCCACACATACGGCCACTTTTCGCCCGTGGCGTAACAGGCGCAATCGATGGATGCGCCGTGGTCGTACGCGCCATCGCGAATGGCGGCAACTGAATCCTGTCGAAGGTCATCCTGCGCCATGGCGAACAGGCCATCGAACAAGGGGCTCGCGGTGTGCACGCTGAGCGGCTGCTGGGCAATCGTGCGATCGCCATGGGGGGCACGCAGCACGAAGCTGCCGTCACCATGCGCGCTCATGCTGGCCGTCTGCCCGCGCCAGTTCACCTCGCCCTTGGCATCCACCGCCTCGGCATGCACCGCGCCCGCGCACAACCACGCGGCGCACAGCAGCGCCAGCGGCCGACGGCGTCCAGTCAGCGCGCGGCCGCTCACTGCTGCACCTCGGCGGCATTCACCTGGATATCGCGTACTTTCCCTGCTTGCAGCTTCACGTAGGTCACCTCGCCAAATCGATCCCTGCCTTGTGCCCAGCCGTCACTCGACGAGGCACGCAAGGCCTCGATAGTGCCAAGGTTCGGCAAGTCCTTTCCATCACCCTTGACCGCGTTGGCCGTGCCGCCGTGGATGGCGAACACGTAATCGCGCAACGCGGGCAGGAAACTGCCCTTGACCGCCGCCGTGCGCAGTTGCACCACCTGGCCGTCGCGACGCACGCTCAGCGGTTGCAGGTAGTACGCGCCCTTTTCGTAGGCGTACGTCTCGCCATCGTCGTCGTAGACGTCGAAATGTGTTTCCGTGCTCGCGGGGAACACGTGCACGTCGAGTGAGGTCACCGGGTGCTGGCCGACATAGTCCATCACCGGCTGCTGCGGGATGATGGCGCCCTCGCGCACGAACAACGGAATATCGCTCCAGCCGACGGCATCCACCGGCAATGCCAACGCCTGGCCGCCATCGTAGGCCTTGCCGTCGAACCAGCCGTACCAGCGGCCCTGCGGCAGGGTGAGGCGTTTCGCGGTCTGCCCCTGCTCCACCACCGGCGACACCAGCAGGTAATCGCCGAACATCCACGCATCGATGCGATCGCGCTGCGCGGGGTCGTTCGGATAGCTGAACTGCAAGGGACGCACGAGGCCCACACCGCCGATGTGGTTCTGGTACTCATAACTGTAGATGTACGGCAGCAGCGCATAACGCAGGCGGATCGCCTCGGTTGCCGCCTTTTCCGCCACCGGGCCATAGACCCAGGGCTGGCGCTTCTGGTCGAAGTCGCCGTGCACGCGAAACACCGGCGTGAAGGCGCCGAACTGGATCCAGCGCGCGTAGTTCTCGTCGCTCGGGCGCGGCGCCTTAAAGCCGCCCCCATCCATGCCCCAATGCATGGCGCCCACGTCGAACGCCGCCAGCATGCGCTGGCGCTGCGCGGCCATGCTGGCAAAGCCGCTCTGGATGTCGCCCGACCACACGCCGTAGGCGTAGCGCTGCGCCCCCAGATAGAAGTTGCGGTTTACCGACCACACGCGCAGCGGGCTGTAAGCACGCTGGCCGTCATATAGCGCGCGCTGCATGTTGAGAAATTGCGTGTCGATGCCGCTGTCGTCCGCTTCATCGTTCCACCAGCCCACAATCCCGGTATCGAAGGAACGTTTGAGCGCGTCGTTGAAGAACCACGCGCGTACTTCGGGCTTGTCGAAATCGACGTCTCGCACGGTCTTGTGCGAGAAATAGTCCGGCGCCGCCTTGGAGGCCGCCAGCCAATAGCCGCGTTCCGTGGCTTCGCGCCCTTCCACCGTATCCACATGCAGGCGCGGCTTCATGATGCCGCTCATGCGCATGCCACGCGCGTCCATCCATGCCTTGAGCTTGCCATCAGGGCCGTCCGGAAACTTGTCGGTGTTCCAGCGGAACTCGCCCATGTCTTCGCCCCACGCCTTCCAGTCGAAGTCGAAGGTGAAGTTATCGATGGGGATATGCTTGGCGCGATAGGTTTCCACCAGCGTCTTGGCTTCCTGCTGGTCGATGCCCCACTGGCTGTTGGTGAAGCCCATGGCCCACTTGGGGAACATCGGCGCGGCACCGCTGAGCTGGCGCACCTGTGCGAACAACTGCGCGGGCTGTCCCACCAGCACATATATGGTGCGCACCGGTGTCTTGGCCTGGATGCCGATGTTCGTCGCCGAAAGGTCGAACCGCGCGGGTTCCGCATCGGCCAGCACACCGTAGCCGGCGGTACTCCACACAAGTGGCGCACCCGCGTGCCCTTGCTTACCGGCCGTGGCAAGCTGTTTGCCGGTGCGTTCGAGCGTGCCGGTTTCCTTGTCGAACGCATTGAGGCCGCCGATGCCGTACTGCGGCTCGCCCTTGGCGTGGCGCAGCGACCATCGGCCATCCAGCGCGCTCGACAGGTCGCTGCTAAGCAGCAGCCGACCGTCGGGCGATTCCACGCGCAGCTCGCGACTGTCCGGGTTCCAGCGCAAGGTGAGCGCCGACGATCGCAGCACCTGCACGTCGCCCTCGGTGCTGCGCTGCACATCCACCGGGTCGAAGCTCGCCTGATCGTCGATCACCGGCGTGGCCGGCTCGCGCACGCCCTCGGCGCGTAACTGCACCACGCCGGGCGCCAGCAGGCGCAGTTCCAGGGTGCCCCTGGGCAGGGAAAGCGCCATGCGGTCCGCTTGCGCGTCACTATGCGCCGCCTCGGCAAAGCTTGGCGCGGACCACGCGGAAAGCAGCGCCAGGGCGAGCAGGCGCGAGCGCATCAGTGCAGCACCACGGTGCTATAAGCGGGCAACTGCAACCCGCCGTCGGCGAGCGTGGCTTGTGGCTGGGTGGTGAGCATCACGGCGGCCTCCTTGGGCAGGACATCCCCCTTAGGCTTCCACATCACGGCCTTGCCGGAAAGGTTATGCACCACCAGCACGCGCTCCTTGCCGTCGTCGCGCCAGAACGCGAACACGTGTGCATCGTCGGTGCTCACCACCTCCAGCTTGCCGTCGCGCAGGGCGCTGTGCTGCGCGCGCCACGCGATCAGCGTGCGGTAGGTACTGAGCAGGGAGTGCGGATCATCCTGCTGCGCAGCGACCGATACGGTCGGCCCTTGGTTCACGCTGGAGGGCTTCCAGCGCGAATCGCCCGGTGCGCTGCCGCGTTCCCAGCGCATTGGCTCGCGCAGGTTCGGATCGGGCTTCTTGCCCTCCATGCCGATTTCTTCGCCGTAGTACAGATACGGGCGGCCGGGCAACGTGAGCAGCATGGCCGCGGCCATGCGCATGTGATCGAGGTTGCCACCCAGGCGACTCATCACGCGTTCCTGGTCGTGATTGGAGAGAAACGTCGAGTCGATGAAGGGCGCGTCGCCGGCGGCCGCATAGGCGGCGTAGGTATCCTTGAGCAGTTGCGGCAGCTTGTCGGTGCGCTCCTTCCGGGCGCTCGCGATCATCTGCTCTGCCAGGGGAAAGTCGAAAATCGAACCGAGCGGCTTCAGGTACGGTGCCAACTGGGCGGGGGATTCGGCGGTGACTTCACCCACCAGGGTGACCTTGGGGTTCACCTGCGCCACGGCATCGTGGAACTCGGTCCACCACTGCACGTTCTTGGCGACCACGTCTGGATCGTGCTGGCGCGACTTGAAGTCGTCGTAAATGTGCTTGGCCGCATCGAGGCGGTAGCCGTCCACGCCCTTGGCGATCCAGTAGCGCCCCACCTTGATCATCTCCGCACGCACGGCGGGGTTGTCGTAGTTGAGGTCCGGCATGCCGCCGCCGAAATCGCCCAGGTAATAGGCGCTACCCAGCTTGTGCCAAATCTTTTCGTTGGAGGCGGTGCTCAGCGCCTTGAGGTCGGCGTGGTCATCGGCCCAGGTGTACCACGTGTGGTGCGGGTCCGCCGGATTACGCGCAGCGAGGAACCACGGATGCACTTCGCTGGTGTGGTTGATCACCATATCCATGGTGACGGCAATGCCGCGCTTGTGAGCTTCGCTCAGCAGGTGTTCCAGATCCTGCTCGGTGCCGTACTGCGGGTTGAGGCCGTAGTAATCGGTGATGTCGTAGCCGTGATAGCTCGGCGAGCTGTTGATCGGCATTAGCCAGATGCCGCTGATGCCCAGCGACTTGAGGTAATCGAGCTTGGCGGTAACGCCGTTGAGGTCGCCGATACCGTCGCCATTGGTGTCGTACCAGGCGCGAACGAAGATCTCGTAGTACACGCCGGAATCGGCGGTGGCCGTCACCGCGGGCGCGGGCGCGGCAGGTGCCTGCGCGGCGGCGGACGGGGCGCCCAGCGCGAGGGCGATAAGGAAAGCCAGAGGGCTGAACAAGCGATTCCGCGACATACCGTGCTCCATTCGATGGCCGCAGGCCTCGCTCGAACGGTACACCGGAAACGCATTGCCACGCTTCGGACCGGTGACCGCCACGCCGGGCCTCGCGGTGGGTGAGAGACGGCGCGCACAGGCGCCGTACTCCGGAAAGCATCGCGCCGGCCCCTTGCGAGGGCCGGCGCGATCGTGGCTTACAGCTTGAAGTTGACGCCGAGGTAGGTGGTACGACCGAAGTACTGGATCGTGCCGGTCTGCGACGGGTCCGAACCGAAGTAGGTGCGGGTGGGTTGGTTGCTGAGGTTCAGCACCTGGAACACCACGCCCCACTGCTTGGTCACGTCGTACGAGGCCTGGAAGTCGTACACCGTTTCCGAGGCGAAGGTGACCATCTGATTGGTCACCGACATCTGCGTGTCGGAAGCGAACTTCGAGCGGTAGTTACCCGACAGACGAGCCGAGAACGGACCGTAGTCGTAGAACACCGCGGCGCTGGCCACCCGCTTGGACAAGCCCGGCAGGCCGATGTACGAGGTCGGGCCGCCCAGCGTGGTGGGGTTGCTCACCGTGCTGGAGGTCAGCGCGAAGTTACCCTGCACGCCCAGGCCTTCCCAGATGCCCGGGAACATGTGGTTCTTGGCGAACGACATTTCCAGGCCACGCACCTCACCGCCCTTGGCGTTGTAGGCCGTCTGGTACTGGCCATTGAGGTAGGGCTTGCCCGTGTTCGGATCGGTCGGCACGGTGATGCCGGCGGCCGCGAAGTCGAAGTTGTTGTACGTGACAGCCTGTACGAACGACTTGATGTCCTTGTAGAACACGCCGCCGCTGATCAAGCCGCTGGAATCTTCGAAGTAGTGCTCGAAGGTCAGGTCGTACTGCGTGGCGCGCAGCGGGTCGAGCAGCGGGCTGGTGCCGCCCCACACGTTGTACTGGCCACTAGACACCCAGGAGCCGGAACCGGCCAGCATCTGGTTGATCGGCGGACGTGCCAACACCTTGGCGGCGGAGAAGCGTGCCTGGTCGTTGTCGGTCAGGTGATAGGCCAGGTTCAGCGACGGCAGCCAGTCGTCATAGGTCTTGCCGACCTTGAGCGGAGCGTAGTCAAGGCTGGTGACGCCGAGGCCATCGGTGATCGGCACGCCTGCATTGTTGCCTACCTGCTGCAAGCCGTAGCTGTACTGCTTCTGGTGCGAGTAGCGGAAGCCCACGTTACCGGTCAGCTCATGGCCGAAGACGTCCTGCGCATCGATGTCCGCCATGAAGAACAGGTCACGCGTCTGCTCGTCCACCTGGCCGCTCTGAATCAGCGTCCAGTTGTTGGCGAAGCTCTTCACCGGGTTGGCGGTGATGCCGTGCGCGGCAAGGATGGCCGGACCATTGAGCTGCATGAAGCACGGCAGCCCCGAGAACTTACCCTTCCAGCAGGTCAGCGTGGCGGCACTGGCCGGGATGGTCAGCGCCGGCTGGTTGAAGCCTGCGGCGCCCTTGCTGGTGTTGTCGGTACCCCATTCCGAACCATACACATACGCCTCGCGGTCGGCGTTGTAGTTGTGGTTGTTGAGGTACACGCCTGCTTCCAGCGCCGACAGCCACGAGCTGTTGGGCAGGTCGTACTTCACGCTGGTGCGGAACGCCTTCATCTTGTCGTGATAGATGTAGGGATACACGCCGTAACGCGACAGGCCCAGATCGTTGAGATTGGTGTACAAGCCCGGGTTGGCGAACGACACCGTGCCGATGCTTCGACCAGCCAGCTGATAGGTGGTGGACTGCGGCATCAAGGTCGGCGTGGCCGTGCCCAGGTTGCTGTACGGATCAGCCGTGGTATCCACGTTGATCTCGTTGCTGGTGGCGCGCGACAGGGACAGATCGGCATCGATGTGCCAGCGGTCGTGGTTCCACTTCACGTTCAGGCCGCCGGTGAACACGCTGGTGTTGGTCGTGTAGTTGTCGGCGGTGGTTTCGTTGGAGAACTGCTGCGAACCACCGGTGCCCGTCACCGTGCCGCCGGTCATCGTGCCATACGGGCCAAACACCGGATTAGTGATGGTGACGCCGCTCTGATAGATGTTCTGCGTACGGAAGCCGTAGCCGAACGATTCGTTCTTGAACTTGGAGTAGAACGCATCGCCCGACACCTGCAGCTCGTCGGTCGGCTTCCACACGATGGTGGCGATTTCGCCGGTGCGACGCTCGGTGCCGCCGTTCTGCTGCAGCTGCAGGCCCTGGGTGAGGTAACCCTGGCGGCCGCCCACGTTGTAGAGCGAACCATCGGAAGCTTCGCCCACGAACTGCTCGGCCACGTGCGGCTGGTACATCTGCGCCACGCCCAGGCCCACGCCCAGGGTGTTGTCCAGGAACTTGCCCTGCCACGCAGCACTCACGCGGTAACCGGTGGAGTTGGCGCCGGCAACGTCGTTGGCCTGGCTGTTGTAGCTGCCGCGCACGTCGACGTTGAGGTTCTGCTCCTTCGGCGCGTTCAGCGGATTCGCCGTTTCCATGCCGATGGTGCCGCCCACGCCGCCGGTGATCAGCGACGCCTGGGACGACTTGTACACCGTCGCCATGTTGATCAGCTCGGACGGGTACTGGTCGAACTGGATGTAGTTGCTGCCGCTGGTGGACGGCTGCTCGCGACCGTTGAGCGTGGTCTGGATGAAGTTGCCCGACAGGCCGCGGATGTTGATCTGCGAGGCCTGGCCAGCAATGCGCTCGGCGGACACGCCCGGCAGGCGAGTCAGTGCGTCGGCGATGGACTGATCCGGCAGACCGCCGATGTCGGCGGGCGTGATCACGTTCTGGATGGTGTCGGCGTAACGCTGGTAGTCGATCGCCTTTTCCATGCCCTGGTTGTAACCGGTCACCGTGATGGTGGACAGGCTCTTGGCCAGCTGCTGTTCCTGCGTCTTCTTGCCCGACTCGCCAGTGGTGTTCTGGTCGGTCTGCTGTCCGTTGGCAGGCGTGGCCTGCGCGTCGCCGCTCGCGGCGTTACCGGCAGCATTGCCGCCAGCAGTGGCGCCCGTATCGTTCGGCGTCGCGTGAATGCCGGCGGTGAAAACCAGACCGGAGGCCAGCGCCAAGGCCAGCACATTACGTTTCAGAATCACCGTCTTCCCCTCCCACGGGTTTGCACATCAAGTTTGGTTTTGTAGTTGCCGCAGCCGTCCCCACAGACCGCCGCGGGCTACGCGCCAGTGCATGCCGAATGATCGGAGGGCCCCGTCGCGTGGCGGCCATGGTAGGGCTGCGCCAAAAGGCGAACAGGTGTCTGCATACGTATTCATGACCGCGTTTTTTTGTGCACCTTTGACAAAAGGCTAACGGATTGGCGTCGCGCCGAGGTTGCGATTGGCACACCGAAAAAATGCTTTGAGTACGCACGGATGCGCGCAGTGGTGCGGTTTCTCGCGGCAAGAGGTCTTATCGCTACGTCGCATTTTCGCGTGCAAGAATGCTCTTGCTGCGATGCAAAAACCGCATTTTTTGAATACGTATGCAGCGCGAGCGTTGCATCGGCGCTCTGCCTTTAAGCTGCCCCCCGCAGCTCGCCCAAGCTCCGGCTTTTGGCGATGCAGGCATTGGGCGGACACGGGACATGCAAGATGAGTGAAGCACCCTGGTGGCGAGGAGCCGTCACCTACCAGATCTATCCACGCAGCTTCATGGACACCAACGGCGATGGCGTGGGTGACTTGCCGGGTATCATCGACAAGCTCGACTACGTGGCGAGCCTGGGCGTGGACGCCATCTGGGTGTCGCCCTTCTTCCGTTCGCCCATGGCCGACTTCGGCTACGACATCGCCGATTACCGGCAGGTCGACCCGCTGTTCGGCAGCAACGACGATTTCGATCGCCTGCTGGCCAAGGCCCACGGCCTGGGCTTGAAGGTGATGATCGACCAGGTGCTCAGCCACACCTCGATGGAGCACGCCTGGTTCAAGGAAAGCCGCGAGAGCCGCGACAACCCCAAGGCCGACTGGTACGTGTGGGCCGATGCGCGCGACGACGGAACGCCGCCCAACAACTGGCTGTCGCTGTTCGGCGGTTGCGCCTGGCAGTGGGAGCCGCGCCGTGGCCAGTACTACCTGCACAACTTCCTGACCTCCCAGCCGGATCTCAACTTTCACAACCCGGACGTGCGCGCCGCCGTGCTCGCCGAGGTGAAGTACTGGCTGGACAAGGGCGTGGACGGTCTGCGCCTGGACGCGATCAACTTCTGCTTCCACGACCAGCAACTGCGCGACAACCCGCCCAAGCCGGCGGAAAAGCGCGTGGGCCGAGGCTTCAGCCCGGACAACCCATACGCCTTCCAGTACCACTACTACAACAACACGCGACCGGAAAATCTGGGCTTCCTGGAAGACCTGCGCGCGTTGCTTGACCAATACCCGGACGTCGCCGCGCTCGGCGAAATCTCTGCCGAAGACTCGCTCGCCACCACCGCCGAATACACCAGCGGTCGCCGCCTGCACATGGGCTACAGCTTCGAGCTGCTGACCAACGATTACAGCGCCGACTACATTCGCGGCACCGTACGCAACCTCGAAGCGCAGATGCACGAAGGCTGGCCGTGCTGGGCCATCTCCAACCACGACGTGGCCCGCGTGGTCACGCGTTGGGGTAATGGTCACGCCTCGCCGCGACTGGCCAACATGCTCAGCGCGATGGTGTGCTCGCTGCGTGGCTCGGTGTGCGTATACCAGGGCGAAGAACTCGGTCTCACCGAAGCGCACGTTCCGTTCGAGTCGTTGCAGGACCCTTACGGCATTACCTTCTGGCCCACTTTCAAAGGCCGTGACGGCTGCCGCACGCCCATGCCCTGGAACAACGGCGTCAACGCCGGCTTCAGCGTAGGCGAACCGTGGCTGCCGGTACCCCCGGAGCATCAAGCGCTATCCGTGACCACGCAGGAGCGAGACACCAGCTCCGCGCTCAACGGCTTCCGCTCGTTCATGAACTGGCGCAAGGCACAGCCCGCGCTGCGCTGGGGCGATATCCAGTTCCTGGATACGCCCGAGCCCGTGCTTGCCTTCACCCGTCGCCACAACGGGCAGCAGTTGCTCGCCGCCTTCAACCTGTCCGATGCGCCGGTGCAATTGACGCTGCCGGTCGCTGCCCAGGCCACACCGATCAATGGGCACGGCCTCGCCCACGGCGAACTCGACGGCCAGCAACTGAACCTGCCGCCACATGGCCTGCTGTTCGCACGCCTGGACTAAACACTTTCTCCCCTCGACGGCGGACGCAACTCATCGCGCCGCCGTCGACTTTTCTTGCTGCAACGCGCTCCCCAGAACCTCATGACCGAGGTGGGTTTTCTTGCCGCCGCTTTCGCTTATCGCCGCAGAAGTACCGATAAGCAACGCCAACGACGAGCACGTAGCTAACGACCAGCACGGCGTAAAAGAAGGCGTCCCTCGTGAGGCCATCGTACAGATCGGTCCAAAGTGAGCCGACCAGAATGAGCCCAAAGACGACACTGCTCGCAAGCCAGGAACGTAGTTCGGTGGTCATCACTCACCTGCTTAGCCAAAGTAGATACGCGTAAAGCCACCATAGGCTGCGTTGCCAACAGCCGAGCCTGCTAAACGCCCCGGCAAACAACCACAGTGCCGACTGTTGCATCGACCGATGCAAGCGCAGGAACAACCCCAGTCGAAGGAACTGGTGCGCAGCGCCAGCATGTTTCGGCGCTGGGGCCGCAACTATCGGACTAGGCCTCATGCTCGGCCCAGCTTCCCTTCCGATGCCTTGCCGGTGCCCGCCGCAGCCACCGGCCGATTCAGTGCGTAACCGACAGCCCCTGGCTTTTAGGAGCACGGAAGTCGCCCTAGGGAAACTCTGATTTTGATCGTCATCCCAGCGAATGCTGGAAGCGCCTTTCAACAGCCGAAGGGCTGGTCAGCCAGTGCCTGTAAATCGCTGAATGTAAAGGCACTGGATGACCAGCCCTTCGGCTGTTAGAAAGCACCTTCTACTCTCGCCCCCTTTTTGGGGTCCGCAGGAATGACGGACAAGAAGTCGATTAATCAGACCTTCCCTGGAAGAGATGCCGCACCATAGCCTCCCTTGGCGGGGTAGCTCGAAGACGTTCCAAGCCGATGTATCACCTATCCATGCGCGACACTGGCTGCCGCGCCGCCGTCGACTTTTCCTCTACCTATCGCGCACCTATCATCGAGACTCCGTTTCCCTTGGAGTAGCCCATGCGCGCATTGTTGATCGTGGTTGGTCTTGTCTTGCTGGCGGGCGGCATCTGGGCCGTGTTTGGCCACGGCAGCTATCAAACCACCGACACGCTGGTGCAGATCGGCTCGGCCAAGGTCACCGCCACCCATGACAAAGCCATTCCGCAATGGATGGGCATCGCGGGCATCGTCGTGGGCGCCGTGCTGGCACTCGGCGGCTTTCTCAAGAAGGGCTAAGTTCGGTCATCCTCGTTTCGCCACACCTCGCGCCGCCGCATAACACGCGGTGGCGTTAAGGTGCGCGAATGGTTGCGCATGGGCTACAGCGCAAGCTGTGCCAAGCCGTTACCATCTGCCGCTCGATCTTTTCCAGCCGCCAGCGAAGGAGCCCGGCATGCAGCGACGTCACTTCCTTTGCCAGGCGGGCACCACGCTAGCCGTTGCATCCACAGCCGGTCTGGTCGGCTGCGCACCCGGTACCACGCGCCCCGCCGCCACGGGCACAACGGCCGTCGGCACGCACCTGCAAACGGACGATCGCCAGCTTGCGCCCATTCATGCGCAGGTGGATCGCATCACCGGCGTATATGTCTGCACGCGCCCGTTCCGCGCCGCTGGCCCGCGCATCGAGATGGAGCGACTGGGCGAGAAAACCCTCGTGCACAACTACGGCCACGGCGGCAGCGGTTGGTCGCTGTCATGGGGCTCGGGCACGCTGGCATTGCAAATGGTGCAAAGCACCGGCGCGAAAGAGCTTGGCGTGATCGGTTGCGGCGCCATCGGCCTCACCACGGCGTTGCTCGCCCAGCGAGCGGGCCTGGCGGTGCGCGTCTACGCCAAGGAGCTGCCGCCCGATGTGTTCTCCATGCGTGCCTCGGGCCTGTGGACGCCCGATTCGCGCATCTGCGACGCCGCGCACGCGCCCGCGCTGGGCGACCGCTGGGAAATGATGACGCGCATTTCCTACGCGCGTTACCAGAGCCTGCTCGGCCTGCCTGCGCAGCCGATCGAATGGATCGAAGGCTACTCGCTGGCGGACGCCCCCTTCGGCACCTTCCACGGCGATGTGCCCGACGAGCCTGAATACGGTGACTTCAGCGCGCGCGTACGCGACCTCACGCCGCGCCCGGTGGAGCTGGCGCCAGGCAGCCACCCCTTTCCCGAGCCGTACGTGCGCCGCTACACCACCCTGATGTTCAACATCAGCAGCTACGCCAACTACCTGTTGAACGAATTTCGCGCGGCTGGCGGCAAGATCGAGCTACGCGAATTCCACCAGCCCGGCGACCTGGCCGCGCTGCCCGAGCGCACCGTGGTCAATGCCACCGGCTACGGCGCCCGTGCCTTGTTCAAGGATGACTCGCTGATTCCCGTGCGCGGCCAAACCGCCCGCCTGATCCCGCAGCCGGAAGTACGCTACGGCCTGCGCACCGGCAACATCAGCGTGGTGCCACGCAGCGACGGCATCATGGTGCAAGTGATCGGCGACCCCGGCAATTTCAACAACCCCGACACCACCCCGCACCGCGAAGCTTCCGAAGCCGCTGTGCGCGAGCTGGCCGATTTGATGGGGCAGATGCGACGCGGTTGAGATGCCCCTTTTGGAGAACCTGCAAAGACAGGGGTTTTACCGGCAATGGAAGTGTTGTGCGCCCGCCACAGAAACGTAAGTTTCTATGATCGACGATGCAGCTCTTGAATGTCGCCCACTTCATGCTTAGGAATGACCGGTTCAGATCTTCCCGAACGCCTTAGTGAACTTGGGGTGACAAAACCGCACCGAAGCTAAGGCACCAGGCAACACGTGTCGCCTTGCTCCAGCACACCGCCATGATCGGTCCGGTCGCCTTGACGCGCTATCGCTCTTCCGCCAATGGATGCGCCGTATGAACCCGTGGTGATCCTGGCGCCACAACTGGTTTCGTCGCCTACGCAAGCCACCCTTTTGCCACGAACCAGGCCACTTTCGGTACCAGTGGTGACATAGCCATCGCCGTGCAACGGGCAGTGATGTTTGTGTCCAACAAGAGCAACGGGACGAGGCATGAAGAACGAACTCCGGCATGCGGAAAGCGGCTCCGGGATGGTTGCCATCAGCTCATCCGGAATCTTGGTAACGGCTTGGTCTGTTAGTGCGTTATCAACGGCGGGGCTGCACGCAAAAGTGAGTGGCAGCTACACGCCAATCCACGTCCACAGCACCTGGCTTTCCAGTGCGTTACTGGACAGGCCAATCTTGAGCATGGGCTGGCCCGCGACCATGCGCGCAGAGCGCACGTTGGCGTGAAAATGCTCGGGCGCCGTCAATGGCAACGTGGCCAGCCATGTGCCGCTGCGCGGGCAGCGCTCGCCTGGACGCCCGGTCATCTGCGCCTCCAGGTATGCCTCCCAACGCCAGCCGGTCGCGTCACCAAGGCGGCTGGTGCCCTCGGGCGACCAACGCGTGACCATGGCCGGCGGCAACACCTCACCGGTCAAGAAGCGACGCGGGATGTCGTCGCGGTACTCCTGGCCGCCCTCCGCCTGGCAGACCGGGCGATACCAGCCCCCTTCGCTGAGTTTGTCGCCAATGCGCAAGGCGGGCTGATGGGCCTCCCGCTCGCGACGCGCGCCTTCCAGGTGTGCACGACCCTCGTCGTCGGCGGGGAAATTGCGTTCGAAGCGGTTGTTGGGGAGATGGCGCAACCACATGCGCACTGTGCCCTTCAAACGCGCGGGCGCCAGCACATGCAAAAAGGCCACGGAGCCCCCGGTTTCGTAGTCGCCTGCTGGGAACGGTTCCTTGGGATAGGTCAAAAACACCACCTCCCGCTGCTGCCCCGCCGGAATCACCCATTGACCATCGGGAAAGCTCTGCCCGGGCGCCAGCGAACTGCCACCGAGATGGGGCACATCAAAACCGTGGCCTGACGCGTCGTCCGCACCCGTAGCCACAAAGCTATACCCCGAACCCATCGGGTTATAGCTGCCCTCCCACTGGTCGGGGCTGCGCACCACGATGTCTTCCTGGCCGCTGTTGATCAGACGCAAGGTCACCTTGAGCTGGTGCCCGGCCGGTTCAATATTGGTTTCGGCGGTCAGCCAGACGGGGCGACTGCCTCGGGGACCCATGCCCTCTTGGTAGTAGGGCACGAGCAGACTGTGGAAAAGCCCCACCAGCATCCGGCCATCCTTGCCGCCCACCACGGAGTCGCCACTGGCGCCGGCCATGCGTCCATCCGCGCAACGCGCGCTGCCGGTGGCCCAGGGATTGAGCGGGCGCATACCGCCAAAATCCTTGCCCTCGCAGATCAGCTTGCGCGCATTATCCCAGCGCTTGTCCAGTTTCGTCAGCGGCCCCTCCAGCACGCCCACGCCGGTGCCCTCAGTAAACTTGGTGGGCTGCTCGATCTCCTCCACGCCACCGCGATAAACCACCTGGAAGCGCCCGCCCCCACTGCTCACGCCTTGGATGTAGTCGTTCCAGCTACCACTAAGCGCTACAGCGTCGGCAGGGAGGTTGGCGGTGGGTTCAACGGCATCGTCGGCCATGGCGGTAACTCCGGACAAAAGGGCAAGGGCAAGTACAAAAAAACGCAAGCGGCAGCCGACGATGGCGATATGCGATGTCATTTAACGACCCTCCACGGTCGACCGGTCTGTTGCTGGAACCACACGGCAATGCGCTCCAGGTAATACGGTGAGATACCCGAGCCGGTACGGAACACGCCGTAGCCCATCAAGGTGTCGTCCGTCATGCCTTGCCAGCGCGGCTGGCCCTTGAAGGCCTCGACCTTGGCTTGGCTCACGTGCTGGTTTTCGATGCAGTCGCGGTGGATGGCGCCGCCGTTGTCGTAATACTCGTCCGGCCAACTGAACAGGTGGCCGGCTTCGTGGGCTACCACATGATTGAGTGAGTTGGGAACGTAAGGCAGCGCACCCGAGCTTCGCTGGTCGGTGTTCTCTGCTACTGCCACCTCACCCCAGTTGCCGCTATCGGCACGCAGTGCTTGCGCGTACACATTCACCGTGGCATGCGGCTTGGGTGCGCGCTTGTCCTTGGTGTTGACCACCTGCACCACGAAACGCACCGGCACACGGCAGCCGCAGAGATCGCCCTTGCCGCAACTGCTGCGCATGAGCTTGTAGCCATCGGCGTTGAGCACATCCTCGGCCTGCTTAGAGAGCGCGGCGGCATCTGGCGCAGGGGCGCGGCTATCGCGGGGGCAGACCGGTCGCGTGGAATGCGTGGTGCGGTCACCGTTATAGGTCACCCTGCCCGCATCATCCTGCTGGGCTTGGTAATCATTGGCGTTATACGGCACCGTGGCATAACGTCCATCGGGCGCCATCTCGAACGGTGCGCTGGCGTTGGCGCGCACCCGCACCTCCATCGGCACCAGGGCCATGCGCAAGGTGGCGACGACTTCGCGGGCGCTTTCGCTGTAGCGCAACTCGAAGGTGCCGGTGGCGCCGCCGTAACGCTTAAGCTGCTTCTGGCCGTTGCCATCCAGCATGAGCTGGTAGTTGCGATCGACCATGTAGTAATCGGCGCATTTCATGTCCATGGTGACGTTGCGCGGCGGAATGTCCTTGAGGTGCCAGGCGCAGGGAATCACCACCGGCGGTAGCGTTAGCGGCACGGTGGTGGGCGGGCTAATGATCGGTGGCGGCAACTCGGTCGCCGGCACCGGGTTGATGCGCGCGGCACTGCCGCTGGCTGCGGGCGCGAGCGGCGCCAGCGGCGCCGAGGGGGCTAGCGCCCCTGCCCCTTCGGGCGCGGCGCTCGCCTGCCCGCCGGCAAGCGCCGCGCCCGCCATGGCGCCCACGGCCACGCCACACTCCGACAGCAGCGGATGCGGCGCCGCCGCCACGGCCCAATGTTCGGCCATGGCCGCCGCCAAGGGGGAGCTGCCCATGATGATCAGGTCGCCGTGGAGCCGCAGCTCGCGGCAGAACATCTCGATGACGCCCTCGGCATGCATGGCTATGCCGGCCTTCTGGCATTGCAATACGAGTTGTTGCAAGGCCCGGAACAGGGCGAGTTGGGTGGCCTCCATGCGAATGTCTTCGCTGGCTTGCACCCGCACGCTGCCTTGCGCGCTTGCGTGGTGATATCGCCCGCACCGGCCAGGTGACGTATGCCGCCGGCGGCGGTAAAGGCGTCGATGCCTTGGCCGGCCGTGAGATGCATGTGGCCGTTTGCCGTGGTGATGTGGTCGTTGCCAGCGACGTTCTCGATGTTCGCCCCTGCCGCCTGCAACAGGCTCGCGGGTGTGGCGTTGACCACGCCCGCGGGTGCACCGGTAACCACAATGGGCTGACTGCCGCTGTCCTTGTGGCGATCGTTGGCACCGGCGCCCAGGGCTTGCAGGGCCTGGACCAGCGCATCGCGAGGCGCGTGATCGGCGGCCGCCGCCTGCTGCCGATGGGCCAGCTCCAACAAATCGCGCGCCTGCTGGTTGAGCTGCTCCACCTGTGCAAGCAGGTGCTCCACGTCGAGCGCGCGCCCTTCGGCCTGGTCTTGCGCGTAGGCCGAAACCAACAAGCCGTTGCCCGCACGCACCGCGCCAAACGCATCGCTGCGCAGCTCAAAGCCTTCGCCGCGTGGCTCACCGCCCTGGGGGCGTGGGCGGGTGAGGTAACCCAGGTGCAGCGCACTGGCGGCGTGATCGCTCATGAGCGCGGCGCTGATTTGCCCGGAGGTGTCGTCCAGGCGCAGTTCGTTACTGCGCTTGCCTTTCAGCTCCCGGCTGCGGATGGGGGTGAGCGCGTGGAACTTGGGCAGCTCGTACGGCGGCCGCTGCACGGCATTATGTAGTCTTGAACTGACATACGGCCTGTCGCAATCGCCCTCCCAGAAATCTACGGTGACTTCTTGCCCGATCCGCGGGATGGCCATGGCGCCCCACGTGGCGCCCGCCCAGCCTTGTGCCACGTCGATCCAGCAGGAGCTGTTTTCGTCGGAGCGGCCTTGGCGATCCCAAGCGAACTGCACCTTGACGCGACCGAGTTCATCCACCCACACCTCCTCGTTGGGTGGGCCGACAATGGTGGCCACTTGAGCACCGTCCATGCGCGGTTTCACGCGGTGCGGCGGCTTCCACTCCACGGTGTCGGGCAGCAACTCGGCGTGGTAGCGGTAATAGGTGCCTTCTGAGGCGTCGGCGCTTTCTTCTTCCACGCTAGTGATTTGCGAGCCGCTGTGCACCATGCGGCGCGTGCGGTAGCCGCGGTTCCAGCTTTCGCGGGGATGCCCTTCCAGGTCGAAGGCCCACCCCGGTTGCAGGCGAGCATCGTTGCCTTCCACGGTAATGGTGCGTGCGTCCGCACGCAGCGCCATCAAGTGCGCGTCGGTGTAGAGCTTGCCGGAGGTATCGGTGGCGCCGGGGTAGCGACCCGGGTAGCGGTAAACCTCGTAATTGGGCAACTGATGCCCCAGGTCACGCGCCAGCTGCTTACTTTCGTGATTGTAGGCGGGATGATTCTGGCTGTAGTCCCTTTGCGTGACCCGCGCGGTACGGACGCGCTCGGTGACCTCGAACGACCAAAGACAGGGCGTGTCGTCATCGCCCGTCGGCAGGGGCACAAAACACACCGCGCCGCCCACGATCATGCCGTGGGGATAGATGCGATCGCTAACCATCAAGCGATGACCCTCCGGGCGATGGGCAAAGGTGTAGTACATGCCGGCCTGTGCCGCTTGGCGATGGATAAAGTCCAGGTCGGTCTCCCCGGGCTGCATCACGAAGCGTTGGGTGTCGTGATCCTTGGTAAGGATGAACTCCACATCGGTGATGCCGACGCGCCGCAAGGTTTCCTGAATCACCTGGGGCAGCGTGAGCTGCTGATGGATGCGCCAATCCGCGCTTAGTGCAGCACGGGCGAGCAGGGGCTCGATGAGCAGCCGATAGCGCCCCCGGCGAAAACCTTGCCCCACGCACGTAATGGACGACACCACACCATGCACGCACCGCTCGACCTCGCCATGCCGGGCAATGGTGAAAAGCACGGCTTGATCGAGCAAGGTTTCAAAGGGCCATTCGGGGTCGGTGCTGGAGAGTTCCAGATCCAATTGGAAGGGCTCGCTCAAACCCTCCGTCAGCGTAAAGGACACCACATCGGCGGTTAGTCCCGTGATGCAGCGAAACGCAAAGCTGATAGCGGACTGTTTGGGCATGGCGAGCCTGGCGCACGGCGTTGACGAAGGCTCGAACTGTGCGTGGCCGTATGTTTAGTCGTCTGCCGGATCAGTCTCCGGATGCAGTCATCCTCGGCTTCGGCTGTGTCGGGGAGTGCGGACTGTGAACCCGTTCTGAGCACATGAACGTGTTGGCGACGCCGCCTTTCAGCCCGCTTGGCATACTGGCGCTCCGTTTTCGCCGCTCGTGGCGCTCCGGAGCCGCTCCATGAACGTCGTCGCACCTTACGCTCGATGGCTGCGCGCCATCGCCTTTGCCGCGCTGGGCGGCCTGCCGCTGCTCGTGCAGGCGCAAGCGCCCATCCAGATCACGCCGCTGCCTGAGCAAAAACACGCCACCGTAACCCAGTTGGGTGCGGCGGACCTCAGCCCGGCCGATGTGCAGGCCTGGCTGGACGACGCCATGGCTAAGGCGCGCCAGCAAACGCCGTTCACCGGCGCCGTGGCCGTGGTGGTGAAGGACGGCGAGGTGCTGGTGGCGCGCGGTTACGGTACGGCGGATGCGGCCAGCAAGGCGCCTGTCGACCCGACCACGACGATGTTCCGCGCCGGCGCGGTGTCGTCGTTGTTCACGTGGACGGCCGTGATGCAGTTGGTGGAGCAGCACAAGCTCTCGCTGGATACGGACATCAACCGCTACCTGGATTTCCAGATTCCGCCGCGCGAGGGCAAGCCAGTCACGCTGCGCGACCTGATGACGCAGACCTCCGGCTTCGAGACCGCCGCCAAGGATCTGCGCGCCCACGATGCGCGCGCGCTGGAAACCAACGAGGCCTGGCTCAAGCGCTGGGTCCCCGAGCGCATCTATGCGCCCGGCGATGTGCCCGCGTACTCCGCCTATGGCACCGCGCTGGCCGGCTATATCGTGCAGCGCGTATCCGGCCTGCCCTTCGACGAATACATGGAAAAACACGTATTCGTGCCGCTGGGTTTGCTGCACGCCACCTTCCGCCAACCGCTGCCCACGCCGATGCAGCCTGACCTGGCCCAGGCGGGCACGGCGACGGAGTGGATCATCGCCGCGCCGGCTGGCGCGCTCTCCATCAGCGGCGCGGACATGGCGCGCTTTCTCATCGCGCATCTGCAGTTTGGCCGCGCCGGAGATGCGCAGCTGCTGGAGCAGGACAGCGTGCGCCTGATGCAAGGCTACCAACGCGCACGCATTCCCGGCCTGCCTGGCATGGCGCTGGGTTTCCAGCACATGGACCACAACGGCCAGACCCTGCTGGGCCAGCGCGGCGACATCGGCACGTTCCACAGCATCGCGGTGCTCTATCCCGAGCGTCACACCAGCGTGTTCATCGCGCTCAGCGGCACACACGAACGGCAGGCGCTGGATGCGCTCGCACGCGCTTTCGCCGATCGCTACTTTCCGCCGCTGCCTCAATTGCGCCAGCCCACGCTCGCCAGTGCCGCCGCTCACGGCGCGCAACTGGCCGGCCACTACCAGTCCAGCCGCCATCCTGAGAGCAGCATCTACACGCTGCACAACCTTTTCACCCAGGCCGAGGTTCGCGTCAATCCGGATGGCACGCTGCGCACGCCCATGTTCGACGATCAGGTGGGCCCCGCGCAGTGGCGCGAGATCAAACCCTACCTGTGGATCGACGACCGCACCGGCAGCCTGCTCGGCGCGCTGATGCAGGACGGCCGCGTACGCATGATCTCCATCGATGCGCTGTCGCCGGCCCTCGCCTACCTGCCCATCGACGGCTGGCAGCTTGCCTCGCGTTGGCTCAGCGTGCTCTACGCGTGCTTGGCCGTGTTCGCCCTGGTGGCGTTGAGCTGGCCATTGGCCACGCTGCTGCACCGCCTGCGCCCCGCCCCGCCCGAGCTGCCCGATGGCGAGGCACGCTGGCAGCGACTCAGCCGCATCACCGCCGTGCTGTATTTGGTGTTTGCCGGGGGCTGGTGCCTGATGCTGCCGCGCATGGCCACCGGCGGCTCCCTGCTGGATCTGCGCCTGCGACTGTTGCAGGTGGTGGGCCTGCTGGCCGTGCTCGGCACGCTCGCGGTGCTCCGCCACGCCTGGGGCACCTGGCGCGGCGCCGGCACGCTCGGTCACCGGCTCGCCAGCGCGGCCCTGTTGCTGGCTTGCGTGGCGGCCATCGTGTTCATCGGCGCCTTCCATCTGCTCAGCCCCAGCCTGCATTACTGAGCGGGCAAGGCAGGCCCGGTACAATAGGGGGGATGGATGTCTCCCACCTGATCGACAAGCTCAACGACGCGCAGCGCGAAGCGGTCTGCGCGCCCCCTGGCAATTACCTTGTGCTGGCCGGCGCCGGCTCCGGCAAAACGCGCGTGCTCACCCACCGCATCGGCTGGCTCACCCAGGTGCAGGGGGTGCCGCCGTGGGCGATTCTCGCCGTTACCTTCACCAACAAGGCCGCTGGCGAAATGCGCGCGCGCCTGGAACAGCTGATTCCCGGCGGCACCCAAGGCCTCACCGTGGGCACCTTCCACGGCATCGCCCATCGCCTGTTGCGCCGCCACTGGCGCGAGGCCGGGCTGCCGGAGGGTTTCCAGATTCTCGACGCGGATGACCAGCAGCGCATCGTCAAGCGCGTGGTTACAGGGTTGGGGCTGGACGAGGCGCGCTTCCCGCCGCGGCAAGCCACCTGGCAGATCAACCAGTGGAAGGACGAGGGCAAGCGCCCGGACAGCATCGAGCACCGCGATCACTCGATGACGCGCACGCTGGTGCAGATCTACCAGGCCTACGAAGAAGCCTGCCGCCGCGCTGGCCTGGTGGATTTCGCCGAACTGCTGCTGCGTGCCCACGAGCTGTGGCTGCACCACCCGCACGTGCTTGAGCATTACCGTGATCGCTGGCGTTACCTGCTGATCGACGAATTCCAGGACACCAACACCCTGCAATACGCATGGATTCGCGTGCTGGCCGGACAGACAGGCCAGGTGTTCGTGGTGGGCGACGACGACCAGGCCATCTACGGCTGGCGCGGCGCCAAGGTGGAGAACGTGCAGCAGTTTCTGCGCGATTTCCCCGGCGCCAAGACCATCAAGCTGGAACAGAACTACCGCTCCACCTCCACCATTCTCAAAGCGGCCAACAGCGTCATTGCACGCAACGGCGGCCGCCTGGGCAAGCAATTGTGGACCGACGGTGGCGAAGGCGAGCGCATTGCGCTGTATGCGGCGTACAACGAGCAGGACGAAGCGCGCTTCGTGATCGAGCGCATCCGCGAGTACGTCGCCGAACACGGCGAGGCACGCGACTGCGCCATCCTGTATCGATCCAACGCGCAGTCGCGCAACTTCGAAGAACAGCTGATGCAGCGCGATATCCGCTTCCGCGTGTACGGCGGCCAGCGCTTCTTCGACCGCGCCGAAATCAAGGACGCGCTGTCCTACCTGCGCCTGTCCTCCAACCGTCACGATGACGCCGCCTTCGAGCGCGCAGTGAACACCCCGCCGCGCGGCATCGGCGACCGCACGCTGGATGTGCTGCGCCGTCGTGCGCGCGCCGAAGGCAGTTCCATGTGGGAGGCCGCCCTCAACGAACTGGGCGGCGGCAAGGAACTGGCCGGCCGCGCCAAGAACGCGGTGAAGGCCTTCCTCTCGCTCATCGAGGACATGGCCCGCGCCTTCGCCGGCGCCGAGCCCGGCGATGCGCTGGCGCTGGCCGAACAGATCGATCACGCCATCAACCACACCGCCCTGCGCGATTTCTACGAGAAGGACAGCCGCGGCAACGCCGAATCGCGCGTGGAAAACCTGGACGAACTGGTCAACGTCGCCAGCCGCTTCGAGCTCACGCCCGACGACGAAGAGGCCGGCCTGAGCGAACTGGCCGCCTTCCTCTCGCATGCCGCGCTGGAAGCGGGCGAAGGCCAGGGCGAAGCCTGGGACGATTGCGTGCAACTCATGACGCTGCATTCCGCCAAGGGCCTGGAATTCCCCGTGGTGTTCCTGGTGGGCATGGAAGAAGGCCTGTTCCCCAGCCAGCGCTCGGTGGACGACGAAGGCCGCCTGGAAGAAGAGCGCCGCCTCGCCTACGTGGGCATCACTCGCGCCCGCGAGCGCCTGTTCATTACGCATGCCGAGTCGCGCCGCATGCATGGCACGGAAATGCTGGCCCGCCCCTCGCGCTTCCTCGCCGAGATTCCACCGGAGCTGATCGACGAGGTGCGTCCGCGCGTGCAGGTGAGCCGCCCTTTGTACGGGGCGCGCCCCAGCACGGGCTCGCACTCGCTGGAAGAGAGCATGCCGCTCAAGCTCGGCCAGCGCGTGAGCCATCCGAGCTTCGGCGAGGGCGTGGTGGTGAGCGCGGAGGGCAGCGGCGCGCACATGCGCATCCAGGTGAACTTCTCCAGCAACGGCAGCAAATGGCTGGTGTACGCCTACGCCAACCTCACCCCGCTGTAGCACGCAGAGGGAGACCCAATGTCATGAACGCCCGTTTTTCCCTTCGCGAGAATCTACGGAGCCTGCTGGATTTCCAGCAGAACATGACATCGATCTATCGCCGCCTGCCCTGGTGGCACCGCATGGTGCAAGGCATGTGGCTGGCGGCGCTCGCGGTCATCGCCGCCAGCGCCGCCTACGGGCTGGGCCTGTTGCTGCATACGCAGCAGGCCTTTTGGGCGGCACTCACGGCCATTGCGGTCACCCAACAAAGCTATTTGGACACGCGCGCATCCTCGCGCGACCAGATCATCGGGGCGCTGGTGGGCAGCGTATGCGGCCTGGTAGCCACGCTGGTCTGGGGCGAACAGTTCGTGGGATACGCGGCAGCCATCGTGGTGTCCATCACCGCGTGCTGGCTGTTCGGCGTGGGCAGCGCGGGGCGCCTGAGCGGCAGCACCACCACCATCGTGATGCTGGTGCCGCACACCGGGTCGTTCTGGTGGGTGGCACTCACCCGCATCGGCGAGGTCGCACTGGGCATTGCCTGCGCGCTGCTGGTGGTAGCCCTGGCGGAACGCGCGCAAGCGCGCTGGGTCGACTCCCCATCTAGAACGTAACGCCAAAGCATCCGGGAACTGAACGCTACGCTGGGCAGCAAGGAACCCAACGCCTCTTTGCCGCCTCTTGAGTGCAGCGTCCTTGATGAGGGAACCGCCATGAACAACGACACCGAAGAACCTAGCCAACGTCGCCGGCTCGATCACGACATCTGCGTACACATCTTCACCGCCTCGGCGGCCATGGTGGGCGTGTGCCTCACCGTCATCGGCATCCTTCGCGTGGTGATATCGCTGCGCAAGGAAGACATCCTGGGTGACGACCTTCTCGCGATCAACTCCATGCTGTATCTCGCCTCCTGCCTGCTGTCGTACTGGGCCCTGCGCACGCGCAACCTCAAGCGCAATCATCGTCTGGAGCGCATGGCGGACGTGATATTTCTCACCGCGCTGGTGTTCACCGCCGTCAATGCCGGCTTTATCACCTGGGCCATCTCAGCGAGTTGATCACCCGCCCGCCGCAGCACGTTCACTGCAGAGCACCAAAGCAACCCGCGCTATCGTGACTCGCCGTCCATGAGGAGCCTCGCAACGCGCGCGCCGAAACGCGACAAAATGCGCTCGAACACCAGTCCTACTGCACAGTCTCACGCGGTGACGGCAAATGCTTTACACAGCGAAGAAAGCGAAAAAATGGTGGCACCCACTGAGCCAAATGCCGCACACGTCGTCTTTTGAAAAACCCACGAATAGGCGAGCGGCAAAGTGACACCATCAACAGTGCTACCCCTTCCACTCATGCGATCTTCGCGGGGACGCGCCATTCGGTGAGTGTTAGATTTTCTTTCGAAACAGGGGCTGTACTCCACCAACAGAAGGGAATTCACTATGCGCCTGCTATCACGCGCCGTACTCGCCGTATCGATCGCCACCGCCAGCTTCGCGGCCCTCGCCGAAGCACCCGCCACAGGCCTTGGCCAGTCGTGGCCCAATGCGCCGGACGTCAGCGCCAGCCCCAACTACCACCTGTATGTCTTCGCACTGGGCGGCATCGACTACATTCAAGTCAACGATACGAACGGCAACGTGCTCGGCGGCGTCGGCGCCGCCAACGGGGAGTTCATCACCCTGCCCATCGGCCAGTACGCGCAACAGGTGGCCACATCGAGCCAGCCTGCGGAAGCCCCGAGCGATGCCGCCCCAGCGGCGGCATCGGCTACCGTTTACGACGATAGCGACACGGTGATTACGGCAACTCCGCTGAGCGATGGCACGTTGCAGCTAAGGGCGATGATGGCCCCGGAAGCCAAATGCGGCACTCCGATTGACTGCAACTTGAAGGCGCTTTAATAAGAAGCGCACTGCAAAGATGGCGCGAACGGGTACGGTTCGCGTAACGACACCGTCAGGCGGCGGCCACGGTGCAGGGAGCGCTCCCGCACCTGGCCGCCGAAAACGGCGGCTCGATCTTCGATAGCTTTGCGCCCCAGCCCCGTGGCGCCAAACCGGAGTCGATGGGCAACAGCCCAATTCACATGCTCTGCTCGATCCGGCTGATGCTTCGTTTCGATCATCAGCACCATCCACCCCCCATGGCGCGAACCACAGCGAATTTTCACCAGGACTTCGGAGGCATCGCGACCGACCAGCGCGTCGGCAAGGGCCTCGCAAGTCATACGATATACCGCCAGTTGCAGGGGCTGAGCAAAGAGACTCACCGGGCCGCGTAGATCGCACCAGTATCTGACTCCGGCTTCATGAAGAGTGCGCGCCAGCGTGCCCTCGATAAGCACCGCCGGCAGCCCTCGTTCGCGCAATTGTGATGGGCTCACGCTATCGGCCAGTTGAAAGATCCGCTCCTGCGTGAGCGTTACTTGCCTGCGGTAGCTCGCGTCGCTTGCTACCGGCTGAAGATGCCGCAAGCGACTCAACATCGTATCGAACGTAGTATTGACGGAATCGCGCATTTGATCCATGGCTAGGGCAGCAATGCGCAGCTGCGCTTCGCCGAGCGAGGCATTGCGCAAGGCGAGTTCGACTGCCCTGTCCTTCTCTAGTTGCGCATCTTGTGCTCGGCGATCCAGCCGAGACAAGCGATCACCAATCACCAGCATGGTCGCTATGGCTATAGCCACCACCGCTTCAGCATGTAATGTCGCGGGATCGTTCTCGGCGGGCATCAACACCACGATACCCATGCTCGCCATCGCTCCCGCCACAGCGGCACCAACCCATCCGTATCGCAGGGCCATAAGAATTACGGGGAAGAACATGACCATTTGTGCGGCTGACTGGGTGCCAGCATTTCGCGAACCAAGCCAACCAAGGAAACCGAGTACCGGTGCCACGAGGAACGTGTTTTCCAGAAAGAAGCGGCTATCCATGGCCTGGAGCATCCACGTCACACAACGACCGTCGACAGCCTTCAAACTCCGATACAACACCAAAGCGATTGGCACAATGGTGAGTATGCCCATCAAGTTGCCAAGCATGAGCCGCGCGATAAGTTCGTCGTACTGGATGACATAGCCGGCGGGCAATCGCGTGATATGCAACTGGCCGATCGTGATGGCTGTGGAAACTGTGGCCATCGCAAGTCCACACGTGACCAGGACGCGCATGTTCACCTCACCCTTGGAGAATAGTCTCAAGCATGCAACGCCGTCATCAGGCGAGTGCCCGGCCCCGCATCCGCGCTGACCAATGGCCGATCGTGGAGGCCTCTCTGGCCGATGGCTGGAGTCCCGAGCAGATCGCCGGCCAGGGTGACATCGCGATCAGCCATGAGCGCATTTACCAACATATCGCCGATGATCGGCAGCGCGGCGGTACCCTGTGGACGCACCCACGGCGTCGCAAGCGGCGACGGCATCGCTGCGGTACGCCACGACAACGCCAGCGCTTTGGCGGGCGCCGGATCAGCGAGCGCCCCGCCATGGTCGATACACGCCAGCGCCTCGGAGACTGGGAGGGCGACACGATCGTTGGCAAAGGCCTAACCCGCATCGTCACGCTGGTGGAGCGAAAATCCCGCTTGCTTCGCCTGCGCTGCGTGGTCAGTGGCGAGGCCGAACCTACCCTGCGAGCGATCCTGCAGGCCCTGTACGCGCTGCGCCAGCGTGTGCACACCCTCACCTGGGACAACGGCGCCGAACCGAATCGATCCGCTCGGCCTGGACTGGGTTTACCATCAAAGCACGGGGCAACTGCAACACGTCGATAGCAACGGAAGTACCACCGACGTTGGCTCACTTACCGCTCACTTCGGCCGGAACAGAGAGAGGCGTTGTCCGCGTACAGGGGCGGCATTTCTACTGACCCTATATTTGAATTACCTATTGATAGAAAAGAGGCGCACTTCAAGGTCATATCGACAAGCTTGTTACTTCCACAGTGCAGCAAGCTGCTTCTGGACTACTCGCCGATGCCGGAGAGTCTCTCTCTATACGCGGAGCATCGCACTTCTTCAGACGTGATATACGTCGCCGGCTCCGGCGACAATGTCGCCATTTACGTCCTTCGCGGCGATCGATGCGAGGCGGGAGTTCCTTCGTTGGCAATGGCTGGTCGAGGCGCAGGGCAAAGATGGCACCCATTGCAGCCATATCAGCCGGCGCTTTCCAAGGAGGAGGCATCGGCATTGTTTGCCAACGCACTATCCACTTATGCCGATGCCTTTGGCGGAAAGGACGTTTTCTTGAGATGGCTAGATACGGAGTCCAAAGAGCCAAAGTTCCACTGCAATGAGAAGCAAATCTATTGTCCACCAACGTATCACTCGCTCGCCCCTTGGTTACTGAACATTCTTCGCGCATACAAGGGGGGATAGAAGACATGGACATCAGGCAACGACTTATCGAACCGGCTCAACTATGACACCGATGGGCGCCTCACGGGTATTCAGGTATCTGGCATCCAAAGTCATCGCACTTTTCTTCCGACCGGCAAGCAGTGATATGGCGAAAATCTCCGAGAAGCCCCGCAGCATAACCTCTCCGATTTGTCTCGGCCTCCTCTTCAGCATGCTAGTTCCTTGGCGCAGCGTTGCCTTCGCGGAGACATTGCCTTTGGCAATCGCAGCATCAGCGGCTGAAATGCATGAACCACCAGGAGTAACGAAAATCGCATGTCGAAGCGTTGGTCGATGAGATAAACACGGCGAAATCGACCAAAGACAGAAGACTGCGCGCACAAGCGCTTGGTCAGTGGGTGGCTCGGCATACTGACGAAGTATCTTCTAACGACATTGATACAATGACCGTTCTTTTGACAAGTCAGGATGATAGCGTACGAGGCTGGATTGCTGGTGCGCTGGGTTCTCTCGGTAAGAAGGCGGAGAAAGCGGCTCCCGCACTTCAACGAGCATTGCTAGAGCGCCCTTGCATCCATCAGCCACTTGCTTCCGCGGATGCAATTCGTTTGGCTCTTTCGCGAATTGGTGTGCAACCAGTAAAAGCTGTTTGCACGAATCCCTTCGGTTCATAGATTGATAGAAGCACAAACTCGCTTTCGCTAAATGACCTGATGCAACGGAAAGCTGGTCAACGCCAGGAGCAACCGGCGACAGGCAATTTCTTCCTACTAGGACTCGTAGCTTGCGTTTTCTTAGTCGCTTGCCGTGACAGTGAGGTCAACGGCGTCGCCTATGAAAACCTCCTTTGCCCCTCGCCTGCCATTGCACAGATCGAGCCGTGGGGAAAGTCAGGTACACATGAGATCTGCAAGATTAAGCATGGACCGTTTGTCGCTTGGGAAGGTGGCTACGTTCATGTACGCGGCAAATACAAAATGGGCGAGAAATACGGAGTTTGGGGCTGGTACGACAAGAAAGGAGGCGTCGTCAAAGAGGTCGACTACTCTATCGGGCAAACCGAGTAGAGCGACGCGCTCCCAGATCGGAGTAGCGCGTCGGGGTGGAGTTCAGTCGAGGCCCTTCCGCAAACTTGCGGGCGCCGGCAGTGGCGCTGTTGCTCTCCTCTCAAGGGCAAAGAAGCTACCGCGCCACGGCTGCCGATAACAGGGCGCAGCCGCCACCCTCTCACTCCGGCAATCGCGGCACCCCGAGCTCGCTGCGCTCTTCCATAGCAATCGGGCGTGTATCCAAGCGTGTGCTGCGTGTACCTTGCGGCAGTGGCTGCACGGGTTCCCCGCGCGCCAGGGCGAGTGCGTTGCGATAGCAGCGCTGGGCGAGCGCGGCGTCGCCCTGGCCGGCGTGCACGTCGCCCAGCGACTCCCAGGCGCCACTGCTGGGCACCAGGGCCAGCGAGCGATCCAGGTATTGCGCGGCCTTGCCCCACAGTTGCAGCCGCACGCACATGCGACCCAGGGTGAGCAGGAGCGCGGCGTCGTTGGGGTGGGCGTCGAGCCAGGATTCGGCGCGACGCAGGCGCGCTTCGATGTCTTCGGCGCCTAGTGCGCCGTAGGTTTCGATGAGCAGCGGTGACCACTCGCGACGAAGCGCGGACTCCACTTCGTCCATGGCTGGCAGCATCATGCCGAAGCTGGCGGCCTGGCGCGCGTACGCATCGATGGCGGCGGGTACGCGACGCTGTGCCTTGGGCATCTGCGACCACAGGGTGTTGAGCGCGGCGGCATCGGGCGCGGCGCGCAGCGAGGCGGCCAGCACTTGGCTCTCCAGCGTGGCGAAACCGCGCGCGCCCAGTGCGCCACTTTTTTGCAGGGGCTCCAGTGCGGCGCGGGCGCGACGCATGTCGCCACTTGCCAGCGCAGCAAGGGCCAATTCGCGCCAGCCACCGGCGGTGAGCTGGCCGCTCTCCGCTTCGGGTGCGAGCAGGTTCACGGCCTCGGCGGCTTTGCCATCGCGACGCAGCACACGCGCACGCAACACGCGTGCGGCACGCGGCGCGGCTTGGCCGGCTTCATCCAGCGTGGTGAGGGCGCGCGCCTGTTCGCCGCGACGCGAGGCGGCCTCCGCCGCTGCCAGCAAGGCGGGGCCACGCAACACATCCAGGCGCGAGGCGCGATGCAGGTCGCGCTCGGCATCGCCATGGCGGCCCTCCATCAAAGCGATCAGGCCCTCACTCATTTTCTTGCGGCTGAGCCGGCGATGGCGACGACTGATCGCGCCGAAGGGCCAGCGCACGGCAAACCACAATGCACTGAGCACGGCCCAGGCCACCAGCAGGATCACCACGGTTGCCACGACGGTGGTTTCGGCCTGCCAGCCGCGCAGACGCACCAGCAGGTAGCCCGGATCTTCCGCGACCCAATGCCAGCCGAAGGCGGCCAGTGCCGCCACGATCACCAGCAGCAAAATCCAGCGCCACAGCTTCATGACTTGGCTCCGCCTGGCGGCGTCACGCTTGCGGTGGGTTTGAGCGCATGCACGGCACGCAGGTTACGCAATTCGTTCAACGCTGCGCCCAGTTGCACTGCGCCGGGTGCCTGCTGCGCGAGCAAGGTCGCCAGCTGCGTGCGTGCTTGCTGCACGGCAGGGGCGTTTGCATCGAACTGCGCGGCCATGCCGGCGTCGGCGCGCTTGAGCGCGGCTACGTAGTCATCGTGGTCGGCCGCGAGCAACGCGGCCTGCGCCTGGGCCAGATCGATGGCGGTGAGTTCGCGGGCAAACCGCGCATCGGCCATCGAGAGCGGGGCGCCGTTTGTGCGCTGTACCTTCACGACGCTATCCAGCGCGGCACTGATGCGCGACCAACCGGAGTTTGTGCCTGCGGCGGGTGCATCCAATGGCTTGAGCGGCAATTGCGCCATGCCGGCTCGCAGGTTGCTGAGTACATTCACGGCGGCATTCAGGCCCGCCGGCTGGCTCTTGGTGAGGGCGTCGCGTTCGGCGCCGATGCTCTGGCGCAGCCCGGAGAAGGCGCCATCGTCCACGGCGGCGAGCGTCTGGTCGGCCAGCGTATAGGCGGTGACGGCACCCTGTGCATCGTGGAACAACTCGTAGCGTTCCTTGGCCATGCGCAGCAGCGACTCCGTTTCGTCCAGCAGCATGGCGTCATGCGCGGAGAGGGTCTTTTCCGAGAGCTTGGCAACGGCGTCTTCGAGACTGCGTGTGCGCTCGGACTGGCCCAGCAATTCCTCGCGCAACGAGCGATTCACTTGATCGGCGTCGGCCAGGCGCTGGTGCATCAGGCCACGTTCGCTGGCACTGCTAGACAGCGCGCTTTCCAGCGCGGCCACGCGTTGCTTGAGGCCATCCAGCGTGGCATTGCCGGCGGCATTGCCTTGCTCCTGCTGCCATTGGCGCCAGCCAACGTAACCGGTGCCACCCACAGCCACCAGTGAAAACAGCAAGGCGACGGCCAGCGTGCCGCTACCGCGGCGGGCGGGCGCTGCCGCGCGTGAGGAGGAAGAATCCGCGCGAGGGCTCACCGTCGCGCCAACGGGGGGAGTGGAGTCGTCTTGGCTCATACGCTCCATGCTAACAGCCCGCGACGGCGAGCTTGCATCAAACGGGCGTGAAAATGGCCCTATCGCGCGGCTGCGGCCAGCAAATCCGTGCTCAAAGCTGAATCGGCAAGCACCATGCGATGAAACCCTGCCGCCCGTGCGGCCTCGGCGAGGCGCTCACTGCTGACGACGGCGACGGCCTGTGTCAACGCGGCGAACAGCGGCGCCGGCAAGCCGCTGCGCAAATGGGCCAAGGCCTCGGCGCTGGACAGCAGCACGCGCGCCTGCTCCGGCAGCGCCGCGATGGCATCGCGGTGGTGTTGCGTCCAGCGGGGCGCAGCGCGGTGGTATACGTGGATTTCCCGGAAGGCCGCAGCGCGTGCGGCCAACTCGCCGCGCAGCACACCGCGTCCACCGGGTGCGCCGATCAGGGCGACACGCCGATGGTCGAGTTCGGCAATTTCGGGGATGGCCAGCAAGCCTTCGCTGTCCTGCCGCGCGGTTGGCGCCAGCGGCGCACGAATACCGTGACGACGCAGCGCTTGCGCTGTGCCCTGCCCCACCGCGCATACGACGGCCTGCGTACGCAACGGCAGTAACTGCGCGGCAAAGCGCACGGCGGCGGGGCTGGTGAACACCAGTACGTCGTCGCCCAACGCCTCGCGCAACGCCTCGGTGACGGCGGCCGCGTCCATCGCGCCGCGCAGGGCCAGCCCCGGCAAGAGCACAGGCACACCGCCGCGCATGCGTACCTGCCGGGCCAAGGCGGAACCGGTGCCGGCCGGCCGCGTGATTACCACGGTACGGCCCACCAGCGAGGGTGCCACATGGGAACGGACGGGGGGCATGCACGCGTGGCCTCAGAGAAAAGTCTCCACGAGTGTAGCTGGCCGCCGCGCGGGGCCGGCAGGCTCGTACACTAGGCGATCCCCCTAGCTCCCCACAGCCCGAATGAGCACGACCGATCGAACCACCCTGGCGCGCAAGCTGGTGAATTTCATGCGCGAGGAGATCCCGCTGGCGCAAACCATGGACCTGGCCCTGCACAGCACCGACACCGACCACCTCACCATCGCCGCGCCACTGGGGCCCAACATCAACGACAAAGGTTGTGCCTTTGGCGGCAGCCTGGTCAGCACGATGACGCTTACCGGCTGGGGCCTGGTGGAACTGGAGCTGCGTCAGCGCGGGCTGGAGTGCGATGTGTTCGTGGGCGAATCCACGGTGCGCTACCTGGAACCGGTATGGGGTGACTTTCTGAGCGAGGCGCGCCTCGCCGAAGGCGCCACTTGGGAAAGCTTCTTCGACACGCTGGCCAGCCGCGGCCGGGCGCGCATCGAGGTGGTATGCCGGGTGCCCGGTAGTGCCGAGAAGCCTGCGGCCACGCTGGAGGGCCGTTTCGTGGCCAAGCGGCGCTCGCCGGACGCCGTGTGAAATCCCCGGGCCGATTGCGGCAGAATGGCGCCTCGTTTCCGGGGAACCCGCCATGCGCCGCATCCTGACTCCGCTTGCCGCCGTCACCATGCTCTTGCTCGGCGGCTGCGCCACCGACAGGCAGAACGACGCGCTCACCACCACGCTGAATGCCTACGCCAGCACGGTGCGCTGGGGCGATTTCAACAGTGCCCTGCAATTCGTGGACCCCAAGATGCGCGAGGAGCACCCCATCTCGCCGCTGGAGATGTCCCGCTACCAGCAATACAAGGTGAGCGGCTACGACGACGGCAAGGGTCCCACGCCCAACGGCAAGACCGAAGTGACCCAGGTGGTGCAGATCAACCTGGTCAACGTGAACACCCAGTCCGAGCGCACCATCACGGACCGCCAGACCTGGCGCTACGACGCCGAGTCCAAGCATTGGTGGCTGATGAGCGGCCTGCCGGACATCAGCCGGCAGTAAGCGCCTGACTGGCCGCCAGGTCGAGCCGCTCGCGCGGTTCGTGGCTGGCCCCCGATATAGCTCTTCGGGCCGGCGCCTGCCACGCGGAACGGGCAAGCCGGCGCCAAGCGGCGGCTAGGCCGTATAATCGCCCGTTCTCTTTAATACGCGCGGCCCGGCGCCGCGCTTGCGGAAACCTTCGAATGAGCGATGTCCTGCACAAGCTGCCCGTGTTCATCGGCAACCACCTGGCGCTGGTCGCCCTGTTCGTCGTCCTACTGCTGGCGATCATCGCCACGCAGGTGATGATGTTGTTCCGCAAGTACAAGGAACTCACCCCGGCCGGCCTCACCCTGCTGATCAACCGCGAAAGCCCGCTGATGGTGGATCTCTCTGCCTATGCCGATTACGAAAAGGCACACGTGCCCGGTTCGCGCCATGTGGCGATGAGCCAGTTCGATCCCGAGCAGAAGGACCTGGCCAAGGCCAAGGACCTGCCGGTGGTATTGATCGACAAGGACGGCCGCACCACCGCCAAGGCAGCGCAGCGCCTGGTCAAGGCCGGCTTCGCCAAGGTCTATGTGCTCGGCGGCGGCGTGCTGGCCTGGCAGCAGGCGCAGCTGCCGGTGGCCAAGGGCAAGAACTAAAGTTCAACCCGCGCGGACCGGGCGACACGCCGCGGTCCGCGCCTTAGCCCGGATACTCAGGGCCGTGCGATGCCGGCCCGCCCGGCAAGGATCTGCGCCAGCACATCCGGCGCATAGTCGAACGAATCGAAGTACAGGCGATCTTCCGGCAAGCCGGCGTCCACGAACAATTGGCGCCCGGCGTCGATCATCGCGGGCGGCCCGCTCATGTACAGGTCGTATCCGCTGAGGTCGGGCTGATCCTCCAGCACCGCCTCGTGCACCAGGCCCACGCGCAAACCCTCGCCTGCCTGCTCCGGATCGGAGATCACTCCCTCGAACACCAAGTGGTGCGCGCGCTGCATCCAGTGCTGCGCCAGCGTGCGCTGGTAGAGATCTTCCGCGCGGCGCGCGCCCCAGTACACATGCATCGGGCGACGCGTGCCCAGCGCGATGAAATGCTCCACCACGGCTTTCACCGGCGCAAAACCGGTGCCGCCCGCCATGAAGATCATCGGCCGCTCCGAATCCTCGCGCGGCACGAAGGTGCCCAGCGGCCCCTCGATGCGCAACGTGTCGCCCACCTTCAAGGCATCGGCCACCCATGAGGTGAACCCGCCGCCGGCGACATGGCGCACATGCAGCTCGATGACGCCATCGGGGCCGGGGTGGTTGGCAATGGAGAACGGACGACGGCGACCGTCGTCGAGCAGCACATCCAGGTACTGGCCCGGCAGCCAATGCAGGCGCGGCTGGCCCGGCGCGGGCGCCAGCCATACGCCGACCACATCGGGCGCCAGCAAGCGCTTGTCCACCACCACGACGTCCAATTGGCGACGCGTGATGTCTTCCACCGAGGTCACTTCGCGCGCTTCGATGCGCACGTCGCTGGTGGGCACCGCCTGGCACAGCAGGATCGCGTGCTGCGCCGGCGAGGTACCGCTGAGCGCCACGGGCGGGTTGCGCGGGTACCCGCAATGCCCCTCCAGCAGGGTCGCCTTGCAGCTGCCGCACACGCCGGCGCGACAGGAATACGGCAGGGCGATGCCCGCGCGCTGAGCCGCTTCCAGCACGGTTTCGCCGGGCCGAAGCGGGAACTGGCGCCCGGAGGATTGAAGAGTGACGGTAAACACGGTGCGCATTGTCGCGGCGACGGCAGTCGAAGGACAATGTGGCCCTTGTGTCGGAGAATCAAGCCATGGCTATCTGGAAGCAGGACATTTCGCTGGACAGGATCAACGGGTGGAGCGCCAACACGATGATGGAGACGCTCGGCATCCGCATCACCGGCATCGGTGATGACTGGCTGCAAGGCACCATGCCCGTGGATCACCGTACCCACCAGCCGTATGGCCTGCTGCACGGCGGCGCCTCCGTGGTACTGGCCGAAACCTTGGGCAGCACCGCCGCCATGCTCACCCTGGACCCGGCGCAGGAAGTGGCCGTTGGCCTGGACATCAACGCCAACCACGTGCGCGGCGTGCGCAGCGGCACCGTCACGGGCACCGCGCGCGTAGTGCATATCGGCCGCACCACGCAGGTGTGGGAAATCCGCATTGAGAACGAAACCGGCGAACTGGTGTGCATCTCGCGCATCACCATGGCGGTGATCCCCTCCCGCGTGGTCGCGCCGCGTTGAGCCAGCAGGCGCCCTACGCCGCGCTCGATCCCGAGTGCGTGCTCGATGCGGTGAGCGCTTGCGGCCTCTGGCCGGATGGCCGCCTGCTTGCGCTCAACAGCTACGAGAACCGCGTATGGCAGGTGGGCATCGAGGATGCCCAGCCGGTGATCGCCAAGTTCTATCGTCCGCAGCGTTGGAGCGATGCGGCCATCTTGGAAGAACACGCCTTTGCCCGGGAACTGGCTGAGGCGGAAGTGCCCATGGTCGCGCCACTGGTGTTTGGCGGCCGCACCTTGCTGCATCACGCCGGCTTTCGCTATGCGCTCACGCCACGCCGCGGCGGCCGCGCACCTTCGCTGGAATCGCTCGAACAACTGAGCTGGCTGGGTCGATTGATCGCGCGCATCCACAGCGTGGGTGCACGCCAGCCGTTTGCGCATCGCGGCCGCATCGACCGCGCCACTTTCATTGAACTGCCCATGCGCGCGGTGCTGGCCTCTTCGCTGCTGCCCCCTTCGCTGCACGGCGCCTATGACCACGCCGCCACACGTGTGAACCAGGCCGTAGCCGCGCGTTTGGATGCTGTGGGTCCGGTGCGCACTCTTCGCCTGCATGGCGACTGCCATCCGGGCAACGTGCTGTGGACCGATGCCGGCCCGCATTTCGTCGACCTGGACGATGCCCGCATGGGCCCTGCCGTGCAGGACCTGTGGATGCTGGCCAACGACGACGCCAGCATGAACTCCCTGCTCGACGGCTACCAGCAGATGCGCGATTTCGATTTCACCGAGCTGGCCCTGGTGCCGGCGCTGCGCGCCATGCGCCAGCTGCACTATGCCGGCTGGATCGCCACCCGCTGGCACGACCCCGCCTTCCCCGCGGCCTTCCCCTTTGCGGCGGAGCCGCGCTGGTGGGAGCAACACATCGCCGATCTGCACGAACTCGTCGAAGCCCTCTGACAGAGCGCGTCGGCCGCACCCGCCGCGCGGTTGAATCGCAGCCGAACGTGCATGGCCGCTGCTTCGAGGAAATGCGCACCAAGCGCTCATGTGCGGCCCGGGCTTCCGCTATGCTCCGGGCTTTTACGCGGGTACGCACGTGCGCAATTTCCTGTTCCGGCTGATCGGCATTCTTGAAGTGGCAGGCGGCTTCTTCGGCATGGTGACCATGCTGCGCCGATTGCTGCCGTTCGGTTCGCCGCACGATTCCATCGTGGCGGTGATTGGCCTGGTGCTTTACACCTTCATCCTGGTGGCTGGCGTGCTGCTGATCGAAGGCAGCGAGCAAGGCGTGCGCCTGTCGGGCTGGGCGCAGTTGATGCAGCTGCCGCTGGTCGCCACGCCGATCTTGAGCTATGCGCTGCATTGCGGCGCCTTCATCAATGTCTACGCCACGCTGCAGTTGCCGATGCGCCTGGGCCTGGATTGGCATGTGGGCAGCGAGGGTTTCCTGCTCGCGGTGGCGGGGCCGGGCGTGGCGCGCCTGGGCGTGAACCTGCTGGCGCTGTTGTCGTGGCTGGCGTTGCGCTTGCGGTAACGTGCCTGAGGAGACCGATGCGACGTGAGCGCGAGGCATGTTGCATGCCTCCGTTCTCAAGCGACGCGGTCCCTGCGAAAGCGCGGGGCGTTTTTCGGCAACCCAAAGCCTGGTCTCGCGTGTGCTTTCGTCTCTAACCGTGCGGTGTCGCTGTCAGCTCGGTCACCGGTGAGCCTGGGCGCCATAGCGCCACAACAAAAGCCAAGGCGCTAGATCCCTGCTTTCGCAGGGATGACGTTGTAGGTAAGGGTGAGGATGGCGTGGGCAAAGCTGGCACTGGGCCGGCGCAACGAGCCTATTTGGGTGAGGCGCGATCCTGAGCAGATGCAACTGAAGCGCAGGCAAGGTCGCTTCCAGACGCCGTGCCCAAGCGAACCTCACTGCGGAGGCTGCGCCAGCTCTCGCGCATCCAGATACCCATCGTGGTTGCGGTCCAGCCGGTGGAACTGCCGCCGCAAGTTGTCCTGAAACTGCTTCAGCGTGATCGGCTTGCCGTGTCCGCCCGGCAGCTCGTCCGGTGTGAGCACGCCATCGTGATTCACGTCGAGGCGATAGAAGCCCTCGCTCATGTGCGCCACGTACTCCGCCTCGCTCACCCGCCCATCGCCATCGGTATCTAACTGCTGCAGGTATTCCTGCGGCGTGCTCTGCGCCCATAGCGCCGGTGGCAACAGCAGAGCGGCCAGAGCAGCGAGCCGCAACGCGGTGCGCATGCCTGGCCGCGTGGACATCAGGCGGCCTCGGTGCGGCGGCGGAGCACCGCCAGCGGCTGCGCCCAGGTGGCGCCGGGGCGGCGCTTGCTGGTGACCAGGGTGAGGTCGCTGGGCTGGAACACGTTGATGTTGTGCGTAGCCGGGGTGGTGAGAATGTACTGCGCCCGGGTGGACTTGAGGAAGGCGCCCACCTTGTCGATGTTGAAGATGTCCAGATGCGCGAACGGTTCGTCGATGAACACGAAGCCGCCGGGTCGATCCTCGTCGCGCATCAGCGCCACCAGCAACAGCAGCGACTTCATCACCTGCTGGCCGCCGGAGGCTTCGCCGTCGTCCATGCCGATCCAGCCCTTCTTGTCAAACTCGAAGCGCACGGTCAGGCCAGCCTGGGCCAGCGCCAGGTCTTCGTTGGACAGCTCGGGCAAATCCACGTCCACCCCGATGCCGGCCAGGTCGGCCAGCACCTTGAGGTTGCGCGCATAGCGCTTGACCGTGTTGCGCAGCACGTTGAGGTAGGCCGCGCGTGCTTCGTGGGTAATGCGCGCGGCGCGCTCCAGGTGCACGCGGCGGCGTTGCAGATCTTGCTTGAGGCCGTCGTGGTCGTTGGCGAACTTGTCGCGCAACGGCAGCACGCCATCATCGGTTTCCCAGTGACCCTCGTTGAGGCGGCGTTCGATACGCTCGATCTCGCGGCGCACAGCCGCGGGCGATTCGTAGCGTTCGCGCAGCTCGGCCATCGCACGGCGACCGCGATGCGCCGGGCGCACGTGGCTGCGCTTGTGGCGGAAGGCTTTGAGACGATCGATCTGTTCGTTGCGCGACTGGTTGAACTGACGCGCACTGTCAGCCAGTTGCTGCTGGGCCTGTTTGTGCTCGCGTGCTTCGTTGTCGCGCTGGCGCGAGTTCTGCTGGCGCTTCTCGCGCACGGCTTCGTAGTGGGCTTCGGCCGCGGCGTAGCTGTCGGCGCAGCGCTGCACGTCATCCTGTAGGGCAGCCTGCGCTTCGTGCGCCGCGGCGAATTCGTCCGCGCGATCGGCCAGCTGGCCGCTGGCGTTGGCGCCGCGCAGCAGACTTTCGGCGTCGCTGGCGTCTTCCTGGCACTTCTTGCGCTTGTCGGCCAGGGCGCGCAGCTGCTTTTCGATCTGCTGCAGGCGGTCTTCGCCTTCGCGCAGCTGGCGCTCGCGCGCGGCGCTGCCGAAGTACACGTCGTCCACACCCAGGTGGCGGCCACCGCGACGCTCGCGGAAGTAACCCTGCGGCGTGATCCAGTCCTGCTCCTTGCCCAGCTTGGCACCGTCGGCCACGTCGTCCACGCGGCGGATGCGGTCGAGCTGGCGCAGCAGCCATTCCGGTGCGGGCGCGGTGAAGTCCACCACTTCCAGCAGGGAGCCGCGCGTGGGCGCGGTGGTCGGGGCACGGTCGGCCACCACGAAGTGCTTGTAGCGATGCTGCTCGCCCAGACGCCAGGCAGCTTCGCGGTCGCGCGGATGATCGAGCAACACCACGTGGCGATAGCCGGCGAGCACTGCTTCCACGGCCGCCTGCCAGCGCGGATCGGTGATCTCCACGATTTCGCTCAGCATGCTGTGGCCGATGTTGGCCTCGTCCAGCGCGCGGCGGAAGGTCTGCTCGAACTCCGGTGTATAGCGCTGGCCGCGACGCCAGGCGCTGAGCTGCGCGGTGAGGGTGGCGAGCTGTTCGCGCAGGCGCATTTCGTCCGCTTGCAGGCGACCGAGCTGGCTGCGTGCGTCGACGAGGCGCTTGCCTTGCTGTTCATGATCGGCGCCGTCCTGTTCGGCCACCAGCTTGCGCAGGTGTTGCTCCTGCTTGAGCACGGTGGCGTTGGCGGTTTCGGCGCTGCGCGCTTCGTCCAGTTGCGCCTTGGCTTGCTGGCGGGCCTGGTCGGCGCCGTGCTGTTCGGCGCGCAGGGTTTCCTCAAGGCCATCCAGCGACTGCAACTGCCGTTGCAGCTCCACATCGCGGGTGGAGAGGTCACGGCATTTGCGCTTGAGGCCGAGCAACTGCGGGCGCGCGCCACGGATGCCCGCCGCCAGTTCGGCCAGTTCGGTGCGCGGCAGCGTTTCGGCGACCAGGTCGGCGTGCTCGCGCTTGAGCGCGTCCCACTCCTGCCATGAACGCACGCGGCCTTCGGCCTCCTGCAGGCTCACGCCGATCAGCGATAGCTGGTGCTCCAGGCCATGCAGTTCGCGATCGGCTTCGGCCTGCTCGTTGCGGGCGCGCTGGTAATCCTCCAGCACGCTCTTGTCGCCGAACACGTCGAACACCAGGTCGAGCAGCGACTTGGGCGGCAGCTGGCAGAGCTTGTCGGTGGCGCCCTGTTCCAGGGTGAGCACGCGGCGGATGGCCTGCGACAGGCCCGCGCCCTCCAGGCGCACACGGTATTCGCGCAGGCCCAGCCATTCGTTGCGCGCCTCGATCTCATCCACGCTCACGTCGCCGCCAAGCACGACGTACTGGCGCTGCCACTCGCCGCCCTTCTTCTGGATGCGCAGGGCCAACGTGACTTCGCTGTCCATGATGGGGAAGAACGGACGCTCGCCGCGCGGGCCAGGCGGGTTGCCGACGCGGGCGCGCAGCCAGGCGAACGGCTTGCCGTTGTGACGCAGGTAGCTCTTGTAGTCGCGATTGCCGGCGCAGTCGATGGTGAGCAGGGTGCGCAGCGCGTCGAGCAAGGTGGTTTTGCCCGAACCGTTGGGGCCGACCACGGTGACGATGTTGGTATCCAGCGGCAGGCTGAAGCGCTGCCAGTAGTCCCAATGGATGACTTCGAGGCTGCGGAAATCAAACATCGTGGGTCACTTCGCTGTCGTCCAGTTCGTCGGTGTCGTCGTAGAGCGAGTCGTCGCTGTCGCCGAGGTCATCGCGCGGGGTGAGGCCCGCCAGCAGGTCGCCCAGCGCGCCGTCGAGGATGCGTCGCGCGGTGCGTTCGTAGTCGAACACCAGATCGAGCAAGGGGCCTTCGGCGATCTCGCCTTTGCGGCGCACCACGAAGCCGTGGCGGCTGAGCACGCCCAGGTTGAAGTTCACGCGCGTCTTGCCGCCGAGCTTGTCGCCGAAATCGGCCAGCAGGGTGCGCTCGGCCACCACCGGCGACAGCGCGGGGTCGCGCGAGATCGGCTTGGCTTCGGCGAACATCTGCGTCTGCGAGGCATCGGCTTCGGCCTGTTGGCGGTCGAGCTGGCGCTGGCGCTTGGGCAGCACGATAAGCGCCCACAGCACCACCAGCAGCGCCACCGCATCGCGGTCCAGCTGCAAGGTGTTGGAGATCCAGCTGTCGCTGCCGCCGAACACGTGCCGTTCGGCGCTGCGCGTCACCGCTACGCCGATATAGGCCGAGTACGGATGCTCGCGCAGTTCCAGGCCAACGGCGGCGAGGCGTCGGTCGAGGTCTTCGCGGAAGCTTTCGTCCAGCAGCGCCTTGCGCGCCTGCGCGTCGTCGCGCGGCAGCCAGCGCTGCGAGAGCAGCCGGGCCACCAGGGCGGCCGTTTCGTCATGCATGTCTCTTGTCCTTGGGGTGCAGGCGGCCCGCGCTGACCAGCGCGATCGCCGCCAAGCCGGGGTCGACCAGGCGCGGTTCAATTTCCAGTTGCAGCGGCAAGCGCGCCAGATCGGCGGTGGGCCCTTGCAGGGCGGAGGATTCCGGGTCGCCCAGCAGGCCCAGCAACGAGAGGCGGTAAGCGCTCAGCGCGTAGTCGTCGCCGCGCAGGGTGTCGCTGAGTTCGAGTGGGTCGACCACGGCCGCCAGTTCGCCCTGCCAGGCGAGCAGGGGCGAGAGGTCTTCGTCGTCGATGGGTAGATCGTGGGTGGAGGGCGTGGCCTCCGCGTTGGGCAGCTCGCTGCTTTCGGCGGCGGCACGCTCGCGTTCGAGCAGCTCGAACTCGGCAACATCCAGCGCGATCTGGTCCTGCAGGAAAGGCGGATGCACCGGCATGAGCTGCGCTTCGTCGGCGTGCCGGGCGAGCTTTTCCGAACCCTGCGCGCGCAGCCAGGCCACCAGGTCGGAGGAAGACAGGCCGGTACGGCCCAGGTGCACACGGTGCTGGTCGATCTTGTTGAGCTCGCGTTGGAACACGCCGGCCTGGCGCAGCAGCGCGCTCTGCGCGCGGCCCACGGCCTGGGCCAGGCGGTGCGTGGCCGGGTCCAGCTCGTCGCTGTCGGCGATGGCGCTTACCACCTCGGTGCCCTTCTCTACCCATGTCCACACCGAATCGAGCCGCGCGGCGGCGCGGCGAATACGGTGTTCGGAACCGGAGAGCACGGCGCGGTCGAAGTCTTCCTTCAGCTCGGACAGGCGCGACAGCAAATGCCCCAATTCGTCGGCCGAGATGCGACCCACCGCCTGGCCGGCGGCGAGCTGGGCGGTGATGTAGCCCAGGCCGTCCTCGTCGTCGCGCTCGAACTCCAGCAGGGTGCTTACGGCCGCCAGCGCCTTGCGGCCCAGCGGGCTGACGCGATAGCGCAGCGTTTCGCTGTCCCACGTGAGCAGCTCGTGCTCCTTCAGGCGCTGCACCACGGTTTCGAGCTTGACCGGCTCGACAAAGGCGAGCTGGTCGCGGATTTCCGACGGCGCCCATTCCGGCGCGTGCGCGCGGGCGCCCAGCGTGCGCAGCACTAGCAGGCGCAACAGCACCTGCGCATCGCCACCGTGGAACAGCGCGCTGAACGCGCGCAGCACGGCACGCCCGCGCAGCAGCGGGAACACGGCAGGAAGGTCTTCGGCGCTGACGCCGTCGCGCAGTACGTCTTGCAGACGCTCGTCGGCGTCTGCGCTTTCCATCGGCAACATCAAGGGCGCAGTGCTCAGCGGCCGCCGCGGATGCCGATGAACTGGAGGAACTCCGAACGCGTGCGTGCGTCGTCGCGGAAGGCGCCCAACATCTGGCTGGTAACCATCGACACGCCGCGCTTGTGCACCCCGCGCGTGGTCATGCACTCGTGACTGGCGTCGATCACCACGGCCACGCCGGCCGGGTGCAGGTTCTCCTGGATGCACTGGGCGATCTGCGCGGTGAGCTTTTCCTGCACCTGGAAGCGACGCGCATAGGCATCCACCACGCGGGCGAGCTTGCTGATGCCCACTACGCGGTTGGTCGGCAGGTAGCCCACGTGGGCGCGGCCGATGATGGGCGCCATGTGGTGCTCGCAGTGGCTTTCGAACTCGATGTCGCGCAGCACCACCATTTCGTCGTAGCCGGCTACTTCCTCGAAGGTGCGGCGCAGGTACTCGCCCGGATCGACCTGATAGCCAGCAAACCAGTCCCGGTACGCCTTGACCACGCGCTTGGGGGTATCGAGCAGGCCTTCGCGGCTGGGATCCTCGCCCGACCAGCGCAGCAGGACGCGTACGGCCTCCTCGGCCTGTTCGCGGGTGACTTCGGTCGGCTCGTGCTGGTCGCTCATGCGGGTTCCTTCGGGTACGGCTTGAGACCCTCCAGTGTAACGCCCCCGTCAAGCTTCGGGCGGGCTGGGCCGGTGAGCCCACCGGATCAGGCACTTGGGGCTGCCACCATGGGAGTTGTCCCACCTGCACGCATCAGAAGATGCGGCCTCTATAGAATGTGCGCCAATCACATAGGGAGATACGCATGAAGCTGGTACGCACCCTACTCTTTTGCCTTGCCTTGGGCGCAGCCTCAGCCGTGGCGCAGGCCCAGGATGTCCGCAAGACCACGGAGGCCACCATGGAGGTGACCGGTTCGGTCGAGGTGAACCCGGACGGAAGCCTGCACGGCTACGTGCTCGACCAGCCGGACAAGCTGTCGGCGCCGTTGCGCGAGGTGATTGACAAGACCATGTCGCGCTTGTCTTTCGACCTGTCGGGGCCGAGCACCGAGGTGGTAAAGAGCCAGATGAATCTACGCTTGTTGGCCACACCCACCGGGAATGGCAACTTCAACGTGAGGGTGGCAGACGCCTGGTTCGGTTCCAAGAATGCCATCAATTCGAATTACGTGAGCTACAAGGATCAATCGGTGCGGCCGCGTTATCCTCAGGAAGCCATCAATGCACGTGCATCCGGCGCGGTCTACCTCATGCTGCGCATCGGCCGTGATGGCACGGTGCAGGAAGCTGTTGCCGAGCAGGTGAACCTGGATCAGTACGGCAGCAAGTCCGAGATGCAGTGGGCGCGCAAGCTGCTGGCCAACGCCTCCATCAAGGCCGCCAAGACTTGGACCTTTAACCTGCCCACCCAGGGCAAGGCACAGGACGATCCGTACTTCGTGGCGCGCGTGCCAGTGGTGTTCACCCTGCATCAGATTGGCAAGCCGATTGAGGAGCATCCCTACGGCTCCTGGCGCCCCTACATCCCCGGCCCACGCGAAACGCCGCCTTGGATCAGCCCGGCACTGGCTGCCCAGGCACCGGATGCCGTGCCCGACGGCGCCCTGCAAGGCGGCGACAGCGGCCTGCGCCTGAAGACGCCACTAAGCGGCAGCTGAGTTGCTCAGCCGCGTGAGCGAAACAGCGTAATGCGATGGGCCTCGCGCGGGCCCTCCAGCTCCAGCCACGGCTCGTTCGCCACTGCATCGGTGCACGGGCCCAGCGTGGCCAGGCGAATCGGGCGCTGGCGGCTCTCCAGCGCCAGCTTGTCCAGCATCTCGCGCAGGATGCCGCCGCTGAAGGGCGTGTAGAGGTAGAACACGGTGCCGCGCGACACATCGGCCTCGCGCGCGTCCTGCGCGAGAAACTCCACGCGATCGAGCCGCAGCGCCTGTGCTTGCTGGCGCGCGGCATCCACATAGACTGGCTCACGCTCAATGCCCACGCTGCGCGCGCCGGTGCAGATGGATACCAGCAGCGGCACATGACCCAGGCCGGAGCCAAGGTCCACCAGCACGTCGTCGCAGTTCAGGCGAGCACGCTCGATCAACTCGAACACATGACGCGCAGGCGTGGGTTGGTAGAACACCATGTCCTTGTCCAGCGTGCGCAGCGGCGTGCCAGGTTCGTCGAAGGCGAGCACATCGCTCACCAGCGCATCGAGATGATCGTAGCCTTGCGGGTCGCCCGCCTCGCCTGGCGCCGACCAGCCACGCAACGCATGCGCGCCCGCGCCTTGCACGATAGCCAAGCGAATCGCCTCGCTCAGTCGCCGCTGCACACGATCCAGGCGAGCCCACACCGCCTCGCCGCGCTGTCGCCAATGGATTTGCTCAGGGGAGCTCGCGGCGATCTGCAGCAGCTCGTCGAGGCGATCCAACGCTTGCACCCGTTCGCGCAATCGCTCGGGTTGCTCCAGCGAGCGATCCTGTTCCAGTGTGCGGATCAACGTAGGCAAGGCGTCCAGCATGGTGACTCCTGACATGGCGCCCGCCTCGCGGGCGCGTCCCCTGATGCTGCCATGCTTCGGCCTGCCGGAAGTTGAACGACGCGCGAAAGCTCAGCGCGGGTCGGGAACAAAGTGCCCTGGGAATGGATCGGGCCGCGAGGGCAGCGCGCTTTCCTGCGGCAGCACACCCTGTGCAATCAACCGCTCGCGTGTGTCGTAATAGACCGTGATGACCTCGTCTGGCGTGGACGACGCGCGCGGGAACTGGGTGTAGCTCACCAGCGAATTCTCGCGTTCGCCGTGTGCGGTGCCCAGTGGCCCTTGCTCCATCGGCACGATGGGAGCCGGTGCTGACGCGATGCTGGCGCGGGACGGGGCTTGCGCCATCGCATCCCTTTGCGCAGGCGGAGCCGATTGCGTGGGCGCCGCCTTGGCTGCCGGCGAGGGCATGTCGGCGGCTCGCATAGCGATGACCGGCACCTGCTCGCGGGGCCGAAACACGGCCAGACCAATCACGCCCACGTTGTCCGGTCGCCCGGTGCGGGCGGCATAACTGCGCGCGGCATCGGCGAACACGAAATCCGCCACAGCCGACAGGCTCTTGCGCCAGCCGCGAATGCTGGCACCGCCATGCGGTGCCAGCACGTAGCCCGCCTGCGACCAGTCGGCCGTATCGCCGGAGATCGCGTTGACACCATCCACCGACAGCACACTCAGCAGCCGCTCGCCGTCCCGACTGCGTAGCCGGATCTCGTAGCGATGGCCGGGCTGCCCGGCCACGTAGCTGCGGCCCTGGTAGTTATAGACGGGTAGCGACTGACCATCGGTGCGGTCATATACCGTCACATCGATCAGACGCCCCACGGCGGTGGCCGGGCCGCTGGCAGCGAGCGCGGCCAGTGCCGCGAACAACAGGGTGCGCGAGTTCATGCGAAGGCTCCTGGCAGGCACCGAGCACCGGTGCATGAGATGAAACGCCGGGGGTTAGGCGATGGGGTTAAGCAGCCCCGGATGCCTCGGGCGTCGCTGCTGCCTTCATTCAAGGTTATGGCGTATCGGCCGATCTACCGGGCGACCGTGCACAAGGAATGGCCATGAACATCGGCATCCATATGGATACCTCCAGCATCCCCGTGAACATCGCGGGCACCACCACCGCCGGCAGTGCGACCGAGGCGCCGCAAGACGCGGCATCGGGCTCGCATGTCAACGTGGCCGGCAGCGCCATCAAATCGCCCGCCAACAGCGCCGGTGCCAGCGACGGGAGCGACAGCAGTTCCGGCGCCGCCAGCCCCACGGTGCAGGCACTGAAGCGCGAAATCGCCCAGCTACAGAAAATGCTGGCGCAGCAGCAAGAACAATTGCATGCCGCCACCTCCGGGCCGCAAGCGAAGGACCCCGCGAACCTCGCCCGCGTGACCGCGTTGCAGTCAGCTATCGCCACCACCCTGGGGCAATTGGAGTCGGCGGTGTCAGCGCTGGTGACGGCGCTCCTGGCCGAGGGCGGCGGCAACAGCGGGAGCTTGGTCAGCGCATCCGCATGACCGCTGGCACCTAGGGATGCGCCGAGTCAATCAGCGCATCCGTTCCTAGCCTTCGTCTTCCTCATCCCCGCCATCGTCGATGGCGGGTGCGTCGGCCAGCAGTTGCTGGGCTTCTTCGCCGGGCAGCGTTTCCACGCCGCGCAGCTTGCGCTCGATGGCGCGCGTGCGCACGCTGGCCTGGTCGATCACGTTGCTGGCTTCGTTGAGCTTCTTGCGGGTTTTCTCCAGCACCGTGCCGAACTTGCCGAACTCGCTCTTCACCGCGCCGAGCAAGGTCCACACCTCGCTGCTGCGCTTGGCGATGGCCAGTGTGCGGAAGCCCATCTGCAGGCTGTTGAGCAAGGCCGTGAGCGTGGTGGGCCCGGCCACCGTCACGTGGAAGTCGCGTTGCAAGGCCTCGAACAAGCCAGGGCGGCGGATGACTTCGGCGTACAAGCCCTCGGTGGGCAGGAACAGCACGGCAAAGTCGGTGGTGTGCGGCGGCGCCACGTACTTGCTGCGGATGCGCTTGGCTTCGTCGCGCACACGCGTTTCCAGTGCACGGCCGGCCTGCGCGGCGGCATCGGCATCGGCGGCCTCCTGGGCGTCGAGCAGGCGCTGGTAATCCTCGACCGGGAACTTGGCATCGATGGGCAGGTAGAGCTGGCCGCCCTCGCTGGCGCCCGGCATGCGCACGGCAAACTCCACGCGGTCGCTGCTGCCTGGCACGGTGATCACGTTGGCGTCGTACTGCTCGCTGGTGAGCAACTGCTCCAGCAGGGCCGCCAGCTGCACCTCGCCCAGGATGCCGCGCGTCTTCACGTTGGTGAGCACGCGCTTGAGGTCGCCCACGCCGGTGGCTAGGTTCTGCATTTCGCCCAGGCCACGCTGCACTTGCTCCAGGCGCTCCGATACCAGCGCGAAGGACTGACCCAGGCGCGTTTCCAGCGTGGTCTGCAGCTTCTCGTCCACGGTGGCGCGCATCTGCTCCAGCTTGGCGGCGTTGTCGTCCTGCAGGGCCTTGAGCTTGGTTTCGAGCGTGGCGCGCACTTCGCCCATGCGCTTTTCGTTGTCGGCGGTGAGCGCCGTAAGACGCTGCTGTTGCTGTTCGCCGAAACGGTTGAGACCCAGGTTGAGTTCTTCGCGACTGCGGCGCGCGTCTTCGGTGAGGCGCTGGGACAGCGCCTGCAGGCCGTTGTCGGTGCGTTCGGTGAGCACGTCCAGGCGCTGGCCGAAATGACCGATGCGCTCGTGCTGCTGCGCGCTCATACCGCCGAGTTGCTCCTGCACCAGGGTGCGGAACTGGGCCAGCGACTGGGTGACCTCGCCGCGCCCGGCGCGCTGCTCCTGCGCCAGGGCTTCGCGCAGGTGGCGGTTGTCGTCCTTGAGTGCGTCCAGGCGCGCGGTGAGGCTGCCATCGTCGCGGCCGCGCAACAGGCCCATCACCTGCAAGGCAATCAGCACCAGCACGGCAAGGACAAGCACAATCAGGAGAACGTCAGTCACGGACATGGCAACACCCAGGTATACAGGCCGCCAAGTGTACGCGCTGGCGTCTCAGATACCGGGATCGGCTTGCGTCAAAGCGCAAACGCGCCCTGGTCATAAGCCTTGGCGAACAGCTTCCAGTCCTGCCGGGTGCGCTTGGCGCACTCCTGGGCCAACTTGTGCAATTGACCGGGCCAGCGGCGCTTTTCGGCAAAGGCGATCAGTGTGTCGGCGGTGACCGAGCCCTCGCGGCCGCTGCTGCGCAACTGCGCCCACGCGGTGAGGTGACCCATGGTGCCCAGAACGCCGGCCAGGCGCTCGAACTTGCCGTGCCAGTCGGCCAGGGCCACACGGTCCTCGGTGGGTTGCAGGCCGCGCAGCACGTAGCTCTTGCGGCCCATGGTCACCGCACGCAGGAATGCCGGCGAGATCGCCTGCATGCGCTGCTGCACGCCCACCACGCGCGCAGCCTCGCTGGACCATGCCGGCTGCGGCACGCCCAGTTGCGGCACCAGCGAGGAAGGCAGTGCCTGCTTGAGATCCAGCAGGTAGTTGCCGTCGGGCGAGCCCTTGCCTTGCACCAGGATCGAATAGCGATCCACGCCCAGGCTGCCGGTGCCGGCGATGCGGCGCGCCACATCCAGCACTTTGTAGAACGAGGGGTCAGCTTCGTGGGCGCAGATCTTGCCGATCAGCGCGGTGACCTTGTCGCGCTGCTTGTCGGTCACCGGCAATGCGCGCCTGCCATCCAGCCGGATGATGCGGCGCTTGCCCTTGCGTTCGGTGCGACTGTCCAGGAAATGCGGGCGCAGTCGACCGCGCAGGCTGCCCAGCAAGTCACCGACCATGCCCTGTGCGGTGTCACGTTCGATCCAGCGCGCCTTGCCCTGGCGCAACGCCTGCACGTAGGCATCCAGAAAGCGCTTGCACAGCAGGTTGGCCTGCGCGCCGCTCAATGCCAGGCTGCCGGCGGCGAGGTGCACGCTGGTCAGCAGGCGAATCAACTCCCAGCTGCACGGCGCCAGCGCGGCTTCGTCGAAGTCGTTGAGGTCGAAGTACACCAGGCGGTTATCGCCCTTGAAGCTGCCGAAGTTCTCCAGGTGCAGATCGCCGCACACCCAGGTGAGCGGCGCCTTGGCGAACACCTTGGCCTCGGGCAGGCGTTCGTAGAACAGGTGGCAGCTGCCGCGCAGGAACACGAACGGGTCGCGTCGCATCGCGGCGTACTTGCGCTCCAGGCGCTCGGGGTCGCGCCCGGCGTTGTAGTCGCAAATGGTTTGGACCACATCCATCGGGGCACTCCTTGCGTTGAATTACATCACGCGACAGAACACCGCCTTGAGGTAGCGGCCTTCCGGCACGTCGCTGCGGAACGGATGATCCGCCCCCGCGCCCGCCACATGCAGCACCTGGATTTCGCGCCCTGCGTTGAGCGCCACGCGACGCAGCATTTCCAGGAAATCCGCCTCGCTCACCAGGCCCGTGCACGAACAGGTCAGCAGCAGGCCGCCCGGCGGGATCACGTCGAGCGCGAGGCGATTCATGGCGAAGTACTTTTTGAGCGCATCCACCACCTTGTTGCGGTCGCGGGTGAGCTTGGCCGGGTCCAGGATCACCGCGTCGAACTGCTCGCCACGCGACACCGCCGCGCGCAACCAGTCGAAGATGTCCGCCTGCTCGAACACCGCCGGCACGTCGTTGGCGGCGGCATTGGCGCGGGCGATCTCCAGGATGCCCGGGTCCATGTCAACGCCGATGGCTTCGCTCGCACCGGCGGCCAGCGCGTGCACGGCGAATCCACCGGCGTTGCAGCACAGATCCAGCACGCGGCGGCCCTTGGCCAGGCGCGCAAAGTGATGGCGGTTCTCGCGCTGGTCGGCGAAAAAGCCCGTCTTGTGGCCGTAGCCCGGTGCCGCGTGGAAACGCAGCCCGTGCTCATGCACTTCCACCGGTGCCGGAGCTTCCGGCGAGCGGCAATCGAAGGACTCCTGCTTCTGCACGTGGTTTTCGGCAAACCAGTACAGGCGCGCGTCCGGAAAATGCCGCTTGAGCGCGGCATGGATGGCCTCGCGGAACCGCCACATGCCGGCGGCGAAGTACTCGATGACCAGGATGTCGGCGTAGCGATCCACCACCAGCCCGGAAAGGCCGTCGCCCTCGCTGTGCACCACGCGCCAGGCGTCGCTCACGCGATCGAGTTGCAGCCACTCCTGGCGCAGGGACACGGCACGATCGATGCGCGCGGCGATCCATTCGGCATCGATGGCCTCGGTCGGGTCGGTGGTAAGCAGGCGCAGGGCGATGCGCGCGTGACCGTTCCAGAAACCGCGACCGACAAAGCGGCCCTTGGCGTCTTCCACATCGACCACGCTGCCGGGCGGCAGCCGGGTCTCGGGCTTGATGACCTGAGCGGACCAGACCCAGGGGTGGCCCGGGGCGCGGTCGGTTTTGAGGCGGATGGTGGGGAGGGGGGATTGAAGGGTACTCATTTGCTAATGATAGCTGGTGCGGGGTTTGGGCTCGGCTGAAACGTGGCTGCGGCGGTATGAGGCGGGCGCCGATGGGTGTTGGCACCGCCCGGCGATTGGGCGATCCATGCAGCGGAGCGCTCCCCGTATTGTCCGTTCGCCGATCAACGGTGCCTTGGCGGAGGCAGATTCAGCCCCAGGCGCGCAAAGCGCTCGCGCCCGTCTGGTTGCGGCGGCGCGTGTCACCCGCCACAAGCGGCGACCGTCCTGCGTCGCTCGCTATCGATCCCGCCCCGCGACCTGGCTTGCTATATCGCGCCAAAGCAAAGGCGCTGGATGACCAGCCGGTCGGCAATTGAGAGGCGACTCCCGCTCTTGGCCCCTTTTTGGGGCTCCCGGGGATGACGGAGCGGGAGAATGGGGAGCAGCGCAGCCCGCCAGGCCATTGCGCCCAGCCGCCAGCCCCATCGTGCACCGCACACCCAGCCCTTTGCGCAATCGGCTATCGTGCCCACCTCACCACCAGCCGCGCCTCATGGACACCTCTCCCACCACCGAACTGCGCTCCGGCCGTCGGGCCGCGATCACGCTTATCTACATCACCGTGGTGCTGGACATGCTGGGGTTCGGCATCGTCATCCCGGTGCTGCCGCACCTGGTGCAGCAGTTGGCCGGCGGCGGCATCGCCAATGCCGCGTGGTGGGTGGGCGTGTTCAGTACCGTGTTCGCGGCGGTGCAGTTCGCGTTTTCGCCGGTGCAGGGCGCGCTTTCCGATCGTTTCGGGCGCCGGCCGGTCATCCTGATCTCCAATGCGGGGCTGGCCATCAATTTCGTGCTGCTGGCGCTGGCGCCCACGCTGTGGCTGCTGTTCGTGGCGCGCGTGCTGCTGGGCATGACGGCGGCAAGCTTTACCACCGCCAACGCCTATATCGCGGACATCACGCCCAAGGAAAAGCGCGCGGCGGCGTACGGCATCCTGGGCAGCGCGTTTGGCCTGGGCTTCATCATTGGCCCTGGCGTGGGCGGCCTGCTGGGTCATTACGACCTGCGCCTGCCGTTCTGGGTGGCGGCGGCGCTGGCGGCCTGCAACTTCTTGTACGGCCTGTTCGTGCTGCCCGAGTCGCTGCCCAAAGAGCGCCGCACGCCGCGCTTCGAACTGCATACGGCGCATCCGCTGGGCTCGCTGGCCCTGCTACGGCGTTACCCGTTGGTGCTGGGGCTGGCCGTGGTGATGTTCCTGGTGTTCCTCGCGCACTACGTGCTGCAGACCACCTTTGTGCTCTACGCCGACTATCGCTACGGCTGGGGCACCCAGGCCGTGGGTTACGTGCTGATGCTTGTAGGCGCCTGCGATGGCCTGGTGCAGGCCGTGCTGACGCGGCGTTTGGCGCCTCGACTGGGCGAGCGGCGCCTTATGCTGGGCGGCATGCTGTGCGGTATCGGTGCATTCCTGGTGATGGGCTTGGCCGATAGCGGTGGGATGTTCCTGCTGGGTATTCCGTTGATGGCGTTGTGGGGGCTGTCCGGCCCGCCCATTCAATCGCTGATGACTCACCAGGTCGACCCCACCGAGCAGGGCCGCCTGCAAGGGGCCATCAGCAGCTTGCAGAGTTTTGCCGGCATCTTTGGGCCGTACCTGTTCGCTCAGGTGTTCTCCTTCTCCATCGCGCCCAGTTCGCCCCTGCACCTGCCGGGCCTGGCTTTTGTGCTATCGGCGGGCTTGCTGCTGGTGGGCACCTTGATCGCGGTGCGGGTGACCAAACGCGTGCATGATCTTGCGCGTCCGGACGACGCCACTGCCGCGCCGCTTGATCACGCCTCGATCGCCACCATCAATACCTCTCCTACCCCCGACTCCTCGGAGCAAACCCCATGACGCTGTCGATGTATCAAGCTTCCGTTCCGGTGTTCCTGCGCGCGCTGCACAACCTGCAGCATGTGCTGCGCAAGGGCGAAGAGCATGCCCATGCGCGCAAGTACGAGCCCTCGCTGCTGCTGCAGGCGCGCCTCACCGCGGACATGCTCCCGCTCACCCGCCAGGTGCAGATCGCCACCGACATGGCCAAGAACGGCTGCGCCCGCCTGGCCGGCGTGGAGCCGCTGAAGTTCGAGGACACCGAATCGAGCTTCGCCGAGCTGCATGCGCGCATCGAGCGCGCCATCGAGTACATCAAGGGCTTCAAGGCCGAGCAGATCGACGGCAGCGAAACGCGCGCCGTCACCATCAAGACGCGCAACGGCGAGCAGCAGTTCGAAGGCCAGGGTTACCTGCTGCATTTCGTGCTGCCCAACCTGTTCTTCCACTGCACCACGGCGTACGCGATCCTGCGCGAGGCCGGCGCGGAGCTGGGCAAGACCGACTTTATCGGCAAGCCCTGATCCACTCGCTCCTGTCGACGCACCGGCTCGCCCGTGCGTCGACACCTTGATAGCCCCATACCGCGCACCCACCTCGGTAGCCTTACTCACCGGAACCGCGCCATGACTGTCCCCACCACGCTGAAAATCGACTTCGTTTCCGACGTGGTGTGCCCGTGGTGCGCCATTGGCCTGAAGTCGCTGGAACAAGCGCTGGACCGCCTTGGCGAGGAAGTCACCACAGAGCTTCATTTCCAGCCATTCGAGCTCAACCCGCAGATGGCGCCCGAGGGCGAAGATGCGGTGGAGCACCTGGTGCGCAAGTACGGCAGTACGCCCGAACAAATCAGCGCCAACCAGGAGGCGATTCGCGAGCGCGGCGCCAGCTTGGGCTTTACGTTCAACATGGATCGCCGCAAGCGCGTGGTGAACACGTTCGATGCGCACCGCCTGCTGCACTGGGCCGCGCTGGAAGGTCGCCAGGCCGAGCTCAAGCAGGCCTTGCTGGCCGCGTATTTCACCGACGGCCGCGACGTGAGCACGCGTGACGTCTTGGTGGACGTGGCCGCTCAGGTCGGGCTGGACCCGGTGGAAGCCGGCCATGTGCTGGACGAGGACCGCTACGCCCAGGACGTGCGCGCCCAGGAGCAGTTCTACCGCTCGCAGGGCATCCAGGCGGTGCCTTCGGTGATTGTCAACGGGCGCTACCTGATCCAGGGTGGCCAGCCGCCCGAGGTGTTCGAGCAGACCCTGCGCCGCATCGCCGCCGAAGGCTGATCCACCCTGTCGCGGCGCCGGAGCACCTCTCCGGCGGCAAGGCCGGTGCAGGACGTGCGAAAATGCGCGGCCATCTCCGCCTGACCGCCCCGCCCGCATGCTGCGACTCACCGACATCAAGCTCCCGCTCGACCACCCGGAGGGTGCCATCGCGGCCGCCGCGCGCGCCAAGCTGGGCCTGGGCAAGGACGCGCTGCGGGCCGTGACGGTATTCCGCCGTGGCTACGACGCGCGCAAGCGCGGCGATATCCAGCTGATCTACACGCTGGACGTGGACGTGGCCGACGAAGCGGCAGTGCTCAAGCGCCACGCCAACGACAAGCATGTGCAGCCCAGCCCGGATACCAGCTACCACTTCGTGGCGCGGGCGCCGGAAGACCTGAGCGAGCGCCCCATCGTGATCGGCCTGGGCCCGTGCGGCCTGTTCGCCGGCCTGTTGCTGGCGCAGATGGGCTACCGCCCGATCATCCTCGAACGCGGCAAGGCCGTGCGCGAGCGCACCGTGGATACCTGGGGCCTGTGGCGCAAGCGCAAGCTCGAACCCGAATCCAACGTGCAGTACGGCGAGGGCGGCGCAGGTACGTTCTCCGACGGCAAGCTCTACAGCCAGATCTCCGACCCCAAGCATCACGGCCGCAAGGTGCTCACCGAGTTCGTTGAGGCCGGCGCGCCGGAGGAAATCCTCTACGTCAGCAAGCCGCACATCGGCACCTTCCGCCTGGTGACCATGGTGGAAAACATGCGCGCGACCATCGAGTCGCTGGGTGGCGAAATCCGCTTTCAATCGCGCGTGGAAGACTTGCTCGTCGATACCGATGCCGAGGGCAACCGGCAAGTGCGCGGCGTGGTGCTGGCCAACGGCGAGCAACTGCGCAGCAGCCACGTGGTGCTGGCGCTGGGCCACAGCGCGCGCGACAGCTTTTTCATGCTGCACGATCGCGGCGTGTATCTGGAGCCCAAGCCGTTCTCCATCGGCTTTCGTATCGAGCACCCGCAATCGGTCATCGACCGCGCACGCTTCGGCCCGCAGGCCGGCCACCCCATCCTGGGCGCGGCCGACTACAAGCTGGTGCACCACTGCAAGAACGGACGCTCGGTCTACAGCTTCTGCATGTGCCCGGGCGGCACGGTGGTGGCGGCCACGTCCGAACCTGGGCGCGTGGTCACCAATGGCATGAGCCAGTATTCGCGCAACGAGCGCAATGCCAACGCAGCCATCGTGGTGGGCATCGAGCCCAAGGATTTCGCCGCTTTCGACGACAGCGGCAGCCCGCTGGCCGGCATCGCGCTGCAACGTGCGCTGGAGTCGCGCGCCTTTGAACTGGGCGGCGGCGACTACAGCGCCCCAGGCCAGCTGGTGGGCGATTTCATCAACGGCACGCCTTCCACGGCGCTCGGCACGGTGCAGCCCTCGTACAAGCCCGGCGTGCACCTGACGGACCTGGCGCCCGCCCTGCCCGATTACGCCATCGAAGCCATTCGCGAGGCGCTGCCGGCTTTCGAGCGACAGATCAAGGGCTTCTCCATGCACGACGCCGTACTTACAGGCGTGGAAACGCGCACCTCCTCGCCAGTGCGCATCCGCCGCGGCGAGGACTACCAGAGCCTCAACACCCGCGGCCTGTACCCGGCCGGCGAAGGCGCCGGCTATGCCGGCGGCATCCTCTCGGCCGCCGTGGACGGCATCCGCGTGGCCGAGGCGGTGGCGTTGTCGATCAACGCCGGTCGCTAAGCCCGCTATTCCCCAGCAGTTCTAACGGCAACGCCCTGAGGCAATCCAGGGCGAATGCAGCCCCGTGCCAACCATTCATGACCTATTACCTACCTCGTGAATGCGGGCTATTTCGTCAGCTTCGTGTAAGCAAATTGTGATCGAATCGTAACTTCTTGCCGTTCCCCAGCGGCGAGTTCCCCGCCGACGACTGTCCCCACAGAGTGACGTTGCTAGACGTCGGCTCCCCGTAACTGTATGCCCCGTAAGGGAGACGGCTGCATGAATAACCCCGCTTACACCCGCAAACTGCTCGCTTTCGCCTGTTTGGCCGCCATCACCGGCCAGGCCATCGCGCAAGATGCTGCGAAAACCCAGGCCGATGCCAGCAATGCGGCCAAGCTGGAAACGGTAACGGTCACCGGTACCCGCATTTCCAATCCGAACGTGGTTTCGCCCACCCCGGTGAGCGTACTGACCGCGGCGGACATCAAGGCCACGGGCGCCGTGAACGTCGGCGATCTGATGACGACCATGCCCCAGCTGTCCACCAGCTTCACCATGGGCAACTCCACGCAGTACATCGGCACGGCCGGTATCGCTCGCCAGGACCTGCGCAACCTGGGCACCAACCGCACGCTGGTGCTCGTCAACGGCCGCCGCTACGTTGGCGCCACGGCGGGCAACACCGCGGTTGACGTGAACCTGATCCCGGCCGACTGGATCGAGCGCGTGGAAATCATCACCGGCGGCGCCTCGGCCGTGTACGGTGCCGACGCTGTCACCGGCGTGGTCAACTTCATCCTCAAGAAGAATTACCAGGGCGCCAACCTGCACGCGCAGTACGGCACCTCCGAACACGGCGGCTTCGACAAGAAGCTCATCTCGCTCACCGGTGGCATGAACTTCGCCGACAACCGCGGCAACGTCGCCGTGTCAGTCGAGCACAGCAACCAGGATTCGCTGGAGTTCCGCGACCGCTTCGGTCATGAGGCCTACACCACCATCAAGACGCCCAACGGACCGACCGATGCCGCGCTGTTCGGCAACGCCGGCAGCTACACCATCACCGAAGGCGGCACCTTCTCCTTCGGCAAGGCGGCGGACGTGAGCAAGCGCTACGTGTTCGACGCCAACGGCAACGTGCGCAAGCAGCGCTTCGGTGGCCTGTACGACGACACCGGCCGCTGCACCGATTGCGACCGCGTGGACCTGAACCAGGTAGCCCAGCTGCAGCCGCGCTACGGCCGCACCAGCATCAGCTCGGTGGCCAGCTTCGACATCACGCCCGAGCATCGCCTGTACGCCGAAGGCACCTACAGCCATGTCGACGTAAAGAAGTTTGGTCAGCCGGCCTTCGGCAGCGGCGCTTCCGCGTACAAGATCACAGCTGACAACGCCTATATCACGCCGGAACTCGCCGCCTTGATGAAGGCCAACGGCGCCAGCAGCATCAGCGTCGGTCGCTTTGACGTGGACGCCGGCCGTCGCGGCGAAGACACCGCCCGCGATACCAGCCGCGTGGTGCTCGGCGCCAACGGCCTGATCGGCAGCGACTGGCAGTACGACGCCTCGGTGACGTACGGCGTCACCGACGAAACCCGCCACAACTTCAACAACCGCATCAAGGATCGCTTCTTCGCCTCGATCGACGCGGTGAAGGACAGCAAGGGCAACATCGTCTGCCGCTCCACGCTCAATCCGAATGCCATCAACGCCAACACCGGCAAGGTGCTCAACCCGATCGCCCTGGGCGGCGGTTGCGTGCCGACGAGCATCTTTGGCAACGGTGCGATCAATCCGGCGGCGGCGCAGTGGTTCAACACCACCACCACCACTACCTCGCGTCTGACCCAGTTCGTGGGTGGCGGCTCCGTCACCAACAACAACCTGTTCCAGATGCCGTTCGACGCAGGCTCGGCGAGCATGGCGGCCGGCGTGGAGTTCCGTCGCGAATCCAGTCGTCAGGTCACCGATCCGCTGGACGCGACCGGCCTCACCTTCCTCAACGCGATCCCGCCGTCGGGCGGCGCGTATGACGTCAAGGAAGGCTATATCGAGACCGCGCTGCCGCTCATCTCGGGCAAGCCGTTCGCGCAGAACCTCACCTTCGACGCCGCAGCACGTTTCTCCGACTACTCCACCATCGGTCACACCAAGGCGTGGCGCTGGGGCCTGGACTGGTCGATCATCGACGACCTGCGCCTGCGTGGCACCATGTCTTCCGCCGTGCGCGCACCGAACATCGGTGAGCTGTACAGCGGCCAGCGCGAGAACTTCTTCTCGGTGACCGACCCGTGCTCGGCCAACCAGATCAAGAACGGCCCGAACCCGTCCGTGCGCCAGGCCAACTGCCTTGCCCTGGGCATTCCGCAGGGCTGGAACTCGACCAACGGCTCGACCATCCGCGGCGTGTCGGGCAGCAACCCGAACCTCAAGCCGGAGCAGGGTCGCACCTGGACCGCAGGCTTCGTGTTCACGCCCACCTTCCTCTCGGGCTTCGGCATGACGGTGGACTACTGGAACATCAAGTTGACCAACGCGGTCAGCGCGCCCACCGGCCAGGATGTGGTCAACCACTGCGTGGATTCCACCACCGGCATCAACAACGTGTACTGCGCCAACGCCTCGCGCGACGGCAGCTCCAACGAGTTGAACTACATCCGCACGATCAACCAGAACATCTCCTCGCTCAGCACCTCGGGCATCGACATCGGTGCGTACTACTCGCATCCGCTGTTCGGCGGCAAGATGAACTGGGCCGTGGATGCCACGCGCGTGATCGCCTTCACGGAGCACCCGTTCCAGGACGACCCGGCCAATACCGTGCAGGACAACGGCACGCTCGGCTACCCCGAATGGAAGGCTGTGCTGCGCGCCACCTACAGCCGCGAGAACTGGGCGTTCAACTGGAACGCTCGCTACTTCTCCTCGATGCTGCGCGTGAGCAATGAGAGCTACAAGTCCAACCCGACGCAGACCACGCCGATCCGCGCCGGCTCGGGCTTCTTCAACGACGTCCGCGCCAGCTACGTGTTCCCCAACAGCGGCTGGCAGGCTTACGTGGGTGTGACCAACGTGTTCGACCGCGATCCGCCGGTGAACCTGTTTGGCACCACCTTTGGCTCGGCGCTTTACGACACCATCGGCCGCGCCTACTACGCAGGCTTCAACTACAACTTCTGACCTGGGTGGCAGCCCAGGGACTTGGGGCGAAAGGACTGGCTTGCCGGTCCTTTCATTAGGAAGGGAAAGGGGCCGGCATCCGCCGGCCCTTTTTCTTTGGGCCTGTGCCCGCTCTCCGCCTGGCCCGGCGGGGTGCCGGCAGCCATCGGCCGGGCATGCGAGAATGGCCGGCCGTGGCGAACCGGCGCCCTCACCCGCACCATGCTCACCGACACCACCAAAGACGCGATCCGCGCGGCCTATACGCGCATCAAGGAAGGCCTGCCGGGCTTTCGCGCTCGTGCGTCTCAAGGAAAGATGATCGCCGAGGTCGCCAAGGCCCTGGCGCAGGAAGGTGGCGCGGCCGTGATCGAGGCGCCCACGGGCACCGGCAAATCCATGGCCTACCTGGTGGCCGGCGTGGAAGTGGCTCGGGCGCAGAAGAAAAAGCTGCTCATCGCCACCGCCACCGTGGCGCTGCAGGAGCAGCTGGTTCAGCGCGACATCCCGCTTTATCTCAAGCTCAATGGCCGCGAGGCCAAGGTGGCGCTGGCCAAGGGCCGCGGCCGCTACCTGTGCCCGCGCAACCTGGCCATGGCCAGCAACAGCCTCAACGAGACGGCCCAGATGGGCCTGGGCTTCGACGCCGACCTCGCCCTGTGGAGCAAGCCGCCGCAGGAGCGCGACAAGAAGGCACTGACCAAGCTTGCGGGCCTGTTCGATCGCAATGAATGGGACGGCGACATCGACGCCGCGCCCGAGCCCATCAGCGACGTGCTGCGCCCCATGATCACCACCAGCGCCGGCGGCTGCACCAGCCGCAAGTGCGCGCACTTCATGCAGTGCCCGTTCTTCGCCGCGCGCCGTGCCGTGGGCGATGCCGAGATCATCGTGGCCAACCAGGATCTGGTGCTGGCCGATCTCACCATGCCGCGCGAAGAGGATGGCTTTGGCGGCGTGATCCTGCCCAAGCCGGACGAAACGCTGTACATCTTCGACGAAGGCCATCACGTGCCGTCCAAGGCGATCGACCGTGGCGCCGCCGAGGTGTACCTCAACACCGCCGCCCGCCAGCTCAGCCGCTTGGGACGACAGATCCACGCCGCCTATTCGCTCACCGACAAGGAAGTGATCGGCAAGCTGCCGCTCGATGCCGGCGACCAGAAGCTGCAGGAACTGAGCGATGCGCTGGAAGAGCTGGAAAAAGAAATCCGCCTGAGCTGGCTGCCCTCGCCGGACGACGACGAGCCCATGTATCGCGGCTCGCTTGGCCAGCTGCCCGAAGCCTGGGTGGAACACGCGCGCGTGCTCTACGTATTCACTGGTGAAGTGGAGCGCTGGGTATCGGCCGTGCGTCGCGCCGTGCTGGAGATGACCGAAAGCGGCCCCACCCATGAAGCGCTGTCACGCGAGCTGGGCATGGCGCTGGAACGCATCGACCGCCAGTTGCGCACCTGGCGTGCCTGGTCGGCCAGCGATGGCGAGAACGCGCCGCCACTGGCGCGCTGGGTCACCCTCAGCGGCGACCAGCAGCTGGTGTGCCACGCCTCGGCGGTGTCGGCCGGCGGCCTGCTGCGCAGCGTGTTGTGGGGCAATGCGAGCGGCGTGGTGATGACCTCCGCCACGCTGAGCGCGGGCGGCAATTTCCGCGGCTTTGCCGACGCCGTGGGCCTGCCCGACGACGCGGTAACGCTAAGCCTGCCCTCGCCGTTCGATCTCGCCGCGCAAGCGCGGCTGGAAGTGCCCGCCATGCGCGCCCTTCCCGATGCACGCGAAGAACACGCGCTGGAAATTTGCGAGTGGCTCGCCGAACACCTGGATTGGGATGCCGGCAACCTGGTGCTGTTCACCTCGCGCGTCAAACTCGATCGCGTGCTGCAGAAGCTGCCCATCGACAAGGTGCGCAAGGTGCGCGCGCAAGGCTCGCTGGGCAAGGCGCAACTGGTCGCCGAACACATCGCCGACGTGGAAGCCGGCAAGGGCAGTACGCTCTTCGGCCTGGCCTCGTTCGGCGAAGGCCTGGATCTGCCCGGCAAGCTGTGCGAAACGGTAGTGATCACCCAGCTGCCCTTTGCCGTACCCACCGACCCGGTCGGCGCCACCTACGCGGAATGGCTGGAATCGCGCGGCCGCAACCCCTTCATCGAAGTTACCGTGCCGGAAGCCACGCGTCTGCTCACGCAGTATTGCGGCCGCCTGATCCGTACCGAAACCGACCATGGCCGCATCGTGTTGCTCGATCGCCGCGTGGTGCTCAAGCGCTATGGCGAGCGCATGCTCAAGGCGCTGCCCCCGTTCACCCGCGTCATCGAGAAAGTGGCATGAGCTTTCGCATCATCCGTTCCTCCGACACGCAGCCCCAGCCGTGGAAGAACGGCATGGGCACCACGCGCGAAATCGCCCGCTTTCCACGTGACAGCGGCAATGACGATTTCCTCTGGCGCGTGAGCGTGGCCGAGGTGAACAGCGCCGCGCCGTTCTCGTTGTTTCCCGGCATCGACCGCAGCATCGCCCTGCTGGACGGCGAAGGCTTCACCATGACGCTGGACGCCGCCCGCCAGCACGCGCTCACCACGCCGTTCGAGCCCTTCGCCTTTGCCGGTGAAGCACAGGTGGACGTCGCCATGGCCGGCGGCGCCACCCGCGATTTCAACCTGATGCTGCGCCGCGCACACGCCAGCGGCGAGGTGCAGGTATGCACCACGCCGGGCAGCCAGGTGGCCGCACCCGATGTGGTGTTGCTCTACGTGGCACGCGGTAAGGTGCGCACGCTCGATGGCGACCTCAGCGCCGGCGATGCCTGGCTCCCCGACACTTCGCCGTTTGAGCTGTTGCCCGATGCAGTGGTCTTGCTGGTGCATGTGCGCATGCACGATATGGCTTAACAGGCCAACGGCGCGGGGTGGTCATGATCCCGCCCACGACACCTGCCTATAATCGCCCGGACGCTACCGCCCTCGGGGTGATTCCATGCTTTGGCTCATCGTAGGTCTGGTGTTGTTTCTTGGCGCGCATTCGGTGCGCATCGTCGCCAACGACTGGCGCGGCCGACAACTCGCACGGCTGGGCGAAATGCGCTGGAAAGCGCTGTATACCGTGGTGTCCATCGCCGGCTTCGTGCTGATCGTGTGGGGCTTCGGGCTGGCCCGGTTGCAGCCGGTGCTGCTGTACGTACCGCCGATGTGGCTGCGCCACCTCAATGCGCTGTTCACCCTGCTGGCATTCATCCTGGTGGCGGCGGCCTATGTGCCGGGTAACCACCTCAAGGCGCGGCTGGGTCACCCCATGCTGGCCGGCGTGAAAATCTGGGCTTTCGGCCATCTGCTCGCCACCGGCATGTTGCACGACGTGCTGCTGTTCGGTGCGTTCCTGCTGTGGGCAGGCGTGGATTTCGTCAGCGCGCGGCGACGCGATCGCGCGGCCGGCGTGGTCTACCCGGCCGGCAGCGTACGCGGCGACGCCATCACCGTGCTGGTCGGCGTGGTGGCCTGGCTGGTGTTCGCCTTCTGGCTGCATCGCTGGCTCATCGGCGTAAGCCCCCTGGGGTGACATCAGTCACCGTCGCGGCTGCCCCGGCGCTGCGCTAAAGTTGGCGTTGTTGACAACCCGAGGATCGGCCCATGGCTGCCTTCCTGCTTTGGCTGTTGCTGCTGGTGTTCTGCTGGCCGCTCGCGCTGCTGGCGCTGGTGCTTTACCCCATCGTGTGGCTGATCTCGCTGCCGTTCCGACTGGTGGGCATTACGGTGGGCGCGGTGTTCGCGTTCCTGGGCGCCATGTTGATGCTGCCGGCCCGCGTGCTGCGCGGCAAGCCGGCCTGACGACCCAACCGGGCGCCTAGTGGACAAGCCCAGCGCCCCCTCCTGCGAGCGCAATCGCGACCCGATCCTGGAGGTGCTGCGCGTACACTTTGCCGATCGCCGCCAGGTGCTGGAAATCGGCAGCGGCACCGGGCAGCACGCCGTGCACTTCGCGGCCGCCCTGCCCCAACTAACCTGGCAATGCTCCGACCGCGTGGAAAACCTGCCCGGCATCGCGCTGTGGCTCGAGGAAGCCGGCCTGCCCAACACGCCGCCCGCCATCGAACTGGATGTGGCGAGCCACTGGCCCGCACATCGCTACGATGCGGTGTTCAGCGCCAACACGCTGCACATCATGGCCTGGGACGAGGTGGAGCAGTTGTTCGACCACCTCGCCGACGTCACCACCGAAGACGCGCGCTTGGTGATCTATGGCCCCTTCAACTACGGCGGCCGCTACACCAGCGACAGCAACGCCGCCTTCGACCAGTGGTTGCAGGCGCGTGGCGCGCACATGCGCATCCGCGACGCGGAAACCATCGATGCGCTGGCTGAAGTGGCAGGTTTCGACCTGATCGACGATATCGCCATGCCCGCCAACAACCGCGCGCGTGTGTGGCAACGCGTGCGCTGAACGCTCGGGCGGCACGCCCCCGCGCTCCCAACCACGTGAACCCGTTGGCATTTGCCCGCAAAGGCTTCAGGATGACGGCCTAGCGCGTCTTTTCGTGCGCCCAGGCCCATCATGCGACCCTACGTGCAAGCCATCGATACACTCACGCCCTGCCCTTGCGGCAACAACGCCGGTTACGCCCAGTGTTGCGGGCCGCTGCACGAGGGCGGCGTGGCCGCCACGGCGGAGCAGTTGATGCGCTCGCGCTACAGCGCCTATGTACTCAAGCGCGAGGATTACCTGCTGGCGACCTGGCATGCGAGCACGCGCCCCGACCATCTCAAATTGTCCACTCAGCAGCCTGCGCCCTCGTGGCTGGGCCTGACCGTCAAACGTCACGAAAGCTATGGCGACAAGGCGGTGGTGGAGTTCGTGGCGCGCCTGCGCTACGGCGGCGGCAAGGCGCAGCGCATGCACGAGATCAGCCATTTCGTGCGCGAGGATGGCCGCTGGTTCTACGTGGATGGCGAGTTTGCCAACGGCTGATACAAGGCGCTTTGCTCAGTGCGCATTCGTGCACACGAGAGCCCGGCCACCGTGATCAGGCACCCAACGGTATCGCCGTTTCACCCAGCTCGCGGCCGAACGGCCCAAAACGCCTTTCCACAATCACACCGCGTCCGTCGTAACCCATCGCCACCACCGTGCTGGCGCGTGTGCCGTAGTGCTCGCCGCGAATAAAGGCGGCGGAGAGCCGGCGTTCGCGCTCCAGGCCCACACCGGTATCGGGCAGTTCGTCGTCCGGGTATTCGCGCGGGTCGGCCAGCGCGGCGAACAGGCGCGCGAATTCATCGTCCTGCCCGGCATCCAGCCACTTCTGCACGTGCTGCATCAGCGCACGCGTCTTGGGCCAGGGCGTGTTGAAATCGGCGTTGGATAGTCCATGCACGCCGGGCGTGATCGACTGCCCGCGCGCATCCGGCCGATTACCAAGGTAGAAACCTTGCTGCGCGTCGAAGGTGAGCAAGTTGAACGGGCGATAGTCCGCCGCCGTGAGCAGCAGTGCACCGGCATGCGCGGCCGCATCGGGGTACTGGGTGAGGTAATCCAACGCCAGCAGGCCGCGCGATCGCCCCAGTTGCGGGTCACGTGGATCGCGCACATTGGTGACCACGCTGCAGCGCCCGTGATCGGTCACGCCCAGCCAGGTGCCGCCGGCCTCCAGATCCTTGCCGGCGATGATGTCCGGCTGATCCCAGCGCGCCAGTGGCGCACTGGGGCGCGCGTGGAATTCATCGCGATTACCTGCCAGCAGCAGGCGCCAGCGCGGGTGCACGTTCCAGGCAAAGGCGATCAGGCACATGCGCACATTGTCGGCCAGTTCGCCCTTGGGCACCAGCAGGCAAAACCCGCACGACGCATCGCCCGCGCGATGCGCCGTGCGGCTCAGATCACATCTTCACCTTCACCCCAACGTTGAAGAATCGGCCGACGATGCCGGAATAGCCATACGTCGGGTTGTAGTTAAGTGCCGCATAGTTGATCGGATCCAGCGGCGGCTTGCGATCGAACGCATTCATGATCGAGCCGTACACCGACACGTGTTCGTTGATGTCGTAATTGCCGGTGAGGTCGAACGTCGTGATGGAGGCCATGCGACAACTCGCCGGAAAGTTGGCGCCGGTGATCGTGTTGGTGGAGTAACAACCGCTTGCCTGGTCAGGCACGGTGAGCGTCTCCCCGCTGGTGTAATACGCCGTACCAGTGACCGTAAATGGCCCCCACATCACCGTGTTGGCCCACGAGCCACGCGTGCGCGGCGTGCCCGCTCCCGAGGACAGCGCATACGGCCCGTGGGTACCCACGAAGCGCTGCACGGAGCCATCCTGCAAGTACAGGTTCCACTCAAAGATGCGCGTGGCATTGATCTCGCTGATCCATTGCCAACCGCCATCGAACTTGAAGTTGGCGCGCAGGTCGGCGTCCAGGCCCGAGGTTTCCAGTCGGTTTTCGTTGACATACGTAGTCACCACCACCGCAGGGCGCGCCAGCGCATTGGGGAACTGCGGATCGGCCACATCCGCGATCACCGAGGTGTTAGGCGGCAGCGGCAACCCTGCGAAATACGCATCCAGCACCGCGCTGGTATCGGCCGTGGTGATGACGTCGTGCTTCTTGATGTCGTAATAGTCCAGCGACAGGCTTAGCGGATCCCATGGCTGCAACACCACGCCAAAGGTGTAACTCTCAGAGCGCTCCGGCTTGATGTTGGGGTTTGCATTGGTGAGAAAGCCCACCGAGTACGGCTGTACGTAGCCGTTGTTTCCATGCAACGCCTGGAAGTCAGGCGGCAACGTCACCGTGTTGAAACCTTCGGCCGCGCTCGATCCGTTTTCGGCGAAGCTCGGTGCTCGAAAACCCTTGGAGTACGTGCCGCGAATCGCGAGCATGTCCAGCGGCTTCCACTTGAAGCCCACCTTGGGCGAGGTGTTGTTGCCAAAGTCCGAGTAATGGTCAAAGCGCGCGGAGAGATCCATCTCCAGTTGTTGCATCAGCGGCATGTCCAACTCGGCGTAGGCACCCCACACGTTGCGCTTGCCGATGGTGTGGGCAATACCCAGGCCTTGCGCGGCCAGATCAGGGTTGAGGTCGGCATCGTTCTGCTTCTCGTGGCGGAAATCCGCACCCACGCCCAGCCCCATCGGGCCACCTTCCATGTCCCACAACTCGCGCGAAGCCCGGAAATCGGCCGAGTCCATATCGGTGGTGGAGGTTTTGCTCAGTGACGGCGCGAGCGCCGCCAGCGTTCCCGGCGCATTCGCCGATGGGTTGATGAAGTTGTACGTACCGTTCTCGATGTCGCTGAGCAGTTGTTTGTAATTGAGGTAGCCGTAGTTGTTCACGTCCAGCCAGGTGTGGTTGAGCACAATGGCCGAGTCGTAATCCCAACCCCAGGCGCGTCCCTTGATGCCGCCCACCACACGCAGGTTGTGGTTGGTGTCGTCGATGGCACCGAATTGCGTGCCGGGGAATGCGTAGTTGATCAGGGCGTACTCGCCCTGCGCAGCGAATGGATTGTTGGGGTTGAGCGCACCGTTGGCCAGCGTGGGCGGCAGCGCGATGCTGTTGGTGTTGTTTGGCGTGGAGGTCTGGATCTGCGTGGGCAGCGCCTGGCTCTGTACTTCGTTCTGGAAGTAGCTGGCCGACAGATAGGCCGTCGTGTCGTCACCCAGCTTGACCGTGAAACGGCTGTAGATGCCCAGCCGCTTCTCGTCCGGCGCGATCTGCCCGTACTCGGACTGTTGGTTCTGCGCGCAATAGCTTCCAGGGTTGTTCGGGTCGTTGGTGATCAACGTGGCGTCCGCCCCGCACGCTCGCAGCGGCTGTGCCATCGCACCGGCTATAGGTACACCCGACGTGATATCGCCAGGACGGCTCAACGTGCCTGGAGTGACCGTGCCATAGATCGAGCCGGAGTTCTGACTCGGTTGGCCCTGAATCAGGTTGTTGCCGCCAATCGACGACAAGTCCGCCGTGTTGTACGGAAAACCGCGATCCCGAATGCGGATCTGGTTGTCCTTCTGGTACTCGATGCTGACGTAGGCGTTATGGCCGTCCTTATCCAGATCGCCACCGCCGAGCAGGCCGGTGAAGCGCGTCGAGGTTCCGCCGCCGTGCTGCGAGGTGCCCACCTCCGCCGTCGCCTCGCCGCCGCGATAGCTGGGCTTGAGGATAATGTTCACCACACCCGCGATGGCATCCGCGCCATACAGCGACGATGCGCCATCCTTCAACACATCGATTCGCTCGATGGCGTTTACCGGGATGGTGTTGAGATCCACAAAGGATCGTTGACCATCGTCGGCCAGTGCATAACTGGCGCTGCGGCGACCATCGATCAGCACCAGCGTCGAGTTGACGGTGAGGCCACGCAAGGCCACACCGGCGGAGCCAGCGGCAAAGCCCGCCGTGAAGGCGGTGGGGATGGAGCCGCTGTTATCGGCAGAAATGGCGCGAACGACATCACTGACGGTTTTCAGGCCACTGCGTTCGATCTGTGCGGCCGTAATGACGGTAACGGGGGATGGCGTCTCCACGTCGATGCGTGGAATGGCCGAGCCAGTCACCGTAATGGTCTGCAACTGCTTGGCCTGACTTTCTTGCGGCGGCGTCTGGGGAGACGGCGAAGTGTCTTGCGCTACAACCACGCTGGATGCCGATGCGAGCAAGGCAGCAGACAGCGCCAAGGCGAGCTTGTTCCGCGTCATAGGAATGCCCTCTTTGTTGTTGTGGGCCCTCAGTAGCCCAGGAGCGCTCAACCAACAGGTCGTTGGATGGGGAAGAGCGATGGATCCTGCGGCGAGCGCGGCTGGACTATTCCACTTGCGAAGCGGCGTAACAAGTCCATGACTTTTGGGCTAAGTAATTGATATTCGTGATTTTATGCGTGAATTTCGCGTGCACTGCGAAGATCAACGCCAATCGACCACAATGCAGGACGATGAAAGCATTTGTGCCCCACCCATCGCCTGCAGCTCACTGATTTGGACATCCATTTGCCGTGCTGCCGGCGCAGGAAATATCGATACGTCAGCAGCAACCCAATGGCATCGGCGCGCAAGACAGCGCAAGCGCTTGCGCGAAGCTGAAGATCAAGGCATGCGCGCACCCAAACGCGCATGCACTGTCGTATTGACGATTCAACCAGCGCGTTGCGCGCGTAGCGGCACAGCGCTGGCCCAACGCACCGCCACCTTGGGCGAGGTGAGGCACACGGCCTCATCGGTGCGCGTGGTTACGGCGCGCTCCAGCAGTTGGATATCCGCCTCGTGCTGGCGCGCTACGTGCGGGTCCTCGAAAAAGATAGCGCGCTGGCAACGGCGCTCCAGCACCAGGTCGGCGATCTGCGCATCACCGCCCATCGGGCCGCTCTGGTAGCGCTCCACCCACGGCTGATCCTTGGGCCAGCCGCGGCTCCACGCCAGTTCGTTCAATCGCTGGCCCGTGGTGCCCGTGCCCACCCGATGGGCAAAGCGCGACAGCACATCGAAATGCTCGGCGGCAAAGGCCAGCATTTGGGGCTTCATCGCATCATGGGCAATCAGGGCCACGGTGTGGCTTTCCAGCGCGTGGAACACGTTCGCGCCTGGGTCCGGCGCCAGCCCGGCATGGATGCGCTCGAACTCGATCCAGTCGCGTGCCGACGCCACTGTGGAGATAAACGGCTTGCCGTGAATCACACACTGCCGCTTGAGTGCGATCGCTTCGGGAAAAATCGACGACGGGTCGACCGGATCCATCAGGTAAATGGCACCATCGAGCGTGCGTTCGTCACCCAGCCCCACCACTTCGGCCACCAGCTTCATCAAGCCGCCCTCGCGCCCGTAGGGGTAACGGCGCAAGCCAGCGTAATGCTCCAGATGACCCGCACGGTGGATCGCATCGTAGGTACGCCCCACCGCATGCAGGCCAAGCCCAAGCTCGCGAATGCCTGCCTCGCTGGCGCGCAGCCAGCGGAACAGCGCGGCGTCGGCGTGGGCATGGTGAAGTTGATTGGCGGCAAGGCCCAGACGCATGCGTAGATATTCCCTGGAAGGCGGCGCAAGCCATCGCTCGATGGCCGTTCGAACAGCTTCAAGGATTCTACCTACAACACCTTCCGCCACAATGACGAACACGCGAGATGGATACCTACGTACGTAGACGCATAGCGCGTAGGATGTGCGTTCCACCCCGTTCGTCGCCCCGTCGATGCCATCGTCATGGAGCCTGCGCCATGCGAAGACCTTATCGGCTAACCCTACGCACGGTAACTCCATTGCGTGACTTCCCCCGCCTTTGGGCGCAAGCGACCATGCACTCACCCCCAGCTGCCGGGAGCATCCCATGACTGATTCGTCCAGCACCTCGCGCCGTGCCAAAGTCACCGCCGTACTTCGCGTCACGGCGGGCAATTTCCTGGAGCAATTCGACTTTTTTCTGTTCGGCATCTACGCCAAGCAGATTGCTTCCGTGTTCTTTCCATCGGAGAACGAATACGCCTCGCTGATGCTCACCTTTGCCACCTTCGGCATCGGCTTCTTGATGCGCCCGCTCGGCGCCATCGTGCTGGGCTCGTATATCGACCGGGTTGGCCGCCGCCAGGGTTTGATCGTTACCCTCGCCATCATGGCCAGCGGCACCTTGCTCATCGCCTTCGTGCCCGGTTACGCCACCATCGGCATCCTCGCCCCCATCGTGGTGATGATCGGTCGCCTGTTGCAGGGCTTTTCGGCGGGCGCCGAGCTGGGCGGTGTGTCGGTCTACCTCGCCGAAATGGCCACGCCAGGCCGCAAGGGTTTCTATACGAGCTGGCAATCGGCCAGCCAGCAGGTGTCGGTAATCGTCGCGGCATTGCTGGGCTTCGCCCTCAATTCGTGGCTCAGCACCACTCAGATCGCTGCCTGGGGTTGGCGCATCCCGTTCCTGATCGGCTGCCTGATCGTGCCGATGATCTTCGTGCTGCGCCGCAATTTGCAGGAAACGGAAGAGTACGCACGGCGCCAGCATCGCCCGGGCATGGGCGAGGTCATGTCCACGCTGGGTCGTCATTGGGGCGCCGTGCTGGGCGGCATGCTGCTGGTCGCCATGACCACCACCAGCTTCTACCTGATCACCGTGTACACGCCGACCTTTGGCACCACGCTGGGGCTCAGCACCACGGACAGCCTGCTGGTGACCTTGTGCGTGGCCGCGTCCAACTTCTTCTGGCTGCCCATCGGCGGCGCGCTGTCCGATCGTATCGGCCGCATGCCTGTCTTGCTGACGATGACCGGGCTCAACGTCGTCACGGCGTATCCGGCACTGTGGATGCTTGCGCAGAACCCCAGTTTCACCAGCATGCTGCTCGTGCTGCTGTGGTTCTCCTTCATGTACGGCATGTACAACGGCGCCATGCTGGCCGCCCTCACCGAGGTGATGCCAGCGGCGGTACGCGTGGCGGGGTTCTCGCTGGCCTATAGCCTCGCCACGGCGGTGTTTGGCGGCTTTACCGCCAACATTGCCACCTGGCTTATCCACACCACGGGCGACAAGGCATCGCCTGGCTACTGGATGGCGTTCGCGGCGGCCTGCGCATTCAGCTCCACCTTGGTGCTCTACAAGCTACGCAGTCGCGAGGCGTGGAACGCCGCGTGAAGTCGACAGCGCGCCCGGCTTAGCTCGGGCGCGCTACCTGTTGCATCGATCAGGCGCGCAACAGCGCCGGCATGTCTGCAGTAGCCAGCATGCGCACGATGGAAGCTGCCGCTTCGCGGCCATCGTAAACGGCACGCACCACCAGGTCCGCACCGCGCACGTTGTCACCACCGGCAAAGATGCGCGCGTGGCTGGTCTGGTGCGGCAGCGTGCCGTTAGCGCCCGTAACCACACGACCAGACGCATCCAGCGCCACGCCGTGCGAACGCAGCCAGTCCGGCGGACTCGGCAGGAAGCCGAACGACTGGATCACCACGTCCGCATCGATCACATACTCGGTGCCTGGCACATTCTGTGGGCGCAGACGGCCCGTGCCGTCATCCGTCAACGCGGTTTCCACCACGCGCACGCCACGCACGTTGCCGCGCGCGCCGCCCAGGATCTCCAGCGGCTGGCGCTGGAACAGGAAGTTCACGCCCTCCTCCCGGCTGTAATTCACCTCGCGCGCGGAACCGGGCATGTTCGCCTCGTCGCGGCGATACACGCAGGTCACGCTGGCGGCGCCCAGGCGAATGGCGGTGCGATTGCAGTCCATGCCGGTATCGCCGCCGCCCAGCACGACCACGTGCTTGCCGCGCAGATCGAACGCCGGCGAGGGCGCTTCGTCCCGCAACAAACGTTCGGTGTTGGAAATCAGGAAGGGCAGCGCATCGTGTACGCCACGCAGTTCGCGACCGGGCAACTGCGCATCGACATACGTATACGCACCAGTGCCGACGAACACGGCGTCGTAGTCTTCCAGCAACTGCCCAAACTCGACATCGCGACCCACCTCGTGATTGAGCAGGAAACGCACGCCCATGCCTTCCAGCAACTGGCGACGCGTGCGCACCACACCCTTGTCCAGCTTGAACGGCGGGATGCCGAAGGTGAGCAAGCCGCCGATCTCGCTCTGGCGGTCGTACACATCCGCCGCGATGCCTGCGCGACGCAGGCGATCGGCACACGCCAGGCCGGCCGGGCCGGCGCCGATGATCGCCACGCGTTTGCCGGTTTCCTTCACCGCGGAGAGATCCGGCCGCCAGCCCAGTCGCAGTGCTTCGTCAGTGACCCAACGCTCGATGCTGCCAATGGTCACGGCGCCAAATGCCGTCTGCTCCAACGTGCACGCGCCTTCGCACAGGCGATCCTGCGGGCACACGCGGCCGCAGATTTCCGGCAGCGGGTTGGTTTCGTGCATCAACGTGGCCGCTTCCATCAGGCGGCCTTCCTGCACCAGCTTGAGCCAGTTGGGGATGTAGTTGTGCACTGGGCACGCATGCTCGCAGTACGGGTTGCCGCAATCGATGCAGCGCTCCGCCTGGGTGCCGGCCTGTGCCGAACCGAAATCGCCGGAGATCTCGCCGTAGCCAAGCACGCGGATGGACACCGGCACCGTACGCGGGGTTTGGCGTTGCACGTTGAGGAACTGGAAATCCTTGTCGCTCATGCCGCGCTCCTCAACTCGTCCGCCAGCGCGGCGAGGCTCGCCGCCTTGGGCTTCACCAGCCAAAACTTGTATTGCAGGCCACGGAAGTCGGCAAGGATGCGCCGCCCCCACTCGCTGCCGGTGTATTCCACGTGCCGCGCCACCAGACCGCGCAGGTGCTGCATGTAGTGCTCCATGCCCTCCGGCGAAATACGAAGGATGTCCACCAGCTCGTGGTTGTAGCAATCGACAAAGGTGCGCTCCAGGTCCAGCACGTAGGCGAAGCCACCGGTCATGCCCGCACCAAAGTTGAGGCCCACCTTGCCGAGCACGGCGACCACGCCGCCGGTCATGTACTCGCAGCAGTGATCGCCCGCGCCTTCCACCACGGCCAGCGCGCCGGAGTTGCGCACGGCGAAGCGCTCGCCAGCCCGACCCGCGGCGTACAACTCGCCATCGGTTGCGCCGTACAGGCAGGTGTTGCCGATGATGGCCGCGTCCTGGCTGGCGAACGGCGAATCCGCCGGCGGCCGCACGATGATGCGCCCGCCCGTCATGCCCTTGCCCACGCCATCATTGGCTTCGCCGGTAAGGTCGATATGCACGCCACCCGCGTTCCACGCGCCCAGGCTTTGGCCCGCCGCGCCGGTGAGCTTGAGCACCAGCGGATGCTCGTCCATGCCGTGGTCGCCATAGCGCCGCGCCACCTCGCCGGAAAGACGCGCGCCAATGGCGCGGTCGGTGTTGGCGATGTCGAAAGCGAACTCGCCGCCATGCTTACCCACCACCGCCGCACGCGTGGCCGCGTCGATGCGTAGCGCCAACGCCGCTTCGTCGCGCATCGGGTTGCGCGGCAAGGCGCAGGCGAAATCGACGTTATTGCCAAGCGTGCCGGCGCCCAGCAGGGGTTGCAGATCCAGCTTGTGCTGCACCGGTGTATGCCCGCTCACCTGTTCGAGCAGGTCGGCGCGGCCGATGATTTCCTCCAGGCTGCGCGCACCCAGGCGCGCCAGGTGCGCACGCACGTCCTCGGCGACAAAGCGGAAATAGTTCATCACCATGTCCGGCAGGCCGATAAAGTGCTCCTTGCGCAGCACCGCATGCTGGGTCGCCACGCCGGTGGCGCAGTTGTTGAGGTGGCAGATGCGCAGGTACTTGCATCCCAGCGCCACCATCGGGCCAGTGCCGAAGCCGAAGCTCTCCGCACCGAGCAGGGCGGCCTTGATCACATCCAGGCCGGTCTTGAGGCCGCCGTCGGTCTGCAGGCGCACGCGTCCGCGCAGATCATTACGACGCAGGGTTTGCTGCGTTTCGGCCAAGCCCAGTTCCCACGGCGTGCCGGCGTACTTGATGGAGGTGAGCGGGCTGGCGCCCGTGCCGCCGTCGTGGCCGCTCACGGTAATGAGATCCGCACCCGCTTTCACCACACCCGCCGCCACCGTACCCACGCCGGCGTGACTCACCAGCTTCACCGACACCAGCGCCTCGGGGTTCACTTCCTTAAGGTCGTGGATGAGCTCGGCCAGGTCTTCGATGGAATAGATGTCGTGATGCGGCGGCGGCGAGATCAGGCCGATGCCCGGCTTGGCGTAACGCAGCCGCGCAATGGTGGCATCCACCTTGTGGCCCGGGAGCTGGCCGCCTTCGCCGGGCTTGGCGCCCTGGGCGATCTTGATCTGCAACACCTCGGCATTCACCAGGTATTGCGGGGTGACGCCAAAACGGCCCGATGCCACCTGCTTGATCTTGGACATCTTCTCGGTGCCGTAGCGCGCCGGGTCTTCGCCGCCCTCACCGGAGTTGCTGCGCGCGCCCAGGCGGTTCATGGCGATGGCCAGCGCCTCGTGCGCCTCGGGCGACAACGCGCCCAGCGACATGCCGGCCGAATCGAAGCGACGCAGAATGCTCGCCACCGATTCCACCTGATCCAGCGCAATGGACTCGCGCAATGGGCGCGGCGCCAGCAGGTCGCGCAACGCCGACGGCGGGCGGTTGTCCACAAAGTTGGCGTACGCGCGGTAGTCGGCGGTGTTGCCGGTACGCACGGCCTTTTGCAGGCTGGCGATGACGTCCGGGTTGTACATGTGGTACTCGCCGCCGTACACGAACTTGTACAGGCCACCGGCGCGCAGCGGCAGCGCATCGCTCCAGGCTTCCGCCGCGAGCAGGCGCTGATCGTGCTCCAACTCGGTGAAGCTGGCACCGCCGATGCGCGAGGGCGTACCGGGGAAGCACAGCTCCACCACCTCCGGCGCCAGGCCGACGATTTCGAACAGCTGCGCACCGCGATAGCCCGCCACGGTCGAAATGCCCATCTTGGACAGGATCTTCATCAGACCCTTGCGGATGCCACGGCGATAACTGCGGCCCACTTCGAAGCGATCGCTGGCGATATGACCTTCGCGGCCCAGCTCGAACAAGCTCTGGTAAGCCAGCCACGGATAGATGGCGGTAGCGCCAAAACCCAGCAGGCAGGCGAACTGATGTGGATCGCGCGGCGTCGCCGTTTCCACCAGGATGTTGCACTGGCAGCGCAGGCCCGCATCGATCAGGTGCGCATGCACCGCACCCACCGCCAGCAGCGAGTGGATCGGCAACAGATCCTGCTGCGGATAGCGGTCGCTCAGGAACACCAACTGGCAACCAGCCCGCACCGCCTGCTCCACCTCGCGGCACAAGCGGCGCAGTGCGGCTTCAAGCCCTTCCTCCGGCGCGTACATCAGGTCAAAGCGCGGCGTACCGGTGTATTGCGGCTGCGCCAGCAACTGGCGCAGCTTGCGTTGCGAGAGCACCGGCGAGTTGATCAGGATCTGCTTGGCGTTCTCCGGCGCCAGGTCGAACACGTTCGCTTCGGGCCCGATTTGCGTGACCAGCGACATCACCAGCTTTTCGCGCAACGGATCGATCGGCGGGTTGGTGACCTGCGCAAAACCCTGGCGGAAACGATCGAACAGCGGACGCACCTGGCGCGACATGGCCGCGATAGGCGTGTCGTCACCCATCGAGCCGGTGGCCTCCTGCTCCAGCTCCACCATGGCCTTGAGCACGGTTTCGCGCTCTTCGCGCGACAGGCCGTAGAGCTTCTGGTAACGGCGCAGCTCTTCCTGCGGCAGAGGTTCGGCGGCGAGCGAGGGGTCGATGAGGTCCGACTCCAGATAGCTCACGCCCGCACGCAGCCAGTCGCGGAACGGCGCGCGCTGGCGGTTGATGGCGTCGATGTCGGCATCGCGCAGCAGGCGGTGTTCCTTCAGATCCACCGCGATCATCTCGCCCGGCGCCAGGCGGCCTTTGGCCACCACCTTTGCGGACGGCACATCCCACAGGCCCGCTTCGGAAGCCACGATCAGGTGATTGTCGGCCGACAACGCCCAACGCGCTGGGCGCAGGCCGTTGCGGTCCAGCGTGCAGGCAGCGTAATGGCCATCGCACATCACCAGGCCGGCGGGGCCATCCCACGGTTCGCTGTGCAGCGCGTAGTACTCGTAGAACGCGGCCAGATCCTCGTCGATGCCTTCGCGCGCGGCGAACGCCGGCGGCACCAGCACGCGCATCGCGGCGATCAAGTCGAGACCGCCCGCCACCAGCACTTCCAGCGCGTTGTCCAGGCTCTCCGAATCCGAGCCGGTCTGGCGTACCAGCGGGCCGATGTCCGACAAGTCCACCAGCGGCGAATGCAGGATGGACTGGCGCGACTGCATCCAGCGGCGATTGGCGCGGATGGTGTTGATCTCGCCGTTGTGCGCCAGCAGGCGGAACGGCTGCGCCAGGCGCCATTGCGGCGTGGTGTTGGTGGAATAGCGTTGATGGAACACCACCGCATCGGCACTCAACGCCGGGTGCGTGAGATCGGCAAACACCTCGCGCAGGCGCCCCGGCGCGGCCATGGCCTTGTAGCCAACCACCTCGGCCGACAAGGTCACCACATAGAAATGTTCGTCCGTGGCCAGCGCGGTTTCGGCGCGGCGGCGCGCGCGGAACAGAGCGCGCTCGAACGCCGCGTCATCCAGCTCGCTGGCGGGCTCCACGAACACCTGGCGCACGCGCGGGCGCGCGGCGGCGGCCAGTGGGCCGCAAGCGTCGGCGTTCACCACCACATCGCGCCAACCTGCAACCTGCACGCCTTCCTCGCGAAGGCAACGCTCCAGCGTGGCTACCGCGGCATCGCTGCCGCGCGGGTCGAGAAACACCACACCTGCCGCGAAGCGCACGCCCAGCGTAATGCCCGCTTCACTCGCCAACGCTTTGAGCCACGCTACCGGGCGATGGAACAGCACGCCGCAGCCATCGCCGCTAATGCCGTCTGCATTGACGCCACCGCGATGGGAAAGTTTGGCCAGCGCACTGAACGCCGTATCCACCACCCATGCGCTGTCGCGCCCGTCGATCTGCGCTACCAGACCGAAACCACAGCTGTCGTGCTCAAACGCAGCGTCGTAAAGCGTCGCTGGAACTACCTTCGCCATCTCGCCTCCCCGGCCGATGGAACAGGGACACGCGGTCCCAACGGTACCGAGGGAACCGCTGCCACATGTCCGGGTGTGGGTTCGAATAAAACACAATTGGTGCGTCGCGTCAAAGCAATCTATACGTCCAAATGAAAGTTTCACCTGGAAGCAATTTTTGTCCGCAAGACAAAACGGCTCGATCGAACATGCGACCACGCACGCCTCATCGCAGCGACCACAAGCGCATGGAGAACCACCGCCGCCACGTCGCCGTGCATACCAGTGATCTCACTGCACACGTGACCGCGATCATGTCGGCCAGCCGAACGGGCAGCCCAGGCCGGCTCGCGTGCTGTCACCCGGGTCTGTGATAATCGGCCGATGCCCATACCAGTCCGTCGTGTCCGCCCCCTTGTCTGCGCCGTTACCGGCGCTCTCGTGTTCAGCCTTGCCGCCCTGCCCGCCTGGGCGCTGCAGGACAACAAGACCCGCGCCGAGCAGGCCGAGGCCCAAAAGAAACTCTCCGACGTACGCAGCAAGATGGACGCGCTGGCCAAGGAGCAGGCCGAAACCGCCGCCAAGCGCGACAGCGCCACCGCCGAACTGGCCAAGCAGGCCAACGCCGTGGCCGCGGCCGCCAAGGCCGTGCGCGAGGCCGACGCCCAACTGGCCGCCAAACAGAAAGACCTGGAACAGCTCCAGCAAGAGCGCGCCGAACTGCAGAAGAACCTGGAAGGCCAGCGCGCCGCCATTGCCGAACTGCTGCGCGCCACCTATGCCCTTGGGCGTGGCTCGGACCTGCGCCTGCTCATGGGCGACGACGACGTTGCCCGCATTGCCCAGGCCCTGGCCTACTCCAAGTATTTTCAGGAAGACCGCGTGCAGCGGGTGCAAAAGCTCATGTCCGACCTGGCCCGCCTGCAAGACCTGGAAACCCAGATCACCGCCCAGCAGCAAGCCCTGCAAGCCAGTCGCGCCCAACGCGAGACCCAGACCAAGGCGCTGGAGCAGCAACGCGCCAGCCAAGCCAGGCTGGTGGCCGACACCGACGCCCAATACAAGGACCAGGGCGCCAAACTGGCCGCCCTCAAGCAGAACGAAGCCTCGCTCAACTCGCTGGTGGACAAGCTGCAAAAAGCCATCGACGAGGCCGCCCGCGAAGCCGAGCGCGCTGCCAAAGCCAATGCCGCCAACAACGCCGGCCCGCCGCCGGGCAAGGGCCTGGCCAACATTCGCGGCAACTTGCCCTGGCCGGCCAACGGCGTGGTCAACAGCTACGGCAATGGCGTGCTCATCAAGGCCGCCGGCGGTAGCGAAGTGCGCGCCGTGGCAGCCGGCCGGGTGGTGTATGCGGCCTTCCTGCGCGGCTACGGCATGCTGGTGATCGTGAGCCACGGCAACGGCTGGATGAGCATGTACGGCAACAACGAAAGCCTGCTGCGCGGCGTGGGCGACCAAGTCGCCTCCGGCGAAGCCGTGGGCACCGCCAGCGCCCCCACCGGCGTCAACACCGGCGTGTACTTTGAGCTGCGCCAGAACAACAAACCGGTAGACCCGCGCAGTTGGCTCGGCAAACTCCGTTGACGCCGCCTGCGCGGCGTCGCAGGCTAACCTACGTGCCATGGCATTGAATTTCGGCAAGAACCGGTGGTCTAAGTAACCTCCGCTGCCCTCCCCCTTCGCTTTACCGGAGTCCCCCATCCATGCGGCTTTCCACCTTGAGCCTGGCCGTCCTGCTGCTGGCGGCCCCGCTGGCACAGGCCCAAACCGCCCCTGCCGCCACCAGCGGCAAACCCGCCACGGCCAACGCCCCGGCCCCGGCCAGCACCACGCCGGATCGACTAGACCTGGACGACATCCGCAACTTCAGCCGCGTCTACGAGATCGTGCGGCAGGCCTATGTGGAGCCGGTGGACAACAAAACCCTGATGAAGGCCGCCATCAGCGGCATGCTCAGCGGCCTCGACCCGCACAGCGAATACCTGGACAAAGACGGCCTGGCCGAGCTCAACGAAGACACCACCGGCCAGTACGGCGGCCTGGGCATTGAAGTGCTGCAGGTAGATGGCACCCTGCGCATCGTCGCCCCCATCGACGACACCCCCGCCTCACGCGCCGGCATCAAGCCGGGCGACACCATCATCAAGGTGAACGGCAAGCTGGTGGATTCGGAAAACATCGACGAGATGTTCAAGGAACTGCGCGGCGACCCAGGCAGCAAAATCACCCTGACCATCCTGCACGAAAAGAGCGACAAGCCCATCGACATGCCGCTGGTGCGCGAGCGCATCTCCGTCACCAGCGTGAAAACGCGCGAGTTGGAACCTGGCTATGCCTATGTGCGCGTGAGCCAATTCCAAGATGACACCGCCGCCGACCTGGAAAAGAAACTCGGCGACCTCATTCGCAAGAACGGCCCGCAAAAAGGCGCCATTCTCGACCTGCGCTCCAACCCGGGCGGCCTGCTCACCGCCGCCGTGGGCGTGAGCGACGATTTCCTCGACGCCGGCACCATCGTCACCACGCGCGGCCGCCTGCCCGATGCCAACCTCAGCTTCGAGGCACACCCCGGCGACCTGCTCAACGGCGCGCCCATGGTGGTACTGGTAGATAACGGCACCGCCTCCGCTGCGGAGATCGTCTCCGGCGCCCTCAAGGACAACCACCGCGCCCTCATCATCGGCCGCCGCACCTTTGGCAAGGGCGTGGTGCAAACCGTGCTGCCGCTGGACAACGACCACGCGGTAAAGATCACCACCGCGCGTTACTACACGCCCAACGGCACCTCCATCCAGGCCGAAGGCATCAAGCCCGACATCGCCCTGGCCGACCTGGCCGTGAACAAAGCCGACAGCGCACCCGTGCTGGTGAATTCAGAGGCCGACCTGCCCAACCACCTTGCCAACGAAGACAGCAAGGCCGGCAAAGACATCGACAACGACGGCAGCGCCGAAAACGCCAAGCTCGCCACGCAGGATTACGCCCTGTCGCAAGCGCTCAACGTGCTTAAGGGCCTGGCCCTGAATCGCCCAGCAGCCGCTTCGGCCGCACCGCCCAGCAAGCACTGATTGTCGTTATCCATAAAGACAAACGCCCCGCCGTGGCAACACGGCGGGGCGTTTGTTTTTCTACCTTGGGGTGCGCTCTACATCGATGGCTGCCTCCGTAAAAGTGGAGATCTGCATGACCAGCCCTTCGGATGCTTAAAGGCACCGCCAGCCTGCGCTGGCATGACGAGCGATAGGTCGCCCCAACCAAACGCGCACCTGGGCTGCGCTGCTTTAGATCGTCATCCCAGCGAACGCAGGAGGCATCCTTGAATACCCGAAGAGCGGGTCACCCGGTGCTTTAAGGTTCAGCGACTCACACGCACTAGATCCCAGCGTTCGCTGGGATGACGGGCGATGGGGGGCCCCACCAAACGCGCACCAAGGAGGCTCTGCTTTAGATCGTCATCCCAACGAAAGCAGCAGGCATCCTTGAGTACCCGAAGGGCGGGTCACTCAGTGCTTTCAGGTTCAACGTTTCACACGCACTGGATCCCAGCGTTCGCTGGGATGACGGGCGATGGGTCGCCCCACAAAACGTGCACTAAGGCCGCGCTGCTTTTGATCGTCATTCCAGCGAATGCTGGAGGTGCTTTACAACAGCCGAAGGCTGGTCATCCAGCGCCTTCACGCAACAACACACTCAGACACCGGCTGAGCAGCCCCCCGCATGGGAGTGCCATCCCAACGGCCGCGCCCACCTTCCAGGGGCGCGGCCACACACACTCACGCCTGCGAAGGCATACCGTTCGGGTCCATCCACATCACCTCCCAGATGTGGCCATCCGGGTCTTCAAAGCTGCGGCCGAACATAAAACCGTAATCCTGCACCGGCGTGGGGTCTGCCTTGCCACCGGCGGCGCTGGCCTTATCGACCATACTCGACACCGCCTCGCGGCCCTCCGCCGACAGGCACAGCAACACTTGTGCATCTGTGTGCGCGTCCACGATGCGCTTGCTGGTGAACTGGCGCCACTTATCGTGCGTCAGCAACATCGCGTAGATCGACTCGGAAAACACCATGCACGCCGCCGTGTCATCGGTGAACGCTGGGTTGTTCACCGCACCCACCGCCTCATAGAACGCCTTGGAGCGCTTAAGGTCAGTCACCGGCAGGTTCACGAAAATCATCTTGCTCATGTTCATTCCTTGAAATGCACGCCGCGACGGAATTGCCCCGGCGTGTTACCGACGAATGAGGGGCGGGGAAATCGACAAGCCAGGAGAAGCATCGGGCAAAAGGTTTGCCTCAACGACCAACCGACCGCGCCCCCTCTCCGCTCAAGAAAAGCCCGCAATACCTCCACCGCAAGGAGTAGCACGCCTGCCAGCCACCCATGGTAACCATGGAACTTGACGGCTTACTGACGCCACCTAGCGCGCCGTGCCCACCCGCAGCGCACCGCATGCCGCGCCATGCCATCGATGGCACGCAACAACACGCGGCAAGCACGCTAGGCGCCCCCAATGAAATGCGGGTGGACACGCTTAACCCTCGGCGTCGAACAGCTTATTTCCCCAAATCGTCATGCCAGCGAAAGCGGACGGTGTTCTACTAATAGCTGCGCCATGCATTAGCGATGATGCCGCCCGCAACGCACCGAGGCCCCTCACCCCCTTCCGGCTATTCGCTTCCCCGGGCCTTACGTGTGCCTAGGGTATGGATCAGCCATGCCTGGATGCCCCCATCACCGCTACCATGCACACCGGCTCGGTGATACGCCCGGCACGACGCCCGGCCCCAGCCTTCTTCGTTATCGACTGAAAAGGAGTTCCAGCATGAAACGCTTGCCCATCGTCCTGCTTGCTGCACTAAGCGCAAGCCCCTTGCTCCATGCGCAAGAGGCGCCGATGGACGCCACGCACTTAGGGCTGCGTGTTTTCGTCGTCAACGCCTTCACCGGCGTGCAAAAGGCCGACGAAATGCCGGCGTACCCCAAGGGCACGCTGACCAAGGCCGATTTATACAGCGCTGTAGCTGCGGGTATCCGCGTACGCGGCAAGGGCTGCACGCAAGTGACGGTAGCTCGCGCGGTGGACACCAACGGCGAAAAGATCGAGGTGACATGTGCCGACGGCGGTAGCTATGTCGTGCAGCCGCTAAACGGTGAGGTCAAAAGCAAATGACCAAGCACGCCAAAATCCCCTTGCGCCTCACCGCAATGAGCATGGCAACGGTGTTGATGCTGGCAGCGGGAAGCACACGCGCCCAAGCTGCCGAACAACTGCCAACCGCCCTGCTTGGCGAGTTGATGGGCTTTGTGCAGAACGCCTACTTCAACGCCAACCGCATCGCTGACATGCCTAAGTTCCCAACGGATCGCGCTGCCACCCAGCCTGAAGTGCTCAAGGCCGTAGCCAGCGCACTGCAAGTGCGTCAGCGCGCCTGCACTTCGGTTGTTAACGTGGGCTACGCTGACGACACAGGCAACATGCTCACCATCCACTGCGTCGACGGAAACTACGTAGTTGACGCCAAGCGCGGCAAGATCACGCCTTGAGCGGTACGTGCGGTGGCCGACGCTAAGGAAGGTCTGATTAAGCGACATTTTGCTCGTCATTCCTGCGAACCCCCAAAAGGGGGCGAGAGCAGGAGGGGCCTTTCAACAGCCAAAGGCTGGTCATCCAGTGCCCCTACCTTCAAGCATTTACAGGCGATGGATCCCAGCTATCGCTGGGATGACGATCAAAATCAGAGCATCCCTAAGTCTTCGGCCGCCGCCGTAGCCAGTAACCTCGATGCATGAAGTGGATGGCGCAAACCGCGAAAACGACTGCTCCAGTGTAGGCAGACGCGCCATCATCGGCAGCGTGAAGGGGGCGGAATAGTCTTCCGATCCAGCGCCATCGTTTTCGTGGTGCGTTCACATCCGTCTTCTCGCACAAATTCAGCCGAAGCCAAATCATTCAACGCCGTTACTGATGACCGCCCCTCGAAACCAAACGGCAGCTCGACGAAAGCAACCATTGCACCGCCCCCGCGCTTACACTCCATCACATATCAGCCCCATCCAACTCAAAACGCGCCTCCAACACCATCCAGTACAAGGCCGTTGTGTTGAACGCGCGCGCAAACATCTTCGCTAGGTCGAGTGTCATCGGCTTGCCGTTCATCATCCAATCCTTTAACTGCGCGCTGGTGATGCCGATGCGCCGCGCCGTCTGCGCAAAGGTGAGGTCATCCGGCAGCATGTAATCGTGCAGCAGCACCTGCGCGGGTGAGCGCACGGCCAGCACACGGCTGACGTACATGCGCGGCGAAAGGGGAATCCGACTCATCACTGTCCTTAGTTGATGTGCGCGCACGCTCAAACACGCCAGCGCGAGCGCAGCGATAGATGTAGGCAATTGCCCGGTTTGGTCGTAAGCAATCGCCAAGGTGCGGCACACCGGCAACACGCCCGGTGCGCCGCGAGGGCGATCAACGGACGGGTCAGGTGCTGGCGGCGGGTTTTTGGCCCAACAAGCGCGCGTAGGTGTGCAGGTAATGCACGGCTGTCGATAACCCCGCGGATTCCAACGGGGTTAGGGCTAGCTGGCGTAATGGGCGGGAACCTCGGCGCGGCGGGGCGAGGAAAGCCTCCTCGCTATCCATCAGCAGACCCAACAAGGCGTCTGCGGAGCGGGCAATACCGATCAGCGTTAACAACCGCTGCTCTGCGTCCCCAACCTCAGCTGGGGGAGCCAGCGTGTCGGCGGAGGTCGCGTGCGTAGCCTCTGGTGGGAAAGACGGGCGTGCGCGTGCCGTATGATCGTGGGTAGCCATGATCAACTCCAGATAGTTGGTGATGGTTAGCGGGTCGTGCGAGGTGCAACTCCCACGGCCCGCGCCTCATGACCCGAAGGTCACGGTTGCGCGCCAAGCGGATTCAGACACTCCACGCGCAACGAGACGAAAAGTAACAGAGGCGCGCCGAACGCCTTGTCAGCCGAATACCCGCCGAACCATGCGGCCCCAGCGCGCAGGCACGGCGGCCTCCGCTGTCAGGCAGCCAAGGGAAAGCCCCCCAAGCGCATCGCGCCAGCGAGCGCGCAAAGCCCCGGGCGCCAACGCCCCAGCCCGGTAACGGGTGCCTAAGGAAGGCCTGATCAAGCGACACTATGCTCGTCATTCCTGCGAACCCCCAAAGGGGCAAGCGCCGGGAGGGCGAGCAATAGCTGAGCAACCCCAAGCCTTACCCGGCCCCAAGCAAAGCCGCCGAGCCTGCCACCCATGGACGTCCCCAGCCTTCCCCTTGCATGCTGGGCGCCACCCCACATGGCCTGCGACACCGTTTGAAGCACGGGTCGAAATTGACCCCGCCCATTCGACGCAAAGGTAAGGGCCGTCAAACCCATCGCCCGACCCGAACGACCCGACTCACCTTTCAAGCGAACCCGCGCAAGGAGAAAGCGATGCGAAAGTTGATCCTCAGCATGTCCATGTCGCTCGATGGCTTGGTTAGCGGCCCCAACGGCGACAACCGCTGGGTGTTCAGCGGCGACCAAGAGGCCATCGCATGGAAGCTGGAAAACATGTGGAACGCCAGCCTCATCATCATGGGCAGCCGCTCCTTTCAAGACATGTCCACCTACTGGCCCACCGCCACCATGGTATTCGCGCCACCCATGAACCAGATACCCAAGGCCGTGTTCTCCAAACAAGGCCGCGCCGCGCTGGCGCCCGCCGCCCAAGCCATCGCCAACGCACGCGCACAAACCGGCAACGCACAGGGCGCACAACTTCAACCCGGCGCTGAAAGCTGGGAACAAGCCTACGTAGCCAGCGGCGACCTCGCCGACGAAATCGCCCAACTCAAAGCCCAAGACGGCAAACCCATCATCGCCATCGGCGGCGCCGCCTTCGCCCGCAGCCTCATCGCCCACAACCTGGTCGACGAATACATGCTCATGGTCTACCCCATCCTGCTAGGCAACGGCGAACCCATCTTCTCCACCCTACCCACACCACGCCCGCTAAAACTCGTTAGCTCAAAAACCTTTCCGCTGGGTTCGATGGCGCAGAGCTATGTGCCGGGGTGAGTATGTGCGGTGATTGAGCGCAAGTGAGCGTTGAGCGCGTGCGTGGCCGGACACGCTTGGTGGACGCTGGCTTGGGAGGCAAGAACGGGATCAGGTTCTCCTTTGTGCGGCAAAAGTGAACTTGACCCCGATTCTGTCGCAACTTCTACCAGTCAAAACAAGGAACCATGCTTCGGCTAAAGCCCAAGCCAATGAGTGCTTTTCTCGCTCATCCGATGAGCAAGCGCGGTGTAGCGCGCTCAGACGCCTCTTTTGAATCCGCCGCAGAACGCGGGCCTCAGAGAGGCGTCGCACCGCCCCTGACTTCCACACTCTGAACGAAGTGACGACTCCCAGAGAGCATGTATGTCACCGCCAGTTTCCGGCCATCGCTGAAGGTGAGAATGGCCTGCTGCCCCTTCTCTTGGAGAGAGACGAGCTTATCTAGCGAGTATTCGCTCGTACCGAAGGGCCACCTCGAGACCTTGATGGCCTTTGGCGTCAACAACGCCAAATAGCTAGCAAAATAGCCCGCACAAACGAACGCGAATACCCCGACGCCAATGGGGTCATAGCACAAGATGGCCAGGTTGCCGGAATATCTATGGTTGCGCGGATCAAACCACTCGTAAATGCCAATCCCGACGAGGATGAGCCCGAAGGCCAACATAAGGAAGTGCGCTGTCGCATACCGCATACAGGGATAGCCCGCAGCACTGACCTCCTTGAGCTTCCCCTTCATGCTGAATGTGAGCAGCAGGCTCATCAAGGCCGATCCGATGGCACTAACCACCGCCGTGTACAACACATACATCTCCATTGATGCGCAACAGGACCTGCGGGATTAGGTCACCAGCGCCCAAAGGGTAAGCGAAAACTTGGCCTATAGCGTCTCCACGCTTGGGCACCTTCTCACATCTCGCCCCTGAGACGGGCTGCTATGAACAAACGGGGCCAGGTTCACTTGGCACCAAGCGCAAGCATCAAACATCGCCAAGTGAGCTTCTTCCTTTTGACTATTGAGCAGATGGCTTGGCGTTGTTCGGTGCCAGGCGATACTGACCATCGTCAAACATCACGGGAATATAGGCATAGCGAATCGCGTCCCCATCCGTCGACGGAGCGGGCCCAACACGATAGCCCTTTAATGTACTGCGAAGCTTGTTGCCCAATCTGACATCCGGTGTGGCATCCAACAAGAAGACATCTTTCAACGTGCCATCTTGCCCAAATGTCACTAGATAGTCTGCAAAGCCTGCAGGCAAGATTTCCGATGCCGAAAGTGTGATGCTCGAGTTCTCGGGAATATCGATGGGAGCCATGCCGGGAGAATAGGTCTGATTGCTTGACGCGCCCGATCTCACTGGACTGTCATAAGCGGCAATAAAGTCGTTGACATGGTCGACTACGTCTTGAAGTTGCGCCTTCTTGATGCCCTGAGAGGTGCGACCCACGAGTTCAGCCAAATAGCCTTCCGAAGGGCGGATTTTCTTTGGCAGTAGCTCGGCGTAGTGACCAAAGATTTGCGCCCACGTCATGGCCTCCATCGAATTCTTCGATGCAACCTCAAGCTCGGCCATCTTGGCCATGGCCAAAATCGCGCCATGCGCGGCGGCATTGCTCAGGTAGAGGCGTGCCTTGGTCAAGTCTCGAGCAACTGGAGAGCTCGGGAGCGCATTACCAATACGATAGAGTGACCCGGTGACATAGAGCGCCCAAGCATTGCCCGCCCGAGCTTGTGCTTCCAGGTCGGAAAATATGGCTTGGCGCTCCTGAAGCGGGGTGCTCGGATCTAGAAGCCTACCGTAAGGCACCTGGGTCGGCCGATTACGCTCGACCGATACGAGTTCGGCTCGACTCTGCACAGTGGCAGGGGGCGTCTCGGCTGCCGCCTGGGTGGACTTCGCCGCAGCACCCTTGCCATTGCGCACTTCGGAAGCAAGCGCCGCGATATCAGCTTCACTCAACGAATTTAGCTCCAGGTATGCGGCGTCGGTAACCTGCTTATCGCCCTGACCTTCACCATGAAGCGCATATCCATCATCGTCAGCGACAAACGTGAAGCTGAAACGGACTGCCTTATTCTCTGGCGCTGATGCGATACGAACTGACTTGCCATCTTCGCAGCCATACACCAACCACGACGTTTTCCCGTACTTCTTCGCCACCGGTCCGTCTGCGCACTTTATTTTCGGCGAAGGCGTAGACGCCCGTGTCGTCACAGGCAACAACGATACGGCCAACAATAAAAGAAGCGTACGCCCCAGCGTGATTGCGCTCATAAATTTCCCTGTAATGCGGTCGCCAAAGATAGAGCCTGCATTTCGGCTTCATCTTACTCGTCGATCTGATCAGACAGTAATCGTCGTTTGGTCGGCGGAAGCCATCACAGCAGCAAGGGGAAGGCCCGCCATCTCAATCCAGCTCTTCTTCTTTCGCACTTAGTGATGCTCTGATCTTTATGGTCATCCCAGCGATAGCTGGGATCCAGTGTCTGTAAATCTTTGAGCGTAAATACCCTGGATTCCTGCTTCCGCAGGAATGACGAACAAAAAGTCGATTAATCAGATCTTCCCTAGGGGTCGCACCTAAGTTCGAACATCGTCGCATCCTAATGGTAAGAGCACGCATTGTCGCCATCTAACTCCACGCCAGCTCTCAAGCTATCAGGGCTCAGCGACGGCCGCATTGAAACTCGCAGATCGGTGGCCGTGTTCACCGGAGGATCAGCGCGAGTAGGTTTGCCCGTGCCGAAGATCTTGTGAACCAAGGTGCGGCGACGTTGCAGAAGAATATGCCCCCCTTGGACGGGTTCCTCGGAGCCTTCCCCCTTGCGTGTCACTGATACGCATGAGTCGCGTGCGGACGCACTTCTCGGACAGATTCGCCGATCCAAGGTTCTCCATGCCCACCACGCGCGACGACGCCCTGCACCGAAAGCTCCGATACCAGCCAGCCAGGAAAATCCTCACCAAAGCAGCAGTCGTTGATGAAGTCCGTACCGACGATGGATAGGTTGAACCGATTTGTCCTGCAGGTGATGTGGACGATCATCAAGTCCCTTTCGTGGAAACCGATTGATTTGCTTGGAGCTAAGGATGCTCTGATGTTGATCCTCATCCCCAGCGATCAACACCCTGCAACAACTTCTTCGCCAACCGCGGCTGACGTAGCTGTTCCAACCACCAATCCAGTGCGCGGCCGTGATGATCTCCACGCCAGCCGACGAAGAGTCGATTGGGATCGCGGGGGGAGGCCATGCGTTTTTCGATCAACTCGCCACGCTTGAGCAGCGATTGCACGCGCTGGCGTGGGAGCCAACCCACGCCCAGGCCTTCGCGCTGGGCGAGGATTTTGGCATGCATGGTCGGCACGGCCAGGGTCGGCTGGCCGCCGAGGATGCCGAAGCTTCGGCTATCCAGGCCGCGTGCGGTGTCGGCTACTACCACGGCGCGATAAGGCAGCAGTTGCTCCTGCTCTAGCGGGCCTGCCAGCTTGGCCAGCGAGTGGCGAGGCGCTACGGCGAATACCCATTCCATAACGCCAAGCTCCTCCCAACGGAGGTTGGGAATGGAGGGCGGCGCATTGGTGGCGCCCACCACCAGGTCGGCGCGGCCGTCGCGCAGGGCTTCCCAGGTGCCGTTGAGCACTTCGTGGGTAAGGCGCAGCAGCACCTCTGAGCGCAATGCGTCGAAGGCGCGGATCACCGGAAGCAGGGTTTCAAATTCCAGGAGTTCGTCGGTGACGATCCACAGGCGATCTTCCCAGCCGCCGGCCACCTGTTTGACTCGCCGCGTGAGGCGCGACACGTCCTGCGCCAGCCGCGCCGACTCCTGCGCGAGCAGCAAGCCGGCGGGAGTGAGTTGCATGCGGTAGCGGCGGCGGTCGAACAGAAGGGCGTCAAAACGCCCCTCCAGTTGGCGCGCGGCGTGCGAGACGGTGGAGGGTGCCTTGCCCAGCAGCATGGCGGCGCGCGAGAGGCTGCCACTGCTGTGGATGGCTTGAAGCAGGGCCAGTTCGTCGTCTGACAACATGTTCGATACCTTCGAACGAGTGCATCGACGCCATGGTACGGCAAAGCCCTTGGTGGCGCGCAGCATAGCCGGCGTTCCCTCTTCCAACCCTTTCGGAGAACGCACATGACTCGCTTTGCAGACAAGACCGTACTCGTTACCGGCGGCAGCAGCGGCATCGGCCTGGCCGCTGCCAAGGCTTACGCTGCCGAAGGCGCCCGCGTGGTGATTACCGGCCGCGATGCCGCCGCGCTGGCACAAGCCGCTGCCGCCATTGGCCCGAATGCCGTTGCTGTCACTAACGATGCCGGCTCGCTGCCCGCCGCCAAGGCGCTCGCGAACGAGCTGTCGCAGCGAGGGCTGCGTCTGGACGCGGTGTTCGTCAACGCCGGTATCGCCAAGTTCGCTTCGCTGGAGAAGGCCGACGAAGCGCTGTGGAACCAGATTTTCGATATCAACGTGAAGGGCCCGTACTTCCAGTTGCAGGCCTTGCTGCCGCTACTGAACAACGGCGCCGCCGTGGTGATCAATGGCTCGATCAATGCGCATATCGGCATGCCTGATACCTCGATCTACGCGGCCAGCAAGGCGGCGCTGGTGAGCCTGGCCCGCACGCTGTCGGCCGAGCTGCTGCCGCGTGGCGTGCGTGTGAACGTGGTGAGCCCGGGCCCGGTGAGTACGCCGATCTACGGCAAGCTGGGTGTGGATGCCGCCGCGCTGGATACAGTGGCTGCACAGATTCAGGCGCAAATTCCGTTGGGTCGCTTTGGCACGCCGGAGGAGATCGCCGCCACGGTGCTGCACCTGACAGCGCGCGAGTCGGCCTTTTTGGTGGGCACCGAAGTGGTGGTGGATGGCGGCATGAGCCAGTTGTAAGCGAACGGTGGAGCGCCCTAGCCATGGTGCGCTCCGTGTTGCCCCCAATCCCTGTTCCTGATCTTTACCCGGAGCACCGTCATGAGCCAACGAATTGATTTCTACAAAGCCAACCCTGCCGCCATCAAGGCGATGATGAGCATGGAGCAGCGTGTCGCGCAGAGCACGCTGGAAAAGCCCTTGATTGAACTGGTGCGTTTGCGTGCCTCGCAGATCAACGGCTGCGCCTATTGCATGGATATGCACTCGGCCGATGCGCGCAAGGCCGGTGAGGATGCGCGCCGCCTGGCAACGCTTTCCGCTTGGCGCGAAACGTCGTTTTTCAACGAGCGAGAGTGCGCGGCGCTGGCGTGGACCGAGGCGCTCACGTTGGTAAGCGAAACGCATGTGCCTGATGACGTATGGGATGCGGTGCGCCCGCATTTCTCCGATGAGGAGCTGGCCGACCTTACGCTGCTGGTGGTGGCCATCAATGGTTGGAACCGTTTTGCCATTGCGTTTCGCAAACAGCCGGTGTGAGTGACAGGAGCAACACTGTTATGCATGAGCAAATTTTTTCGGCTGCCGCCCGGCCTCGCACGTTTCTGGTTACCGGCGCCAGCCGTGGCATTGGCCGCGCCCTGTCGCAGCAACTGGCCGATGCCGGCCACCATGTGGTGGGCATTGCGCGCAACGCCGACGTGCATTTTCCGGGCACGTTGGTCAACCTGGATCTGGACGACAGCCAGGCCACGGCCGAACGCATGGCGCGGCTCGCCGATACGTATGCGTTCGATGGCGTGGTGAACAACATGGGGATGGTGCGCCTGCATCGTGTGGGCGATATCGACCTGAGCGATGTGGACGCCATGCTGCGCGTCAACCTGCACCCGGCGATTCACACCGTGCAGGCGTTGCTGCCTGGCATGCGCGAGCGCGGCTGGGGCCGTGTGGTGAACGTGTCGAGCCTTACGGTGCTGGGCGTGGCCGAGCGCAGCGGCTATGCCGCGGCCAAGGCTGCGCTCAACAGCCTTACGCGCACGTGGGCATTGGAGTTGGCGCCCACCGGCATCACGGTGAACGCGGTGGCACCCGGTCCCACCGAAACCGAGTTGTTCCGCGCCAATACGCCGGTGGGTGGCGAGCGCGAGAATCAGTTTCTCTCGCTCATTCCCATGCGACGCCTGGGGCAACCGAGCGAGATCGCCGCGGCCATCGCGTTTCTGCTCTCCGATGGGGCGGCTTATGTCACTGGGCAAACGCTGTTTGTGGACGGCGGCGGTTCGATCGGGCGGCGGCTCGATTGAGCCGCGCCGTCAAAAGGTAATTTCCGGCGCCAAGCCTTTCAGGTGCGCCGCCAGCGGGTCGGCCTCGGTCATCAACTCGAAGCCGTCGTACTCGAACCCCGGCGCGACCAGGCAAGTGGCGAGGGTATAGGCACCCAACGCGCGCGCCGCTTGCCAGGCGCCTGCCGGTACCACTACCAGCGGCGCGGTGTCGTGCGTGAGGGGGCCAAGGCGGCGGCGATCCAGCCGGTTGCTGTCGGGGTCGTAGATCAACAGCTCCAGCGGGTCGCCCTCGACGAAGTGCCAGGCTTCCTCGGCATCCACGCGGTGCCAGCTGGAGCTGACGCCACCTTCCAGCAAGTAGTGGATGGCGCTGAGCGGGGGACGTTGGCGATGACCACCCGCGCTGGGAGCCGGGTGGAAACGATGGTAGTGACCACCTTCCACATGCGGCTGCAGTTGCAGCAGCGTTTTCAGTTCATCGATACGGGCGGCCGCGCCGCTCATGCCTGCCCTGCCGACGCGGGCTTGATCAGCCAGCGCACGGCCAGCACGCCCAGTTCGTAGAGCAGGCACATGGGAATGGCCAGCATGATCATGGAGGTGATGTCGGGCGGCGTAATGAAGGCGGCAATGGCAAAGGCGCCGACGATGGCGTAGCGGCGACCATTGCGCAGCTGCTCCAGGCTTACCGCACCAATGGCCGCGAGAATCACCACCGCCACCGGCACCTCGAAGCACAGGCCGAAGGCAAAGAACATCAGCATCACGAAATCGAGGTAATGCGTGATGTCGGTCATCATTTCCACGCCCTGCGGCGTCACCGCCGTGAGGAAGCGGAACGCGGCCGGCAGCACCAGGAAATACGCAAAGGCGCAGCCGGTGTAGAACAACAGCAGGGCCGCCGCCAGCAGCGGGCGCGCGAGGCGCTTTTCATGGCGATACAGGCCGGGGCTCACAAAAGCCCACAACTGGTACACCACCACCGGCATGGCGATGAACAAGGCTGCGTAGAAGGCGAGCTTGAGCGGGGTGACGAAGGGGCTGGCCACCTCGGTCGCGATGAGATGCGCGCCTTGCGGCAGGCGCGACACCAGCGGCGCGGCTAGCTCGGTATACAGGCGGTTGGCGAAAGGAATGAGCGCCAGCAGCACCAGCAGCACCGCGCTCACCGCCTTGAGCAGGCGCGAGCGCAGTTCGATCAGGTGCGAGAAGAGGCTTTGTTCCAGGCCTTCCGCATCGGGGCCTTCCAGTTCAGGCGCCGCCATGCGGGGGTTCCTTGGCCGTGGTGGGTTCTGCCGCATCGGCGGTCGCGGCGGCCGGCTCTGTTACCGGCGCGGGCTCGGCGGCAGGCGCCGGGGCGTTACCGTTCGGGCGCATTTTGCGCAGGGTTTCGTCCAGATCGGCCTGCGCCGCCTGGGCGCGTGCGGCGGCCTCCTGTGCCTGGCGGCGGATTTCTTCCACCTGCAGTTCGCGCTCCACCTCGGCGCGCACGCTATCCCAGCCGGTGCGCACGCGGCGCAGCAGCGCACCGGCGGTGCGCGCTGCGTGCGGGAGCTTCTCGGGGCCGAGCACGATCAACGCGATCAGCGCGAGCAACACCAGCTTGCCGAAGCTGATCTCGATCATGACCCGCCGCCCGGTTTACTTGGTCTCAGGGGTGTCGTGCTGACCCTGGTTCTGGGTGCTGCTGGCCGGCGGCGGATCAGCCTTCAGGCGCTCGTTGGGGTCGCGCGACTTGTCCTCGTCGCCGTCCAGGCCCTTCTTGAAGTCGCGCACGGCACCGCCCAGGTCCGAGCCAATGTTGCGCAGCTTTTTGGTGCCGAAGATCAGCACGACGACGACGAGCAGGATTAGCAGATGAGTAATGCTCATGGATCAGGCCTCAAGGACGTCAAAGCGGCATAACGAGAAGCCGACAAGCTACCACGCCGCCGCTCCACATCAACGCTGAGTGTACTCCTCCAGGCGGTCCCTGAAATCGACTACCGGGGCCGGCACGTTGGTCACGCCGCCCTCGAAGATGCGGCGGGGGGTAATGCCCTTGCCGTAGATGGCTTCGTTGGCGTCGTAATCGATGCGCAGGGCCGAGCCATCCAGGGCCACGCCGGCGAACAGGCCACGGGAGCGGGAGTAGGAGTAGATCTCGGCCTTGAAGTTGCTGTCGGTGGAGGCCTGGGCGGTGCGACCCACCGGGCCGGCCGCGGCGGCGGCGTCCGCGCCGATGGTGAACTTGCCGTTGACGATGGAATCCACGCCGCGCTGGGTACGGAACACCAGGATCACGTCGGTGGAAGACGCACCAGCCTGGAAACCCACGCTGCCGCCGGTCATGGTGATGAAGCTGGGGTTGGACCAGGTGCCATCCGGGCCTTTCACCGAGATCAGGCCCTCGCCACGGCGCGCGCCGAACACGAAGCCGACCTTGAGCAGGTCGGGAATGACCGCGATGGCGCGGGCTTCCTTGAGCAGGTCGGCGGGAATGGACTTGTCCGGCGCCTGCATGATCTCGTTGAGCACACGCACGGAGTTCTGGGCGCGTACCAGCGGCGGGTCCTCGGCATGGGCGGCCACGGCGGGTAGGAGCAGGACCAGGGCAGCGAGCAACAGACGAACCAGCGGTGCTTTGATCATGGACGACTCCTGAGCTGAAAGTGAGACGGCGGGCCTGCGGCATTGGTTCCCGCGGCACGGCCGGCGGCTTGTGGCAGACTCTCGGGCGTTTCTCCCGCGCCAGCCACCATGCCACGCTCCCGCGACTATACCGACCCTCTCGGCACTTCCGATGACCAGCCTGTTCAGGCTGGTGTTCTATTGGTGAACCTGGGCACACCGGAGGCGCCCACGGCGCGGGCGGTGCGACCCTACCTGGCTGAGTTCCTCGGCGACCCCCGCGTGATTGACTACCCGCGCTGGCTTTGGTGGCTGATTTTGCACGGCGTGATTTTGCGCGTGCGCCCTGCCCGCTCGGCACACGCCTACCAACGCATCTGGACGGCGCAAGGCTCGCCGCTGCGCGTGGGCAGCGAGGCCCTGGCAGCACGCCTGCAGAAGGCGCTACGCCCGCTCGGCCCTATTCGCGTGGCGCTGGCCATGCGTTATGGGCAGCCATCCGTGTCGCAGCAGATTGCACAGATGCAGCGCGAGGGCGTGCGCCGCCTGCTGGTGCTGCCGCTGTACCCGCAGTATTCGGCTACCTCCACCGGCTCGGTGATCGATGCGGTGGCCGATGCGCTGAAGTCACTGCGCTGGCCGCCGGAGCTACGCCTCATCAACGACTATCACGACGACCCGGCGCATATCGACGCGCTGGCGCAAAGCATCGAGCAGTGGTGGGCGAGCCATGGGCGTGGCGACAAGCTGCTGCTGTCTTTCCATGGCATTCCCGAGCGCTACGTGCGCCTGGGCGACCCGTATGCGGCGCAATGCGAGGCTACCGCGCGGGCCTTGCGCCAGCGCTTGGGGCTGGATGAGCAGCAACTGCTGGTGAGTTTCCAGTCGCGCGTGGGCCGCGAAAAATGGCTCATGCCTTACACCGACGCGACCGTGCGCGAGCTGGCCGCCAGCGGGGTGAAGCGACTGGACGTGGCCTGCCCCGGTTTCGCAGTGGACTGCCTGGAAACGCTCGAAGAAATCGCCATGCAGAATGCCGAATTCTTCCGCGAGGCCGGCGGCGAAACGCTGCGCTACATTCCCGCGCTGAACGATAGCGATGGACAGGTTGAAAGCCTTGCCGCGCTGGTACGGCGCCAAGGCGCCGGCTGGCCGGAGTTCGGCGCGTGACGGCGCTGGGGCCGATCGAGCGCGACATCTCCCTGCCACACCTGCGCCTGCGCGCCCTGGTATGGGGCCACGACCAGGCGCCGCCGCTGCTGGCTCTGCATGGCTGGCTCGACAATGCGGGCAGCTTCGCGCGCCTGGCGCCGTTGCTGGCGGCCGAGCACCAGGTCATTGCGCTGGAGTTGCCGGGGCATGGCCATTCGGACCACCTGCCGCCAGGCATGCAGTATCACTTCATCGACTACGTGCGCACGGTGCTTGCGGCCGCCGAGGCACTGGGCCTGCATCGCTACGACCTGCTCGGCCATTCGCTGGGTGCGGGTATCGCCGCGCTGGTGGCAGCCGCCATGCCGGAGCGCATCGCACGCTTGTTGTTGATCGAGGGGTTGGGCCCTATCGCGGACGATGGTCACCACACCTTGCGCCGCTTTCGCGATGCATTGGCAAGCTCGGCCACCGGCCGTTCGCTGCGTTCGTTCCCATCCGTGGAGCTAGCGATCGCAGCGCGAACCATGGCGAGCGGATTGCCTGCCGAACAAGCGCGACCCATTGTAGAGCGTGGCCTGCATCGCACTGACGATGGCTGGCACTGGCGCAGCGATCCGCGCCTCAACCGTCCCTCACCGCTGCGTTCACCGGAAGCGCAGATCCACGCACTGCTGCGCGGCATCGAGGCACCTACCGCGCTATTGCTGTCGCGCCCAGACACGCCTTACCTACCCGGCCCGCAGATGCAGGCACGCGCGGCCTGCGTGGCGAACATCGCGGTGACGCACATGGACGGCGGCCACCACCTGCACCTGGAGCACGCGCCCGCCGTCGCACGCTGGGCAAGCGATCACCTCAAGCACTCACGCGAACCCTGACCGACGGCACATGCCTGCGGGCGCGCTCGACCTAGACTGCCGGCAAGCCACGGAAGCATCGCGCTTCCCCCATTGTGTTCGCTTGCCAGGAACTGCTCATGTCGCTGCCTTTGCGTCGGTTGTTTCCCTTGTTGCTCGCCGGCTTCACCAGCCCCGTATGGGCTGCCAGTGCCACTGACAACGCGCTGGATGGATTGCGGCAAGCTTACGGAGGAGCCCATTGGGATCGCATCGGCACACTCGCCTACGAGGGCACCGAACTCAGCGATGGCCTGGAAGGGCCATGGGAAGGTCGCGTCGACCTGCACAGCACGCACTACGAGAACCGCATACGCAATGCTGTTTTCGCGCAAGCGGACGGCGCGGACGAGCAAGGCCGTTGGCGACAGGACATGTCCGGCCTGATTCACTCGCTCGACTCGCCCGAAGCACTCACGGTCGGCGTCAGCGAGCGCTGGCTGCGCAGCTTCGGCTTTCTGCGCACCGACCAGGCCACCACCTATCGTGCGCTGCCCGATGCCGTGGAGAACGGGCGCCGTTTGCTTCGCATCGAGGCCACGCCGCCACAAGGGCGCGCCGTTACCTTGTGGATCGACCCCGCCACGCATCGCCTGGATCGAGCCACCTGGCAAAGCTCGTTTCTCACCATCACCCAACGCTACGCCGACTACCGCGCGGTGGATGGGCTGACGCTGCCATTTCGCATCACCACGGCGGCCACCACGCTGGCGGGCACGGAGAACGGCGAGAGCGTGGATACGGTCACGCACTATCACCCGCAGCACGATGCCACCGCGCTAACGCGCCCGACACCCAAGGTCACCGACGTGACCATGACGGGCGACGCGCGCCAGGCCAGCACGCATCTGGGCCTGGAGGGTGGCATTGTGCTGGTGGACGTGCGCATCGATGGTCACCCGCCGATGCCTTTTATCCTGGACTCGGGTGGGCACGCCATTCTCACCACGGATGCTGCCAAGGCGCTGGGTTTTTCCTCGCAGGGACACGGCGTGAGCACCGGCTCCGGGCCGGGTTCGATGAGCACGGCCTACACCAAGGTGAAGGATCTCGCGCTGGGTGACGCGCACGTTCGCGACCTTACCTTTCTGGTAATGCCTTACCCGTATGACTTCTACGAGCGCGGCGCCGGCCGCCCGCCCATTGCGGGCATCCTGGGGCTGGAGATCTTCGAGCGCTTTGCGGTGACGTTCGATTACGACCGCGGCGAACTGCGCCTGTCGCCTTATGACCACGGCGATGCGCCGGCGCAGGCCAAGGGCGAAGCGCTGGCGTTGCGCTTTACCGACGACATGCCGCTGGTTGAAGCACAACTGGATGGCCATGCCGGCATGTTCGGCATCGACACCGGCAACGCCGGCTACTTGCTCACCTTTCCACAGTGGGCCGAGCGCAACGGCATTGCGGCGCGCTATGCCGCAGGCGCGCCGATGCCCACCGGTGGCGTGGGTGGACTGTTCACCGCACACATTGCGCATGCGCAGTCGATGTCGCTCGGCAACCAGCACCTCACCGAGGTGGTGGCCATGCTCACCCGCGCGGACGCGGGCGCCACCGGCAACCCCAGCGAGGCGGGCAACATCGGGCAGGACATACTGGCGCGCTACAACGTGCATTTCGATTATCGCCGCCAGCAGATGGTGCTGATGCCGCGCGCGCAAGCACCCGCATGGCATTACGCGATGGCCGGCTTCCGTGCCGACAAGAAACAGGATCAGCCCGACCGCTACCAGGTGATCCAGGTGATGCCCGGCAGCCCTGCCGCGCAGGCGGGCCTCAAGCAGGGCGACGCCATTGTGGAGGTCAACGGCAAGCCCGCCACGCAATTGAGTTTTGGGGAGCTACGCGATCTGAGCAATCACCTGCCGGAAGGCACGCCGCTCAGTCTGGCGTTGGCCGATGGCCGCCACCTCGCGCTCACGGCGCGTGACATGGCGCCACGCTGACGCGATGCCGGGGCGCAACATGTGCGCCCCGGCCTTGTGCAGGATCAGGGCTTGGCCAGGCCCAGCGTGTCCAGGCCCTGCTCAAAGGTGATATCCACCGGAATCTTGGCCTGATCCAGGCGCTTGAGGTCGCCGGCCAAGGTGGCGTCCACCGTGCCCATGCTGTCGGTGAGGTGCTTGGCGGCGTCGTAGTCGCCATCGCCCTGGATGGTGAGCAGCTTGGCGGACAGGGCATTCATCGCCGCCGTCATCTTGTCGAAATCCACGCGGTACTTGCCCGTGGCGGCATCGCGGCTGAAGGCGCCCTGCTGCTGGAAGAAGTTGAAGCGCACCATGTTGGCCTTGGCGTGCGCGTCGCTGGCGCCAAAACGCACCGAGCGCAGGATGCCGGCCAGGAAGGTGACGTAGTTGTCCATCAGCTTGGCCTTGTCCAGCTCGCCCTTGTCGGCGAGCTTGCTGACCATGTACAGGCCCAGGATGTCGGCCTTGCCTTCCTCGAAGCTGGACGCCTGGTCCTTGAGCGCGGTGCGTACCATGCCCTTGCCGTCCAACGTGTTCTTGATGCCGAGGCCGTGCGCCACTTCGTGGAACATGGTGTTTTCGAAGAACGCATCGAAGGTGAGGTGCGATTGCTGGTCGTCGGCGATCAGCTCCTTGGCGATGGGCAACATGATCTTGTCGAACTTCGCCTGCATCACGTTTTCAAGCTGCAGGCGGCGCGTGCCCTTCTTTAGCTGCACTTCTTCGTCGTTGGGCAGGTTGATGGCGATGGTCTTGGCGCCGACGTTGGCGTCGCCCGCGTAGTACATCGCGAAATAGGCATTGAGGTCGGCGTCGGAGCCAGGCTTTTCTGCCTTGTACTTATCGTCCACCGGCAGCTCGCGCTGCAGCTCGGGAAGGTACTTGGCGAAGCGCGCCAGCTTGGCGCTCCATGCCTGGTCCTTCACCAGCACGTAGCTTTCGTAGCTGGCCTTGTAGCCGAACAACTGGTCTTCGTAGGTTTCGATGGGGCCGATCACGATGTCGACCGGGTTGTTCTTCATCGACATCCAGGCGAAGTCGCTGGGGCGATAGTCGTCGCTGAGCAAGGCATCGGCGCGCTGCTTGAGGTAGCCGGCGAAATCCTTGTCCGCCGACAGGGCGGCGGCGCGGCGCAGCAGGTCGGCGGCACGCTCAAGGTCAGCCTTGTACGCAACGTGATAGGGCACCGTCGCCAGCTTGCCCTGTGCGTCGCGTCGCAGCAGGGTGTACAGCCCGGTCTTGTCCTTGAGGTCGGCCTGCTCGAACTCGGCCTTGCTCATGTCGGCGGGATAGAACTGCGCGCCCGGTGGACGCGCGCCCACGCCGGCCACGAAGGGCTGGTCGTTGTCCAGGCGATCCCACGGGCCGTAGTTGATTTCGGCGAAGCGGCGGGTCACGTCGTCGGGAATGCGCGCCATCAACGCGGCCTTGTCGCCCCACGACTGCTGCCAGTAGATGTCGTTGGTCACGTCCGCCGCTTCCACCAGCAGCGCGATCATCTGCTTCTGCTTGTCGTCGAAACCGGAAAGGTCAGCGGTGAGCTTGACGGTGGCGTAGCTGGGCATGCGCTGGGCGGCATTGTCGGCATCGGTGGACGGCGGCGGCGTGGCCGGCGTGCTGGCCGCCGGTGCCGGGGCGGGAGCCTGCGCGGCGGGCGTCTGGTCATGCGAACTGCACGCGGCCAGGGCGGCGATCAGGCTCAGGGCTAGCAAGTGACGGCGCATGGGCGTTCTCGACGAAGTAAGAAACGCCCATGGTACCGCGCCCCACCCATGGTGGGACGTGGAGTTCAGCCGGAGATGGCCAGGCGCTCGGACTGGTAAAGGCGCACGGTGAGCAGCACGCCGATGAGCGCGGCCACCAAGCTGCCCAATAGGCACAAGCCCAGTTGCTGGCTGTCGATGCCGTCACCGCGCAACAGCTGCATGATGCCCAGGTGCTGGCCCAGCAAGGGCACCGCATACATCCAACTCTGTGCCTTGATGGGCAAGGTGGAGAGCAGGATGCTGGGGATCACCGGCACGAACATCAGCAGTGACACGTACGTCTGCGCCTCGCGATAGCTCTTGGCGAAGGCCGACACCATCGACTGCAGTGTCGCCAGCAGCACGATCAGCGGCAGCATCAGCACAAACACGTGGCTACCGAAGCGCCAGCCCAGGTCCAGCTCCATGCCGAGCTTTTCGGTGGGAATGAATCGCCCCACCACCGCAAAAGCCAGCAAGGTCACCAGCAGGCTCGCCGCGGCGAACACGCAAATGGCTGCCAACTTACCGGCGAGGATCTTCCAGCGCGGCACCGGATTGGCGAACAGCGGCTCCAGCGATTGGCGCTCGCGCTCGCCAGCGGTCAGGTCCATCGACAGGTACATGCCGCCCATGAACACGGTGAGCACGAAGAAGTACGGCAGGATGGAGAACATCAGCGCCGCGCGCGCCTGTGCAGTGGCCTGGTCGCGCTGGGCCACGGTGACCGGCCATGCGGTGCTGGGCGACAAGCCACGCGCCACCAGGCGCATCGCACCCTGTTGACGTGCGTAGGTTTCCACCAGCTGGCTGACGCGATCCACCGAACCCTTGGCGTCGCGCTGCGAGGAGTCGTAGATCAACTCCACCTGCACGGCCTCGCCCTTGCGCCACGCGGTGGCGTAGTCGGGCGAGATGCGCAGCACGACGTCGCTGTCCTGCTTGCGCACAGCCAGTTCGGGATTGGCGATGCCGGGCAGCGGCACGATGCCGCCGGCCTTGAGGGCCGCAACAAAATTGGGCGCGTGCTCGGCGCCGATCACCGGCACCGGCAAGGGCCGCTCGGCCTTGGCGAACTCGCGATTGAGGGTGACGTTGAGCATCATCACCAGGATCAGCGGCCCCAGCAGCGGACCGGTGAGAAACGCGCTCATCAAGGTACGGCGGTCACGCAGGTTTTCACGCACCTCCTTGAGAAACACGGTGAGAAAGGCGCGGGTGCGGCGCACGACGGCGTGTTGCGGCTGGTTCATGCGGCGAGCCCCTCTTCGCTACCGATGATTTTCACGAAGGCATCCTCCAGATTGCTCTCACCGGTCTGCTCGCGCAGCGCCTCGGGCGATTCGTCCGCGACCACGCGACCGTGGGCGATCACCACGATGCGATCGCACAGCGCCGCCACCTCTTGCATGATGTGGCTGGAGAACAGCACACAGCGGCCCTCCGCCTTCAGGTGCAGCATGAACTGGCGCAGTGCGCGCGTGGCCATCACATCCAGGCCGTTGGTGGGCTCGTCGAGGATCACGTTGCGCGGGTCATGGATGAGCGCGCGGGCGATGGCGGTTTTCACGCGCTGGCCTTGCGAAAAACCTTCGGTGCGGCGATCGCCGATGTCGGCCATGTCCAGCGCGCCGATCAACGCTTCGCGCCTCATCGCCAGCATGTCTTCGGGCAAACCGTGCAGGCGGCCGAAGTAGTCGATGTTCTCGCGTGCCGTAAGACGCTTGTACAAACCACGTGCATCCGGCAGCACGCCCAACTCACGGCGCACCGCCTGTGCATCGACGGCGGCGTCGATGCCGTCCACCAATACCTGGCCGCGATCGGGCGTCATCAGGGTGTAGAGCATGCGCAGCGTGGTGGTTTTGCCGGCGCCGTTTGGGCCAAGCAAGCCGGTGATCTCGCCATCGCGGGCGGCAAAGCTCACGCCATCCACGGCTTTCACCGCGCCGAACGCCTTGTGCAGGCCCCTCACTTCGATCATGGCGCGGCTCCGTTGAAGTCGGTGAAGATGGGCGTGGGCTGCAGGCGCTCCAGGCACTTGGCATCCAGGCTCTTGGGGTCCAGTTTCTCGATGAAATGCTTGACCAGGTCCGGCGCGCAGCCGGCGTTGATCACGTTGTGCCCCTGCCCCGTGAGCACCAGATGGCGCGCGTTGGGCATATGCGCGGCAACCTGCTCGCCATAGCGCGGCGGCGTCACCGGATCGTATTGGCCGGACAACAGCAGCACCGGCAGCGACGTCGACAACGGCTGATGGAAGTCGGCCGGGCGCGTGCCCTTGGGCCATACCGCGCAGGTCGCCATCAAGGAATCGATGACGCGGGTGCCCAGAATGGTGTGCGCGTCCTCCGGGCGCGGCGCGAGCAGGTCGGCATCCTCGCTGCAGATCACCGAAAGCTGCATGCCGCCGTTCATGGTGTCGGAAAGATCGCCACTGAGCAGCTTGGCTTGGCCTAGCAACGGCCCGACATCGCCATGCGCGGCAGCGTCAATGGACAACGGCAGCAAGGCGGCGGTGATCGGCGAATAGGCGAACATGCGCACCACACTCGATAGCGAGAATTCACTTAGCTCCCGCTGCACGCTTTGATAGGTTTGCGGGTCGCGAAAGCTCACTTTGTGCGGGTTGGCGCGCAGCGCATCACGCAGTTGATAAAGCGTCTGGTACGGGTCACTGAAGCGCTTGTGGCATTCGGTATCGGTGCTGCAACGGGCAAACTGCGCCTTGAGCGCGTCGTCGAGGTTGCGCGCGAAGTCCGCGCCCAGCGCCAGCTCGTTGGGCACCACGCCGTCGAGCACCATGCTGCGCACGGCCTGTGGAAAACGCATGGCGTACTGCTGGGCCATGCGCGTGCCGTAGGACACGCCCACCAAGTCGAAGCTGGGCGAGCCAAGCGCGCGGCGCACGTCTTCCAGATCCTGCGCGGCGATGGTCGTGGTGTAGTAGCGCGGGTCGGCCTTGCCATCGAGCTGGCGCAGGCAACGTTCGGCTTCCGAGCGTTGCTTTTGCGCACTGGCGTTGAGTTCGTCGTCCGAGGCACCCTCGGTACCCTCGCCGCTGTCCTTGCAGGTGAGCGGGTTGGAGCCGCCTGTGCCGCGCTGATCCAGCAGCACCACATGGCGATGCCCCAACAGCGGCTGCAGGGCGCCGGATACACCCGGCCATGATTCGGTAGCCGCCTGGCCAGGACCGCCCGCAAGCAACACCAACATGTCCTTGCTGGCGACCTGGGCGCTGCTGCGGATCACCGCGAGCTTGAGGCCGATCTTGCGGCTGTGCGGATCGTCGCGGTTCTCTGGCACCTCGAAAGGCGCGCACCATGCGGCGGTGGAAAGCCCGCTATTGGGTTGGCTCAATTCGCACGGCGTGAGTGTGAGTGACCCCAGTCGCCAGGTTTGCGGCTTGACCGGCTCCACAGGATGTTGCGCGGCCACGGCAACGGCCGTGTCCTCGGGTTCGCTGGTGGCGGCGTGGCGCTGCTGGTAGTGGTTCCAGCCCAGGGCCGCCACACCCACCACGACAATGCCAATGCGCAACAGGGTTCGTCCTTGTATCGCCATAGCTGCCTTATCCGTTTATTTCGTTGGGTTGCGAGCGGGCGATGGCAGTGCCGTCGCCGTCCGGATCAAAGATGGCTTCGATGGAGAGGCCAAAGAGCCGCGCGATCTTGAACGCCAGCGGCAAACTTGGGTCGTACTTGCCCGTTTCGATGGCGTTGACCGTCTGGCGCGACACATCCAACCGCTCGGCCAGGTCGGCCTGCGACCAGCCACGTTCGTTGCGTAGCTCGCGGACGTTGTTGTTCATCCGGCGCGAGCACGCCAGACCATCACGCAATGGGTCACCCCGTAGGTGAAGCACAGCGCGGGATAAACCATGAGCAGTACCAACGTGCTGTCCAGCACGAGCACTTTGGCGGCGGATAGGAAGCCAAGCACTAGGCTGACCACGCCCACGATGGCCACGCTCACAGCGAGAGCCTCCAGATGCTGACGCCGCTCCAGCTCATCCGCACCCAACACGTAGCGGATGGTGGCGACGACAACCCAGGCAATGGGCAGCGCCGGCGCCAAGGCGATCACCAGCTTGAGTGCCCCGGGCGCCATGGTCTTCTGCAGCGGCCACACGAACAGCATCAGGGCCATGTAAAGCGACATGGCCAGCATGAACTCGCGGGCGTAGCGGTGCTCGACAGGTCGGCTGCGCTCGCGATGCACGGCGCGCCCGGCATGCACCGTAACCGGTGCCGCCAGCCCAAAGAGGGCCAGACCGAGCAGGCGTAGCCCCACCCCTCCAGCCACCATCAGGCCAAAACCGGTGGCGATCACCACCACCGAGCCGGCCAGGGCCAGCCAGCGCCCCCAGGCGGGCCAAGTGTGCATGGGCGACCAACGACTCGGCGAAGCCGATCGATCCGACACATTCATAAGGGAACCCCTCCCCGCGTGGACACGACCGCTGACGGCCGAATGTCAAGCTTACTTGACAAAGCCTACGCCCGATCTCAGCGAAGTGTCAAGGATGCTTTACAAAAAAGGGCGAAATCTATCGGCCGAGGTCGGCAAACCTGTAGGAAAACGACAATAGGATCATTCCGAAAATGTGACACAATTTGCACATTGAGCCGTTTTCGGTCGAGCAGGTGACCCGATGCGGCTCCCAAAAATCGTCACCTCGTCTTAACGACTTGCCGAAAAACCCCACATGTGGATGGGTGAAACGCCCACCCCCAGGGTTGGCACGCGGGTTGCTTTAAGCGGGGCAAGCGATCTGGAAACCGACCGAGAGGGACACGGACCAGTAAGCCAAACAGCGCACACGGGGGGCACCGCCCGTTGTCCGGAAGCGCAAAACCAAGTTGTAACCAACCCGTTCAAAGGACATCGGTATGAAGAAGATTCTGCTTTCCGCCGCCCTGGCCGCCGTTTTCGGCGTCGCCTCGATGGCACCGCAGGCGGCCTCGGCCACCGACGGCACGATCACGTTCAACGGCAAGATCACCTCCTCCACCTGCACCATCGCCTCCAGCGCCAACGGCAACACCGGCACGGCCTCGTTCACCGTGACCCTGCCGACCGTGGGCACCGGCGCGCTGACCGGCACGGGCACCGTGGCTGGCGCCACCCCGTTCGCCATCAACCTGAGCGCCTGCTCGGGCACCGGCGTGGTGAAGACCTATTTCGAGCCGGGCTCGACCATCAATGTGGCTGGCCGCCTGAACAACGCCAGTGGCACCGCCACCGGCGTTGACCTGCAGCTGCTGAACGCCAGCCAGGGCGTGATCAACCTGCAGACCCAGGCCAATACCACCACGGCGACCATCGCCTCCAACGCCGCCACGCTGAACTACTACGTTCAGTACTACAACAACGGCGGCACGCTGGGCGCCGGTACGGTCGCCAGCACGGTGAACTACACCATTCAGTACCCGTAATACCGCTGTACCCCACGGCCGGCACGCCGGCCGTGGGCTTCTCCTGCGTTTTTCTCGCCGTCGAACGGGATCTCCACGATGAATCGCTTCTTCCGCGCCTTGGGCACGGGGCTGCTGGTCTATTGCCTGGCTAGTGCCGGCGCCAGCGCCAACGTCATTATCGCCGGCACCCGCGTGATCTTTCCCGCGAAGGACGGCGAGGTCACCGTTCGACTGACCAATGACAACACCACGCCGGCCCTCATCGAGGCCTGGGTGGACAGCGGCGACGAGCATTCCACCCCCGACAAGGTGGACACGCCGTTCCTCATCACGCCCCCACTGTTTCGCATGGAGCCGCACAAGGAGCAGAGTCTGCGCATCCTGTTTACGCAGGGTAAGCAGCCGCTGCCGGCGGATCGCGAAACGCTGTTTTGGCTCAACGTGCTCGAAGTGCCGCCCAAGCCGAGCGGCGAGCAGTTCCAGGGCAAGAATTACCTGCAGCTGGCGATCCGTTCGCGCCTGAAGCTGTTCTATCGTCCAGATAGCCTTGCGGGCGATCCGCAAAAGGCGCCGTCCCAGGTGACGTTCAAGGCCGCCGCCGGTAGCAACGGCGCGACCCTGGTGGCGCACAACCCCACGCCTTACTACGTCACCTTTGCCAAGGTGACGGTGAATGCCAGTGGCCATGCCTACACGGCGGACGTGGGCATGGTGGCCCCACAGTCGGATCTTCAGCTCGCCGTGACGGGCCTCAAGCAACTGCCCGCAGGCAGCGCCGTCGACTATGACTGCATCAATGACTTCGGCGCCACGCAGTCCCTGAAGGGTGCTGTGTCGCCGTGATGCACTCACGCGCCATCGCACCGCACCAGCCGCTGTCGGCCATGCGCCGTCCTGTGCTGCTGTGCGCCTTGCTGGCCGGCCTGGCCGGCGCGGCGGTTACGGCGCATGCCGATCCGCTCGCCAGTGCCGCCGCGCCGGCATCGGGTGCCGATGCGAGCGCCAGTGGTTTTGCGGAATTCGACCGCAGCATGCTTTCGGGCGCCGGGCAGAACACGACGGATCTGTCGCGCTTCGAGCGCGGCAATCCGATCATGCCGGGCAATTACAACGTTGACGTATTCGTCAACGGCAACTGGGTCGCACGCAACACCGTTCGCTTTGTCGCCACGTCGCCGCAGACTAGTGCCACGGCTTGCGTGGACGACAAGCTGCTCCGCCAGTTGGGCCTGCATCCCGCCAAGGCGGTCGAGATGCAGGCCCAACTGGCGGACCCGGCGAGCTGCGTGGACATCGGCACGCTGATCCCCGACGCCACCATCACCCTCGACCTGGGCGAGCTGCGCTTGAATGTGAGCGTGCCGCAGGCCTTCATGGGCCAGGCCGCGCGCGGTTATGTCAGCCCGGAATATTGGGATGCCGGCGTGACGTCGGCGATGCTCAACTACAACTTCAACGCCTACCACACCAGCAACGGTGGCCTGAGCCAGACCAATGCGTATCTGGGCCTCAACACCGGCGTGAACGTGGGGCTGTGGCAGTTCCGCCAGAACTCCACGGTGACTTGGCAGTCGTCCAACGCAGCGCAGCCGTCGCAGACGCATTGGCAGAACATCGCCACTTATATGCAGCGTGCCCTGCCAAGCTGGCAGGCCGAACTGACGGTGGGCGACAGCTTTACCGATGGGCAGGTGTTCGACAGCTACGCCGTTCGCGGCGTGCAGCTGAGCACCGACGACCGCATGCTGCCCGACTCGCTGCGCGGCTACGCGCCGGTGGTGCGCGGCGTGGCGGAGACCAACGCGCTGGTGACCATTCGCCAGAACGGCATGCAGATCTACCAGACCACGGTGGCGCCTGGCCCGTTCTCGATCAATGACCTTTACCCGACCGGCTACGGTGGCAACCTCGATGTGGTCATCACCGAAGCCGACGGCCGCGTGCGCACCTTCAGCGTGCCCTACGCGTCGGTGGCACAGTTGCTGCGCCCCGGCATTACGCGCTTCAGCCTGGTAGCCGGCCAGTTGCGCGACAGCAGCCTGGTGCACAAGCCCGGCGTGGTGCAGGCCACCGTGCAGCATGGCATCAGCAATGCGCTCACCGGCTACGCGGGCCTGGTGGCCTCGCAGGGTTACGGCGCCGCGCTGATCGGCGGTGCGATCAACACGCGCTTCGGCGCCGTGGCGATGGACCTGACCGAGGCGCACACCAGCATTCCCGGCGGCGACTCGCATTCAGGCCAGAGCCTGCGCGTGAGCTATAGCAAGCTGTTGCCGGAAACGCAGACCTCGTTCACCGTGGCGGCGTATCGCTACTCGACCAGCGGTTACCTGAGCCTGACCGATGCCGCCCAGGCGCGCGACTTCGCGCGACGCGGCCTGGACATTTTCAACACCGTTATCCCGGTGGCGCCGCAAACCATCGACGGCGTGCCGGTGAGCACCGCGCTAACGCCGGCGCAGATTGCCGCGCTGTCGACCAACCCGGGCGCACTGAGCAATTCCTCGCTGGTGGGCACTACCCTGCAACGCCAGCGCAACCGCTTCGACCTGACGCTGAACCAGGCGCTGGGCACGCGCGGCGGCACGCTCTTCATCAACGGCTCGGCGTACGACTATTGGGGTCGCTCGGGCACGGACACGCAGTTCCAGTTTGGCTACAGCAACCATATTGGTCGTGTGAACTTCACCGCCAACGTGACGCGTACGCGCGATGTTGCGGGTCGCTATGCGAACGGCTACTTCCTCAATGTGACGGTGCCGCTGGGCAGCGATTCGCACTCGCCCACACTCATGCTTTCGGGCAGCCACGACGCCTCCACCGGCAATCAGCAGCAGGCCATGCTCAATGGCACGCTGGGCGAGGACAATCAATTCAACTATGGCGTGACGGGTTCCCACGGAAGTCAGACGGGCAGCGCGGGTTCGATGAACGTGGGTTACCGCAGCCCCTTCGCTCTGCTCAGCGCCAGCTACGGCAGCGGCTCGGGTTATTCGCAGTCGTCGGTGGGCGCTACCGGCGCCATCGTGGCGCACCCGGGCGGCATCACCTTCGGCCAGGCCAGTGGCGACACAGTCGGTATCGTCTACGCCCCGGGCGCCGGCGGCGCCAAGCTGCTCAACGCGTCGGGCGCCAAGGTGGACAGCTCGGGCTACGCCATGGTGCCGTACCTGTCGCCGTACATGCTCAACACCGTGCAGATCGACCCTAAGGGCCTGCCGCTGGATGTGCAGTTGGAGTCGACCGGCACGCAAGTGGCGCCGTACGCCGGCTCCGTGGTGATGCTCAAGTTCAAGACCGTCACCGGCCGCAGCGTCATCCTGCAGGCTCGCCTGCCCGGCGGCGACACGCTGCCGTTTGGCGCCGAAGTGTTCAACGCGCAGGGCGTCACGCTGGGCGTGGTCGGCCAGGCGGGCAAGATCCTGGCGCGCGGCGTGGAGCAGCAGGGCCAGATCACGGCGCGCTGGAAAGATGCCAAGGGCGAGGCGCAATCTTGCTCCTTCAACTATCAGCTCGCGCCGCTGGACAAGACCAAGCGCTCGCAAGCCTACGAACAGATCGAGGCGACCTGCATGCCCATGACCGCCCCGACACTCGCCGAGAGGAATGCGCCGTGACGTTCCATCATTATCCGATCGTGCGCAACCGACGCCTGCTCGGCTCGGCGCTCGTGTTGATGGCGGCCTGCCTAGGCCTGCTGCACAGCCCCTCGGCCCACGCGGGCCCTTCGCTGGCTTGCTCGTCGCCGTCGAACAATCAGGTGTTCACCATCAACTTGCCAAGCAGTGTCACGGCGGCGTCCAACCTTGCCGTAGGCGCCACCATCGGCAGTGCGGGCTCGGCAACGGTTGCGTTCAACTGCTCCAACGTCATCACCAAGTACGGCAAGGTCACGCCGCAGGCGGCGATCGTGGCGTCGCTGGATTCCACCAACAAAGTGGGCGCGGGCTATGTGGTGTTGGCGACCAATCTGCCTGGCGTGGCGATCAAGCTCACCGGTAGCCCGACCACCGCCGATAGCGGTGCCAACGGCCCCGGCGGCGTGCCGGGCTGGGAGCTCGCCTCGAAGAACAACACGAGTGGCTCGGTCAGCGAGACGTTCACGGCTCAATTGATCAAGACCGGCCCCATCGCGCCAGGTCAAGTGAGCTCGCTCACAGCGATACAGCTCACCGATTACACGTATGGCAGCACCGATAGCGCGCCTTATTTCGCCTCGGTGGCCACCTCGGCAGTCAACGTGACCACGCCATCGTGCAGTCTCACCACGGCACAACCGAACTTTACGGTGACCCTGCCCACGGTCAGCACCAAATCACTGGGCGCGGCGGGCGCGACGGCGGGTGCCACGGCCTTCAACGTGGCGTACAACTGCCCGTCCAGCCTCACCGTCTATATGTACATGACCACCGCGAACCCGGGCTCGGGTTCCGGATTGATGATGCCCGATGGCGTGACCTGCACGGGTTCAGCGACAAACGTCGGCCTGCAACTGTTGCTCAACGCACAGCCGGTGACCTTCAATAGCTCGCAGAAGATCGGCACGGTCTCGGGCAACCTTACGGTGCCTTTCGTGGTGCAGTACTACGCCACCGCCACGCCGGTCGGCGCGGGATCGGTGTGCACAACGGCAACGTACACGCTGACGTATCAATAGCAGCGTGCTGCCAGTAGGCGGCGGTCAGTCGTACACGCGGGTCAACAATCGGGTGTCGTCGCCGCTGGTGTACCCGGCGAAATAGCTGAGCAGCCGGTTATCCACCACCGAGCCCTCAAGTGCCACCAGCTGCTGACGATATAGGGAAGCATGGGAGGCAGGCTGGCTTGCCACGACACCGCAGCCGCCACGCGAAACTCCCGGCGTCGCCGGCCCGACATCGGCCGTGGTGCACGTCGACTCGGCAACCACGCCAGAGAACGAAATCGTCCCGCCATCGGCATGCACCACCGGCGTGCCCAGCGCCAAGGCGACAGCGAAACCCACACAGGTCTTGCGAATCCAGCCCTTCATATACGCCCCTTGCCAGACCCCTCCATGGAAAAAAGGGGGTCTACGTTGGGCCTATCGGCGTGGCTTGCCGGGGCTTGATATGCAAAACCTGGGCGCGTCTCAGCAGTGTGAACGAAGTCACACTTTGCGGAACTTGCGCGGTTATGGCGTGAGCAAAGGGGCGCGGGGCGGCGCCGGGCTGACCGTTATAGCGGCCAGCCACGGCACTTCTTTAGGCGTTTGTTATGCGAGCGTTTAGAAAGCGCCCGCAAGCCCTTCATTTCAACGCGAAGAGATGTACTTCTCGCGGCGGATATGGGCCACCGGCAGGCCAAATTCCTTGAGGGCGGCGAAGGCGGCATCGACCATGTTGGGGTTGCCGCACAGGTAGGCGATATCGCGCTCGGCGCTAGGGGCCAGCTCGGCCAGCGCGGTCTGCACGTGGCCGCTACGGTCGTTGGGGCGCGGCACCGCGCGCGGCTGGCGGCTCAGGCAGCCATGGAAGTGGAACCCCGGGTTGGCCTGGGCGAATGCCTCGAACTCCTCGCCGTAGAGCAGCTCGGTTTCGTTGCGGGCGCCGTACAGCAGCACCACCTCACGGCCCTGCTTCACCAGCTCGGCAATCTGCGGGAGCATGGCGCGGTACGGCGTGACGCCGGTGCCGGTGGCCAGTAACAGGTAGCGGCCATTGCTGTCGCCCGCCTGCAGGCAGAAGCGCCCGTAGGGGCCGCTGGCGTCGATCACGCCGCCGATCGGCAACTCGCCCAGCAGCTTGGTGGCGGCGCCGCCTTCGACATAACTCACCGCAATTTCAATGCGTTGCGCCGGGGAGCTGCCGTCGCCGACGGTGCCGACCGAGTAGCTGCGCTTGGTGGCGGTGCCGTCGTCGTAGTGAAAGTGGATCTGCAGGAACTGGCCGGGCACGAAGGCCAGCGGCTGGCCATCGGCGCGCTCGAACGCCATATGCCGCACGGTGGGCGCCAGCATGGTGCTGTCGACGAGACGGAGCTGGAAATGGTCTGCCATGGGTCTTCCGAGGGAAACAGTGTGGACGCAGGTCCGCACCGGACGGCCTGGACAAGCCTCGTATAATAAGAGGCTAGCCCCTTCGGTGCAGCCCATGTCCTCTACCTCCACACCCGCGCTGGTCGTCGAAAACCTGCGCAAGACCTACAGCAACGGCGTCGAAGCCCTCAAAGGCATCAGTCTCACGGTCCAGCCCGGCGATTTCTTCGCCCTGCTCGGCCCCAACGGCGCCGGCAAGTCCACCCTCATCGGCATTCTCTCCTCGCTGGTCAACGCCACCAGCGGCGATGCGCAGGTGTTCGGCGTATCGGTGAACAAGCAGCGCGGCAAGGCCATGCAGTTGATTGGCCTGGTGCCGCAGGAGATCAACTTCAACCAGTTCGAGAAGCCCTTCGACATTTGCGTGAATGAGGCCGGCTTCTACGGCATCCCGCGCAAGCTGGCGATCGAGCGCGCCGAGAAGTACCTCAAGGAGCTGCGCCTGTGGGACAAGGCCCACCATCAAGCGCGCATGCTCTCCGGCGGCATGAAGCGCCGCCTGATGATCGCGCGCGCCATGATGAACGAGCCCAAGCTGCTGATTCTGGACGAGCCCACCGCGGGCGTGGATATCGAGATCCGCCGCTCCATGTGGCAGTTCGTCAGCGGCATCAACGCCGCCGGCACCACGGTGATCCTCACGACGCATTATCTGGAGGAAGCCGAGCAGCTGTGCCGCAACATCGCCATCATCGACCACGGCACCATCGTGGAGAACACCTCGATGAAGAGCCTGCTGGCGACGCTGGACGTGGAAACCTTCGTACTGGACATCAAGCAGGTGCCCATCGACCTGCCGGCCATTCCCGGTATCACGCTGCGCCGCCTCGACGAGCACACGCTGGAGGCGGAAATGTCCCGCTCGCATGACCTCAACTCGCTGTTCGCCGCACTGAGCGAACGCGGCATGACGGTCACCTCGATGCGCAACAAGAGCAACCGACTGGAGGAGCTGTTCGTGCGCCTGGTCGAAAACGGCCGCACCACCAAGGCCGACGTGGAGAAAATCGCATGAATAGCGCCGCCAACCTGGTCGCCCTCAACACCATCGTCCGGCGCGAAATCGTGCGCATCATGCGCATCTGGACGCAGACGCTGATTCCGCCTGCCATCACGATGACGCTGTATTTCGTGATCTTCGGCAAGCTGGTCGGCAGCCGCATCGGCACCATGCATGGCTTTACCTACATGCAGTACATCGTGCCCGGCCTGGTGATGATGAGCATCATCACCAACAGCTACGGCAACATCTCCAGCTCGTTCTTCGGCGCCAAGTTCAGCCGCGCGGTGGAGGAAATGCTGGTGTCGCCCATGCCCAGCTGGGTGATGCTGCTGGGCTACGTGGTGGGCGCGGTGATGCGCGGCCTGATCGTCGGCGCCCTGGTGCTGCTGATCGCGCTGTTCTTCACCGACCTGCACGTGGCGCACCCGTTCATCACCTTCCTCTCGGTGCTGCTTGGTGCCACGGTGTTTTCCCTGGCCGGCTTCGTCAACGCGGTATTCGCCAAGAAGTTCGACGACATCGCCCTGGTGCCCACCTTCGTACTCACCCCGCTCACCTACCTCGGCGGCGTGTTCTACTCGGTGGACTTGTTGAGCGAACCGTGGCGCAGCATCTCGCTGGTCAACCCCATCCTCTACATGGTCAATGCCTTCCGCTTCGGCGTGCTGGGCGTGAGCGACGTGAACGTGGGCGTAGCCATCGCGGTGATGCTGGCATTCGTGGTGGGCCTGTCCGCCGTGGCGCTGCACCTGCTCAAGCGCGGCGTCGGCCTGCGCTCTTAAATGTTTGGTCGTCATCCCTGCGAAAGCGGGGATCCGGTGCCTTTCGCCAGTGAAAGGCACTCGGTTCCTGCCCTTGCCACCTCGGTGGGATTCGTGGGAATGGCGCTGTAGAAAGGTCTGCTTTCAACTATGCGCGTCAACAAATACATCAGCGAAGCGGGCATCTGCTCCCGCCGCGAGGCGGACGAGCTGCTGCTGGCCGGTCGCGTCACCATCAACGGTGAAGTGGTCACCACCGGCGCCAAGGCACTGGAAGGCGACGAAGTGCGCGTGGATGGCGAAGTCGTCAAGGCGCGCATCCTGGCTGCCTCGCCCACCGCCAAGCGAGCGGTCTACATCGCGCTCAACAAGCCGGTGGGCATCACCTGCACCACCGACGCCACGGTGAAGGACAACATCGTCGACTTCGTCGACCACCGGGAGCGCATCTTTCCGATCGGCCGCCTGGACAAGGATTCGGAAGGCCTGATCCTGCTCACCAGCAACGGCGACATCGTCAACGAGATCCTTCGCTCGGAAAACAACCACGAGAAGGAATACCTGGTTGGCGTGAACAAGCCCGTCACCGACGAATTCCTCGCAGGCATGGCGCGTGGCGTGCGCATCCACGGCCAGATGACCAAGCCGTGCAAGGTGCGCAAGATCGCCAAGTTCGGCTTCGCCATCATCCTTACGCAGGGCCTGAATCGTCAGATCCGCCTGATGGCCGCCGCTTTCGGCTATCGCGTGACGCAGCTGCGACGCGTACGCATCGTCAATGTGAAGCTCGGCCATTTGAAGCCGGGGCAGTGGCGCAATCTGACGGATGCGGAGTTGAAGGGGTTGCTGCCGCAGCGCACGCAGTGGTGACGGCGGCGCCTCTGCAAGCGCCCTCTCACTGAGCGCCCTTTGCGTGATGGCTTGAGATTGGTCATCTCGGGCCGTGATAACCGCTTTGGATGGGCGCGTCTGCCAGCTTGCCGCCTGCGCGGCGGGCGTTTCGATCGTCTGCCAACGACGCGAAGCTAGTCCCCCTGGGACGCTCGAGTCACTTTTCTTTTGCTGGCCCAAAAGAAAAGTAACCCAAAGAAAATGGCCTCTAGAGCTGGCAGCACGGCGATGGATACAAGACTGCGGACCGGCGCCAGCCGGATCGGTGACGTGCTACCTCAGAGGGTGCGGCTACATCGCAACGCGTCGAGGCGCTGAGGACTTAAAGCACAGAAGGTGTCGCTCTATGCCTCTTCGACCTCCGCCTGTACGGCGGAGGCTTTCGTGATGCATTGCATCAATTTCACTCGTTACCCGTAAGCGAATCTCCCTGTGATCAATGGGCGCACCCGGCCGATGGGTTTGCGCATCCGCACCAATCGCCTCCCCAAAGCAAAAACCTCGACATCCTCGCGCTGCTAGTGCATACGTATTCACTTCGAACGACCGGCACTGCCAGCGCAGAATCGCCGGACTAAGCAATGGGGAGAGGCGATGAATCTCAATTCCACACCGGCGGCGAGCAATGCCGTCGATGACCTGGGCCAGCGCGCCACGGCGCGCGTGGTGCTGATTGCAGCAGCCGCTGCGCTCGGTGGTTTTCTGTTTGGTTTCGACACCGCCGTGATCAACGGTGCGGTGGATGCGGTGCGCGGCAACTTTGGGCTGGGCGCCGGACAGACCGGCTTTGCCGTGTCGTGTGCGTTGCTCGGCTCGGCTGTGGGCGCGTGGTACGCAGGTCCATTGGCCGACCGCTTCGGCCGCGTGCGCAGCATGCAGGTGGCGGCGCTGTTCCTGGCGCTCAGCGCGCTGGGCTCGGGCCTGGTCTCCGGCGTGGGCAGTCTTATCTTCTGGCGCCTCGTCGGTGGCATCGGCGTGGGCATGGCGTCGGTGATCGCGCCCACCTATATTGCAGAAGTTTCACCTGCTGCGGTGCGCGGCCGACTGGGCTCGCTGCAACAACTGGCCATTGTGTTGGGCATCTTCGCCGCGCTGCTCAGCGATGCGTGGCTGGCCGGCACCGCCGGTGGCGCTGCGCAGACGCTGTGGCTGGGCCTGGCCGCCTGGCGCTGGATGTTCCTGGTGGCCGTGGTGCCGGCGCTGATCTACGGCTCGCTGGTGCTGGGCGTGCCCGAATCGCCGCGCCACCTGGTGGCCAAGGGCCGCACCGCCGAGGCACGCGATGTGCTGCGCCGGGTGCTGGACATGCACAACGAAGCCGCCCTCGATGCCAAGGTAAAGGACATCCAGGACAGCCTGCACTCCGAATACCGCCCCACCCTCAAGGATCTGCGCGGCCCCCGCCTGGGCCTGCTGCCGGTGGTGTGGATCGGCATTCTGTTGTCGGTGTTCCAGCAGTTCGTGGGCATCAACGTCATCTTCTATTACTCCTCCACGCTGTGGCACTCGGTGGGCTTCAGCGAGGCCGATTCGTTCTCGATCACCGTGGCCACCTCGGTGGTGAACGTGCTGGTGACCCTGGTGGCCATCGCCCTGGTGGACCGCATCGGCCGCAAGCCGCTGCTGGTGATCGGCTCGGCCGGCATGACCGTCACGCTGGGTCTGATGGCCTGGTGCTTCTCCCAGGCCACAGGCAGCGGCGCCAACCTCAGCCTGCCGACGCCCTGGAACATGGTGGCGCTGGTTTCGGCCAACGCGTACGTGGTGTTCTTCGGCCTCAGCTGGGGGCCGATGGTGTGGGTGCTGCTGGGCGAAATGTTCCCCAACCGCATCCGCGCGATCGCCCTGGCAGTCGCCGCCGCCGCGCAATGGCTAGCCAACTTCGTGATCACCAGCAGCTTCCCGGCGCTGGCGGAAGCAGGCCTGCCCTTCGCCTATGGCCTGTATGCGCTGTTTGCGCTGGTGTCGCTGGTGTTCGTGCTCAAGTCCGTGCGCGAAACCAAGGGCATGGAGCTGGAAGACATGCAGGGCTGATTCCGGCACGTCAGCAAGTCCCTCAAGGGCGTCGGTGCCGCACACCGACGCCCTTGTCGTTTGAGTCCTTGGCGTCGACCTCACGGCGACATGCGACAATGACGCATGACTGCCTTTCAATCGCTCCCCCTGAAGCCCGCGCTGCTCGCCAGCGTGGAAGTCCTTGGCTATACCGAGATGACGCCCGTGCAGGCGCAGAGCCTGCCGCCGATGCTCGAAGGGCGGGACGTGATAGCCCAGGCCCGTACCGGTAGCGGCAAAACCGCCGCCTTTGGCCTGAGTCTGCTGCAGAGCCTGGATGTGGATACGGTTCGCCTGCAGGCGCTGGTGCTCTGCCCCACGCGCGAGCTGGCCGATCAGGTGAGCAAGGCCATCCGCAAGCTGGCGGCCAATATCCCCAACGTGAAGCTGCTTACCTTGTGCGGCGGCATGCCGCTGGGGCCGCAGCTGGCTTCGCTCACGCACGATCCGCATATCGTGGTGGGCACGCCCGGGCGCGTGCAGGAGCACTTGAAGCGCGGCAGCCTGCACGGTGGCGGCATCAAGGTGCTGGTGCTGGACGAGGCCGACCGCATGCTCGACATGGGCTTCAGCGAAGCCATCGACGACATCGTGGGGCGCATCGCCAAGCATCACCAGACGCTGTTGTTCTCGGCCACCTATGCCGAGGAAATCCGCCAGGTGAGCAAGCGCCTGCAGCGTGACCCGGTGGAAGTGACGGTGGAGGCGCCGCACCACGAAAGCACCATCGAGCAGCGCTTCCTGGAAGTGGAGCCGGCGCACAAGCTAGACACCCTGGCGCAGCTGCTGGGCAAGGATCACCTGTCCGCCGAGCGCGCCCAGCACGCGCTGGTGTTCTGCAATATGCGCAAGGACGTGGATGCTGTCGCCGAGGAGCTGGACAAGCGCGGCTTCTCCGCACTGGCCCTGCATGGCGACATGGAGCAGCGCGACCGCGATGAAGTGCTCGTGCAATTCGCCAACCGCAGCTGCGCCATTCTGGTGGCCACCGACGTGGCGGCGCGCGGCCTGGACATCGCAGCGTTGCCGCTGGTGGTGAGCTACGACATTGCCCACGATCCAGACACGCACACTCATCGCGTGGGCCGCACCGGCCGCGCCGGCGAAGACGGCCTGGCCATTACCCTGGTGACGCCGCGCGAGCGCCCCAAGGCGCTCAATATCGAAGACCAGCTTGGCCAGCCCTTGCCATGGCATCCGTTCCGGTTGTCGCCGCCGCGCGGCAAGCAGCTCAACCTAGCGCCGATGAAAACGCTGGTGATCGATGCAGGGCGGCAGGACAAGCTGCGCCCTGGCGACATCCTGGGCGCGCTGACCGGCGATGCCGGCCTGGACGCCCGTGATATCGGCAAGATCGACGTGTTCGCCACGCGCGCTTACGTGGCGATCCGACGCGATCTGGCCGGCAAGGCGCTGGAGCGCCTGCGTGCGGGGCGTATCAAGGGCAAGAACTTCCGCGTGCGCGCGCTGCACTAAGGAAGGTCTGATTAAACGACATTTTGCTCGTCATTCCTGCGAACGCAGGAGGTGCCTTTTAACAGCCGAAGGGCTGGTCATCCAGTGCCTCTGCCTTCAAGCATTGTCAGGCTATGGATGACCAGCCCTTCGGCTGTTGAAAGGCGCTTCCAGCTCTTGCCCCCTCTTTGGGGTTCGCTGGGATGACGAGCAAAATCAGAGCACCCCTAACGCCTGACCACGCTGCACACCTCAAGGAAACGCTGCATGATCCGCTGGCTCACCTGCGCGACCGTTCTGGGCGCACTCGCCGTTATCACGCCCGCCCAGGCAGCCACGCCGGTGTATGGCTACCGCGTGCTGCATGTCTATCCGCATGACACGTCGGCCTACACCGAGGGCCTGTTCTACAAGGACGGCTATCTCTACGAGAGCACCGGCGAAGCCGGCGAATCCACCGTACGCAAGGTGGAGCTGGCCAGCGGCAAGGTGGTGCAACGACACGACCTGCCCGCCCAGTACTTCGGCGAGGGCATTGTCGACTGGGGACAGCACATCATCCAGCTCACCTGGAAGGATCAGCTGGGCTTCGTCTATGACCTGGCGAGCTTCAAGACGCAGCGCAATTTTCAGTATCCGGGCGAGGGCTGGGCACTGACGCGCAACGACAAGCACCTGTACATGAGCGACGGCTCGCCGGTGCTGCGCGTGCTGGACCCGGATACGCTCGCCGCGGTTGGCAGCATTATGGTCACGGATGACGGCGAACCGGTGGCGAACCTCAACGAGCTGGAATGGGTGAAGGGCGAAATCTACGCCAATGTGTGGATGACCGACCGCATCGCCCGCATCGACCCGGCCACCGGTCACGTCACCGGCTGGATCGACCTGGCCGGCCTGCTCGACATCAGCAAGCTGCCCGACCCCTCCAACGACGTACTCAATGGCATCGCCTACGACGCCGAGCACGATCGCCTGTTCGTCACCGGCAAGCGCTGGCCCAAGCTGTTCGAGATCAAGCTGGTGCCGCCCGCGCATTGATGCCGGCAACGGGAGGGACTCGTTTGATGCAGCGCGGCAGCGCTACAGTGCGTGCTTACCTGGAGATGACGATGCGCCCCCTACCCCTGCTGCTTCCGCTCGCCTTTTGTGCAGCCGTATCCACGGCGGCTCATGCCGATCAGCCGCCCGTACAGCCGATACCGCAATCATCGCTATTGGCCTTATCCACGGCCCCTAGCGAAGCGGAGCTGCACGCCACCATCGAGAAGCTGGTGGGCTTTGGCACTCGCCACACGCTTTCCGATACGAAGTCGGACACACGCGGCATCGGCGCGGCGCGGCGCTGGGTGAAGTCACGCTTTGAAGCCATCGCCAAGCAATGTGGCGGCTGCATCGAAGTGGTGACGCCATCGCAGACCTTTACGGGCAAACGCATTCCCCAACCCACCGAAGTGATGGACGTGGTGGCGATCAAGCGCGGCAAGAGCGACCCCAAGCGGGTGATCGTGATGACCGGCCACCTGGATTCGCGCGTCACTGACGTGATGAACGCCACCAGCGACGCACCCGGCGCCAACGACGATGCCTCCGGCGTGGCGGCGCTGATGGAAGCGGCGCGCATTCTCTCCAAGCAGGACAACGAGGCCACCCTGGTGTTCGCCGCACTCTCCGGCGAGGAACAAGGCCTGTATGGCGGCAAGGTGCTGGCCGATTACGCCACGGCGCAAGGCTGGCAGGTGCAGGCCGACCTCAACAACGACATCGTGGGCAACAGCCGTGGCCAGAATGGCGTGCGCGACAACACCACCGTGCGCATCTTCTCCGAGGGCACCAAGACCAACGAGACACCTGAGCAAGGCAAGTACCGCGCGTATCACGGCGGAGAGGTGGATTCGCCTTCGCGCAACATCGCGCGTTACATGGAGCGCGTCGCCCACGACTACCTGCCCGACCTGCAGGTGCGCATGGTCTATCGCACTGATCGCTACAGTCGCGGCGGCGACCAGGTGCCCTTCCTCGAAGCAGGCTACCCGGCCGTGCGCGTGAGCGAGGGTCACGAAGATTACACGCACCAGCACCAGGACCTGCGCACCGAGAACGGCATCGTCTACGGCGACACCATCGAAGGCGTGGACTTCCGCTACCTCGCCCGCGTCACCGCGCTGAACACTGTGACCATGGCCGCGCTCAGCCGAGCCCCCGCGCCGCCCACCGGCGTGAGCATCGAGGGTGCTCTTGCCACCGACACCACCGTGCACTGGAAAAAGGTGCCCGGCGCGGCGGGCTATGTGGTGCACTGGCGCGACACTACCGCGCCGCAGTGGCAGTATCAGCGTGCCGTGGGCAACGTGGACCAGGCGGTGATCAAGGATGTGGTGATCGACGACTGGTTCTTTGGCGTATCGGCCGTATCGGCCGATGGCTACGAGAGCCCCGTGGTGTTCCCCGGTGACGCTGGCAGTTTCGAGCGTACGCCTGCACCCAAATCCCCGTAAGCCTCGCGAAGGCGTTAGTATCGTCCCGCCGCGCCGGCAGTGCTGGCGCGGCCGCATCGGAGGGGGTGCGTTATCCATGGACGATAGCTTCGAGCGCTTCGCGTAAGTGCTCTAAGGGGAGACAACATGACACGCAAAAAGCTCCTGGCGGCCTTGGGCCTGCTGGCTGGATTGGCTTTGATCGCGCCATCGACGGCGCGACCGACCGACAGCGACGAACCCAACGAAACCGCCGACCATTTCCTCGCCACGCTGCACCCGCGCACCGGCTCGGTATCCATTCCCGAAGCGCAGGCCACGTTGAAACTGGGCGATGGCTACAGCTTTCTCTCAGCCCAGGACGCCAAGCGCGTGCTCACCGAGGCGTGGGGCAACCCGCCCGACGACGACGTGCTAGGCATGATCCTGCCCAGCACCGATATGCAGACGGTGTTCGACGACAAGGCCTGGGCCGTAGTGGTCACCTTTGTCGACGAGGGCTACGTATCGGACAAGGACGCCGCCGGCATCGACTACACCACGATGCTCAAGGACCTGCAGAAGGCCACCTCGGAGGAGAACCCCGAGCGCATTAAAGAGGGCTATCCCGCGGTGGAGCTGGTCGGCTGGGCCGAACCGCCCAGCTACGACGCCAACGCGCACAAGCTCTACTGGGCGCGCGACCTCAAGTTCAAGCACGGTGACGACGGCAAAGATGCCCACACGCTCAACTACGCCATTCGCGTGCTGGGCCGACGCGGCTACCTTTCGCTCAATGCCGTGGCGCCGATTGGCGAACTGGCGCAGGTGCGCGCGGACATGCCAGCCGTGGTGCAGATGGCCGAGTTCAATGCCGGCGAGCGATACGAGGATTACAACGCCAGCACCGACAAGGCGGCGGCCTATGGCATTGCCGCCTTGGTGGCCGGCGGCATCGCCGCCAAGGCCGGCCTGTTCGCCAAGCTCGCCGCGCTCTTGCTGGCATTCAAGAAGGTGATCGTCGTAGCGCTGGCCGCCGTGGGTGGCGCCCTGGCCAAGTGGTTCAAGCGCAAGAACGCCTGAGTCTTCGCCTGCATCGCGCCATCGCAAGGTGGCGCGATGCGTTTGGCTCAGGCGGGCCCCTCCCAGCGCACGCCCAGGGCCTGCAGCCGCCGCAGGCCGTCCTCGCTGGGTTGCAGGGCGCGACTGTCCGCGCGACGACGCAACCAGCCGGCGGCAAGCAAGGTATCGGTGAGGGAAACGCCCAGCGGCCCGCCAAGGTGCAAGCGGCGTTCTGTCCAATCCAGGCAACCGCGACCAGCCAGCGCCAGCAGTGCTTCCACCCGCGCGCCGTCGAGGCCCGCCCCCATCAAGGCCTGCGCGCCCGCCGCATGCAGGCGCATACCCTCGCTGGCGGTATGCAGGTAACCGCGCGCCAGCAAGGCATCGCACAGGCCCACGCCAAGGCGACCGGCCAGGTGGCGATAGCAGGTACGCGCCAGGCGTAACGAGCGATCGCTGCCGCTGGGCGCGGGCAAGGCTACCCGCGTGCGTGGCAGGGCCAAGGCTTCCAGCAGCGCGGCAACGTCGTCGTTGGCCAGCCGGAAATACCGATGCCGCCCCTGCTCATGCACAGCGAGTAATCCGCCTTCGAGCAGACGCTTGAGATGCGCGCTGCCGGTGGCGGCCCCCACGCCGGCGGCACGCGCCAACTCACCCGCCGGTCGCGCCGTGCCATCGATCAAGGCAAGCAACATCGCGGCACGTGCCGGCTCGGCCAGCAAGGCGCCGATCTCGGCGAGCTGGTAGCGACTTGGGGCGACGGCATCGTTCATGCGTGCAGTCTAACCCTGCCGCCGCAGTCGATACTTCGCCCGGCGACGAAACATGCGCGGCATGGCCCTCGCCACACTAGCGGCATGGACATGTATCACGCACCCGACAGCCGCATCATTTACCCTTCCATTCTCTATTTCGGCACGCCCGTGGTGCTCATCACCACGCGCAACGAGGATGGCTCCACCAACATCACGCCGATGTCCTCGGCCTGGGCTTTGGCCAACCGCGTGGTGATCGGCCTTGCCGGCGGCGGCCAGGGGCTGGCGAACCTGCGGCGCGAAGGCGAGTGCGTGCTCAATCTCGCCAGCGAATGCATGCAGGCGGCGGTGGAACGCATCGCGCCCACCACCGGCGCGGCGCCCGTGCCGGCCTGGAAGCGGGCCGGTGGTTACCGCCATGCAGCCGACAAGTTCGCGCTGGGCGGCTGGCATGCGCTGCCTTCGCAGACGGTGGGGCCACCACGCATTGCCGAGTGCCCCTTGCAGTTGGAGGCACGTATGAGACTGCACGTGGAACGCCCACTCGATGCCTGGCGCGATGGCGCCGGTGGTTACGCGATCGTCGAGTTGGAGGTGCTGCACGTGCATGCGCATGAGGATGTGACCGTCGCCGGCACCGACCACGTGCACCCGCAGCGCTACCGACCACTGTTCTACCTGTTCCGCCACTACGTAGGCGCTGGTGTGCCGCTGGGTCGCACGTTCAAGGCGGAGGTATGACCGTTAGCCGACGATGGCGAGCATCGCCGCGATCCAGATGGCCGCCACGCCCAAGGCAAAGACACGTCGTGCGGGCCGGATGCGCTCGGCGCTCTCCTCGGGTACTGGCGTAGTGACGATCCACGGCACGGCGGCAAGGCACGCGAAGCCGATGAAAGCCAACACGATCACCGCCACATCCACCGCCCGCCACGGCGTGGGCTCATGTACGCCCCAATAGCCCAGAAACGCCATGCCCATGGCGCACAAGGTGGCCGACGCAGAACACAACCCAACCACGGAACCTGCTGGCGCTCGCATCGGCGGGCCTCCGGAACTGGCGGTGAGGGCCCCAAGGGTACCGCAAGCGGGCGTGTCGATTTCGCCATGGTTGCTTCGTCGCATGGTTGAGTGCGCCCGCACTTTTCCCGACACACCACCGCTCAGGACCACGACATGTCACTCACGCTCTACATGCATCCGCTGTCCTCGTTCTGCCACAAGGTGCTGATCGCCCTCTACGAGAACGGCACGCCGTTCCATCCGCATAAGGTCGATCTCGGCAATACCGACGCACGCGAGGCCTTTTACCGATTGTGGCCCCTCGGGCGCTTTCCCGCGTTGCACGACGGCACGCGACAGGCGATGGTGCCGGAATCGAGCATCATCGTCGAATACCTGCAGCAGCATTACCCTGGCGCCGTGCCGCTGATTCCCGGCGATGCTGCGGCCGCGCTCCACGTACGTCAGCGTGATCGCTTCATTGATCTGTACGTGCACGAACCGGTGCAAAAGATCGTCACCGACCGATTGCGCCCTGCCGACCAGCGCGATCATTACGGCGTCGCGCAGGCCTGGGAGCGTCTGCGTCGCGCGTTGGATCTGTTCGAAAGCGATATGGCCAACCAGCAGTGGGCTGCGGGTGACACCTTCAGCATGGCCGATTGTGCGGCTGCGCCGCCGCTGTTCTTTAGCAACCTGCTCAGCCCTTTGGAGGACACGTATCCGTACATCGCGGCCTACCTGCTGCGCATGATGGAACGCCCCTCTTACGCGCGCGTGCTTACCGAGGCCGAACCCTACCTGCACATGGTGCCGCGCGAACCGGCGATGGCCTGAGTGTGGCGGTCGCGTTAAAAATTCCGGTGGCGTGACTGACGTGAAACTTTCACGGAAAGCCTTGATCGACAAGGCTTTCCCACTGCCCGCTGAACGAAACCGGCAAGCATCGACGCAACGGTCAACCGCGGCGGATGCGCCCCGTTTTCCGCCACAAGCCCGCCCATCTTGGGATGGCTCAGGGGACACCAGCTCACGGCATGGAGTAACGACTCCAAGGGCGCGTCTCCCCTGTCATTGACCACACATACCCGAGGATTCCACGCCATGAACAGCAAGATGACGTCGCGTTTCAGCCTGATCGGTTTCACCCTGGCCGCCGCGCTCGTGAGCGCCGGCGCCATGGCCCAGTCCACCTCGCCGGACAACGTTCCCGGCCACCCGCGCGTGTCGGAAGTGAACCAGCGCCTGCAGAACCAGCAGAACCGCATCCAGAACGGTGTGGCCGATGGCCAGATCAATGCCAAGCAGGCCGCCCGCGACGAGAAGCAGGACTCCAACATCGCCGCCCGCGAGAGCCGCGACGAAGCCGAGCATGGCGGTCACCTGACCAAGCAGGAACAGAAGAACCTCAACAAGTCGCTCAATCACGACAGCAAGCGCATCCACAAGCAGCGCACCGGCGGCTGATCGCCCAACCCGCGTCGCCCCAACGAAAGCCCTGAATGAACGACGTTTTGCTCGTCGTTACGGCGAACCCCCAAAAGAGGGCAACAGCAGGCATCCCGTGCCGGCATGTTCAACGATGGATAGGCGCTGGATCCCCGCTCTTGCGGGGATGACGATCAAGATCAGCGCATACCTTACGGCCCGGCCTTCGCCGGGCCGTTTTCTTTCGCACCGCCGCGCGGCTTTCGCGTCGCCAGCCAACTTGTTGCACTGGCCCTCACGCGCTGACGTGCGAGTATCCGCCCACCCCAACCTAGGCGGAGTACCCCATGGTCAGCAAGATGCTTGCGGTGGCTTGTGCGAGTGCGTTGTTGGTAAGCGCGGCCCACGCTGCCGAGCCGTCGTCCGGCAAGCCCCAATACGGAAGCTGGGGTTACGACGGCGCAGGCGCCGACCCGAGCATCAAGCCGGGCGACGATTTCTTCCGCTACGCCAACGGTCGCTGGCTGGCACAGACGCCGATTCCCGCCGACAAGCCCGCCGTAAGCCTGCGCCTAGCCATGACCGACCTCACCGAGCAACGTCTGCACGGGTTAATGGAAGCGGCGGCGCAGAACCACGCCGCGGCCGACACGCTGGAAGGCAAGGTGGGCGCGTTCTACCAGTCCTACATGGATGAAGCGCGCATCGATGCGCTGGACGCCAAGCCCATCGCGTCGCAACTGGATTCCGTGCGCCACGCCACTACGCGCGATGCGCAGGCCGGCCTGATGGGACGCACCAATGTGGACTTCGAAGGCGCGCTCTTCAGTTTCGTGCTCGACGTGGACCTCAAGGACAACACGCGCTACGCGGTGTACCTGACCCAGGCCGGCCTTGGCCTGCCCGATCGCGACTACTACCTCAAGCCCGAGTTCGCCAAGCAGAAGGCCGCTTACCTGGCTTATGTGACGCAGTTGCTCACGTTGGCCGGCTGGCCGAATGCCGCGGCGGCCGCCAAGGACGTGGTGGCGTTCGAAACCGCCATCGCCCAGGCCAGCTGGAGCAAGGTGCAACAGCGCGACCCGGTGGCCACGTACAACCCCATGAGCGTGGAAGAACTGCAGAAGTTCGCGCCCGGCTTCGCATGGCGCGACTTTCTCCAGCAGGCGCAACTGGGTGGACTCCAGCGAGTGGTCGTTGCCGAGAAGGGCGCGTTCCCGTCACTGGCCGCGCTGTATGCCAAGACGCCGGTGAGCACGATCCAGGCCTGGCAGGCCACGCGCATCGCCGACAACGCCGCGTACTACTTGTCCAAGCCATTCCAGGACGCGTACTTCGACATGCACGCCAAGACGCTGACCGGGCAGCAAGCGCAGAGCGCTCGCTGGAAGCGCGCCGTCGCCGCGGTGTCGGGTGGTGATTGCGGCGTTGGCGATCGCCTCGCCTGCTTCGGCAATCTGGGCTGGGGCGTGGGTGAGCTGTACACCGCCCAATATTTCCCCGCCGCGTCCAAGGCCAAGATCGAGGAATTGGTTGCCAACCTCAAGGCCGCCTATCGCGTGCGCATCCAGCAGCTGGACTGGATGGGGCCGCAGACCAGGCAAGAGGCGCTGCGCAAGCTCGACACTTATGTAATCAAGGTGGGTTACCCCGACCATCCGCGCGACTACAGCAAGGTCACGCTGCGCAGCGACGACCTGGTCGGCAACGTGCTGCAGGCGGCGCAGGCGGATTGGTCGTTCTACGTGAATCGCCTCGACGGCCCGGTGGATCGCAGCGACTGGTCGATGACGCCGCAGACCAACGATGCCTACAACGGCTCGTTGCGTGACATCGTGTTCCCCGCCGCGATCCTGCAGCCGCCCATCTTCGACCCCAGCGCCGACCCCGCCATCAACTACGGCGCCATCGGCGGCGTGATCGGCCATGAACTCACCCACGGCTTCGACGACGAAGGCCGCAAGATCGACGCCGACGGCAAGCTGCGCGACTGGTGGACCGGTGCCGACGCCAAGGCCTTCGACGAGCGTGCCAAGAAACTGGGTGCGCAGTACGACGCTTTCCAGCCCCTACCCGGGGTGCACATCAACGGCGACCTCACCATGGGCGAAAACATCGCCGACCTGGGCGGCCTCACGCTGGCCCTGGATGCCTACCACGCCTCGCTGCATGGCAAGCCCGCGCCGGTGATCGATGGGCTCAGCGGTGACCAGCGCGTGTTCCTCGGCTGGGCACAAGCCTGGCGCGGCAAGCTCACCGACGACGCCATCCGCCGCCAGGTCACCAGCGACCCGCACTCGCCGCGCGCATTCCGCGTCAACGGCCCGGTGCGCAATATCGATGCGTGGTATCGGGCCTTTAACGTGCAACCGGGCGAGCAGCTCTACCTCGATCCGATGGAGCGTGTGCGGATCTGGTAGCCCGAACTGGGTTGACCTCCTCAGCCCGCAGGTCGCTTACCTAGAGCACCCGGCTAGCCTTCACTGACGCGCGGCCGTCGCGTCAGTGAAGGCGTACACTCTTGGTGATACTGTCGCCGCTTACCATGGCGCGCACAGCACGGGAGCACGCCATGGCACCGAATGCAACGCGACGATCTCACTGGAGTCGCTGGCTGGGCGGGGCGCTGCTGGCACTGCTGACGGCCGGTGCGCTCACCGGCTGGCTTACCCTGCCCACACAGCCGGATGCGTTCTATGCGCCGCCGCGCCACCTGCCCACACAGCCCGGCGTGCTGCTGCGCGTGGAGGCCTTTGATCGTGACGTGCCGGCGGGTGTGCACGGCTGGCGCATCCTCTACACGAGCACCCACGGCGATGGCACGCCGGCGCTGGCCAGCGCCATCGTGCTGGCACCTGCGCAACGTGGCGACCACGCTCTGCCGGTGATTGCCTGGACCCACGGCACCACGGGCGTGGCCAGTGGTTGCGCACCGTCACTGTTGGCCCACCCGTTTGCCAACGTGCCGGCGCTGCCGCAGGCGCTGGCGCAAGGCTGGGCCGTCGTGGCTACCGACTACACCGGCCTGGGCACGCCTGACGCGCACCGCTACCTGATCGGCGAGGACGAGGCGCGCGCCGCGCTGGATGCGGTGCGGGCGGCGCATCGCATGGGTGGCCTGGCGCTGGCGAACGATACGGTGGTGTGGGGACACTCCCAAGGCGGGCACGCCGCGCTGTGGACCGGCATCGTGGCCCCCGCCTACGCGCCCGAAGTGCGAGTGATGGGCGTCGCGGCGCTGGCGCCCGCCAGTGATTTGCCGGCACTGCTGCATCGCGACCAGGACAGCCTGATCGGTCGCCTGTTATCCGCCTACATCACCAGCGCCTACGTCAGGCAGTATCCCGAGTTGCGCATGGAGGAACTCGTGCGCCCCTGGACGGCCTCGCTGACGCGCGACATGGCGCGTCGCTGCCTGGCCGGCGCCGGTGGAGTCGTCGCCGCCGGTGAAGCGGCGCTGCTACGGCGCAGCCTGTTTCGTGAAGACCCCGCCAGCGGTCCGCTCGGCGCGCGCCTCGCGCAGAACGTGCCGGGCGCGCACATCGAGGCGCCCTTGCTGATTGCCCAGGGCCTGACCGACACGCTGGTCTGGCCCGATCTACAGGACGCCTTCGTGCACGGTCGCTGTGCCGCCGGCCAACCATTGCGCTATCGCCGCTATGCAGGGCGCGACCACCTTTCGCTGGTGGCTGCCGACTCGCCATTGACGGCAGACCTGCTGACCTGGACACAGCAGCGCTTCGCCGGCATCGCCGACGAGGGCAATTGCTCTCGCCAATGAGCACCCGCCATGCGTCATGGCAGGCGCATCCGGCGCGGACATGCGATATACGTACGCGCCCATGCCCTGGCCCAGGATTGCCATGCGTCGCCTTCGTTGCTGGTGTGCAAGCCTCACCCTGAGCCTGGCCTGCGTGTCGGCCATGGCATCGTCATCGCCGGTAACCGCCACCGGCCCGGCCGGTAGCCTGGCCGGTACGCTGGAAACGCCGGACACCGCGCCGGCGCATGCGCCACTGGTGCTGATCATCCCCGGCTCGGGGCCGACCGATCGCGATGGCAATAGCCCGACAGGGCTGCATGCCGCGTCTTATCGCCTGCTCGCCGAGGATCTGGCCAGGCAGGGTGTGGCGAGTGTGCGCATCGACAAGCGCGGGATGTTCGGCAGCGCCCATGAAGGCCTGGACGCCAACCAGGTGACGATGGACGACTACGCCGCCGACGTGGACGCCTGGGTGCGGCAGCTGCGCCAGACACGTGGCGCCTCCTGTGTCTGGCTGCTGGGCCACAGCGAAGGCGCACTGGTGGCCACCCTGGCCGCGCAGCGCACGCAAGGCGTGTGCGGTCTGATCCTGCTCGACGGCGCGGGGCGATCCTCCGCCGATGTGCTGCTGGGGCAACTCGAACGCTATCCCGCCAACGCGCCACTGCTGCCGCGTGCCAGGAGCATCGTCGAGGCGCTGCGCCATGGCCAGCACGTGGATGTCGCCAGCGATCCGGCGCCCCTGCAACGCCTGTTCCGGCCCAGCGTGCAGGGCTTCCTGATCAGCTGGTTCGCCCAGGATCCCGTACAGGCGCTGGGCAAGACCCACGGCCCGGCGCTGGTGATCCAGGGCAGCGACGACCTGCAGGTCACCACCGACGACGCACGGCGCCTCGCTGCCGCGCGGCCGGGCGTGCAGCTGAAGGTGATCGACGGCATGAATCACGTGCTCAAGACCCCCGCCGCGGGGGACGCGGCCAATCTGGCGAGCTACGGCGACCCCAGCCTGCCCCTGGCCGAGGGACTCGTGGCCGCCATCGCGGGTTTCGTCCACGGCAAGTAAGCACCCTCCGACAGGCTCCTCTCGACCGAGACCGGCCGCCCCGGGCCGGTCATTACGGCACCGCCGCGGACCTCCTCCCGGGCCGACCGGGCCAGAAAATTTTCTGCAGCAGGCTAAGCCCGTTCCACGGCTGGCATTTTCCGGCTTATCCACGCGCCATCCACAATCTGTTGGGTTGACCCACCCTGATCCGCCCGATATGTTGTGCCCCGTCGGTGCCACTCTCAGACGTCACGTCGGACTGGCTTAAAAGGGAATCCGGTGCGAATCCGGAGCTGCCCCGCAGCGGTAAGCGGAAACGAAAGCCAACAACGCACTGGCCCTCAGCGGCTGGGAAGCGGGAGCGAGTAGGCGGGTCGCAAGACCCACGTCCGCAAGTCCGAAGACCTGCCGACACGCTGGCGCCGAAGCGCGCCAGTGACTGGGTGACGGCTTCCGCGGGGAGGCGCGTCGAAGCGCGGGGTTGAGCCCCGCCGCTCGACCGTCCGCGAAAGCCCAGCCTTCAGCCCTGCGCGCGGGAGCAGGTGGTTGATGACCACGCTTGGAGCGAAGTCGCCATGCAACCTATCGATACCACCTCGCGCGAACGCCACGACGATCGCGTGGAAGATACCGCTTTCTCCGCCGCCAGCGCCGTGGCCGACACGCCGCGCGCCGACGCACCCTTCGCGCTGACCCCGCCGCACAACCCCGGGCAGATGCGCGTGACCAAGCGCAGCGGCCGCCAGGAAGTGGTGGACGTGAACAAGATCGTGCGCGCCGTCACCCGCAGCAGCGAAGGCCTGCACGGGGTGGACCCGCTGCGCGTGGCGCTCAAGACCATTGGCGGCCTGTACGACGGCGCCACCACGCAGGAACTGGACGAGCTGTCCATCCGCACCGCCGCCGCCCTCACCGCGGAGGAGCCCGAGTACGGCCAGCTCGCCGCGCGCCTGCTCAGCGCCTTTATCGACAAGGAAGTGAGCGGCCAGGAAATCCAGAGCTTCTCGCAATCCATCGCGCGCGGCGCGGAGCTGGGCATCGTCAACGATCGCCTGCGCGACTTCGTGGCCACCAATTCGCGCAAGCTCAACGACGCCATTGATCCGCTCGCCACGCGCCGCTTCGAGTACTTCGGCCTGCGCACCGTGTATGACCGCTACCTGCTGCGCCATCCGCAGCTGCGCAAGGTGGTGGAAACCCCGCAGCATTTCTTCATGCGCATCGCCTGCGCCCTGGGCGGCGGCGAGATCGGCGAAACGCTGGAACTGTATCGCCTGCTCTCCTCGCTGGAATACATCGCCAGCTCGCCGACCCTGTTCAACTCGGGCACCGCGCACGAGCAGCTCAGCTCCTGCTTCCTGCTCGATTCGCCAGCCGACTCGCTGGAGTCGATCTACGAAAAGTACGGCGATGTCGCCAAGCTCAGCAAGTTCGCCGGCGGCATTGGCCTGGCCTATTCGCGCGTGCGTTCGCGCGGCTCGCTGATCAAGGGCACCAACGGCCATTCCAACGGCCTGGTGCCGTGGCTGAAGACGCTGGACGCCTCGGTGGCCGCCGTGAACCAGGGCGGCAAGCGCAAGGGCGCCGCCTGCGTGTACCTGGAACCGTGGCACGCGGATATCGAGGAATTCCTCGAACTGCGCGACAACACCGGTGACGACGCACGCCGCACGCACAACCTCAACCTCGCCAACTGGATCCCCGACGAGTTCATGCGTCGTGTGGAAAGCGACGGCGACTGGTCGCTGTTCGATCCCAAGGTCGTGCCGCACTTCGTCGACAGCTGGGGCGAGACCTTCGAGCGCGCCTACCGTGAGGCGGAAGCCAATGGCCTGGCCGTGAAGAAGGTGAAGGCGCGCGAGCTCTACGCCCGCATGCTGCGCACGCTGGCCCAGACCGGCAACGGCTGGATGACCTTCAAGGATCGCAGCAACGCGACCAGCAACCAGACGGCCAAGCCGCAGAACGTCATTCACCTGTCCAACCTGTGCACCGAGATCCTGGAAGTCACCAATGCCGAGGAAACGGCGGTGTGCAACCTGGGCTCGGTCAACCTGTCGCGCCACGTGGTGGATGGCCAGTTCGATTTCGACAAGCTCGCCGCCACCGTGCGTACTGCGGTGCGCCAGCTCGATCGCGTGATCGACCTGAACTTCTACCCCATCGACACCGCCAAGGTCGCTAACAGCAAGTGGCGTCCGGTGGGCCTGGGCGTGATGGGCCTGCAGGACGTGTTCTTCAAGCTGCGCCTGCCGTTCGATTCGGCCGAGGCACTGGCGCTGTCCACGCGCATCGCCGAGGAGATCTACTTCAACGCGTTGTCGCAGTCCAACGAGCTGGCCATGGAGCAAGGCGCGCACCCGGGCTTCGATGAAAGCCGCGCGGCCAACGGTGAGCTGCAGTTCGACTACTGGCCCAGCGCCACGCCGCACGACCAGGCACGCTGGGACGCGCTGCGCGAGTCGATCAAGGCCAAGGGCCTGCGCAACTCGCTGCTGATCGCCATTGCGCCCACCGCCACCATCGCCTCGATCGCCGGCTGCTACGAGTGCATCGAGCCGCAGGTGAGCAACCTGTTCAAGCGCGAAACGCTGTCGGGCGACTTCCTGGTGGTGAACCGCTACCTGGTGGAAGAGCTGAAGACGCTGGGCCTGTGGACCACGGAAATCCGCGACGCCATCAAGCTGGCCGAAGGCTCCATCCAGGGCATTGCCGCCATTCCCGAGCGCCTGCGCACGATCTATCGCACCGTGTGGGAGCTGCCGCAGAAGGCGTTGATCGACCTGGGCGCGGCACGCGGCGCGTACATCGACCAGAGCCAGTCGCTGAACCTGTTCATGGAAAACCCGAACATCGGCCAGCTCAGCTCCATGTACATGTACGCATGGAAGTCCGGCATCAAGACCACCTACTACCTGCGCTCGCGCCCGGCGACCAAGATCGCCAAGACCACGGTGTCGGCGGCGCCTGCCGCCAAGCCCGCCGCGCCGGTCGTGGATCAGGAGCAGGCGAATGCTGCCGTGTTCTGCTCGCTGGAGAACCCGGAGTATTGCGAGGCTTGCCAGTAAGCATCGGCCGTCGTTTCAGTGGAGGCTGGAACCCCGTGCCCTTTGCTCGGCGCTGGAAAGGCACTGGGTCCCAGCGTTCGCTGGGACGACGGTCAAATGCAGATGTCGTCGTAGAGGTCACGCCAGTAAGAGTTGGTTTTCTCGATGATGTCGATCTTCCAGACCCGCATCCACGCCTTGATTGCCTTCTCTCGCCGGATGGCCGACTCCATGGTTTCGTGCAGTTGTACCAGACCAACGTATGAACCTGATACTGGCGGGTGAACCCTTCGACGGCGTCGTTGCGATGCTGCCAGATGCGTGCCGGCAAGTTGGAGGTGACACCCGTGTACAAGGTGCCGTTGCGAGTGCTGGCGAGGATGTAGACGCACGGTTGGCGGACGCCCATGGAGAATCTCGGTTTGAACCTAACTTGAGCTTGCCTCCTCCACGCACTCAACACGACCGTCATCCCAGCGAATGCTGGGATCCAGCGCCCTTCTCCGACACGTTTCAGTGGATTGACGGAAGGCACTGGATTCCCGCTTTCGCGGGAATGACGGGCAAAGACTCACAGCGCCGACATAGGCTGCTCACACTGAAGGAATCTCATGTCCACCCAGCACATTCTCGACCCCGGCTTCGAACTCACCCTGCGCCCGATGCGCTACCCCGAGTTCTACGAGATGTATCGCAATGCCATCAAGAACACCTGGACCGTGGACGAGGTGGATTTCTCGCTGGACGTCACCGACCTGCGCTCCAAGATGTCCGAGGCCGATTGTCACCTGATCCATCGCCTGGTGGCGTTCTTCGCCACCGGTGACACCATCGTGGCGAACAACCTGGTGCTGAACCTGTACCAGCACATCAACGCGCCCGAAGCGCGCATGTACCTCTCGCGCCAGCTGTTCGAGGAAGCGCTGCACGTGCAGTTCTACCTCACCCTGCTGGATACCTATATTCCCGACCCGACCGAGCGCAACAAGGCGTTCGCGGCCATCGAGAGCATTCCCTCGATTCGCCAGAAGGGCGAGTTCTGCTTCAAGTGGATCGACTCCGTGCAGAACCTGCAGAAGCTGGAAACGCGCGAGCAGCGCCGCCAGTTCCTACTCAACCTGATCTGCTTCGCCGCCTGCATTGAGGGCCTGTTCTTCTTCGCGGCCTTTGCGTACGTGTACTTTCTGCGTTCGCGCGGCCTGTTACATGGCCTGGCGTCGGGCACCAACTGGGTGTTCCGCGACGAGAGCTGCCACATGGCCTTCGCCTTCGACGTGGTGCGCACCGTGCGTGCGGAAGAGCCCGAACTGTTCGACGAAGAGATGCGCGCACAGATCGAGCAGATGCTGGAAGAGGCCATCGCCTGCGAAACGCAGTTTGCCGAAGACGTGCTTTCCGGCGGCGTCGCCGGCCTGTCGGTGAAGGACATGCGCCAGTACCTGGAATACTGCGCCGACCAGCGCCTGGCTCAGCTGGATCTGCCCAAGAAGTACGGCGTGCGTAATCCGTTCGACTTCATGGACCTGCAGGACGTGCAGGAAGTGACCAACTTCTTCGAGCGTCGCGTGTCCGCCTACCAAGTGGGCGTGCAGGGCGAAGTCGCCTTCGACATGGCGTTCTGATGCCACCGGGCGCCGCGCGCAACGCGCGGCGCCGTTTCACGGCCCCTTGCGGCCAAAGAATCGCCGCAGTGCCGTCGGTAGCCAGCCGCCCTCGGCGGTATCGCCAGTGAGCTTGAGCATGTTGCGTCGCACCGCCTCCACATAGGCCTTGTCGTCCGTGCGGATATGCTGGAACAACCAACGTGACAACATCGCGCGCATGGGCTCGGACACGTCCTCTCCCGCCCGGTGCCTCGCACGGTACTGGCGCACGCGCCCCACGAACGCCTCATGCGTGCGCTTGTGCGGCCGATCGAGGGCGTAGCCGGCGTCCTCCATCAAGGCCTCCTCGAAGGTGAAGTGCGAGTAGGTGTAATCGATCAGCTCATCCATCGCCGCCGCCATGGCCTGGCGGTCGCGCTGCTCCTGCGCGTCCTGCAGCGCGTTGATGATGTCCACGATGCGCCGGTGCTGCTGGTCGATCACATCGATGCCGGTGTTCAAATCGTCGTGCCAGAGCAGATGCCCCATGCCTGTCCCCCTGCGTGTGAGCGCGTGGCCGGCACCATGCAGCGCCGGCCGCTGCCGATCTTGGCGGCGTCAGCGACGGCCGCCGAAGAAGCGGCGCAGCGAGCGCGCCAGCCAGCCTTGCTCGTGATCGCCGTCGTCGTTTTCATGCAGGTGTCGACGCACCGAATCCACGATGGCCTTGTCGTCATTACGGATATGGTTGAACAACCAGTGCGAGAGCGTATGCAGCAACTCGTGGGCGATGTCCTCCTCCGCATGGAAACGCAGGCGGTACTCGGAGACGCGCTTGACGAACACCTCATGCACGCGCTTGTGCGCACGGCAGAATTCGTAGCCGGCGTCCTCCATCAAGGATTCCTCGAAGGTGAAGTGCGACAGCGTGTAGTCGACCAACTCGTCGAGGATGTCACCGATCTCCTGGCGATGGCCGCGGTCCATCGCCTCGTGCAGATGGTTGATCATCTCCACGATGCGCCGATGCTGGTTGTCGATCACCTTGATGCCGGTGTTCAGGTCGTCTTGCCAAACCATGTACGACACCGTCGCACTCTCCCCTGTGCTTGCGTGCATGTATTGGCGGACAAAGCGGCGGCGATGAGCTTGCGCTACATCAAGCCGGCCCGGCCGCATCGGGTTTCGCGACACTAAGCCGCAGTGGCGGCCGCCGCCGCTGCGCCCTCAGGCATGCCGAGCGGCCTATTGACTACACGTGTAGTCAGCGAGTAGGTTGACTACACGTGTAGTCACCTGGATCGTGATCATGAGCAAGCCCTCCATCGGGGACCAGGAGCTGGCGCTCCTGCAGTACCTGGCCGAACACCAACCCGCCTCCGTCGGCGAAGTCGCCGCGGGGTTCGGCGAACCGCGCGGGCTGGCCCGCTCCACCGTGCTGACCATGATGGAACGCCTGCGCGGCAAGACCTTTCTGCGCCGCAAGCAGGTGGATGGCGTGTACCGCTACAGCCCGGCCACCGGCCCGGGCGAAGTGATGCGCAGCGCGGTGGGGCAGTTCGTGCAGAACACCCTGAAGGGTTCGGTGTCGCCGTTCGTGGCCTGGATGTCCGAACGCGCCGAGGTCAGCGAAAGCGAGCTGGCCGAACTCGAAGCGCTGGTGTCGCAACTGCAATCTCGCCGTAAGGAGAGCTGAGATGAGCACCCTTCACACCTTTGCCCAGGATTGGCTGGTGCGACTGGCCTGGACCTCGCTGCAGGCCGCATTGCTGGTGGGCGCCATCTGGGCGCTCGGCCGCGCGCTGCCGCGCCTGTCGGCCGCCACCCGCTCGCTGCTGTGGTGGTTGCTCGGTGTGCAGCTGCTGCTCGGCATGACGCTGCCCACGCCGGTAGCACTGCCCCTGCTGACGCCTTCGGCGGCGCCGGCCGCCGCCGCACCGGCGCCCGTGGAAGTGGCGTACGCCGCGCCCAGCGAACATCGCATCGCCGGTTTCAACGCGTCGGGCACCAGCGCCTCCACCGATGCACTGGCCGCCCCGGCGGTGATTCATCGCGCATCGGGCGATACGCCGGTGTCATCGCATTGGCCGTGGCAAAACATGCTGCTGGCGCTGTGGCTGTCTGGCGTGCTTCTGCAGGCGGCGTTCGCGGTTCGCCAGTGGCGCCAGGCCCGCGCGGTGCTGCGAGCATCGCAGGCACTGCACGATCCCTACCTGCTGGCCGCTTGTGCCGAGCAGGCCAAGGCACTGGGCCTGCGCCGCTGCCCGGAGCTGCGCGTGTGCGCGGCGATCCGCTCGCCGCAGGTCAGCGGCCTGTGGCGACCGGTGGTGCTGCTGCCGGCCGAGCAGGCGTTGTCCACTGAAGAAACCGCCTTGGCGCTGGCGCACGAACTGGTGCACCTGCGTCGTGGCGACCTGTGGATGGGTTGGGTGCCCGCTGTGGCGCAACGCCTGTTTTTTTTCCACCCGCTGGTGAACTGGGCGATGCGCGAGTACGCCCTGCACCGCGAAGCCGCCTGCGACGCGCAGGTGATGCAGCAGCACGGGGCCGCACCACAACTCTACGGTCGCCTGTTGCTGCGCCTTGGCGTCGCCCATCCGCTCCACGCCGGCCTGGCCGGCGCATCCCCCACCTTCCTCAATTTGAAGAGGCGACTGACCATGCTGCAACACAGCGCCCAGGATTCCACGTCGCGCGGCCGTAGCTGGCTGCTGGTAGCCCTGCTCGCCGCCATCGGCGTGCTGCCCTACCGCGTGACCGAAGCACGCCCCGACCCGACCAACGCGGCTCCGGCGAATGCCGCCAGCACTGCCGCGCCGGCCGTTTCGCCCTCGCCAGCGGTTTCGCCCGCCGCCGCACCGGCCGCCGTGCCGGCCGCTCGTGCCGACCAAGCCGCCACGGTGACCCGCACCGTGACGACGACGCGCACGTCGAGCACGCCGCCAGTACCGCCCGTGCCACCGGCACCGCCCGCGCCCATGGCGCCCGTCGCACCGGCCGCGCCTCCGCCGCCTCCGCCGCCGCGCTCGCCCGAGGCCGGCAGCTTCTCCAACGCCCACCACGTGCATGTGGATGTGACCAACAACACTGACTACGGTTTCGTGTTGCTGGATGGCGACTCGGTGACGGTAAACGGCGCCGACGTGGATCTGCAAAACGCAGAGCGCCTGCACAAGCCCGGCGAACCGCTGGTGATCTTCCGCCACGCGGGCCAGTCCTATGTGATCCACGACACTGCCCTGGTAGCGCGTGCCCGCACCGCCTATGCGCCGGTGACCGCGCTGGCGACCCAGCAAGGCCGTCTCGGTGGCGAGCAAGGTCGTCTGGGCGGTGAGCAGGGCGGCATCGGTGCGCGCGAAGGTGCGCTCGGCATGCGCGAAGCTTCCCTCGCCACTCGCGAGGCGCGCATCGAAGCGCGCGCTGCAACCGGCGGCGGCGAAGGCGAAGCGGCTGGCGAGCGCGCAGGCATCGCCGCCGAACGTGCGGAGATCCAGCGTGAACGCGATGAGCTGGCGCGCCAGCAGGAGCAACTGGCCAAGCAGCAGGAAGCCCTGGGCAAGCAACAGGCCGTGCTCGGCAAGCAGCAGGAGCAGGCATCGGCCAAGGCGCAAGATGAAATGAAGCGACTGTTGCAGGAGGCCATCGCCAAGGGCACCGCGCAGCCACTGAGCTCGACCTGACGCAGCAAACCCTGGTACCACCGCCATGAAAAAGGCCGGCGATATCGCCGGCCTTTTTCTTATCGAATCGCCATCAATCCTTCGGCGGCTTCATCGTGTACTCCTTCGGCGGCGTATCGCCGGCGAGGTTGCGCACGAAGTAATCCCAGCGCTTGCGCATCATGTAGTTGCTGGCCGAACCGTAGCCGTGGCGCGCATTGGGAATCAGCAACAGGTCGAAATCCTTGTTGGCCTTGATCAGCGCATCCACCACCAGCAGGGTTTCGTACGGCGGGACGTTGTCGTCCATGGTGCCATGCGCCAGCAGCAGGTGGCCCTTGAGGTTGGCTGCGTGGTTCTGGTTGGCCTGGTCGTCGTAGTTACTCTTGCCGTCCTTGTCGGTCACCAGCAGGCCCTGCCACTTCTCGGCCCAGTCGTCCTCGTAGTTGCGGTTGTCATGGTTGCCGCTTTCGGCAATGCCTACCTTGAACAGGTCGGCGTAGCGGAACATCGCCGTGGCCGTGGCGTTGCCGCCGCCGGAGTGGCCCCAGATGCCCACGCGATCCATGTCGATCCACGCGTAGCGCTTGCCCAGCTCCTTCAAGCCTGCGACCTGGTCGGGCAAGGTGTTGTCGCCGATGTTGCCGAAGTAGGCATCGTGGAAGGCCTTGGAGCGCCACGGCGTGCCCATGCCATCGATGGCCACCACGATAAAACCCAGCTCGGCCAGCGCCTGGTGATCGCCACGCGCGGCGCTGAAGCTGCGAGAGCCCACCGAACCGGTCTGCGGGCCGGGGTAGATGTAGTCGATGATCGGGTACTTCCTGGACGGATCGAAATGCGTGGGCTTGAACATCAGGCCGTACAAATCGGTCTTGCCGTCGCGTGCCTTGACGGTGAACGGCTCGGGCGCCTTCCAGCCACTGGCGACCAGGCGCGAGATGTCGGCCTTGGCGATGGTGGAGAGCACGTGGCCGTCGTCCGCGCTGCGCAGCACCGTGATCGAGGGCGTGGTGGGCGTGGAGTACGCATCGGCGAACAGGCGGCCATCCGGCGAGAGCGTGATGGTGTGATCGGCCGCCTCGGGCGCCAGCAAGGTCGGCGCGCCGCCGTCCAGGCTCACCTTGTAGAACTGCTGGTAGTACGGGTCCACGCCCTTCTCGCGACCCACGCCGCGGAACCACAGCGTGCGCGTCTTGGCGTCGAGCTTGAGCACTTCGGTGACGTTGCCTTCGCCGCTGGTGATGGCGTGCTTGAGCTTGCCGCTGTCCAGGTCGTAGAGGTACAGGTTGCCCCAGTTGTTGCGCTCGCTGAACCACACGACTTCATGGGTTTCGGGCAGGTACTGCCAGTTGACCTTGCCGTTGCCGCTCTCGTAGTAGGTGGGCACCTTTTCGTCGAACACGGTGCGCACCTCGCCGGTCTGCACGTTGGCGACGCGTAACCAAGCCTGCTTGTGGTCGCGCGAGGAAGAGACGAAGGCCAGCGAACTGGCGTCCGGCGCCCACTGCACATCGTCCCAGCCGCCGTCACGACCGCAGCTGATGTCATCGCACAGCGTGGAGCGATGTTGGTCGGGGTCCATCTTCAAGCGCAGCACATGGCGGCTGTCCACGTCGACGATGACGCGTTCGATCATCGTCACGTCCTTGTCGCCGGCCAGCGGGTACTTCCACTTTTCCACCTTGGGATGGCCGACGTTGGTGCCCACGATCACCATGTCACCGGTCTTGCGCTCATCCTGCTGGAAGGTGGCGATGTGCTTGGAGTCGGGCGACCACACCAGGATGGCCTTGTTGGAGTGCTTCCAGCCGGCGTTGTCGGTGGCATAGCCGAAGTTCTCCACGCCATCGATGGTGAGCTGGGTTTCCTGGCCGGTGGCGACATCGCGTACCCACAGGTTCCAGTTGCGCACGAAGGCTTCGCTGCGCTTGTCCGGCGACAGCACGCCCGGTTCGTGGCCCACGCCTTCGGCGTTGTCGTCCTTGCCCACGCTGCACTTGTCGCCCGAGGCATCGCACAGGTAGTGCTTACCGCGCACGCTCAGGTCCAGGCGACCATCCGCCAGCGTGGCGATGGCCGTGAGCCCGAGCTTGTTGGCGGCCACCGGCTTGCCCAGCGCACTGGAGAGCGCCTTGGCGAGGCGCGCGTGATCGAACATGGGCGCGCTTTTGCCGGTGCTGGCGTCATAGCGCAGGTAGTGGTCGCCGCTGGCATCGTGGTCGCGGTACCAGAAGTGGTCGTTGTCCAGCCAACCCACGCTGGCCACCGCGTGATCCACCAGCGGCGTGGTGTTGTAGCCCACGAAGCGTTCGGCCTTGGCGTAGTCGTCCGCGCTCAGCGTGCGGCTCTGCGCGGCGGCACTCGTCGCGAGCGCGCCCAGCACCAGCGCGCCCACGAGGCGCGTTGCGTGTGTTGTCGAAACCATGTGTTCTCCCCAGTCAACGGAACCACGAGCGGCGCGCGGTGGCGCCTAATCAACCTTGCATCCTACTGTCGCCTGCCGGAAGGCACCCCTGCCATTGGTCCCGGGCGTTGGCCCCATCTCAGGCGAACTTCAACAGGCATACGCCCAGCGTGATCAACACCAGGCCCAGCCAGCCCGAGCGGCGCAGGCGCTCGCCGAACAGGGTGATGCCGAGCACGGTGGTGGCGATCAGGCCCACGCCGCCCCACACGCCATATGCCACCGAAAGCTGGATGCCCTCGATGGCATAGCTGAGCGCGGTGAACGCGGCCAGGGCGCAGGCAATGGCCGCGACCGCCGGGCGCTTGTAGGTGAAGCCATGGGAGCGCTTCATGAGTACGTTGGCGGCGATCTCCAGCACGATCGCAATGGCCAGGTAGAGCAGGTGGATGGGCGCGAAATCAGGCAGCACGGTCGTCTCCCGTGGCGGCCGGCGCCTCGTCGGTGCCGCGCTCCAGCAGCAGGATGCCGGCAATGATCAGCGCGATCGCCGCGAGCTTGGCAACGTTGAGCGTTTCGCCAAACAGCCAGGCGCTGCACAGCGTGATCAGCACCAGCCCCAGGCTTTCCCAGGCGCCGTAGGCCACCGCCAGCGGAATGCGCTTCACCGCCAGCGCCAGGCTGGTATAGGACAGCACCAGCATTACGTACATCACTGCCAAGCCCATGCTGTGCGCGGCGTGGTGCGAGCCATATTTCATCGCCAATGTACCGATGACTTCGGTGACAATAGCCGCTGCCATAAAGAGCCAATAGCGCATGCGAACCTCCTTGCGTCGCGCATTGCGCCCCCATCCTACCGTTCCCTGCCGTTAGCCGACCATGACCCAGACCGAATCCGCCGCCCTGTCCCTGCCCGAAGCCCGCATGCTGGAAATGGTGTTTCCCGATCACACCAATCACCTGGGTACCTTGTTCGGCGGACAAGCACTTGCGTGGATGGACAAGGCGGCCTTTATCGTGGCCTCGCGCCACGCCCGGCGCACCGTGGTCACGGCGCGTTCGGAAGAGGTGAACTTTCGCGTGCCGGTGCGCAAGGGCCAGCTCGCCGAACTGGTGGCGCGCATAGTCCACGTGGGTCATAGCTCGATGACGGTGGAGGTGGAACTCACCGCCGAAGACCCGCTCACTGGCGATCGCCGCGTGTGCACCACCGGACGCTTCGTGATGGTGGCGCTCGATTCCAATGGCACGCCGGCCACCGTGCCCCCACTGCCCACCGCTTGACGCCCAGCCAGCGCGACGGCCACGCTTTGCGGGTTGCTTCCTTCCCCACGTGCCGGAGTCACCCTATGTCGTCTCGGTTCACCATCATCGGCAATTACGTTTCGCCTTATGTGCGTAAGGTGCTGGTTTGCCTGGATATCAAGGGCCAACCGTACGATATCGATCCTATTGCGCCGTTCGTGGGTAACGAGCAGTTCACCGCGCTGAGCCCGTTGCGGCGCATTCCGGTGCTGATCGAAGGCGACCTGGTGCTCAACGACTCGTCGGTGATCTGCCAGTACCTGGAAGACCGCTTCCCCACGCCTGCGTTGTATCCGTCCAACCTCGTCGACCGCGCCAAGGCGCGCTGGCTGGAGGAATACTGCGATACGCACCTGGCCAGCCTGCTGATCTGGAAGCTGTTCTATCAAAAGGCGATTCGCCGCCACATCTTCGGCGAAACCACCGACGAGGCCGTGGTGGAAAAGGCGCTGACGGTGGAGATTCCGCAAGCGCTGGATTACCTGGAGCCGCAGATGCCGGCGGAAGGGTTCATCTTCGGCGCGCTATCCATCGCCGACATCAGCCTGGCGTGCTATTTCCGCACGGCGTCGTTCGTGCGTTTCGCCATCGATGCCGAACGCTGGCCGCGTCTGGCCGCGCTCGTCGCACGCGTGCAAGCGCTGGAGCCGTTCCAGAAACTGGCCCGTCTTGAAGATGCCATGCTGCGCCAACCGTTGCCCGAGCAACGCGCGGCGCTTACCGCCGCTGGCGCACCGCTCACCGCCAGCACGGTAGGCACGCATGCCCCGCGCAAAGGCGTGTCGCGCTTCGAGTAGGCATCACCTACGAAAAGGCGCGGCGGCCCAAGCCCCGCGCCTCGTTCTTCAGATAGGCACCTAGCCGGTGCGGATCAGCGCAGATGCAGCCAGTGCAGATGGATGCCGTTGGCGCGGTCTTCCGCGCGAAAGCCTTCGCGACCTTCGGCCACGATGCCCCAGACACTACGAATGCCGGTTCCCTGCGGCTCGTCCACACGCACCTGTTCACCCACGGGGATGGCGAAGCGGGTCTCCAGCATCATCACTTGATCGCGCTCCCACACCAGCTTGGCTGGCCGTCCGGTGGATGCGCCCCAGCCAAGGTGCACTTCGACCTCTTTCGGCGTGTAGGTGCCGCGATTATCGAGGCTCCAACTCTCGGACTTGCGCAGCAACGCCTGCAGGCGGGGATCGCTCCAGTCCACGTTGTTGCCCTTGTGATGAGATTTGTGGCCGCTCATGCATGCACTTCCATGGAATAGGAATGGCCGGCGACGTTCGCGATAGCAGCCGCCAACACGCAGACCGAACCGGCACGCGCTTGCCCGAAACGGAGTGCGTGCTGTCTCCCGCTATCGGCAGACAATGCACGGACTTTAGAGAGCGTCCCTCGCCCTTGTGTCCGAGTGTCCCGCGCAGCAAAGAAAGATGCCGTGAACGGCCGGGCTCCAAGTAGGCCATCAGACACCCCTGCCGCTCACTGTTGCCGCCGCGGGTGAGCGGCCATACTCCGCGCTGAACCCCACGGAGGCTTTCCCATGCGTGCCCCGCTCGTCGTGTTCGCTTTGTGTCTGGCCTTGCCCTGTCTCGCCGACACACCCGCTCCCACTCCCACCGAACAGTTGGCCAAGCCACCGGCCAACGCGCAGCAGTTCACCATCCTCTCCACCGCCGGCAAGCACGGCACCTCGGCACGCTGGACCACAGCCGACGGTACGCGCATGGGCCGCGAGAGCCTGCTGTTGCGCGGCCAGGTGTTCGAGTTGGACAGCACCGCCCACCTCGGCCCGGATGGCATGGTGGATCGACTGGTGGTGCGCGGCCGTACGCCTCAAGGCGATGCGGCGGAAAGCTTCGAGGTAAAGAACGGCACGGCCAGTTGGAAGAGCCCTGTGGATGCGGGCTCCGCGCCATACACGGCGGCCGCCGAGTACACCGCCTTCGGCGGGCCGATGGATCTCAATGCCGATTTCCTTGAAAAGCTGCTCGCCACGCCGGGCAAATCCATCCAACTCCTGCCTGGCGGCTATGCCAAGGCCGAAGCGCTGACCACCGCCACGGTGGGCAGCGGCGCCTCGCAGAAAAAGGTGGTGGCATACGCCATTACCGGCATCGCCAACACGCCCATCCCCATCTGGGCCGATGAGCACGACACCTTCTTCGCCTTCATCGGCGGGCTCTCCTGGTTGCCGGTGGGTTACGAAAGCGCGCAGCCGATGCTGGAGAAGGCTCAGAACGACGCGCTCGCCGTGCATTCCAAGACGCTGGTACCCAAGCTGCTGAAGACGCCGGCCGGCCCGGTGGCCTTTACCCATGTGCGCGCCTTTGTGGATGGCAACCGCTTCGCCGACGACCAGACCGTGGTGGTGGACCAGGGCATGATCACCCAGGTCGGCCCGGCCGCCAGCACCGCCGTACCCAAGGGCGCGCAGCAGATCGATGGCAAGGGCAAGACGCTGGTGCCCGGCCTGTGGGATGCGCACCAGCACGTGCCCGACGATGCGGCCGGTCCGCTGCTGCTGTCGCTGGGCATCACCTCGGTGCGCGACCCCGGCAACGTCAATGACCTCACCCTCGCTCGCGCGCAGCGCCGCGCCAAGGGCGAACTGCTCGGGCCCAACGTGTATCCGTCGATGCTGATCGACGGCAAGGGCCCCAACACCGCCCAGGTCGCCAGCGTCGCCACCTCGCAGGACGAGGCCGTCGCCCTGGTGCGCAAGGCCAAGGCCGAGGGCTTTACCGCCATCAAGATCTACGGCACCTTCAACCCTGCCTGGCTCAAGGCCACCGCCGCCGAGGCCCATCGCCTGGGTCTGCACGTGCACGGCCACCTGCCTGCCGGCATGCGCACGGAAGACGCCATCGCCGATGGTTACGACGAGGTCACGCACATCTACTTCGTGATGATGCAGGCCATGCCCGACTCCGTGGTGAAGGTATCCAACGGCATGGCGCGCTTCGAGGGTCCGGGCCGCTACGCCAAAGACATAAACCTCGATCAAGAACCGATGAAGTCGCTGATCGCCACCATGGCGGCCAAGAAGATCACCTCCGACCCCACCCTGGTGGTGGCCGAGAGCCTCTATGTACCGGAGAACGGCGACCTGTCGCCGGCCTATGCGCCGTTTGTCGGCACCCTGCCGCCGGCGGTGGAACGTGGCTTCCGCCAGGGCGGCTTCGCCGTGCCACAGGGCCTTACCCGCGCCGACTATCGCGCCAGCTTCGCCAAACTGCAGGCGTTGGTGGCGGCCATGCACAAGGCCGGCGTGCCCATCGTGGCCGGCACCGACGGCTCGGGTCTGGAGCTGGTGCGCGAACTCGAACTGTACGTGCAAGCCGGCTTTACACCCGCCGAGGCACTCGCAAGCGCCACGCTCGCACCGGCCCGCCTGGTGGGTGTGGACCAACGCACCGGCAGCATCCAGACCGGCAAGGTGGCCGACCTGGTGCTGGTGGAAGGCAACCCCGCGCAGAATATCGGCGACCTGCGCCACACCGACGTGGTGATGATGGGCGGCAAGCTGATGGATGCCAACGCGCTGCGCAGCGAGGGCGGCATCAGCCGTCGCCCGGCATTCGTGGATTGATCGTCGCGCTGCACGACCCGCCTCAGGGCAGGTCGTGCAGCAACACCGCCACCCATTCGATGAACACCCGCAGGCGCATCGGCAAATGCCGCTGCGAGGCATACACCACGCTCACCGGCATCGATGGCGGCGGCATGGCCGGCAGCAGCTCCACCAGCTCGCCGCGCGCCAACGCCTCGCGCATGCGATAACGCGGAAACTGCGCAATGCCCAGGCCAGCCTCGCAACTGGCGAGGTAGGCCTCGGTGCCGCTCACCGTAATGAACGACGGCAGCGGCACCTCGCGCAGCTTGCGCCCCACCATGAACTCCAGCGGTGAAACGCGTCGCGTGGTGGGCGAGGCCCAGTTCACCGCCACGTGCCCGTGCTGCAAATCCGCCAGCGACTGGGGCAGGCCGTGCCGGCGCACGTAATCGGCGCTCGCCACGGTGACCTGGGACAACGTGGCGATGCGTCGCGCAACGAGGGTGGAGTCCTGCAACTCGCCGGTGCGCAGCACGCAATCCACACCCTCCTGCACCAGATCGATGAAGCGGTCGCTGGTGCCGAGGTCCAGCTCGATCTGCGGATAGCGCGAGAAGAAATCCGGCAGCGCCGGAATCAGCACACTGCGTGCCAGCGAGGATGCCAAATCCACCCGCAACCGCCCGCGCGGAACCACTGCCGCTTCGCGGAAATCCGTCTCCACCGCATCCAGGTCGGCCAGCAGGCGCACGCAATGGTTGTAGTACACCTCGCCATCGCGGGTGGCTCGCACGCGGCGCGTGGTCCGCTGCAACAACTGCGCGCCCAGGCGCTCCTCCAGCCGCTTGATGGTGTGCGTGAGCGTGGCGCGCGGCAGACTCAAGTCATCGGCGGCGCGGGTGAAGCTGCCCAGCTCGACGATGCGGATGAATACCCGCATGGCATGCAGACGGTCCATACCATTGTTGGCCTTTTCATCAACAGACTTGGCGATTATTGAGCATTTATCGCCAGGCCGGTATGCCGAACAATGCGCTCCCGTGTCACCCCAACCCAAGGACTCCCCATGCAACAGCGCACGCTCGGCAAGAATGGCCCCCTCGTTTCCGCCCTCGGCCTCGGCTGCATGGGCATGAGCGACTTCTACGGTCATCGCGACGACGCCGAATCCATCGCCACCATCCACCACGCCCTTGAGCGTGGCCTCAACCTGCTGGACACCGCCGACATGTACGGCCCCCACACCAACGAGGTGCTGGTGGGCCAGGCTATTCGCGGCCGACGCGATCAGGTGTTCCTCTCCACCAAGTTCGGCATCATGCGCGACCCCAACGACCCGACCCGTCGCGGCGTGAACGGCCACCCGGACTATGTGCGCGCCGCTTGCGACGCCAGCCTCAAGCGCTTGGGTGTGGACCACATCGACCTGTACTACCAGCACCGCGTGGACCCGCAGGTGCCGATCGAGGAGACCGTGGGCGCCATGGCCGAGCTGGTGCAGGCCGGCAAGGTGCGCTACCTGGGCCTCTCCGAAGCCTCCGCCGACACACTGCAGCGTGCGGCAAAGGTGCATCCCATCGCCGCCCTGCAGGTAGAGTTTTCGTTGTGGACGCGCGATCCGCAGGAAAACGGCATGCTCGACGCCTGCCGCGCGCTGGGCACCAGCCTGGTGGCCTACTCGCCGCTGGGTCGTGGCTTTCTTACTGGCGCACTGCGCAGCCCGGACGATTTCGAAGCCGACGACTATCGCCGCCAGAGTCCGCGCTTCCAGGGCGACAACTTCGCGCGCAACCTTGCGCTGGTGGACAAGGTGAAAGCCCTGGCCGCTGCCAAGGGCTGCACGCCCGCGCAGCTCGCCCTGGCCTGGGTACTGGCACAAGGCAAGGATGTGATCGGCATTCCCGGCACCAAACGCCGCGATCGCCTTGACGAAAACCTGGGTGCGCTGGAGCTTACCCTCGACGACGCCGAACTGGCGGCCATCGACGCGGTGTTCCCGCCCGAGGCCGTGGCGGGCACGCGGTACACCGAGGCGGGCATGCAGATGGTGAACCGATGACGCCCGATCGTGCAGGTCAGAAGAAAATGCCTAGGCCTACTTCGTGCGTAGGTATTACCTGACAGAGCGAGATCGCTCTGCGCGGCAACATAGGTGCTGTCGGCGGGCGCCACGAACCCGCCGACGCCCCCAGGGCCTAGTCACCCCCTAGACACGGCCCGCAGGCCCCCGAAAGGGGGCCTTTTTTTGTGTTTGCTCACAAGCGCTGAGCACCCTGCGCAACACCGCGCACACCACCTCGGTTACATGCTCAGGGTCGATTCCACGTCCAGCACCTTGCGTCGAGCCAACGCAAGGTTCGAGCGCGCACGATCCAGCACCACGTAAAAGAACAGCCCCGCCTTGTTCGCGACCGGCCGAATGATGTGGTACTGCTTGCCCAGCGAGATGAGGATGTCTTCGATCTCGTCCTTGAGCCCCAGTGCTTTCATGGTCTTCATCTTCGAGCGCACCACCTCGGTGTTGCCAGCCGCCGCCACTTCCAGATCGAACACCGTGCCGGACTGCGCCAGCGTCATGCCGCTGTTGCTGTCCACCAGGGCCGCGCCCAGCACGCCGTCAAAGCCCATCAATTCATTCACCGACTCGCTCAACGTAGCCACGTTCGTCTCTCCTCATGAAAGGCATCGAGGTGTTGTATGGGAGGGTCGATGCACCCGCTCCCGCAAAGTCATGACGTTGCGAACATCTTTCCCAGCGACTCGCGGCAACCGCGCGCAGCCCACAGCGCCTGGCCCATGGTCACCTTGGCGCGACACAGCACGGTCAGGATGAGTTTTTGGGCAGGGTGCGGAATATCCATCAGCAGGATGCGCCCCTGCGACGCCTCGATCACCAGGTCGCGGCACTCGCCCACCGAACTCTCGCGGCACACCGCCTCGTTGATGGCCAGCAGGGAACTGGCCATGGCGGACAGCTTCTCCGCCGACAGCGTGCCGGTGAGGCGTGCGGCCACCCGAAAGCCGTCGACGGTGGAAACCAGCACGCCGCTGATTTCCTGCTCGCGGGTCATCAGCGCCTCCATGTGCTGCTGGATAATGGCTTCCTCGCTTCGGCTGATACTGCGCTCGGGCGTACTCATGTCATTGGCACTCCCTGCAGGGCCTCGTCGGCGACATCGCCGGCGGCTTCGATCTGGTAGAAGAGAATGTCGAGCAAGGTGATCACCTGCTCGCGTTGGCGTACATCCGCTGAGACCACCGGCACACGCACACCGATATCGCGCAGCGCATCGTCGTAGTCGTCGAGCGTGGGCTCGGGGTGCGTGTCACAGCGCCCCACACCCACCACGGCCCGTGATTGGCCAATGACCTCGCTGAAGGCACGCACGTAGTCGCGCGCATCGCCCAGTGGATCGGGGCGACTGTTGTCCACCAGCACCACCACACCCAATGCCCCCTTGCCCAGGATGTCCCACATGAACTGAAAGCGGGACTGCCCGGGAGTGCCGAACAAACGCAATACCCGACCGCCCGGCAGGGTGACTTCGCCATAGTCCAGGCCCGTGGTGGTGGTGGCCTTGGCGTGACTGGCGAGATCGGTGTTCTGCACGTCCGTACGCACAGGCGCCGTGTCACTCACCGCAGCGATAGCCGTGGTTTTGCCCGCACCCATGCTGCCGGTGAAAATCAGCTTGTATTCGCGTTCGCCCATCGGCATCAGCTCCGGATGCCGAACACGGCGCGCAACGAATGAAACAGTTCCGCGTAACGCGACGGACGCGGGGAGGACTGCGGCAGCGGAAGCACCGGCGTGTCAAGAGCTTCCTCGGTCAACAAGCCCAACATGGCGCAGCCGCTCAGGAAGGCTCGTACTTCTTCCATGGGACGCTCCACCATCGTCGCCAGCTCGTCGGCTGTCATCGCCTGACGCGTCAGCAGCGCCGCCATGCGCAACTGCGCCGGCAATAGATGCAGACGCCCAGCATCTGGCCAACGCTTCAACAGGTAGCTGCGATCGTCCGTAGCACCGGGCATGGCTTCCACGCCGGCATGCAGACCGTACAGCCACCACAGTCGTTCGATCCCGCCCACCCAACTCGCCGTTGCCAGCGCTGCATCGCCCGTGGCGTCATCCAGCCGCTCCACGCGAAACGAGGTGCTCCGGCCAAGCTTCAATAAGCCTTCGTCGTCCAGCGCATCCGCGCCGCTGATGCGGCGTGTTCTCAGCGAAACCACCCATGTGCGACCGTCCGCATCCACACGCAGGTGCGCGGCGCTGTTTTGCGCGTCCTCGTCTCTCAGCACGATCGCGAGCGAAGCGCGCGGCATGGCTTCCGCCGGCGTCGCGCGCCGCACACGCCCGGAAAGCTGCAAGCGCCCGGATGCCTCGTTGAGCATCTCGATGAACTCGCCGCTGCGGATCGGCGCACGCAAGGTGAGCGTCTCGGGCAGACAGCGTTCGCCCTCGTGCACTACCGATACGCAAACCAGGCCGTGCGAGCTAGCCCGCTTGATGGCCATCATCGAGAGTGCCGACTCGGGATTGCACAGGGCCACGTTGGCCTCCAGGCTGTCGTGGAACGACCAGGGTTCGGTGGTCTTGGTGTTGACCACCTTGAGCAAGGTGCGAACGAGTAACTCCTCGCGCGCCGGCAAGCCGACTGCGGTCAACCGCCTCATACGGATGGTCATGGGCTCACCTCGTCGCGAGCGATAGGCGCGACGAGACAGCGGCGGACATGCCCCCGCCTTGAGGCCCCTTGAAGACATGCGACCGATCAACGTCCACGAACGAGAGACGAACGGACCCTACCGCCGCATGCCAGATGCGGCCGCCCACCGTACGAATCGACATATGGAGTGTCCCCTGATGCCCTTCCTGAAGTCGGTGCCCGTCAGCGGACAATCCATCCGCGACGGGCCACCGGCCCGAATTCCAACGAGCATTCGTTCAGCAAAGTTTGCGTATCAGATCGCAGATTGCAGAATCCGGGTTGTGAGAGGCATCACAAAACCATGTGGGCCAACGTAGGCGTCGGCTACAAAATTTCCTAGAAATGGCAAACGTCAAATGGACGTCTATACAAAAGATCGAATCATCTACGCGAAAACCACGTAGCTTGCGCGCAGCTAACGCCACGGCGCACATGATCACGAAACCATCACATCGTCACGCCACCTGATCGACGTCCCAGGCAGCCTGTTCCCGCGCGGACAGCGCAGGCACCACGGCCTCGCCACGTTCTGCCGAAGCCAGCGCGGCCTCGATGACCGCCATGACGCCGATCGCCTGCGCCGGCGTGACCGGGTTGCTTCCCACTCCACGCACCGCGTCGCGCACCGCCGCGTAGTAGCGGCTCTGATCGCCTCGCGGTGCAGGGCGCGCATGTACCTGTCCTTCGGCGTCGTAGAACAGCAGCGCGTCGCGATCCTCACCCCACGCCGGGTTGCCTGGGCGAAGGCCCGCCAGCAATTGTGCCTCCTGCATATCGGCACGCGTTTTCACCAAGCTGCCACGCGAACCGTGCACGCTGAAACGGGGGCTTCCGCCGGCCACCAGCATGCTCGCATGCAGCACCACGCGACGCGCCGGGTACTCCAGCAGCACGTGCGCCCAGTCGGTCACTTCGCCACCGTCACGCAGTGTGGCCAGGTTTGCCATCACGCGCTCGGGCATGCCGAACAGGCATAGCGCCTGATCCACCAAGTGCGGCCCCAGGTCGTACCACAAGCCACTGCCGGCGCCCGGCTGCTCACGCCAACGCGCACGCACCTGCGGACGAAAGCGGTCGATGTGCGATTCGAAATGCGCTACGTGGCCCAACATATCTTGGGCAATGGCCTCGCGCACGCCCAGGAAATCGCTGTCCCAGCGGCGATTCTGAAATACCGAAAGCACGCGCCCCGTCTGCGCCGCCTGCGCGGCCAACTCGCGCGCCTGAGCCAGATCGAGCGCGAACGGCTTGTCCACCACCACATGCTTGCCCGCCGCCAAGGCTGCGTGCGCCAGCGGCGCATGCGTATCGTTGGGCGAGGCGATCACCACCAACTCCACCTGCGGATCGGCCAGGGCGGCCAAGGGGTCGGCAATCACGCGCGCCTGCGGCACGTCCGCATGCACCTTGGCGCCATCGCGCGACGCGACGACGTCCAGCACCATCCCGGGTACGGCCTGGATCAGCGGTGCGTGGAACGTCTTGCCGGCATAGCCATAGCCGATGAGCGCCGTGCGCAGCGGGGTCGTGGTGTCTGTCATGAGTGTGACGTCCAGCAGCGGGGTCTGCATGGTACGCGATCGCAGCCATCCCCTCGCGCCTACACCCGGCAATAACGCGACAACGCCGATGATGGCGGCCTTGCCATGCATGGAGAGTGCGTCATGCCCTGCCTTCTTCGTCACGTGCTGGCCGCCACATTTGCGTTGACGACTGCCGCTGCCTTCGCGCAGGATGCCACGCCCGCCGCGCAACCCAAGCGCACCATCCTGGACCAACACGAACAAAGCGGCGTGCCTGGCACGGAGATCGTCCTGGGCACGGCGGAGATCCCCGCCGGCACTGCCGTGGGTTGGCATGTGCACGATGGCGACGAGTCCGGCTACGTGCTCAAAGGCAACCTGGTGTTGAAGACGCGCGGCAAGCCCGACCAGGTGCTCAAGGCCGGTGACCACTTTTTCAACCCGCGTGGCGCGGTGCACAGCCTGGCGGCGGCATCGGGTTCCGACGGCGGCGTGGCCCTGTCCACCTGGGTCATCGACAAGGGCAAGCCCCTGGCCGAGCCAGTGAAATAGGCCCGGAGGGGCCTTGATAGACCCTCTCTAAGACAGCGCTAAGTAAACCGCCGGTGCGCATCACCGGCCTGACACAGAATTGTCAAACGCGAAAATCAGGCTAGTGCGCTGATTCCAGCCACGACACAGGCCCCTCATGTCCACCGTCTCCAGTCGGCGCATCGGCGCGCCGTTGCCTTCTTTGCGCCCGATTTCCCAAGCGGTTGCCCTGGCCATGCTGGCCGGTCTCTGCCTGAGCCAGCCCGCGTTCGCCGGCGACAACGACGCCACCGCGGCCACCAGCGCCGATGCGGCGGCGGCCAAGGCCAACCCCAACGCACCCAAGGCGCCCAAGCAACTGGAAGAGGTCGAAGTGCGCGGCACCGCGGCCAATTCGGCCATTACCCAAGCGCCGACCCAGGCGGACCTCACCATCACCCAGCCGCAGTCGGTGATCGGCCTGGACTGGATCAGCAACCACGTATCGCCCACGGCCGATTACGCCACCATTGCCGCCATCGCGCCGGGCGTGACCAACGTGAGTCCGGCAGGCCCTGGCCTGGGCGAATCCAAGCAGATGTCTCTGCGTGGTTTCAACGACAACTCCTATAACGTCACCTACGACGGCATCCCGTTTGGCGACACCAATGACTTCAGCCACCACACCAGCAGCTATTTCCCAGCCAAGATGATCGGCCAGGTGTTGGTGGATCGCGGCCCAGGCGGCGCCAGCACCATCGGCCAGGCCACCTTCGGCGGCACCGTGGCGCTGAGCTCGAAGGATCCGCTGGACAACTTTGCGTTCATCCCGACCTTCAGCTATGGCAGCTACGACACCTCGCTCACGCATCTGGAAGTGAACTCGGGCAAGCTCGATGACCTCGGCGGCGGCAAGTTCATCGCCAGCGCGCAATACATCGACACCAACACCGCCAAGACCGATGGCGACAGCTCGCGCAAGACCGGCTACATCAAGTACGTGCAGCCGATCGGTGACAACACCGAGATCACCTTTCTCAGCAACTACAACTACATCCGCTTCAACAATCCCAACCTGAGCTCGCTCACGCTGCAGCAGATTGCGCAGCTTGGCCGCAATTTCGGCCTGAACCAGGACCCCACCAGCACCAACTGCGCCTGCTACAACTACCAGACGAAGCAGACGGACCTGGAATATCTGGGTGTGCACAGCAAGCTCTCCGATACCTGGTCGGTGGACAACAAGGTCTACACCTACGCCTACGACAATACGAGCCACGAAAGCCCGTACGTGGGCACCAAGCTGTCCAAGACCAACATGGGCGGCTACATCAAGATCAACAACTACCGCGCCTGGGGCGACGTGCTGCAATTGGTGCATGCGGATGACTACGGCCAGTTCCGCACCGGTGGTTGGTACGAGTACACCAACAACAGCCGCTCCAGCGTGGCGATCGACTACGGCAACGGCGGCGCCATCGACGTGAAGCCGGGCGCTTCCACCTTCGGCAGCTTCAACAGCAAGGGCGTGTACAGCGGCCCGTACAAGTACACGATGAAGGACCAGCTGCACACCGGCCAGCTCTATGCCGAGTACGAGTGGTACGCCACCGATGGCCTGAGCATCACCCCAGGCGTGAAGTACTTCAACGTCAGCCGCGACATTGAAGCGCCGATCAACCAGAGCACCAAGACCCCGCTCTACTACAGCCAGAGCTGGGATAAGACGCTGGGCTACCTCACCGCCAACTACCTGCTGCGCGAGGACTGGAGCGTCTACGCCACCGCAGCGCAGGGCTTCCTCACGCCCAATCTCAATCAGTTCTACGTGCCCAACCCCAGCGAGAACAACACGCACCCCGAGCAAACCATGACCTACCAGTTCGGCACGGTCTACAAGACCGACCGCATCAATGCGGACGCCGACGTGTACTTCATCAACTTCAAGAACTACCAGTTCTCCACCACCGTGCCGGGCACCACCGACCCGGTGTACTACCTGGCCCGGGGCGCCTACCTCAAGGGCATCGAAGGCGAACTGACCTACTACGTGGGCGGCGGCACCAGCGTGTTCGTCAACGGCTCCCTGCAGGATGCCTACTTCAAGGGCTCCAACCTGGACTTGCCGAACGTGCCCAATCGCACCGCGGCGTTCGGCGTGCTGTATGAGCAGGATGGCTTCTTCGCCTCGCTGTACGACAAGTTCTCCGGCGCCCAGAAGGCCTATAACTCCAGCTTCAACCCGGACGTGGCGTCATCGGTGACCTCCACCATCGGCACCGGTGGCTATTGGCAAGCAGCCATGAGCGTGGGCTACGGCCAGAACCTCTCCGGCTCGGTGATCAAGAGCTACAAGGTGCGCCTGCAGGTAGACAACCTGTTCGACGCGCACAACTTGGTGATCAACTCGGTGAGCAGCAACGTGGGTTCGTACTACGTATTGCCGGGCCGCAGCTGGTTCGCCTCTGTGTCGCTGGGGTTCTAAGCGCATGAAGTCGACGTATCACCGCTCCCTTGCCGCCCTGCTGTTCGTCGCTGCCGGCGCCTGTGCCGGCACCGCCCAGGCCGCTTCCGCCTACCTCAACCAGACGCAGCTCGACCAGGTCATGGCTGCCCTGCCTGCGCCCAGCGTGCCGGGCAGCCCCGAAGATCAGGCCGACCGCGCCGCCACCGACCGTGCTTTCGCCGCGCGCTCACCCGCTGATTTCCAGCAGGCCGAGCGTGAGGAGAAGTTCGACGTGTTTGCTTTCGCCCCGGTGATCGGCGAAGGCTTCCGTGCCGACAAGCTGCCGCACGTGGCGGCCCTGTTCAAAGAGGCAGAGCGCGAAACCAAGGACGCCGTGGACCAATCCAAGAATCATTGGAAACGCCTGCGTCCCTGCCCGCCGGCATCGGACTGCGCCATGAACCCGGAAAAGGCCGCCAAGAAGAGTTTTGGCTACCCCAGCGGCCATTCCAGCCGCGCCACGGTGGACGCGATCCTGCTTACCCAGCTCTTCCCGCAGGACGCCGACGCCATCATGCAGCACTCGCGCGACATCGGCTGGCGTCGCGTGGTGAAGGGCGTGCACACCCTGCAGGACATTTACGCCGGTCGTGAGTTTGGTCAGGCGCTGGCCACCGACATGCTCGCCTCGCCCAGCTTTCAACACGACTTGGCGGCGGCCCGTGAGGAACTGCGCGCCGCGGGCTTGACGCCTGCCCCTCCCCTCGCCCCTTGACGGATGGGTTACGCCCAGGGATGGGCACCTCTTTCCCCGGACCGTAACAAAACCGCAAGACAATCATGACCCGACGCGGCAGGCCAGGTGGCCTGCCGCCCGCGTTAAGGGGAGCCCGATGCACATCATCCTGGTGGAAGACGACCTGCAGCTTGGCGCGGCGATTCAGCGCGCGCTGGATCGGCTCTCGTACACGGTCACCTGGCTCACCGACGGTGCCTCCGCAGTGACCGCCATGCAGGAGCACAACGCCGACCTGGTCCTGCTGGACCTGGGGCTGCCTGGCAAGGACGGCCTGGATGTATTGAGCGAGGCGCGCCGCAACCACATCCGCACGCCAGTGCTTATCCTCACCGCGCGCGACGCGGTGCAAGCACGCGTGCATGGTCTGGACGCCGGCGCGGATGACTACATGACCAAGCCCTTTCATCTCGACGAACTGGCCGCGCGCATCCGCTCGCTGACCCGGCGCATGCAGGGCCTGGCCGGCAACCGCATCGAAGCCGGTGCACTGTGCCTGGACTTGGCGACGCTTGAAGTGACCTTTCGCGGCAAGCGAGTGGACCTGACCCGCCGCGAGTTCACCCTGCTGCAAACGCTGATGGAGCGCGCCGGACGATTGGTGCGTCGCGATGCGCTGGAAAGCTCGCTGTATGGCACCGAAAAAGTGGTGGGTGATGGCGCGCTGGACGTACTGGTGCATTCGCTGCGCCGCAAGCTCAGCTTCGACACCATCCAGAACGTGCGCGCGTTCGGCTACATGATTCCGCGCGATCCGCCATGAAGCCCACCAGCCTGCGCGGACGCTTGCGCTGGATGATCATCGCCATGCTGGTGCTGTTCCTCCTGCCGCTGGCGTTCTTCAGCTTTCGCCGCACCAGCGACGAGATGAGCCAGCTTTCCGATGCGCGGCTGGCGGAAGCGGCGCACACCGTCGCCACCTTGATCCATCAGGCCGGCTTGGAAACCTTCGCCAATCGCGAAGGCATCCTGGTGCCGGTACGCAAGAAGATCGAAGTACAGGAAGCGGGCGATGTCACCACCAATGAATCAGTGGTTGGCTTCCAGGTGTTCGACCGCCAAGGCAAGTTGCTGCTCGGCACGGCCAATCTCATGACCCTGCCGGCGACGCCGGACGATCGCTCCGCCTACCACGACCTCAAGAAACAGCGCCATTGGTGGCGCACGTACAACTATGTGGACCCGGCGAGTCAGTATGTGATTCGCGTGGCGGACCGCTACGACAGCCGCGAGGAAATCGTGCATGCGCTGTGGCTCGATCATGGCCTGCCCTTCCTGTTCGGCTTGCCAGTACTCGCCTTGCTGGTCGGCTGGGCGGTGGGGCGCGGGTTGCGCCCGCTGGCCACGCTCACCGCGGCGCTTTCGGCGCGCGAGCCCGGTGGCCGCGAACGGATCAGCCTGCCCGATGCGCCACTGGAACTGCGCCCTGTGCTGGCCGCACTCAACGAGCAATTGGAACGACAAGAGGATGCGCTGGAGCGCGAGCGCCGCTTCAGTGCCGACGTGGCGCACGAACTGCGCACGCCGCTCGCTTCGATCCAGCTCAACCTGGAGAGCGCGATGGCCACCATCGACCCCGATGAGATCCAGGACAGCCTGGCCGGCGCGCAACACAGCGTAGGCGAACTGTCGCGCCGCATCGAGCAGTTGCTTTCGCTCGCCAAGATCGAAGCGGGTGCCGCCTCCAGCCCGCCTGCCACGGTAGATCTGGCGCAGCTCGCCGACCAGGTGGTGCATGAACTTACCCCGGTGATTCACGGCCGAGGCGTGACGCTGGACGTGGTGCAGCCGCCCGCACCGCTGCACGTGCGCGGCCACGAAGCCGCGCTCGCCGCCCTGCTGCGCAACCTGCTGGAGAACTCGCTGCGCTACGTACCCAAGGGCGGCAGCATCCAGCTCGCGATGGCACAAAGCGCGCTGGAAGCGACGCTGGATGTCATCGACAACGGCCCGGGCATTCCACAGGAGCGACGCCACGCCGTGTTCGCCCGCTTCCACCGCGAGGCGGGCAGCCGAGGCGAGGGTTACGGTCTTGGGCTGTCCATCGTGGCGCGCGCGGCCGGGTTGCACCGCGCATCCATCGAACTGCTGGATGCGCCGCGCGGCCAGGGCCTGCGCGTGCGCGTGTCCATCCCGCGCCTTTGTCCTTAGGGAAGGTCCGATTTATCGACTTCTTGTCCGTCATTCCTGCGGACCCCAAAAAGGGGGCGAGAGCAGGCGGTGCTTTCTAACAGCCGAAGGGCTGGTCATCCAGTGCCCTTACATGCAGCGATTCACAGGCACTGGATGACCAGCCCTTCGGCTGTTGAAAGGCGCTTCCAGCTCTCGCCCCCTTTTTGGGGTTCGCTGGGATGACGATCAACAACAGAGTTTCCTCAAGTCCCGACTTGCCGTTATATCGACCAGCGCGCTTCAGCCATCCACGGGAACGACGGACCCGATGGCGATGGCTTACGGTCCGCCTGCCACCAGCCCATACTTGGCCGCGCGCTCGTCGATCGTCGGGTCGATCGCATGCGCCGCCAGCAGATCGGCTTTGCCCGCCTCCACCTGCCCCGCGCGAATCTTCGCCAGGCCAAGGCCGTAGTGCGACCAGGCTTGTTTCGGGTCCTTGGCCAAGGCCTGCTCGTACGCCTTGATCGACTCGGGGTAGTGCGCAAGGCGAAACTCCGCCAGACCGAGGCTATCGAGGTAGCCCGCATGCTCGCCATCGCGCTTGATGGCCTTGCGACAATCCTTCAGCGCCTCATCGAGCATCTGATTGCTCAGGCTGCGCGCCCAGCAACGCTCGTTGAGCGCGGATCCAAGCAATGCGTCGTTGCCGTGCAGACGAATCCAATCGTCGAGCAAAGGTAGCGCCGCCGCGGGCTGGTCGAGCGCGAGATACAGCGAGGCGATCCAGCGCGCGCCAGAGGAACCTGCAGGCGCGACGGCCTGCGCAGCGGACACATCGGCGGCGGCGCCAGCGCGATCCTTGAGCACAAGGCGGCGCTGGGCGCGCAACAGCAAAGCATCCGCATTCTTCGGATCCAGACTCAGCGCCTTGTCCAAGTCAACGAGTTCGGCGTCGGACTGTTGAGCGGCGCCATGTGCCCTTGCGCGCGCCACGTAGTACGCCGCCTGCTCCGGCGCCTTGCGGATCGCCTCGTCCAGGGCGGCGATGGCGGCAACGGCTTCGCCGCGCGCCAGAAGTGCCTGGCCGCGCAGCGCATCATCGTTTGCGGACTTCGAAGCGTCGGCGCCGTCATGGGGCGCTGTCGCGGCGGCGGGCTTGTCGCCGTTATCCGGGGCATCGGCAAAGGTGAAAACACGCCCGCCGTTATACGTGAAGTAGAGCTTCTTCTTGCTATTCGCGATGAACATATGGTGGGCGAGAACAAAGTCCACACCCAACAACATCTCGGTTCGATCGCCAAACGCTCCGTCGATCACCTGCATCTGACTGTGCTGGATCGTCTCCGAACCCACCGAGAAGGTGTCCACCTTGACCGTCCAGGTCTTCACCGCCTTGGCGCCGATGCCATAGCTGCTGCTGCCCACCCTGGCATCGGGCGACTGAAGGTCGATGCCAGCGCGTTCGGCGGCGGCGCGGCTAAGCACGGTAGCCTCCGCCCCGGTATCGATCAGGGCCCGCACCGCCTTGCCGTTGATGATGACCTTGACGAAGGTGCGCCGGTCATTCCGATCTTCACCCGATTCGAGATCCGCCAGGTTGTAGTTGCCATCCTTTACCCAGTACGCCAGGGACGTCTTCTCGCAATGCTCCGGCTTGAACAAGGACAGCTTGCCGTGTGCGAGGTCGATCTCCAGATCGGCGATATCGAGCAGGTTGGCGCCGAGCAGACCCATGCCCGCATCGGTGCCGCCAACGATGAAAGCCACCTTAGGTAGCGAGCTACCAAGGATGCCGAAGTCCTTGACATGCGTCTGTTGAACGCTCGCACTGCCGCCTACACCGCTGATGCGATAGCCCATGGGCGCCGGCTCAAGCTTCAAGCCTAGCGAGGCCGCGTTGGCGCTGGACATCATGTTGAAGAACGCACCGGTGTCGATGATGAAGTGCGCATCCTGTCCGTTGATCTTCACCACCGTGGTAGCGCGGTTGCCCACCATCTCCACGGGCAAGGTGCCGTAGGTCGTCAAACGACACTCGTCGGCCCAGGCGGCACTCGCCAGCAGGCAACCCAGTCCAAGCAAAACAACACGCAACATCGCCTCTCCCCTGTGCGAAGGTAACTATGCGACGCCAGCGTGCAAACCGCAGGCGCCTCCCCTGTACGAGGGTTTTCACGGCATAGCGACCGCTAAGACCCTCTCGTTCCTATCGACGCCACGCAGCCCGTTCCGTAGGTCATGGGTAGCCTCTGCCGGCGCCGAATGCCGCTGCGATTTGGCCTCAATTGGCTCCATCCAGCGGCACCAGCGTGCTGCGCTTGAGCGTACTCAGCGCGACCCGTGTCTGGAAGCGGCGGACATTAGCGTTATCCGCCACCAATCGTTGCATCAGCGCCTCGAAATCCTCGACATCGCGCGCCACGACTATCAGTACATAGTCGCCCGCGCCGGTGACATACCAGGCCTCCTGGATGCACGGCTCCGCGCCGATCCATTGCTTGAGGCTGGCGAGCAATTCGGGGCGCTCGCGCTCCACCTCAACGTCGACAATCATGGTCAGCGGTCGGCCGACGCGCTTGGGATCGACCACAGCCACCTCGGCGAGAATCACACCCTCCTCGCGCAGTCTGGCCGTACGCCGTTGCACGGCCGACGCGGACAGCCCGACATCGGCGCCGATCAGCTCGGCCGAGCGGCGCGCGTCTTTCTGGAGAACCGCCAGGATACGTCGGTCGATCTTGTCCAGCTCAGTGGTCATGGAGCGCAAGAACCCTGAAAGGCGGGGAAAAAATGCGTCGCACACCCCAAGATTGCGGGTTGGCCGCGTGGGCGGACTCTAGCATAGCCGGGGCTATCCACACCCCAGGGCATCCGCGCCATGAAACTCTTCTACCAACTGCATTCGCCGTATGCGCGTAAGGCCCTTGTGTTCGCCCATGAAGTCGGGCTGGCCGATCGCATCGAGGTGATCCACCAGGAAACCAGCCCGGTGCAACGCAATGAAGCGGTGTTCGCCCTCAACCCCCTTGGCAAGGTTCCCGTGCTGGTCTGCGATGACCAAACCGTGCTTTTCGATTCCCATGTGATCTGCGAATACCTGGATGGCCTGCACAACGGCCCCAAGCTCATTCCCAGCACACCCGCGCTACGCTTTCCGGCCCTGCTCAATCAGGCCATTGCCACCGGGATGGCCGACGCAGGCATAGCGGTCCGCTGGGAGAGTGCGCGCCGCCCGGAAGCCACGCGATGGCCACCACTGCTCGAAGGTCACCTGCAAAAGGTCATCGCGGCCTGCGACTATCTGGAAACCCATCTGGCCGATGACGCGCCCGTGGACATTGGCCATATCGCACTGGCCACCACACTCAGTTGGATCGAGTTTCGCCACATCCACGATTTCCAGGCAGGTCGCCCGCGGCTGTCGGCGTGGTACCGCCAGTTCTGTGCACGACCATCGATGATGGCCACGCCCCTTTCCGGTGACACCATCGACCGTCCCCAAGCCATCGAAGCCGGAGCGCGCCATGCCGTCACCATGGATTGACCTGTTATGCCTGCACGGCCATATCGCCGATGCAACCTTGCTTCGCCGACTGACGATGCGCCCTGCCGAGCCACCGCGCCCACGGCCCGACCCAAAGACCGGCAGCATGGCACGCGCCAAACAAGCGGTATCGCGTTGGCGCCTATGCCTTGGCATTGGCGATGGCCTTTTGCGGTGCCAGTGATCGACGGGTTGGCCCCTGGAGCCGCGCCATCGACCGGAACGGCGTGGTCCGCAAGCCGCGCCGTCACACCACCTTGGGCAGTTGCCAATGGAAATACACCGCCGCCATGCGCAACGCAAAGCACATCACGCCACCCAGCGTTGCCGCGAGCGCAGACGGGCACCCCAGTCGACGGGTGACGATCACCACCGTGGCGCCAACAATGGCCGCGCTCGCGTAGACGTTGGCCACCAGCACCATGGGGACATGCGCCAGAAGCATGTCGCGCAGAACGCCACCGCCACAACCGGTGATGGCACTCATCAGCACGGCGCTGAATGGATGAATGTGGAAGTCGAGAGCCTTCTCCGCTCCCGCCACCGCAAAGAGCGCGAGCCCGGCGGCGTCAAGTGTGGTGATGAGTGATGCGGGCACCATCGCCGCCTGCCGATGAAGCAGAAATGTCGCCAGTCCCGCGACAAACGCAAGCAGTGGATAGCGCCAATCCTGGATGGCGCTGGGCGGCTTCGCACCGATCAAGAGATCACGAACCACGCCACCGCCCAGCGCGACGATAAACGACAGCACGAGGACGCCGAGTAGGTCGAGCCCTGCACCAATGGCCGCGTTGGCACCTTCCATCGCGAAAACCACTGTGCCCGCAAGATCAGCAACGAGAACGACCCGCTTATGCATCATCACCCGTGTCCCCCGACTAAATGTCTCACCGGCCCACACAATGAGCCGCCTTGAGGCAGGATTGCCCAGGCAAAGGCCCGACCCGAGAGGGCGAGCCTGGGCGGCAACGTACTATCGATCATCGCGCCGACTTACCTCGCCAAAACAACAAAAGGAGTGCTGCGTTGCCGGGCAACGATCGTCAAAGGCGACCTCTTTCGGCGAATCAAACCCGCGCCTTGATACTCGATGGAAGAACAACGAAGTCAGCCGTCTTTTCCAAAGACGCCATTGCCGCCATCAGCGCCGGCGGCGGCGCTATCAGCTTGCGTTCGTTGAGATCGAGCCAGCCACCGGCACTGGTCACGCGCGCACTGAGTTTTCCGTCCTGTCGGAATATCTCGTGTCGAAGCAGAAACCGGCTGCCGTCATCGGAATGGCCGGCCATCGCGTAGGTCACGGTGATCTTCTGTTGCAGGCCTATTTCCTTGAAGTACTCCACCTCGTCCTTCATGACCACGGGGCCGATCCTCAGGCGCAGGAACTCCTCCATGGGAAACCCATGCTCCATCAAGAACATCTGCCGTACATCGACCGCCTTATCCAGGTACGCCGTATTTCTCATATGGGAGTTGAAGTCCATATCGCTCCATCCCGCATAAAGCGTTTTCGTGTACATCCATATGCTCCTGTCACCGAGTATCGCCGGCCCTGGGCCTGGTGGTGGTGAAATCCATGCATCGATCTTGCGTCAATGGCGCCGCATCGACCGAGTGATTCCGCACCCCATGCTCATTGGTTTCTGGCGAAGTCTCAACTCGCCTCGTGTCGAAGCGGTGCCAGGGCGGCATTCTTCCGGATCGGGCCGACACGAGAAATCGGACATTCGTTATCTTAGGCGAGCACGACCGTTGCCGTCCGGCCGCCGCATAGGTGCCGGTCGAACTGCCATTCGTCCCAAGGATATGATCATGACCGTGATCGACATCCCCGCCCAACGCGGAGCGCCGGGCCACCGGCATGGACTTATGCCAGTCATCTTGATTGCCTTGGTTTTTGGCATAGCCCACATGCTGACCAACGGCCAGTACGGCTTTCATCGTGACGAATGGCAGTTCCTGAGCGACGCGCAGAATCTGGACTGGGGTTTCGTGCCCTATCCGCCGCTGACAGCCGCGCTGGAGCATCTTGGCCTCCAGATGTTCGGCCTTTCGCTGGTTGGCCTGCGATTGTTTTCGGTACTCGCACAAACACTGGTTATCTTCGTCAGCGGGATGATGGCTCGCGATCTCGGCGGCGGGCGACTGGCGCAAATCTTTACGGCCATTGCCGTGGGGCTTTCGCCGTTGCCGATGTTCGAGGCCACCGAGTTTCAGTATTCCTCGTTCGATCTCTTGTGGTGGGTGCTTGTCGCCTGGTGTGTGATTCGTCTTCTACGTGATGACGAACCTCGCTGGTGGTTGGCGATCGGCCTGGTCGCCGGTCTTGGCCTGCAAACCAAGTACTCGATCGCCTTTGAACTGGTCGGCGTTCTGGTGGGTGTGTTGCTCACCGATGCCCGGCGCTATGTCATGAGTCGCTGGTTCTTGCTCGGCGGCGCTATCGCACTGCTTGTCTTTCTGCCCAACGTGATCTGGCTCATCCGACACGACTTCGTCTCCTACCATTTCCTGCAAGGCATCCATGCGCGAGACGTCCGTCTGGGGCGAGGGGATGGCTTCCTACGCGACCAGCTTCTCCTGAACGCCAACCTGTTCGCCGCCCCTGTTTGGCTGGCGGGCCTGTTTGCGTTCTTCAACAGCCGTCGCTATCGCATGCTTGCGTGGATGTATCTGGTGCCGCTGCTGTTCTTCTTCCTGGCGAAGGGCCGCTTCTATTACCTGTGCGGTGCTTACCCCATGCTCTTGGCGATGGGCTCCGTCGTAAGCGAGCGATGGCTTGGCACCCTGCGCCATGCATGGCGCACAGGAGTAACGGTGCTGGCCTTCGTCGGCGTGTTTGCCATTGGCACCTATGCGACGCTTCGCATCGTACCGATCGCATCCAGCGGCCCCCTGCGCGACTTTGCGCTACGTCACAATGGCGATCTTCGCGAGCAGATCGGCTGGGAGGAAATCGTCGCGCAAGTGGCCGCCATCCGCGACACGTTGTCCCCCGAGCAACAAGCCCATCTTGGCATCGTCGTCGGCAACTACGGCGAGTACGGCTCCATTGCCCTTCTGGGTCAGCGCTACCACCTTCCCACGCCAATCACCGCAGTCAACTCCGGATGGTTGCGCGGCTACCCGCGGCCGCCGCCCACCACCCTCATTGTTCTCGGGAGTTCACGCGAACGGGCCGATGAGCTTTTCACTGACTGCCACCTCGCCGGTCATACGACTAACGCCTTGGGCGTGCTCAATGAGGAAAGCGGCGAGCACCCCGATATCTTTGTGTGCGGCCCGTTGCGAATGCCGTGGAACGAGGTCTGGAAGCATGGGCCGGAGTTCGGGTGAGCAGGCGCGCAAGTAGAACTGCACCCGGGCGCACCCCGGGTCGTAGCTAGCCGCGTCCCCGCGAAGTCGCTAAGTTCCGTCGACGCTATCGAGGCTTGCGCAGCGGTTCGAGCAGCGATTTCAGGCCGTTGTGATCGATCTCAAGCGCCAGCGCCAACAGATTCCCAAGATCGCCGGGCGGGAACCCCTTGCGGGCATACCATGCGAGATAGGCGCCCGGCAGGTCGGCGATGAGCCGCCCCTGATATTTACCGTAAGGCATGGTCATGGTGACAAGGCGCTGTAGATCTTCTGGCTTCACTTGGCAAAAACTCTGTACATGTAGGGCATGGCGACGACGGCCGCATCGTAACGTACCGCTTGTTTTCTCTGACAAGTAAGCCATTCACGCGCGTTCTGGGGAAGTTCTGATGAACCGACCTATGGCTCGTCATCCCAGCGAACCCTCGAAAGGGGATTCGCCGGAATGATGATCAAGATAAGCGCATCCTTAAGGAAACTCTGATTTTGATCGTCATCCCAGCGAAGGCTGGAAGCGCCTTTCAACAGCCGAAGGGCTGGTCATCTAGTGCCTGAAATTTTTTAATTGTGAAGACACTGGATTCCTGCTTCCGCAGGAATGACGGACAAGAGGTCGATTCATCAGACCTTCCTTAGGTAACACGCCGAAACGCATGGCCGAATGGCCCCAAGCCCACGATTTCACCGTTCTTGCGGGCAGGGCGTCGACGGTCGGGGCATCGTCCCGCCAAGTATTGCCGTGCTGGCGAGGTCGCATGACTTGACGCGCCCGTTGCCATGATCGGCGCCTATCGCCCGCCGCCCCATTCCTGTCACGGCATCCATGTGGGTCACGCGAAGCGTCGACGCAAGACTGCTAGCTGGCGCACATAACGCCACCCCGACTGCTTCTTATTGTTGCATCTCCACCTGGCAGCACCGGTGGTCCATTAGGCCGACAAGGTCTACGGCGACCCAGACGCGGGCCTTGCTTGCGTTACCCAGTGAACGCTTTCAGTGGCGGTTTGCCCAGCTTCATATCCAGGGGAACTCGCCAGTTTTCCAACAAGGCACCTTCAATCATCGACGCTCTATCGGAACCCGCAACGCCGCTCCCGGTCGAGCGCGAATGGGAAGCGGATCCATCACCCGATCAGCCGCGGCATGGAGGAAGTCAACAACAGATAACGTCAACCGTCGCATCACCAACCCGGATGACTCAAAGGGCACAGAGGTCTCTGTGTTCAATGGGAGATGCGCGCTTTTTTCGCGACAATCGCGTCATTACCCATGACATCGACGCGTAGTCATTTCATTTGGACGTCCATACACGAGCCACCGATCAAATGTATTTACGAGCTTCACCAGCTCTTTATGGCGATGCAACGGTAGGTTCCATATAAACGCACATCGACTGCAGAGACGACGCCAGGGGAAGATTCAAGGACGTCGTCGCCAGAGTCCGCTGGCCTGCAGGCGTTACGCTACGGAATCTCCCTTTATATGAACACTGGTGATTGGGTGCTACCCGAGGTTGCGACGTACTCACTTGCAAAGTCGAGGACAATCACATGGCAACTCGAGTAAACCATCAGGAGATCGTCAAGAAACTCATTGACACCAAGGCGGTTGATTTCAACGCCATTGGCAAGGTCGTGTCAGAGCTCGGGCCGTCGGTGGCTATGGCCGATGAACCCTGGGAGGGGTTCTGCGGCACCATGAGGTTCTTTGTTCGCCTCTACATTATTCACCAACCGGAATTGGGCGGAACCGTGGAAAATCTGGAAGGCTTGAGTAGCTCGGCCGCTGAACTGAGAGGCTAGCCATTCTTGCTGCATCAACCGGTACCCGAGTGGCATCCGAGAGTTTCGCGTTAACCGCGAAACTCTTTTTTACTTCGGTGAAAAAATCTCATTTGAATGGCGTTCGCACGGCTGCCGACAGCGCATCATTCTAGGAGTTACATGCCATGAGCTCAGCCGAGCGCAGGTGGGACACGGAAGATGTCGAAAGACGACTGTGCCACATACTGAGCCTGGCCGAACAAGTCATTGCGCTTCTGGCAAGTCATGGCTACACGGACGGCACAAACCCGAACAACCAAGCACTTCGGCCTGAAAAGGTGATTGCGGAGACGGCGTTGCTGCTATGGGTGGCGTCTCAAGTCAACGATCGGCCGGCGGTCGATGCCAGGGTTCGTCACGTCGCAAGGGAACTCGCACCCTTTGCGCGCAGCGAGCACATGCTCATGCATGTTTGCCTCGATCCGGCCAACACCCTGGATTATGCGCAGGCACACATCGTGCTCAGTCAATTGGGGTTGTTCGATGGCGAGTTCGATGCATCGGTCACGCGCAGCCTCCAATCGCAGGCGGCGCAAGGGAGGGAACGCCCGCCGCATCGGATGCTGGAACGACTGTGGTTCAGCGACCTCCATGCATCACCTTCCCAAGCGGCGATGCGCCGTGGAGACAAGATCGCGGCGCAGACCGTTCTCTTCCATCCTGTGGACCTGCTTCGCGGCAGCCGAGACGACATCTATGCCTTCACGCATGCATTGATGTACACCAGCCGTTTCTGCCCGCCATCGCTTCGCTGGCCGCGACCCGCGAGCGATATTCGAGGCGAAGCTTCATGCCTGCTAGCCCGATGCATGGACGAGCAGGACTACGACCTCTGTGGCGAACTTCTGCTCGCATGGCCGCTCACCCGTGGCCGGTGGAACGCATCGGCCACGTTTGCCTTCCATGTCTTGGCCCGCGTGGAGGATGCGGCTGGATTCTTGCCTGCGCCTACCACGCGTTTGGACAAGCTCAGTACGCTGACAGGCGTGGAGCGCAAGACATACCTTCTGGCCACGGCTTATCACACCATCTATGTGATGGGCCTTCTGTGTGCATCGATTCTTGGGATGAAGCGCTTACCGCCTGTTCGGGTGCCGAGCCATTCGGCGATCCCTGGCGCGGCGAACTGTGTGCTGGAGTTGATGAGTGCGTGTGAGACCTCACCTCACTGGGTTGAGTCTTTTGCCCAACTTCGCACTCGGGAGCGCGACGCGCTCGCGCCTTTGCTTCTGGATATGGGTCTTTTCCGATGCGTAAAGCAGCAGGACTTCCACCACCTTCATCAACTCTTGATGCTCGGGCAGCGGCTTGGTCTGGCTGCCTCACCGGCTGCGAGCCAGGCGGCCGAGTTGTTGGGCAGGATGGCCGATTTTTCTCGCATCACGCACCGTCGGCGCGAGCGCACTACGGCAACCGTAGCTGGCTGAGCCAACCACTTGTAGCGGATGCTTTGGGTGTGCGTGCCAAGCCCCGGCAACAGCGCCTGCGCTGGCAACCCATATAGCCACGCGGTATGCTTTGTGATGATGCACTGCATCAATTCCCCGTAAGCCCCGCGAGTTTCCCCATGTCTGCCCCTATTCCCGCAATCGCCTCGGGTGATGCGCCGGTTCGCGCTCCCCATGTCGGCCTGGTGATCCTTGCCCTTGCTATCGGTGGCTTTGCCATTGGCACCACCGAGTTCGCCACGATGAGCATGTTGCCCTTGTTCGCGCAGGGGCTTGGCATCGATGCACCCACCGCGGGGCATGCGATCAGCGCTTACGCATTGGGCGTGGTGGTGGGCGCACCGGTGATTACGGTGTTGGGGGCGCGTTTGCCGCGCCGTCGACTGTTGGTGCTGTTGATGGCCATGTTCACCGTGTTCAACGGCCTCACGGGCTTGTCGCCGAGTTATCACTGGATGCTGCTGTTCCGCTTTTTGAGCGGCCTGCCGCACGGCGCGTACTTTGGCGTGGGTGCGCTGGTGGCCAGCTCGCTAGTGCCGGCGAACCGGCGTACCCGCGCGGTGGGGCAAATGTTCCTGGGCCTCACCTGCGCCACCATTGTGGGCGTGCCGCTGGCGAGCTGGCTGGGCCAGGCGGTGGGTTGGCGCTGGAGTTTTGCGCTGGTGGCCTTGCTGGGCGTGGCGACCATGAGCGCGGTCTTGGCCTTCGCGCCGAACACGCCGGCCGACCCGAACGCCAGCCCGCTGCGCGAGCTGGGCGCGCTCCGCCGGCCACAGGTGTGGATCACGCTGGGCATCGGCGCCATTGGTTTTGGTGGCTTGTTCGCGGTGTATACCTACCTGGCGGACATCATGCTGCGCGTCACGCACCTGTCGCTGGATACCTTGCCGTGGGTGATGGGCGTGTTCGGCGTTGGCATGACTCTGGGCAATGTGGTGATACCGGTGTTTGCCGATCGCGCACTCATGCGCACGGCGGGCGGCTTGCTGCTGTGGAGCATGATCATGCTGGCGCTGTTTCCGTTCTCCGCCGGCAACGTATGGACACTCAGTGCCTCGGTGTTCCTGGTCGGCATGGGTGGTGCGCTCGGCACCGTGCTGCAAACACGCCTGATGGACGTGGCCGGCGATGCGCAAGGGCTCGCGGCGTCGCTCAACCACTCCGCCTTTAACGCCGCCAATGCGCTGGGCCCGTTCCTGGGCGGCCTTGCCATTGCCAACGGCTACGGCTGGACCTCGCCCGGCTGGGTGGGCAGCGCGCTGGCCTTGGGCGGTTTGTTGTTGTGGTTCGTGTCGATGGCGATGGATCGACGCGACGACGATGCCGCCGTAGCCGAACCCTGCTGATAGCGACGCGCCCGCCGTCCACGGCGGCGCCTGGCACTTGCGTGCTGATCGCACGCACACGGCCGTCCTCCCATGAGTCAGCACCACCTGCGTGTCGCGCAGGTGAGTGATCGCGTGCGCGACGTCGAAAAGTGTGACCGCAGCGTGTCAATAGGATTATCTGATATTGACGCAGTGCAGCATGCGTCATAGCCTGGAAACGTCGCGTGCATGGACCAGCGTTGGTGCGACGCAAGAACTTTCATGGACACATAAACAGAGGGTACGCCATCGCTTTAATCGCCTGACTTTGGGGAGACAACATGAAATACCGACTTATGCGACGCCCTTTGGCGGCCGCACTGCTGCCTCTTTGCGGTTTGAATCTTGCCCTGGCCTCCACCGTTGCCCGCGCCGACGACACCGTCGACCCCGCATCGCCGACCACGGCCAAGCAGCTCCAGCAAGTCGTTGTTACCGGCACACGCGCCACTGATCGCACCGCTGCCGAATCGCTCTCTCCCATCGATGTACTGACGCCCGCCGACCTTACCGCCAGTGGCAGCACCGACCTGGCCAGCGCGCTCAGCACCCTGCTCCCTTCGCTCGATTTTCCACGACCGGCCATCAACGACGGCAATGACGCCATTCGTCCGGCGACGCTGCGCGGCCTGTCGCCCGACCAAGTGCTGGTGCTGGTGGATGGCAAGCGTTACCACACCACCAGCCTGGTCAATTACAACTCGTCGGTAGGGCGCGGCTCGGCGCCGGTGGATCTCAACTCCATCCCCATCTCGGCCATCGACCACATCGAAGTGCTTCGCGATGGTGCCGCCGCGCAGTACGGCTCCGATGCCATTGCCGGCGTGATCAACGTGGTGCTGAAACACGGCGCCCCAGCCGGCGGCAACAGCGTAACGGCCAGCGGCGGCATCATGGACAAGGGCGACGGCGCGCAGAATGGCGTGCAGGGTTCCGTGGGCATTCCGCTGGGCGGCACCGGCGACCAGGCACCCGGTTGGGCGCGCCTGGCGTGGAATTACCAGAATGCCATGAACACCAACCGCGCCGAGAACACCGACAAGGCCACCACACTGGCCGGCGCGCCCAACCCCAGCGGCATTCCGTACGAGCGCTACGGCGACCCCGCGGTGAAGACGTACCAGGTGCTGCTCAACTTCGGCTACACCTTTTCGCCGGCGGTGGAGTTGTACGGCTATCTCAACGGCAGCAAGCGCGACGTTACCTCCAACGGCTACTACCGCGCGTACGACTCCGCGCGCAATGTGCCGGAGATCTACCCCAACGGTTTCCTGCCGCAGATCGTCAACCACAGCAACGACGTGGCGGCCGTGCTTGGCGTACGCGGCAAGACCGATGGTGGCTGGCACTGGGATTTCTCGCTGGACTACGGCGAGAACAACCTGGTGTTCGATATCCAGAACAGCGTGAACACCAATCTCTATTACACGCTGGGTTACTCGCCCACCTATTTCCATGCCGGCACGTTCCGCAACAAGCAGGGTGTGGCGAACCTGGATCTGAGCAAGGAGTTCAATTGGGGCTTTCTGCCCAACCCGGTTACGGTGGCCTTTGGCGGCGAGTACCGCAAGGAAACCTATGTGATCGACGCGGGCGACCCGGATTCGTATTTCTTCGATCCGAACACGCTCATCCCCGGCACCACCTCGCCCTACGCCGGCGGCTCGCAGGTATACCCCGGCCTGACGCCGGATGTGGCGGGCAGCTTCGGGCGGCATAGCGAGGCGGCCTATGTGGATTTCGAAACCGACCTCACCAGCAAGCTCTCGGCGGGCCTCGCGGGGCGCTACGAAGATTACAGCGATGCCGGCTCCACCAAATCCGGCAAGTTCTCGGCACGCTACCAGTTCACCGATACGTTCGCGCTGCGCGGCACGGTATCCAACGGCTTTCGCGCGCCGTCGCTGGCACAGCAGAACTACGAGTCGGTGGTTACGCTGATCCAGAACGGGCAGCTCGCACAGATCGGCACGTTCCGCACCTCCAACCCGGCGGCCATCGCGCTGGGCGCCAAGCCGTTGAAGCCGGAGAAGTCCACCAACTACAGCCTGGGCGGCGTATGGCAGCCGCTGGAGAATTTCAGCGCCACGCTGGATCTGTATCAGATCCGCATTGGCAACGAGATTCTCTACTCCGACCAGATTGCGGTGACACCTACGGCCACCAGCCAGGTGACCGGTGCGCAGTTCTTCGTGAACGGTGCCACCACGCGCACGCGCGGCGCGGACCTGATCACCAACTACCGCCTGGACCTCAACGACTACGGCAAGCTCAACCTCACGCTGAGCGGCAACTACAACTCCACCAAGGTATTGAGCGTATCCACGCCGGCGTTTGGCCGCGCCAGCGAAGGCCTGCTCACGGACGCCACGCCCAAGACCAAGTGGATCATCGGCGGCGATTGGCAGCTGCGTGATTTCACCCTGCATGCCAACCTCACCCGCTACGGTGCGGTGACACGCCTGGGTGACCTCAGCGACGGCAGCGAAGACCAGACCTTCGCCGCGCGCTGGCTGCTCGACCTGGCGGGCAGTTACAACCTGCAGGCCTGGACCTTCACCCTGGGCGTGGACAACCTCACCAATCAGTACCCCACCAAGGCCACGCTGGCCAACGTGTACGAGGACCGCGCGGACGGTTTGCAGTACTCCGCGTTGTCGCCGTTCGGCTTCAACGGGCGCTACTGGTACGGCAAGGTCACGTACCGCTTCTGATCCGGGGCGAGTGCGCCGTCATGCCGTCGCACGCGGACGGTGCACTCCGCAGCCATTCCACGATGTGGATATCGCTTGGGGGGTAAGGGATGGGAGAAGGGTCTTGTAGCCGTGCCATGAGCCGGCGCGATCTGCTGCGCATGATCGGCCAGGCCGCGGGCGGCGCCGTGATGTATCAGGCGATGAGCAGCCTGGGTTTGGCCGAGCCATCCACGTACCGGGGTACGCCCACGCTGGGCAGTGCGCCGCGTGGCGCATCGGTGCTGGTTCTCGGTGCGGGCATCGCCGGCATGGTGGCAGCGTACGAATTGCGGAACGCGGGCTATCGCGTGCAGGTGTTGGAGTACAACCATCGCCCCGGCGGCCGCAACTGGTCGCTGCGCGGCGGCGACCGCTTCACCGAACTTGGCGGCGCTACGCAACATTGCCAGTTCGACAACGGGCTGTACCTCAACCCGGGGCCGTGGCGCATTCCCTATCACCATCACGGCATCCTCGCCTATTGCAAGAAACTTGGCGTGGCGCTGGAGCCGTTCGTGCAGGTCAATCACAACGCCTATGTGCACAGCGCCAAGGCGTTCGATGGAAAGCCCCAGCGCTACCGCACGTACAACGCGGACTATCGCGGCCACGTGGCGGAACTGCTCGGCAAGGTCACGCGGCAGGGCGCACTGGATGCCGCCGTGACGCACGAAGACCAGCAACTATTGCTTGAGTCCCTGCGCGACTGGGGCGCCCTGGATCGCAACTACGCCTACGTGCGCGGCACCCAGAGCAGCGACCGACGCGGCTATGACAAGGAACCAGGCGGCGGCTTGTCCGCGCGGCCTGTGCCCTCCACACCGCTGTCGCTTCACGACATGCTGGCCTCGCGCCTGTGGCAAAACCTGTCAGCCGGCGAGATCTACGAGTTCCAGACCGCCTTGATGCAACCGGTGGGCGGCATGGGTCGCATCGGCGAAGCCTTCGGCCAGGCACTGGAGGGTTTGATCCGTTATCACGCCAAGGTCACCGCCATTCAGCAGGACGAACACGGCGTGAGCGTGACCTACGAGGACACGCGCACACCCGGCCCCGTGCACACCGCGCAAGCGGACTGGTGCCTATGCACCATCCCGCTATCGGTGCTCAGCCAGTTACCCATGAACGTCGGGCCGGCCATGGCCGAAGCGATCGCCGCGGTGCCGTATGCGTCGTCGGTCAAGGTGGGCTTGCAGTTCAAGCGTCGCTTCTGGGAGGAGGACGAGCACATCTACGGCGGCATCAGCTACACCGACCTGCCCATCAGCACCATCAGCTACCCCAGCAGCGGCTTTCATGGCAGTGGCAAGGGCGTCTTGCTCGGCGCTTATATCTGGGGCTCCGACGCCTATGAGTTCACCGCCATGTCGCCGCAGGAGCGCATACGCAAGGCGGTGGAATACGGCAGCCAGATCCATCCGCAGTACAAGCAGGAGTTCGACACGGGCATGGCCGTGGCCTGGCATCGTTCACCCTTCACCATGGGCTGCTTCGGCGTGTGGTCGGAGGAGTCGCGCGCCGCGCACTACGACAACCTGTGCCAGATCGACGGACGCATCGCATTGGCTGGCGAGCACGCCTCCTACCTGCCGGCCTGGCAAGAGGGCGCCGTCACCTCGGCGCTGGATGCCATCGGCCGCCTTCATCAACACGCTATCGCGAGGGCCGCGGCATGAGCACATCGTCTTTCTCCCGCCAGGCTTGTCGCCAGGCGCTCGCGGCGTGCCTGCTCCTGGCGCTGGCGTGGGATGGTCATGCGCAGTCGTCGGACAACGCCGGCCACATGGCTGGCACGCTCGCGCATGCCGATGGCGCGGCGGTGTTCCAGCGCATTTGTCAGGGCTGCCACATGCCCGATGCGCGTGGCGCCACCGGTGCAGGCAGCTATCCAGCGTTGGCGGAAAATCCGCGACTGGTCTCGCCGCAGTACATGGCGGCGGTCATCCTGCACGGCCGGCGCGACATGCCTGCGTTCGGCCCGGTGCCGGCCGATGAGGAAAGCGCTTTCAACCGCACCTCGCTCAGCGACGCGCAGATCGCCGACGTCATCAACTACGTGCGCAGCCATTTCGGCAATCGTTACCCGGACACGATCAGCGCCAGCGACGTCGCCGCCCTTTCCCACGAACACTAAGGAACACCCGCATGACTCAAGGTTCTCGTTGGTTGCTCGGCAGCGCCTTGCTGCTCACACTCAGCGCCCCTCAGGCGGCCGAGGTGGTGCGCCACCCCATTCCCGGCAGCAGCTTTCCCATCGCCGCCGCTGTGGAGGTGCCGGCCGGCAAGGCCACGGTGTACGTGAGCGGCAACGTGCCGCCGGTGGTGGACCCCAGCGCCCCCAAGGATTCGCCCGAGGCCTATGGCGACACCCGCACGCAAACCATCGGCGTGCTCAGCGCGATCCAGAAGCAACTGCAAGGCATGCACCTTGGCCTTGGCGACGTGGTGAAGATGCAGGTGTTCCTGGTGGGCGACGAGGCGCATGGCGGGCACATGGATTTCGCGGGATTCATGGCTGGCTACACCCAGTTCTTCGGCACCACCGCGCAGCCGAACCTGCCCGCGCGCTCGGCCTTTCAGGTGGCGGCGCTGGCCAACCCCGGCTACCGGGTGGAGATCGAGGTGATCGCGGTGCGCCCCTGAGTCGCCCCGCGGACCGTGGCGACACCCGCCGGTTCCCTTGTGTCAGGCGATGGTATTTGGACGTCCAGCGCGCGCCAGGCCTTGGCGCGCCTGGCTTATAACCCAGCGTTGTATGCAGATGAGGAATGCTCATCTGGCAAAGCCTTTCAATCGTTCCAAACCCGCGCTTCCATAGGAACCGTGCTCGGCACCCACACCAGCGCGTGTGGCCTGCCTTCGAGCCGCCGGGGTTCCCCGATCCCGGCGAAGGGGCTTGAGCCCATACACAGATTGCCGCCAGCGCGGGACTCTCCTGACTCGCGTAACGCGCATGGATGCGCGAGGCGGCACCCAACGTTGCGACCCATCAGAGAGAGACCACCACTTGAATCGTCCTAGCGCATCCTACCTGCGCGTCGGCACCCTCGCCCTTGCGACTCTGCTCGCGCTCGGCGCCGCGCCCGCCTTTGCCCAATCCACCACCGGCAGCATCTTCGGCCAGGTGGCCGCCGGTCAGGGTGATTCCGTGCTGATCAAAAGCAGCACAGGCCTCAGCCGCACCGTGTCGGTGGACAGCCGCGGCCGCTACAACGCCACCGAGCTGCCGCTGGGCAGCTATACGGTGTCGCTGCTGCAGGCGGGCAATGTGGTCGACAGCCGCAATGACATCTCCCTGCGCGTGGGCGCCGGCACCGAAGTGTCGTTCGAGGCCGCCAAAAACCTGGGCGCCGTGACCGTGTCGGCCAACACCACGCCGCCGATCGACGTCACCACGGTGGACTCGCGCACCGTCGTCACGGCCCAGGAGCTGGCACGCCTGCCGCTGGCGCGCTCGGCCGAAGCCATCGCCCTGCTCGCCCCCGGCGTGGCCAACAACAGTGGCGGCTATACCAGCCCCACCGGCCAGGCGCTGGCCAGTTTCGGCGGCTCGGCCGCCAGTGAGAACGCGTATTACATCAACGGCTTCAACACCACCGAACCGCAGCGCGGCCTGGGTGGCCTCACCCTGCCCTACGGCGCCATCGAGCAGCAGGAGATCTACACCGGCGGCTACAGCGCGCAGTACGGCCGCTCGGATGGTGGCGTGATCAACATGGTGGGCAAGCGCGGAACCAACGAGTGGCATTTTGGTGGCCAGGTGCTGTGGGAGCCGGAGTTCGCCCGTTCCGACGCCACCAACACCTACTACACCAACGGCCTGCCCGCCTCGCCCATCGCCGGCAACCTGTACGACCCCAACAGCAAGAACCGCCAGTGGTCCACTACGTATGACGCCTATGTGGGCGGCCCGCTGGTGAAGGACAAGCTGTTCCTGTTCCTGGCGGCCGAAGCGCAGCGCCAGGACGGCAACACGGTGAACGAGGTATCCAACGCCAAGCCGTACGTGAACTACCACTACGCCTTGCCCAAGTGGTACGCCAAGTTGGATTGGAATATCACCGACAGCAACATCCTGGAGGTTACTGGCGCATCCAACAAGCGCGAGACCTCCGGCACCATCTACAACTACAACTACACCACGCTCAGCCAGGGCAGCTACATCAACCAGAACGATCGCACCAAGACCGGCGGCGATCTGTACACGGCCAAGTTCACCAGCTATCTCACCGATAGCCTCACGTTCTCGGCCATGTACGGCAAGATGAGCACCACCAACTACGACGTGCCGGGCAACTACGACGGCAGCCTCACCTACCTGGCCGATACCCAGAACCAGAACCCGGCGCTCAACGGTGGCAACCCGATCACCAACAGCCAGGTCACTTCGTCGTTGTTCAACCCCAACCGCAAGAACACCACCAACAACCTGCGCGTGGACCTGAGCTACCAGCTCGGCTCGCATACGCTGTCGGCGGGTATCGACAACCAGAACTCGCGCGCCATCGACCAGGGCAGCCAGACCTCCGGCCCCGGCTATTACTGGGATTACGCCTATACCACCACGCCCGGCGTGGCGCTAATTCCCAACCTGGGCGTGGGGGCGCCGGCGAACTACCCGGGCGGCGCATCGGGCTACTACGCCATCCAGTACGTCAACAGCTCCATTGCCAGCGTGCGCTCGGCGCAACGCGCGCAGTACATCGAAGACAAGTGGCAGCTCACCGATCGCTGGCTGCTCTCGCTGGGCCTGCGCAACGACCAGTTCACCGACTACAACGCCAATGGCCAGGCCTATATCCGCCAGCGCAGCGCGCAGTGGGCGCCTCGCCTGGGCTTCAGCTGGGACGTGAACGGTGATGCCAGCTTCAAGGTGTACGGCAACGCCGGCCGCTACTACCTGGGCTTGCCGCTCAACCCGGCACTCAATGCGGCCGGTGCGTACGTGGCCACCCAGCAGTACTTCACCTATACCGGCATTGCGGCCGACGGCACGCCCACCGGGCTTACCGCGTTCTCCAACCCGGTGTCGCCCAACAACACCTATGGCGTGCTGCCCGATCCCAAGACGGTGACGGCGCAGAACATCAAGCCGGAGTACCAGGACGAGTTCATCCTGGGCTTCACCAAGGCTATCGACAACCAGTGGGTGTACGGCGCCAAGCTCACCCAGCGCATCCTGCGCAACGGCATCGACGACTACTGCGACGTGCCTGCCATCGAGAACAAGGCAGCCGCGCTGGGCTACAGCGTCAGCGCCACCAACAGCTGCTACCTGATCAACCCGGGCCGCGCCAACACCTTTACCGTGGTGGATACCAGTGGTACCTATCGCAACGTCACATTGACCAATGACGAGATGGGCTTCCCGGCACTCAAGCGCAAGTACTACGCGCTGGAGGCGTTCCTCGAGCATCCGTTCGACGGCCACTGGTACGGCAAGATCGATTACGTGTTCTCGCGCAGCTACGGTGATACCGAGGGCCAGCTGCGCTCGGATATCCGCCAGACCGCCGCCTCCACCAGCATCGACTGGGATTTCCCGGCGCTGATGTCATACAGCAACGGCGCGCAGAGCAACGACCACACCCACCAGATCAAGCTGTTCGGCTATTACCAGTTCACGCCGGAGTGGCTGGTGAGCGGCAACGTGTCGCTGGTCTCGGGCAACCCGCGCAACTGCCTGGGCTACTACGGCCCCGGCCAGACCGACCCCGACGGCTACGGCAGCTACTACCACTGGTGCGGCGGCCAACCTTCGCCGCCGGGCACGCATCGCCTGCCGTGGAACAAGCAGGTCGATGTCGGCGCCACCTATAGCCCGGACTTCGCCGCGCACAAGCTCGCGCTGTCGCTCAACGTGTTCAACCTGTTCAATTCACAGGCCATCCTCAACGCGTACCCGTACTATCAGATCTCGCCGGGCACCGCTGACCCGCTGTACGGTTCGGCGGTGGTGCGCCAGCAGCCTCGCTATGTGCGTTTGAGCGTTACCTACGACTACTGACGGTCCCTGGCGCGGCGGCCCCCTCGCTGCCGCGCCACGGCGGATGATCCTCAACGAGTCATCCGCCGTTCTCTTCCACCGGCCGGGTCCATCCGGCGCATCGCAAAGGTGTTCCACCATGTTTCTACCGGCCCTGCTTCGTCGTGCGCCCCTGGCGCTCTCCATGGCCCTGCTGTCGCCCGTGCTTGCCCACGCGGCACAGGAGAGCGAGCCCACCACCATTGCCGATGCGCTCAAGGCCTCCGCACAACAGCATCGCCCGGTGCTGGTCGATTTCCAGGCGGTGTGGTGCTACTCCTGCTACTACATGGCCAGCCACGTGCTCACGGGCCCCGATTGGGAAGCCGTGAAGCGCAAGGCCATCGTGGTGGAGTCCGATGCCGATTCCCCAGAAGCGCAGACCTGGATGAAGAAGCTCAACGCGGCCTTCCTGCCCAGCTACGTGGTGCTCGACGCCAAGGGCAACGAACTGGGTCGCATCGCCGCCGAGCAGCCGCGCGACAAGTTCTATCCGCGCATCAACGCCATCCTGGCGCACGGCGACACCCTGGAAGGTTTCAAGCAGCGCGCCGCGCAAGGTTCGGTGGACGACGTGGCAAGCGCGCTCGACGCCTACCAGGCACGCGGCGACGGCGCGGGCGGCCTCGCCTGGTTCGCCAGCCTGCCCGCCAGCACGCAGGCCAATGCGCGCAAACAGCCGCGCGTGACGCTGGCGCTTGATCAACTCGCCCTCGCCAAGGCCAGCGACGCCAACGACGATGCCGCCGTGGTGCGAGCGGCACAGAAGCTGTTGGCACAGGACATCGGCTGCCAACGCCCTTACGTGCTGGACAGCCTGCTCGAAGCCAGCGCCAAGCAAGCCGCTGCGGCGCGCAAGGCCTTGCTGGCGCCCCAGCGCGCGCCGTTGGACACCTATGTGAACACCCAGGTATGGGTCGCCACACCGGCCTGCGCGGACCAGCGCAGCGCGGTGATCGCCAGCGCCGATCTCGACAAGGCCCTGGGCGACCACACCGCCGAACAGGCCGTGCTCGATCGCGCCATCACGCTCACGCGCCAGCGCCTGGGCAACAACCTCACCAGTGATCGCAACCTGGCCGACAACCTGCGCGTCTACCTGGCTCGCGCCGAACGCAAGGATGAGCTGGATGCCTATCAACGCCAGTTGATCGCGGCCTATCCCAACGACTATGTCTATGCGTATCGCTACGGCCGCAGCCTGGTGGAAACGGGCAAGCCTGCCGACGCGTTGCCGTTCCTGAGCAAAGCGGCGGACAAGGCGTATGGCGCCAACCGCCTCTCTGTGGCCTTGCAACAGGTACGCGCGCTCAAGGCGCTGCACCGCTCGGCCGAGGCAAAGAAATTGGCGGACGATGTACTGGAGGCCAACGGCCCGTGGTTCCCCAAGCAGGCCGAAGTACTAAGCGCCGAGCTGAAATCCTGACAGGGTCCCACTGACGGATGGTCGCGCCCTCGCGCGCCATCCGTCTGTGTGCTGTCGTGATGGCGGAACGCGTTACAGATTCTCCAGGAACGTGGCCGATGGCACGAAGAACAGACTGCCTGTGACCGCCTTGCTGAAATCGAGCAGGCGATCGTAGTTGCCCGGCGGCGAGCCGACGAACATGTTCTCGAGCATCTTCTCGATACGCGCGGGCGAACGTGCGTAGCCGATAAAGTAAGTACCGAACTCACCCTTGCCGATCTCGCCGAACGGCATATTGGCGCGCACGATCTCCAGCTCCTCGCCGTTCTCCTCGATGCTGGTCAGCACGTTGTGGGCGTAGCTTGGCTTGGCTTCGTCATCCAGCTCGATATCCGACAGCTTCTTTCGGCCGATGATCTTCTCCTGCTGCTCCACCGGCACGGCGTTCCACGCCTTGAGGTCGTGCAGGTACTTCTGCACGATCACATAGCTGCCACCGGCGAAATCCGCGTCTTCGGCGCCCACGATGGTGGCGTCGAGCGCAGCCTGCTCCACCGGATTTTCCGTGCCATCGACAAAGCCGAGCAAATCGCGCTCATCGAAGTACTTGAAACCATGTACCTCATCGACCACCTCGGCCACCCCGCCCAGGCGCTCCATGATCTGCGCGGCCAGCTCAAAGCAAAGATCCATCTGCGTGGCACGGACATGGAACAACAGATCGCCCGGCGTGGATACGGCGTGATGCACACCGCGGATTTCCTTGAACGGATGCAGCTGCGCCGGACGCGGCTGGCCGAACAGGCGATCCCATGCATCAGAGCCAACACCTAGCACGCAAGAGAGTCTGCGCTGCGGATGACGAAAGCCAATGGCGCGAAGCAACGATGCCATGTCCGCGCAAAGCGCATGCACTGTGTCGCGTGCCTCCGGCACGGGCTTGAGGGTAACCACCAGAAAAATGGCGGCGTGCGTCAGTGGGTTGGTTACCGGTTGCGTCGTGACGGATGACACCGTGGGCTCCTTGTCTTGGACTGTTTCAGTGAATTGCATAGTGCGATGAAGCATCGTGGTGCGGAACCCTTCGGCTACTCACCATCGCTGCGCTCGGTTTGCCCAAGGCGGAACCGATGTCGTCACGAAACGTATTTTCTTGCGTGACGTCTGGCGTTTTCTAGCCTATTCGTCAGATGGACTCAACAAATTTTGCCGTGTTAGCTTCCCGTGCCAGATCAGGGGAGAACGTATGTTTGGCCATGTCGTCGCGCTTGCCGCGACCGTTGGCGTGCGCACGGAGCCGCGCCACGGAAGGAACACTCACCCGAAACCGGCTCGCGTCCGCCGCGATGCACGCCACGGGCCCATGTGCCGCCAAAGCCCCGCACACATAGGCTGCGCCGTCGCGCAGGCCGCCGATTCCGCCTGCGGGTGAACCGCAGCGCGCGAAAGCAAGCAAAGGAAGTGACGTACTACCTGGCGGCAACCTGGCGTTGCCACTGTCATTGACACCGATAAGGACAATCATGCGACATCTGCTTCTTTCCGCATCACTCGCCGCCGCTCTGGTGGCCGCCCCCTTCGCTGCCATGGCCCAGGAGGGCGGCAACGGCGATCTGTTCGTCAGCGGCAGCGTGGGTACCGCTCATTCCGACGTCAGCGGGCTTACCTCGCGCAACGACACGGGCTTTGGCGCGAACTTTGGCTATCGCTTCAACGACACCTGGGGCCTGGACGTGGGCTATGTGGACCTTGGCAAGCCTGAGGCCAAGAACTATCCCGTGGGCTCGAGCACGCTCAACCTCAAACTTGGCGTGACGGGCTGGACGCTGGGTGCAAACGGCAAGTTCGACTTTGCCCAACACTGGTATGTGAGCGCCCGCGCTGGCGTGTTCTTCTCGCGCTCCAAACTCACCGTGGAAGGCTACTCCGACAGCATCACCGACCACGACACCAACCTCTACGTCGGTGCCGGCGCGGGCTACAACATCAGCCGCAATCTCAGCATCGGCATCAACTTCGATCGCTACGAGGCCAAGGCCAAGAGCTTCCTCACCCACACCAACAACCCGTACCTGCTGTCGGGCACGCTGGAATACCGCTTCGGTATCTGACGCACCCCGTGACCAGCGCGCCCGTGCTCACGCACCCGCGCGCTGCACGCAAGAAAAAGCCGCCGCCTTTGCACGAAAGGCGGCAGCTTGAACCGTCATGCCACGGCGCGATCAGCGACCGTCGCGCACATCGTGGATGGCATGCTCGACCGCGTGCGATGCCTCATCGATATGCATGAGCGCACGATCCTTCAGGCCACGGGTTTCCGGATCGTCTTCTTCGCGATCCACGTCGTGGTGCACCTTGTGCAAAAGCTCCAGCGCCTTGTGCAGGCGGCCCGGATGATCGAGCGAGGCGTCGATCGGCGGGTGGTCTTCCAGCGGTTTGCCGTCGTCGATGGCGGCATGCTTGATCTCGCCGATGGCGCGATCGATTTCGGTGATGGCCACGTCCTCCTGAGCGCTCACAGCGGCATCGCCGGGGCGATGCTCCAGCATCCAGCGCGCCGCGCGCAGATCCGAGAGGGCATGCAGGTAGTACGGGTGGCGACCCGGCAGATCGGCGTGCGCGGCCAACGGCAGCAGCAGACCAAGACCGGCCGTCAACATCATGCGCTTCAACAGCAACTTCATGCGTCCTCCAAGGAATTCGGTGCGCGGGTTGAGCGACGCCGCACCATCGCGGCGTCGTGGCGCATCAGATATCGGTTGTGGATTACGCGATCCTTTCCTCGACGCGTCGCGTTTATCCATTCCTTAGGAATGTGCGCGCGTCCGCCTTCTTGGTGACAGTACGAGGTCAGCGCGAACCGGCCAGCGACACCGCGAGTTGTGCTTCGGGCCCGGCACCCGTGACCACGCCATGCTCGGTAAGTACCTGCACCTGGATCGTCCGCGATGGCATGGGCAGCTCGCCGGCCACCCGCTCGGCGGACACCGTGAGCGTGTCGCCCTGCCGCCTCGCGCGATAGCGGGTGAGGCGATACTGCCCGTGCAGGTAGCCGTAGCCATCGCCGGCGTCTTCGTAGAGTTCACCCTGCGCTTGCCCTTGCGCATCCAGCGAGATCAGCAGGGTCAGCGGGTCGAACGATTCCTCGCCCGTGTGCTGCACCACGCGCCCCAGCGGCACGATGGCGCCGCCGCGCACCTTGAGCGTGGGCTGCATGGGGTCGGCAACATCGCCATCCACCAGCGATGCGTCACGCCACACGCCCGATGGCAGCGCCTGCTTGCCCGGCCAGCGCGGCACCACCAGCAGATCGGCACCCAGCAAGAACGCACGTTCTTCGGCGCGCAGGCGAAGATCCTTCGGATCGGCGAAGAACGCCGGCCGCATCACCGGCAAACCATCGACCGACGCTTCGCGGAACACCGTGTAGAGGTACGGCAGCAAGCGATAACGACGCTCGATGGCGATACGCGCGGTGTTCTCCACCGCCGGGCCAAACGCCCACGGCTCCTTGTCGTTGGAATCCTTGATGGCATGCCCGCGCGCGAAGGGATAGAACGCGCCTACGCCAATCCAGTTCGCCCACAGGTCGGCCGTCGCCTTGCCGCCGAAACCACCGATATCGGGGCCACTGAACGGCTGCCCCGACAAGCCCAGGTTGATCGACATGGGAATCGACCACTTGAGGTATTTCCAGTCCGACGCGTTGTCACCCGTCCAGGTGGCGGCATAGCGCTGGCCGCCGATGAAGTTGGCGCGCGTGAGCACGAACGGGCGACGCTCCGGTTGCGCGGCCTGAATGCCATCGCGCGTGGCGCGCACCATCAGCATGCCGTACACGTTGTGATACTGCAGGTGCGGGCCCGGCGCGAGATCGTCGCCGCCGCGATGCTGGGCATCCTCCGGCGCAGTGTAGCTGGGCACGTTGAACACCGACGGCTCGTTCATGTCGTTCCACACGCCATCCACGCCCTGCGCGATGAAGCCCTTGTACAGCGCAGACCACCAGGTGCGCGTGGCTGGGCGGGTGAAGTCCGGAAAGGCCACCATGCCCGGCCATACCTCGCCGTGGAAGGTGTCGCCTTTGGCGTCCTTGAGCCACACGTCCTGCGTGGTGCCGCTGGCGTACACGCTGTACGCGGGGTCCGCCTTCACACCCGGGTCGATCATCCACACGCTGTGGAAGCCGCGCGCATGCAAGGCATCGTTGAGCCCCTTGGGGTCGGCGAACGTCTTGGTATCGAAGGTGAAGACGCGAAAGCCGTCCATGTAGTCGATGTCCATCCAGATCGCATCGGCGGGAATGCGACGCTGGCGGAACTGCTCGGCGATCTGCAGCACCCGCGTATCCGGCGTGTACGACCAACGGGACTGCTGATAGCCCAGGGCCCAGCGTGGCGGCAGCGGCATGGTGCCGGTCAGCGCGGCCAGGCTCTGCACCACGTCCTGCGGCGTGGCCTGCTCGATCACGATCACCGGCATGGCCGGCCCCTGCACGTCGAACACGATCTGCTTGTCGGTGCACAAGGTGGCGCGCCAGGTGGAGTCGAACAGCACGCCGAAGGCGCTGCCATCCTTGCGTACGCCCAGCACCCAGGGATGCGACTGGTACAGGCGACGACCATGGTCGCGCTCGTAGGCGGGGTTGTCGGTATTCCACAGCACTACGCACTGGCCGTTGCGCCGCAGCGGCCCGGTGACTTCGCCGGTGCCATACAGGTCAGCCCCGGAGGGTACGTCCACCGTCACCACCGTGTGGTCGCCCCGACGCACATAGCGCGGGCGCAGGCCGGTGTCGGTCGGCGCGGGGCCTTGCATCACCGGCGGCTTCGCCAGCGCCAGCGAGTTGGGGTAGGTCGTCATGCCTTGCGGCAGGAAGGCCACCACGCCATCGCCCATGCGCTGCGCCGTGCCGATGGGCAACGCTTGGTCCGCCATCGCCAGGCCATGCCACAGGCCAAGGCACGCGGTGAGTGCGCGTGTCGCCAACGAAGCCACGCGTCGTGCATTCCAGTAAGCGCCCATGTGATCCGCTCTCCCCTGATGGAACCGGCCATGCCAGGCCATGGCCCGGCCGTTCGATGGCATTCGCTGGCGCGATCGCACCGGCGCCCCACCCATCATTTAGATCGAGATAAGTAAGCCCGAATTCACGCCGGCCGTCCACATGCCACATACGCCGACGCATGGCCGCCACGACGCACGCCGAGGCCAGAGGCTAGGCATCGCCTGTGACAGGCTGACGATGGCCGCTTCGATGCCCCGCACGCTGCACGAACGCAACGCAACGGCTGCGCCAGCGCCATGCCGTCAGCGAGCGATGAACGGCGCGATGGCCGACTCGTCGTCGCGCAGCGCGCTGCGCAGTTGCAGCAGATGCCCCAGCGCCGGCTGGCAACTGGCCCGCGCCCAGGGCAGGGCCTGGGTGGTGAGGGTGATGGCGTGTTCCACCGCGCGGTCGGCTGTTGACCAGTGCAGCGCGTTCGGCGCGTCGTACAACTGCGCCAGCGCCAGCACGGCATGCTGCATGGTGTCGCGCAAGGGCGGCGGCAACTCGGCGTGCTCCATGTCCAGGCGCAGCTCGATCAGTGCACGGCCGCAGTCGTGTACCGCCAGCCCCCAGGCCAGCAAACCACGCGATTCCTCGCTGTAGGCGGGCGTGAACTGCACGATCTGGTGAAACAGGTCGCGGTTGGCGCTTTCGAATCCGTACAACAAGCCTTCCAGTGGCGATGTCGCCGCCTGCTTCACCTGGCGCCGCAGTTGCGTGAGCTGGCGCTGACGCAACCAGCGCGTGCCGACCAGAGCGGGCATCACCATGAAGGCAACGCCGGTGACGGACAGGCCAAACAACGACGCCAGCGATTCGTTGAGGAAGCGCTCGGGCCCGTAGACCATGGGGTTCTTCAACGCCAGCGTCAGCACGAACCCCAGCGTGTAGCCCGCGCCCACGCCGGGCAACGTCGCGTTGCGCGTACTCAGGTACGGCCCCACCAGCAGCAGCGGCATGGTCGCCAGCACCAGCATCAGGAACCCATCGCTGCCAGGCAGCAGACCGAACAACACGATGAACGATGCGACCACGCCCACGGCGAACCCGCCCACCGTATAGGCCGTGGCGGTAACCGGCGAAGGCGACGTCGCCAGCAGCCCGGAAAACAAGGTAGCCAGCAACATCGCCGTGGGGCCGGAAGGCCAATCGGTGGCGAGCCAGAACACGCTCAGCCCGCCCATCACCAGCACGGTGCGCAGCACGGCGAACAGCGGTGCGGCGCGATCGTTGGCGCGCTTGAAGGTGACGCGCTCGGCGGTGCCTGCGTGCGCATGGGTGTCGCGCAGGCTGGCTTCGGCGGCGGCGACATCGCGCAGCTCGCCCGTGAAGCGACGCAGCAAGGCGGTGCCGCTGTCGAACTCCAGCAGCAGCGCGGACTCCTGACGCAACGACGTGCGCAGTTGCGCCGCCAGCACCATCAGTTGCGCATCGCAGGCCGCCAGCCGCGAGGCCAGCATGCGGGGATCTTCCGCACCCTGCCCCTGCGCCGACAGGGCATGCGCAACGGGTTCGCATAGCTGCACCAGCGCACCGGCCGTGCGCGGGTGATGGTGGCGTTGCAGGCGATCGATCAGGTGCTGCAGCGACTGGAAGCTGGTGGCGGCGGCCATGTAGCGCAGGTTGAACAGACGCATGCGGCTGCTGCGCGCACGTGCGTGGGGATCTTCGAAGATCACCGACGCACGCAGGTCTTCCAGTTGCACCGAGGCACGCACCACGCGCAGGTGCGCCTGCTCCATGCGCTCGCGCGGCGTGACGCCACCCAGGCACTCCCGGGTGAAGACGATGAAATGTTCGTAGTGCTCGCGCACATGCCGGTTCAAGGTATCGCGCAGGCGCTCGGGCAAGATCACGTCGCTCACCAGCCCTGCGACCACGATGCCCAGCATCACCTCGCTCACGCGAAGCATGGCCGTGTCGAACACGCTGTAGGGGTTGTTGATGGCCGGCAGCGCTACCACCGAGGCGGTGTAGCCGGCGAGCACGAAACCGTAGGACATGAAGTTGCGGTAGAGCACCGCGCCGCCCGAACACAGGCCTACCCACAGCGCCAGGCAGGCCAGGAAGGGTTCGCGATCCTGAGGAAAGGCCGCCATCAGCAGCACGGCGAACAGGCTGCCGGCCAGCGTACCCAGCGCGCGATAGAAGCTCTTGGCCATCACCATGCCGGTATGCGGATGCATGACGATGGAGACGGTGATCATCGCCGTGGCCGGTTGCTCCAGCTGGAACAACATCGACAGCCACGCGGTGAGATACAGCGCCAGCAGGCATTTGCCGACGAAAATCCACGCCTGTCGCTCGCTGGCCAGAAAGGCGGTAAAACCGCCCGGGGACCGCGCGCTGGCGCGATCCGGATCGGTGACGGACATGGAGCTGCTACCGAGCCGACAACGACAGGAGGAAGCGGCCGTGTGCACGGCGGCGAGGCAACCACCCTCGGCGCCATGCGCGGGGCGAACATGCGGACACGGCAACGCGGAGTCGGTCGATCAAAGGAAAACCTGCGGGTGTCGGCATAGAGGTCACCGGCCAGCGGGCCGGTGCGGGTAACGCGATGACGCGAGACGCCGTGGGCGAGGCCTCCCACGGCGCGGATGCAAACGCTGGGCGCGTCGCAGGTGGCGACGCGCCATCGCGTATCAGCTTTGCACTTCGATGTACTGCGCGGGGCTGCGCGCAATACCGATCAGGGCGAGGTTCTTCAGACGCTTGATGCGACGCGGCAGCTCGTCCACCGACGACTTCTGCGCATCCAGCGGCGAGCGCGACGTGGCGACCAGGCGGTGTCCATCGCACAGCGTCACGGTCAGCGCCAGCGCCGCCTGGGTGCTGCTGGGCGCGCCGTTGTGCGCGGCCGGCTGGCAGTAGGCATCGTCGTGCGGCGCGGCCTGCTGGCTCACCTCCACCACCCAGCGCTCGCCGGCGCTGGCGGTCGCCACCGCGTTGGGGATGGCCTGCACCATCTGCGTCTGGCTGGCGTTGGGCAACTGGCCGCGCACTTCCACCGGCAGGGTGGGCGCCGCCTTCTCCCAGCGGTACACGGTGTCATCGCCGGTGGCCCACTTGGCCTCGACGGTGGCGTGGCAACCGGCCAGCACCGCGATCATGGCGAGGGCGCAGGCAAGGAAAGGAAGTTGGCGTAGCAGGTTCATGGTGGCGTATCTCGTTGGGCGAAAGGGAGAGCCGGGCTCTCCGGGAGTGCTCGCGCCGGGCGACGGGCCCGGGGCGTAGCGGACGAAGGGGCGTGTAAGGCCGATCCCCGTGCGCAAGGCACGGCGATGGACGGGTCAACGGGGGAAGGTGCAGCGCTAGGTGATGTGCCGCAGGGCGCGCACGTCAGCCAAGGTGGTCGGCCGTCGCGGCGACGACGGGAATACAGGCGCGGTCATGGGGCGAAGCACGAGCGGAGCAGCGAAGTGGCGAGTGTTACGGATTCGTTGCCGCGGATAAATCACCGCCCGCGACCTTCACTCGGTCCTGTCGATCCCCAATGCATCGGCGCGATGCGCGGCGAATCAGTCGCGGGTGTCGCGCTCCCACGGCGCGCCGCCTTCCCACTGCTCGGCGAGCAGGTCGATGAAGGCGCGCGTACGCGGCGGCAAGTGACGACGGCTGGGATACACCAGGCGAATCGGGTCCGGCGGCGGCCGATAGGCGCGCAACACTTCCACCAGGCTGCCGTTGCGCAGGTCCTCGCCCACGATGTAGTTGGCCAGATACGCGAGGCCGAAACCGGCCAACGCCGATTGGCGCATCGATTCGGAACTGTCGGTGCTCATGCGGCCCGGGCCGTCGTACACGTACGGGCCCTCGGGCGTTTGCAGATGCCATACGCGCGGGCGATCGCCACTCAAGTAGACGATGGTGTCGTGCGAGGCGAGATCCTGCGGCGTCTGCGGCGTGCCGTGGCGCGCGAGGTACGCGGGCGAGGCGCAAACGATGAACTGCTGCCACGCCACGGTGCGGGTGAGCAACTGGGAGTCGTCCTTGGGGGCGCCGATGCGCACGGCGACATCCAGCCCTTCTTCCACCAGGTCCACGTAGCGATCGGTAAACCACAGTTCGGTGCGCAACTCCGGCCACTGCGCCAGGTACGCATGCAGCACCGGCAGGATGTGCCGCTGCCCGAACGACGGCGGCGTCATCAGCTTGAGCGTGCCGGTGGGACGACTGCGGCGCAGCGCCATGGTGGCGTCCACGTCTTCCAGTTCGTCCAGGATCTGCCGCCAGCGGTCGTAGACGATGGCGCCTTCGTCGGTGAGGCTGAGCTTGCGCGTGGTGCGGTTGAGCAGGCGCACGCCAAGCTGGGTTTCCAACCGCACGATGCTCTTGCCCACCGCCGAGCGAGTCAGCCCCAGCGACGTGGCAGCAGCGGTGAAACTGCCGGTCTTCACCGCCGAAACGAACGCGGCGATGTCACCGAAGCGGTAGGGTTCCATGAGCGAAGGGGTCGGTACGGGCGATAGTGCAGCGCAGCATTAGAACAAACCGCGCCCCGCTGCCCGATGAATCACCGACCAGACGCCCGCTACGCCGGGCCCATGGCACGGCGTAGCGGCTGCTTGGCCTGGACTCAGGCCAGGTCGAAACGGTCCAGGTTCATCACCTTGACCCAGGCATCGACGAAATCACGCACGAACTTGGCCTGCGCGTCGTTGCTGGCGTACACCTCGCTCACCGCGCGCAGCTGCGAGTTGGCGCCGAACACCAGGTCCACGCGCGTGCCGGTCCACTTGACCTTGCCGGTCTTGCGGTCGCGGCCTTCGAACACCTCGCGCGACTCCGATTGCGGCTTCCACTCCGTGCCCATGTCCAGCAGGTGACGGAAGAAGTCGTTGGTGAGCGCTTGGGGGCGATCGGTGAACACGCCATGCGCCGAACCGCCGGTGTTGGCGTTGAGCACACGCAAGCCACCGACCAGCACGGTCATCTCCGGCGCGGTGAGCGTAAGCAGCTGCGCTTTGTCCACCAGCAGATGCTCGGACGGAATGGCGAAGTGGCCCTTGAGGAAGTTGCGGAAACCATCGGCCACCGGCTCCAGCATGCCCACCGAATGCACGTCGGTCTGTTCCTGCGTGGCGTCCATGCGGCCAGCCGTGAACGGCACCGCTACCGTGTGGCCGGCATTTTTCGCAGCCTGCTCGATGCCGGCACTGCCGCCCAGCACGATCAAATCAGCCAGCGAGATTTTCTTGCCACCCGCGGCGGCACCGTTGAACTCACCCTGGATGCCTTCGAGCGTCTTGAGCACCTTGCCCAGACGCGCCGGATCATTGGCGGCCCAATCCTTCTGCGGGGCCAGGCGAATGCGCGCGCCATTGGCGCCGCCGCGCTTGTCCGAGCCACGGAAGGTGGAGGCGGATGCCCAGGCGGTGAACACGAGATCGCTCACGCTCAGCCCCGCACTGAGGATCTTCTGCTTGAGCGCGGCGATGTCAGCGGCATCCACCAGCGGATGATTCACCGCCGGAATCGGGTCCTGCCAGATCAGCGCTTCGGCCGGCACTTCCGGGCCGAGGTAACGCGCACGCGGGCCCATGTCGCGATGGGTCAGCTTGAACCAGGCGCGCGCAAACGCATCGGCGAATTGCTCCGGATGCGCCATGAAGCGGCGCGAGATCTTTTCGAACTCCGGGTCCAGGCGCAGCGACAGGTCGGTGGTGAGCATGGTCGGGAGCAGCTTCTTCGACGGATCATGCGCATGCGGAATGCTCGCGTCGGCGTTCTTGGCCACCCACTGGTGCGCGCCGGCCGGGCTCTTGGTGAGCTCCCACTCGTGGCCAAACAGGTTCTGGAAGAAGCCCATGCCCCACTGCGTGGGCGTGCTGGTCCAGGTCACTTCCAGGCCGCTGGTGATGGTGTCGCCGCCTTTGCCGGTGCCAAAGCGGTTGGTCCAGCCCAGGCCCTGGTTTTCCAGGTCCGCCGCTTCCGGCTCAGGGCCGACGTTGTCAGCGGGGCCGGCGCCATGCGTCTTACCGAAGGTGTGACCGCCGGCGATGAGCGCCACGGTTTCTTCATCGTCCATCGCCATGCGGCCGAAGGTGTCGCGAATGTCCTTGGCGGCGGCGATGGGGTCGGGGTTTCCGTCGGGGCCTTCCGGGTTTACGTAGATCAGGCCCATCTGCACGGCGGCCAGCGGGTTCTCCAGATTACGGCCCTGGTCGGTGCGGCTGCTCTCCTTGCCGTGCAGTTCCTTCTCCGCCACCACCACGCCTTCGTCACTCGTGCCGACTGCGCCCTTGCCGTAACGCAGGTCGCCACCCAACCAGGTGCGCTCGGTGCCCCAGTACACATCCTGATCGGGCTCCCAGGTGTCTTCGCGGCCGCCGGCGAAACCGAAGGTCTTGAAGCCCATGGTCTCCAGCGCGACGTTGCCGGTGAGGATCAACAGATCCGCCCAGGAAATGTTCTGCCCGTACTTCTGCTTGATCGGCCACAGCAGGCGGCGTGCCTTGTCCAGGCTCACGTTATCGGGCCAGCTGTTGAGCGGCGCAAAGCGCTGCTGGCCTCGCCCGCCGCCGCCACGACCATCGCCCACGCGATAGGTGCCTGCGCTGTGCCAGGCCATGCGGATGAACAGCGGGCCGTAGTGACCAAAGTCGGCCGGCCACCAATCCTGCGAATCGGTCATGAGCGCGGCGAGGTCTTTCTTCAACGCGGCGTAGTCGAGACCCTTGAAGGCTTTGGCGTAATTGAAGCCCTCATCCAGCGGATTGGTTTTGCTGGAGTGCTGCGCCAGCAGATCCAGCCGCAATTGCTTGGGCCACCAATCCTGGTTCGTGGTGCCGCTGCCGGCGGTGTGCTTGAACGGGCACTTGGCTTCGTTTGACATGCTTTCTCTCCTTGGAAGGGTCCACCCAGACCTGCCGATGCTAGGCGGGCGAAGTTCTAGAACGCGTCGACGTATTCGCCCCAAGTCTGGGAGCAGCCAATGACGCCCTGAAGGCGCTGCCCGCACCCAAAGCCGTCGCTCGGGCGACAGGCAAAGCAAGGCGGCGATCAACGTCCCACCACCGGAATCTACGCCGAAGGCACGATTGATAGAATTTGATTGTTGCGATGCCAGCGATAGACCTGAACTATGACTAATCAGGTCAGCGACATGCGCTTAGCGCCGTCGATTAGCGCGAAAGGCGTGGATGCACCTGTTGCGACGGCGTCACGCCGAGCCGATGCTGCATCCAGCGCACCACCTGGCTGGCCGTAGACTATTCCGAGCCACGTACTCACCCCAATTACTGGTATTGATTGCGCCCCATCGCCTTGGCGCGATACAGATTGGCGTCGGCACGGTCGAGCAAGGCTTGAATGGACTCGTCCGAATCGTCGAGCGCCGCCACGCCGATGCTCACCGTCACGCGCGATGAGGCGGCGGCAACATGGGGAAGATCCGCATCGCGCACTACCGCGTTCATGCGCCGAGCGACGATCCGCGCGCCTGGCAGATCGGTAGCGGGCAGCACCGCCACGAATTCTTCGCCGCCGAAGCGGCAAATGAAATCCGAAGGCCGCCGCAAGGTTCCCGCGAGCAGGCGAGCCACCGTGCGCAGGCATTGATCGCCCATGACGTGCCCGAAGTGGTCGTTGTACTGCTTGAAGAAATCGATATCGATCACCAGCACGGCGAAGACGTGCGGAATACGCCTGGAAACCGCCCACTCGCGCTCGGAGACATCCTCGAATCCACGTCGATTGGAGATGCCCGTCAGCGAGTCGGTCGACACCATGCCCTTGAGTTCCTCCTGGAGCGTAAGCAGGTGCTTTTCGGTCGTAAGTAGGTAGCTTTGCGTAACGACGTTCCTCGCACCGTAGGCGAGCACGGCGATGCTCACGCCGAGCGAACCCAGCACATGGTGGCTTTTCCAGATGGCCATGCTCACGCCCAGCAGGCCGACGCCAAGAAACAATGGGCTGAGGCTTTGCGTGACGTGCACCATCGCCGACGGCGGCTGATAGCGCATCAACCATGCCGGCAGGGCGACAAGGCACATCAGACCCAGCACGATTGTTCCCGGGTCGAGCAAGAGTTCGTTGTATGGACTGGCATGCGACAACAGTAGGCGGTTTCGAACGGACGCCATCACCGCCCTTGTCAGGATGTACACGGCCAGGACGAAGAAAAAGTGACGACGCGACGGCTCCTGTGAACCAAGCAAACGCAGCACGGCACACGCAAGCAAGAAGGCATTGAGCACATCGAACGTGTGGATGATATAGAGCACTACTTCGTCACTGCCGGGAACCGGCGAGGTGATCGCAGAGAAAATGAAGAGATAAAACATGGCGATCAGGCCGACCGTCATGGCGCCGTCGATCATCACCGTAATGCGATTGGTCCCTCTGCGAAACGTGGTGGCGCAGGCCAGGATCAACAGCGCGACATTGGTGGTTTCAAAAAACAGCGAAGCCCTTCTGGCTATTTCGTAGCTTCCATGGAGCGTCTCGATAAGATTCAGGTCTGCCGATACCTGCGAACAGAGCAGCGCCGCGATCAGCAAGGCCCACCGCAGTGCATTGGGATACCCCGAGCGCCGCCAACGCCATATCAGGGCGCCGATGGTGAGCCACTGAATCAGCCCAAGGATGATGTAGCTTGCGTGCAACCTCTGAGTGGGGTCATGCGCGAGGTCGATCCCGTGGGCGACGATCAAACAAGCGAAGCCCAGCAGGAAGATCAGGAGGACGGCTGGTGAGGCCGCGGCAACATTGGTTTCATTCGTTTCGATCATTCCACCCCTGATCGCATGGCCTGACGGGGAAGAGCCATGGCGTACGACGACCTTCAAACCCCCGTTTGCATAGTGCGCGTGCATGTGGAAGTCCGCAAGGACGGATGCTCCTCGTGGTAGAGGCCCTGAGCCGCACAGCAATATGTTGCGGCTCCATGACGTAAACCATCGACGCGGGGTGTCGACGGAGCGGATCATCGGCGCATGCCGGCCGCGGACAGCGGCCTGATCGACACAAGATGGTTTGCGTTTTCGCCTTGAAGGCCCCTGGTGTTCCCGACGCTAGCCGGACCTGCATGGCACGCCCTGTAACGCCAAAGCTCGCCGAAGGGCCTCCATGTCGTTCGTATGGTCGTCGTGGTGAAGGGCAAGCATGCCTACCGAGCGCGCCATGACCACGTTATCCACGCCGTTGTCGATGAACACGCACTCGTGCGCGAACACGCCCGCGCGCGCCGCCGCGCTGCGGAATATTTCCGAAGACCACTTGCTACTACCGACCTCAGCCGATACCACGATGGGATCGAACAAGGCATCGAGCTGCTGATACTTCCGTAGATGACTCATGCGATCGCGACTGTTGTCGGTGATGATGCCCAACCGATAGACACCCATGAGCTCCCTCGCCAGCGACAGCATGCCTTCGTTCAAGGGCGTGCTTTCGAACGCACCGGCGAGCAAGCCGATATCCAGCGCCACGCCCATCGCCTCACAGGCCTGCGACCACACGTCCGCATGGATGGACTGGCCTGTCATCAGCGCTCCCATATATGGCGAAAACGCTGCACTGATTGCAGGCTGCGCGATTCCGCTGGCCTCGCTGAGATAGCGATAGGTGGTCTGCGAACCGCTCTTGTCGGTGGTGAGCACACCGTCGTAGTCAAAGAAGATCATCCTGATCATGGCGCTATCCATCTCCGTTGAAACACACCGTCATCATGCATTCCAAAGCCAACGCCGCACACGCGAATGCGAGTAACGAAGGACAGGAACACATGACCTTAAGGCAAGCAATCGCAAAGCGAGAAGGCGCGGGTGTACCCCGCATGCCACCCATCGCTGCAGCGATGAGAGACATGGGGATAGCGCAGATTCAAGCCAGTTGCTGGATACGAATCATGTTGCCCGCGGGGTCGCGTACCGCGCAGTCGCGCACACCGTAAGGTTGATCGGTGGGCTCCTGCACGATATCCGCATCGCGGGCCTGCAAGCGCTCAAACGTACCGGCCAGATCATGCGTAGCGAGCAGGACGATGCCGAAGGTGCCCTTGGCCATCATCTCGGCGATGGTGCGGCGTTCGTCGTCGGTGATGCCAGGGCTGGCTTCCGGCGGGTACAGCACGATGGAGGTGGCCGCCTGCCCCGCGGGCCCCACGGTAATCCAGCGCTTGCCGCCGTAACCGACGTCGTTGCGTACCTCAAAGCCCAGGGTGTCACGATAGAAGCCGATGGCGGCCTCGGGATCGTTCTGCGGAAGGAAACTGGCGTGGATGCGAATGTCCATGGCGTGTCTTCTCGGGTGGGTGAAAAACCATGGGCTCAGTCTAGTTCGGGCTCCTTGGCCGGCGCTTCTCGATTCCTGATCGGTCGCGCGACCTGTCGTGCGACGCAAGGCGGCATGGCGGCAACGGCATGTGTCTCCTGGCGCCGGTACACACCGGGCGACATGCCCACCAGCTCGGTGAAGCGCGTGGTGAACGTGCCCAGCGAGGCGCACCCCACGGCAAAGCAGACCTCGGTAACGCTGAGGTTGCCTTGGCGCAGCAGGGTCATGGCGCGCTCGATGCGTCGCGTCATCAGATAGCTATAGGGCGATTCGCCGTAGGCGAGCCGAAACTGCCGGCTGAGATGGCCGGCCGACATGTGCACGCCTTGCGCCAGCGCTTCCACATCGAGCGGTTGTGCATACTCCCGATCGATCCGGTCGCGTACCCGGCGCAGGCGTGCGAGGTCGCGCAGATGGTGCGCCGGGGCGGGTCGCTTGCTCATCGGCGCGATGCTGTCACGCCGATGCGGTCCGCTCAAGTGCACTCACTGGCGCGGTACGGCCACGCTGCCGGCCAGCAGGCCACCATCGATGTTCAGCTCTGCACCGGTGATGTAGCTGGCTTCATCCGATGCAAGCAATACGGCAACGGCGGCCACCTCCGATGGCTGGCCAAAGCGCCGCAGCGGCGTGTCTTTCACGAAGGCACGCAGGTTGGCCTCGCGCTGCTCGCCCGTGCCAAGCATCGGCTCCCACATGGGCGTGAGCACGGCGGCGGGGTGAATGGAGTTGCAGCGAATCGCCAAGCCCTGCTCGGCGCAGTACAGCGCCACCGTCTTGGTGTGGTTTCGTACGGCAGCCTTGCTGGAAGCGTACGCCGCGGCCGCGGGAATACCGACGAGACCCGAACGCGACGAGATATTGATGATGGAGCCACTGCCCGCCGGCCGCATGGCGCGAATGGCCGCGCGGCAGCCTAGGAACACACCATCCAGGTTGGTGCGATGCACCGCGTGCCACGCATCCAGGCTGGCATGTTCGGGATCGTGGGATACGTTGCCCTGTTCGAAACCAGTGATGCCCGCATTGTTCACCACAATGTCGAGGCGACCACTCAGCGCCATGACGGTGGCGATCGCGCGCTCCCAGTCCCGCTCTTCGCGCACGTCCAATCGAGCGAAGGTCGCCCGCAGGCCAAGCCCTTCGGCGGTGCGCATGCCGCACGCGTCGTCGATATCGGTAAGGAGGACGATGGCGCCCTCGTCGATAAAGGCCTTGGCGATAGCCTCGCCAATACCACGTGCAGCGCCGGTAACCAGCGCCGTCTTGCCTTCAAGTCGAGCCATGAAAGTGATCCTCTGCCAAATGAATACCCATGGCAGCACGCTGAGCGCGTCGCGTTCTGCCGATTCAGTGCGAGGAGGTGTTCATGACACGTAGGCTCTCATGGCGACGGGTGGCAGCGTGCACCTTAGCAGCTTGCCCTGACGCCCGTGGAAAGGGCCGGCACCCGAAGGTGCCGGCCCAATGGGTTACGGCTGGCTACCGGCCGCTTGCACAGCGGCATAGGCGTTGACGATGCCCGCGCCAATCGGCTTGCTGCCGCTGGGCGTGACATGCGGCACCGTGGCCGAGGATTTCAGCAGCGACGTCACCTGTGCCGGCGTGAGCAGGCCCTTGCCCAATGACAGGCGATAGCTCTGCATCAGCGCCACCACACCTGCCACATGCGGCGTAGCCTGCGAGGTGCCGGCCATGCCGCCATAGGTCGCGGTTGTCGGCGTGGTCGTGCCGGCGTTGATAGTCGACCAGATGAAGCCGGTGTTGACCTGCGTGCCGCTGGAGCCGTCGTTCTTGTAGACGCCACCGCCTGGCGCGGCCACGGTCACGATGGAACCGTAGTTGGAGTAGTACGCGCGCGCACTGGTGGTGCCCGTCGCGGCCACGACCACCACGCCCGAGCAACTGGCCGGCGAAAAGTTGGCCGCATTGGCATTGCTGTTGCCGGCAGCCACCACCACGGTGGCGCCTCGACCAATGGCGCCGGTAATCGCCTGGCCCAGCGCACTGGAGGATGAGCAGGTGCCCGATCCGCCCAGGCTAAGGCTCAACACTTGTGCCGGGTTGGCATTGGCCGGCACGCCGGACACGGTGCCACCCGAGGCCCAGGTGATGGCATCGGCAATATCCGCGTTGGAGCCGCCACAGTGCCCCAGCACGCGTACCGGCACCACGTTGGCGCCGAACGCCGTGCCGACCATGCCGGTGCTGTTGTTGGTGATTTCGCCACCCACGGTGCCGAACACGTGCGTGCCGTGCCAGCTGCTGTTTTCCGCCGCCTGACCCGAACCACATTGATTGGCGGTGACCCAGTCACCGGTATCCCAGCCGCCGGACACGCGACCATTGGTGGATCGGCCAGATACCGATGCGGTGCTGATGAAGTCGTAACCCGCGTTGGCAAGTGACAGGTTGAGATCCGGATGATTGGTCACGCCGGTATCCAGGCTCGCGATGGTAATGCCGGTGCCATCGGCCAAGCTCCAGGCGTTCTGGATGTTGGCGCCACCCCAGTTGGCCACGTTGGTGCCAAGGGTGCTGTCGTAGAAGCCTGCGCCGGTCGCCGTGAGGTAGTCCCACTGGTAAGAGGCGTAATAGGTGTCGTTGGGCACGCTGAAGGTGGCTGCACCCGCTGGCTTGATGGTATCAACCGCCTTGAGCATGTATTCGGGCTCGACATACGCCACCGACGGATCGGCGGCGATCTGGCGAATCAGCGTGTCCGCTTCGCTGGACGACAGCGCGCGATCGGTGCGCACCAGATCCGCACCGGTGGCGAGCTTTCGGCCATAACGCACATTGAGGGCGCGCGGGGCAGCCGCCGTACCGGCCACCAGCCTGGCGCGGCCGGCAGCGGCACCGATATTCTGCACGGCAACGTTGGCGTTGCTGCGTTCGGTACTGCCGCTCTTATAGGTAATGATGAACCCGGTATACGTCTGGTTGCTCTGCAACGCGCTGACGTCGAAATTGCTCGACGGCGGCGGCGCCGTGCCGAAACCCGTGGCGCCCACGGCGGCGGAAAAAGCCATCAGCAGCGCTGCGGCCAGGCCATGCTTGTTGGACATACGCTTCATTAAATTGCTCCCCAGCAGTCAGTGTTGGGTCGAAGGTGTCGTACAACCTCCCTGTACTGACTCGACCGCCTGCGGTGATAGCGCACGCGCAGTCGCGACCGCCCGATACCTCGGGCCTTCGACGTCGGTTCCCCCAAGAACACGGCGGCACTCCCAGGCACGCCGCAAAGCCAAAGCAAGCCGCACTCATCGCGCGCACTCGTGATCGAGTACGAACGGTTGGCACAGGGTCGATCGAACCGCATGAACTTGCTCACCCGCTGGCGCGGAGAGCCGGCCAACTCCACCGGAGCGGCCTCAAAAGCCCCGCCAACCGTTGGCTTGGGCCTATCGCAGAAAATCGCGACAGGGACGATTCCCGCATGTCTCGCGTGAAGAGATCGCAAATATTTGCATGAAAATAGCGAGCGACGGACAGTCTTTGTGCGCTAGTTCACAGTTGCTCTCGAACCGCCCATTCGGCGTTTCCACCAGCCCGAACGAACAGTGGTTTGCGCTGAGCGGTATGTTTTCCAGCGGAGATCGAAGCGTTCTGCGCAGGCGCTTCAACGAGCGACGCGAGGGCCGCGCTCAGCGCGACCTGCCAAGTCGCCCGGGCCTCCTTGGGCTCGGCGATCGCGCTTGGAGAGGTTCATCGCATTGGCATCTCTATCGATGAATCCGCGTGCGTTGGTCCCGCCCGCTCCCTGCGCATCGCTGTCGACTAACACCGATCTTCCTGCAAGGCGAATGATGCCGTGATCTTTCGCTAGCGACATGCGACAGCGGAACGCGATGTATCTCGCGTTCCGCTGCTGTGTTGCGAGTTGCTTTTCCGGCGACCCCGTTTGCAGAACGTTCGTAGGGACGACGGCAAACAGAATCGCCTGCCCACTTGCATTCAATGCGTAGAGGCCGGCGTCTCGCGACGCCGGCCTTTCAATCACGGCTGCGCGCCCGCTGCCTGTACCGCGGAGTAGGCGTTGACGATGCCGGCGCCGATGGGCGCACTGCCACTGGGCGTCACGTGCGGCACGGTAGCCGTCGCCTTCAGTAGGGAGGTCACCTGCGCCGGCGAGAGCAGGCCCTTGCCGTGCGAAAGACGGTAGCTCTGCATCAGTGCCACCACGCCAACCACGTGCGGGGTCGCCTGCGAGGTACCCGCCTTGCCGCCATAGGTTCCTGCAACCGGTGTGGTCCTTCCCGTGTTGGTCGCCGACCACACGAAGCCCGTGTTGACCTGTGCGCCACCGGACGCATCGTTCTTGAAGACTCCACCGCCAGGCGCCGCCACGGTCACAAGGGCACCGTAGTTGGAGTAGTACGCACGCGCACCGGTCGTACCCGTGGATGCAACCACTACGGCACCAGCGCAGTTTGCCGGCGACGTGTTGGCCACGTTCGCGTTGTTGTTACCCGCCGCCACCACCACCGTCGCGCCACGACCAATGGCGCCGGTAATCGCCTTGCCCAACACACTGGTCGCCGTGCAGATACCGGGTCCACCCAGACTCAGGCCGATGACCTGTGCGGGGTTTGCATTGCCCGGCACACCCGCTACCGCACCACCTGACGCCCAGGTAATGGCATCGGCAATGTCAGCATTGGAGCCGCCACAATGGCCTAGCACGCGTACGGGCAGTACACGGGCACCATAAGCCACGCCCGCCAGACCAACACCATTATTGGTGATCTGGCCGCCCGCCGTGCCGAACACGTGCGTACCGTGCCAGGTACTGTCCGCCGCAGGCTTGCCGGTGCCGCATTGACCTGCGGCAGCCCAGTTGCCGGTATCCCAGGCGCCCGGCACGCGGCCATTGGTGGCGCGCCCGGAAACCGCGGCACTGGTGATGAAGTCGTAACCCGCATTGGCGAGCGACAGATTGAGATCCGGGTGATTGGTCACGCCGGTATCGAGAATGGCAATAGTGATGCCAGCGCCATCCGACAGGTGCCACGCGTTCTGAACGTTGGAGCCACCCCAATTGGGAATGGTGACGTACTGGGAGTTGTCATAGAAACCCGCGCCGCTCGGAGCGAGATAATCCCACTGGTAGGCACCATAGTTGCCATCGTTGGGCTGCGAAAAGCTGGCCGCTGCCGTGGGCTCGATACTACTGACCGGCTGCAGCATGTATTCGGGCTCCACAAAGGCCACCGCGGGATCGGCCGCGATCTGGCGAATCAACGTGGCCGCTTCCTTCGACGACAGCGCGCGATCGGTTTCCACCAGATCGGCACCGGTGGCCAGCTTGCGCCCATAGCGCACACTGAGGGCGCGTGGTGCGGCTCGTGTGGCGGTCATCAGCCGGGCGCGGTTAGCGGCGACACCGATGTTCTGTACGGCAACGCTGGCATTGCTGCGCTCAGTGCTGCCATCTTTGTAGGTGATGATGAAGCCCTTGTAGGTTTGATCGGCCTGCAAAGCACCGACATCGAAATTCACGGGCGGGGGAGGCGAGGTGCCGAATTCGGCGGCGGCGGCATTTGCGGAAAGCGCCAATGTCAGCGCAACAGCCAGGCCCTGCAATGTCAAAGTGTGCTTCATAGTCTTTTCTCTCTCGTGGATCTGGGATCGAAGGCCTTGCGCCCCAGCACGCCCGGACCGATCACAGCTTTCGCGCGGGTGCACGTCGCCGCGATGGCCCGATGACTCGGACCCTCGATGTCGCCTTAATCAATACGCAGCGCCTTTCCCCAAAGGCGCCACAAGGTTGGCGTGAGCCTGTACGAACCGTCGGGCTTGTACCCTTGCAACCATGTCCACGCATGGCTGGCTCAGAACGCAAATACCTGCCGAACTGCGCTTTTTCGCACTTTCACGTCGTCCACCAAAACCGTCAGCCAGGCAAGCTAAAGCTTACAAATACAGGCCTTTTGAAAGGTTTTGCGGACAGGTGAATTCCCTCATTACCTATGTGAAGGATTTGCGAAATTGCGAATACACATCGTAAGACCTTACAAAACTTTGTGCGCTAGCGCACAAGGCGCCAGCGATGGGCTCACGAGGGCGTTTGTAGGCGCTCAACCACCAGGCTGATAGACCCGCTCGACGTGGCCTTGTAGGTCCTCCGGCCAGAAATACACCTTGCGAAGGTTGCCGGTGGTGTAGCGCTCGGCCTCGTCATTGAAGTGCGGGGATTCGGGGTGACCGCTTTCGCCGCCTGCGGTGATGGCGCGCGCACGCACCTTGTCGCCAAACTCGACCACGGCAACAAAGCTATTGCCGCTAGTGCCGTAATAACGCCGCGTGCCGGGCCACCGGTGTGCGCCGAACGACGCCAACGAGCCCCAGCGCGAGGAAGTGAACGGCACCGGGATGCTGGGCTTGCTGTCATCGAAGGGCTGCACCAGATCGCCATTGAGGCGCTGGTAGCGATTCACCTCGCCCCAAGGCACGCCCCAGCTACCGAAATCCCGCTCCAGTCGATCGGCGGCCTCGGCCAGCGCCCCCAGCCGCGCCCTGGCGCCCGCACGCTCGGCCATGATGTCGTAGACGGACAGGCTTTCCGACACATCGGACTTGTCCACCTTGTCCCACAAGATGTCGCCCCAGAACACCGCGAGCGATGTGGGCATAGAGGCAATGCCCCAGCGGAAATCCCAATGCCGCAGCAGGCCGATCGGGCCTGCCAACGTGGCCTTGAGCGGATCGCTGGTCGGCAAGGCGTCGTAATCGGCGACCAGGATGGGAATTTGCCGTGCGAAGGCCGGCAGGTAGGAGTCGAAGGCGGCGTCGATCAAGGACGCCATGGTGAATTCACTGCGATCGTCGAGCACGCGCAAGGCATGCAGGCCACGCGGGTTCTCACCCACGCTGTCCATGTAGCGCGGGAAATCGGCGCGCTTGGGGCTGTTGGGGCCCGCCGCCGAATACGGCCAGTTGTTGGTGTTCATGATCCAGCCGTTGGCCGGGTCGAGCAGGCGCGGCCCTTTATCCAGCGGCAGCAGACCCTGCCAATCGGTCGCCGGATCGCTGCCATCCACAGGTTTGGTGTAGTCGAAGCGATCGTCGCGCTTGGGAATGAACTGCGGGTGCAGGTACGCGATGTGGCCTTTGTCGTCCGCATAGATGGTGTTGTTGGACGAGTTCGCCTTGAGCTCGGCGATTTTCATGAAACTGGCAAAATCGTTCGCCTTGGTACGCAGCCAGCTCTGCTCCAGCGCCTCGATGGGCTTGTTCATCAGCGCCGTGGCGATCCATTTGCCATCGGCTTCGCGAACCACCGGTCCGTGATGCGTCGCATACGTGGTGAACACGCGCTCGCCCAACGAGCCATCGCTCTTTCGATAAGCCACCCGAATCTCGCGCGTATGCACCGGGCGCAACGCATTGCCATAGCGATAGCTCAGCGTGTTGCCGTTGCGCACAATGCTTTCGGCGAACTCGTCCACCACATCCGCCGTGGTGGAGGTATGCATCCAACCGATGTGCGGGTTGAAGCCCTGGTAGATGAAGAACTGCCCCCAGGTCACGGCGCCATACGCATTGAGACCCTGCTCGCTGCTCATCTGCAGCTCGGAGCGAAAGAAAAACGAGGTATGCGGATTGATCAACAACAGTGCATGCCCATCGGCGCTGCGCTTGGGCGCGATAGCGATGCCATTGGAACCGGTGGGCTCCGCCCAGCTCGATGGCGTATCCACAAAGGCCACCGTATCAGTGGGCTTGCCGTAGAAGGCTTGCAGGTCCTTCAGCGAGACGCGTTCGATGTCACCGCCGATGCTGCCCTCGGTAAAGCTCAGCGCCATCCACGGCTCGAAATGCGTAATGACGCGCGGATGCACCGATGGATGCTTGGCGAGGTAATAGTTCAGGCCATCGGCCCATGCGTCCATCAAGGTGCGTAGCCACGCCGGGCTTTGCGTGTACAGGCGTTTGAGTTCCGCACTATCGACCCACAACTGTTGGCGAAGATCAGACCAGATCGCCTGCTCGCCTTCCGCCTGGGCCAGCCAGCCAAGGGCGTTGAGATAGTTGGTCTCCACGCGGTTGAAGTCGTCCTCGGCCTGGGTATAGGCCATGCCGAACACCGCGTCCGCATCGGTCTTGCCGTGCACATGGGCAATGCCCCAATCGTCGCGCGTAATGTTCACGGCCTGCGCCTGATGCGCCCAGCGCGCCTGTTCCGCGCCGTCCGCGTGCACGATGGATACCGGCAAGCCCCATGCCAGGCAGAGCGCCCCCGCCAACAGGCCAGGAACGAGTCGCCCCCGTCGCACGTTTGCCGCTAGACCGGCCACGCCAGTGTTTCGCTTGCTCATGCACTCGCTCCGCATTGCACGTTGTCTCCCCAGGTATCGCGCGATGGTAGCCAAGCCGGCACGGTCACCGATAGGCAACCTGCGGGACTTGCCTACGGCACCCGCCTGCTCCACAGTCGTGCACTGCCCAGACGTAGCCTCTGCTTTCATGCACGCCATCCGCCGCGCCCACGCCGCAGACGCCCCCGCGCTCACCGCACTCATGCATGCCTCGCAGGCCTATCAGGGGGGCTACGCCGCCATGCTGGAGGACTACGCGGTGAGCCCCGCTCAGATCGCTCGGGACGAGGTCTACATTTACGAGGACAACGGCGTCATCGGCGGCTTCTACGCATTGACCGGGCCCGCTGACGATGCCGAACTCGATTTGCTGTTCGTGGCCGATCGCTTGCAAGGCAAGGGTGTAGGCGTACGACTTATGACGCACCTGCGCCAGCACGGGCTGGCGTTGGGCATCGCCGCCGTACGCATCGTGTCGCATCCGCCCGCCGAAGCGTTCTACCTGCGCATGGGCGCCGTACGGGTAGGCACCCGTCCAGCCTCAGGTCGGGTCGCCTGGGATCGCCCGGAACTGCGGCTGACCTTGGCTCCCTGAGAGGGCGGCGCCGGGGCGCTACAATGGCGCCATGAGCACTCCCGAACACTCCCCGCTCGGCAAGACCACTGTCTACGCCGACCGTTACGATCCCCGCTTGCTGTTTCCCATCCCGCGTAGCGCCAAGCGCGATGAGATCGGCGTCTCCCACCCCCTGCCCTTCCATGGCGAAGACATCTGGAACGCCTACGAACTGTCCTGGCTGGACGCGCGCGGCAAGCCGGTAGTCGCGCTAGCCGAGTTCCGCGTACCGGCTACGTCGCCCAACATCATCGAATCGAAGTCGTTCAAGCTTTACCTCAACGGCTTTTCGCAAGAACGCATGGCCGACTCGGCCACACTGGTCGACACCATGGTGCGCGACCTCTCCGCTGCCGCTGGCGCGCCCGTGGCAGTAACACTGAGCGACGCACAGGCACGCGATCACGCGGTCATCGATTTGGAAGGCGCGTTGATCGACGAACAGGCCATTGATATCGATGACTATGGCCCGCCGCGCGCCGACTATCTGAGCACCATCATCGCGCCCGTGGTGGAAGAAGCACTGGTGTCCAACCTGTTGCGCTCCAATTGCCCCGTCACCGGCCAACCCGATTGGGGCAGCGTGCAGATTCGTTATCGCGGCGCAACCATCGACCGCGCGGGCTTGCTGCGGTACTTGGTGTCTTTCCGCAACCACAACGAATTCCACGAGCAATGTGTGGAACGCATCTTCGTGGACGTCATGGCACGCTGTCGCCCTGAACAGCTCAGCGTGTACGCGCGCTACACGCGTCGCGGCGGCCTGGATATCAACCCCTACCGCAGCACAGGCACCGAAGCGCCGGCCAATCCGCGTGGTGCGCGTCAATAGTAGAAATGTCTCAATCGCGTGAAACAAACGTAGCAAAAGCCCCTCGCTTAAGGGGGCTTCAGTGCCGCCGTATTAGGCTGACGTGACACTGCGGCTCACTGCCCGGGCAGTGAGCCGCTGTTCCGTCACCAGCCACGGGGTCAGCCATGAACGCTCACGTACGCAACACCGCCATGTACTGCGCGACCCTTGCCGGCCTGCTGATGCTCAGCGCGTGCGGCAAGAACGAGCAGCAATCAAACACACCTCCACCTGCACCGGCCACCAGTGCGCCGGCGCCGGCCATGCCGCCGACGCCAGCCCCCGCGACTCCGCCGCCGGCGAGCACGGCACCCGCGCCCGCCACCACGGCGCCAACAAGTGGCGGCATGGCGAGCAACGCTGCCGCCGACGAGATCAAGGTAGCCGCCGTTACGCTCGGTAGTGCGGTTGACCGCTCGTTCGCCGTCAGCAAGGAACAGCGCCACTTCGCGCCCGAGGAAAAGGCCATCTACGCCGCGGTGAAAACCATAGGCCGCGCCGAGAACGCCACCCTCAATGCCACCTGGAGTTATGTGGAAGGCAAGGGGCAAACCTTCAGCAGCACCACCGAATCCATCGCCACCGATGGCCCGGCCACCACCACCTTCAAGGTGCAAAACCCCAACACCTGGCCACAGGGCAAATACCGCGTGCAGATCTCGCTCAACGGCAAACCGGTCGCCACGGAAGATTTCGAAGTTCGTAGTTGATCGAACCGAACCTTCGCCGAGCACAAGGGCGCCGCGTGCGCCCTTGTTCTTTTGGAAAGCACGGCGCGGTCAACCAGCGGTCCGCCCTACCACCTCTAAGGGCATCACCGATCGTCGCGCGTCGCGCCAGCGGAGGAACGGTCGCTCAACCGCATAGTGCAAGGCGGCACCGCCGGCGAGCGTCGTCGCCGCATAAGTAGCGAACAGCAGCCAAGGATGCTGTTGCAGGCCATCAGCCCAGCTCTGCTGCACAAGGTGAAACATGCCCTTGTGGCTGAGATACAGGCTGTAAGAAATCCCAGCGATCCATCCCGCTCCGGGCACACGCGCCCGCGCCAACCACGACACGCCTCCGCTCGCGGCGGTCACGATCGCCATAAGGCCCAGCGACAAGAGCGGATAGCCGACGACTGTCGCGGCAAAACCCGTTCGATCGGTAAACACCGCCACCGCTGTCGCCAGCAACAACACCCCAACCATCAACACCGCGTGCCCGCGACGCCACAGCCACGCCATCCATTCGGGGCGATATACCGCGCAAGCCGCGAGCACCACGCCCGCCAGCAAACCATCGAGACGCGAATAGGTGGGGTAATAGATGTAGCGCAGGAACATCAAGCCCGAAGGCGGGCCATCCTGTGCGAGCGTGGCAGGCTGGTAAAAGTGCAACCACAACCATGCACGCAACGCCATGCCACCCAGCACAAGCATCGCGCAGAGCACGATGAAGCGAACCATCGAAGCGCGGCGCAGCATCAGCAACGCCGCGAAAGGAAACAGCAGGTAGAAATGTTCCTCCACACACAGCGACCACGCATGCGAAAACGCGTAGTTGGCTGGCTGATCGAACAACAGATTGAACGTAAAGCTCGGGAACTGCCATAGCGGCTGCATGCCCGACGTTTCCCGCCAGGCCGGGCATAGCGCATAGAGCGCAAATACCACCAAGAACGCCGGCAAGATACGAAACGCGCGCCGACGATAAAACCCCGCCAAATCCAGCGGGCGCCCCGCCGCCAATGGCCTTAGCACCTGGGTGCCAATCAGGTAGCCGCTGAGCACGAAAAACAGATCCACGCCCATCCAACCGTAACGCTCGGCCCCACCCAGATAATCGCCCACGCCGCCCACCAGGTACGAGTGAAACACCATCACCCAGGCAATGGCGAGTGTGCGTAGCAGGTCGAGTCCGGGTAGACGCATGAGCAATGAATATCCTGGAAGCATCCGCGCGACACCACAGTGGTGCACGGTGGGTTGAGGTAAGAGAAGCGCCCACGATGGCCCGCCGGTGCGCGACTGAAAGGCAACACAGGTGTCATGGCGTATTCGTGGATGACGCCGCCCCATCTGGCGCGTCGCACACGCTATAGGGAAGCGCTGCGCTTGTCACCCCAGCCTTTGGGTACGGCAAAGCTCGACTCGCGAAACAGCTTCGAATCAACACGCGGTGATGCTGCTCCGCTGAAAAAAGAACGGGCGCCATTCGGCGCCCTTCTCATCCGCACCAGAACGCTCTAGAACGTCCGTCTCCAGCGACGGAGTCGAATACCCGCCACAAGCTGCAACACGCCATAGACCAACGCCGCCGCGCCGATCCAGATCGCGACGGTGAGCAGCCCTGCCACCGGATACGCCACAAACAATACTCCCAGGGCTATGGCTAGCAGGCCGCTCAAGGCGATGAGCCACTCGCCTTCGATCTCCTTGCGTACGCGAATAGCAAACAAGATGCGATAGATGCCCGCGACCACCAACCATGCCGCCAGGAAAATCAGCAACACATTCACGACCGCCAGCGGATGCCAGATCGCCAGCAACCCGAACACGATGGAAGCCAGGGCATACAGTGCCAGCCAGCCTCGCGACATGCCTCCGTGTTTCTGGAACAGGGCAAAGAGGCTGGCGATACCCTCCGCCAAAGCCATCACGCCAAAGGCCCAAGCCAGGGCGATCACCGTGCTGCCTGGCCAAATCAACGCGCTCAAGCCGAACAAAATCGATATGACGCCGTAGATGATCAGCAGCCAGCCCGTACGACCCATGCCGTGTTGCAGAACAGAGCCCATGATGTACTCCCCGAGTGTGTGGCGCATTCGTGCCGCTTGATATGTCACGAATACGGTGTCGCCTGCCCCTACGAGACGCCATCCACGCATCTTCCATGTCGAGGCGGCGCGAAAGCGGTATCACGCTACGCCATACGCGCGTGAACCGTTGCCAGCACCAAAAACATCATGCCCACGCGCACTTAACCCAGAGGCTGGTCGAATCGATCCCCGCAATGCGCATTGCACTCCCCACCCAAGAGGACATGCCATGAATCAAGACACTATCCAGGGCCAGTGGAAACAGCTCAGTGGTCAGATCAAGCAGCACTGGGGCAAGCTCACCGACGATGATCTCAAGGTCGCCGATGGCAATGCGGAATACCTTTCCGGCAAGTTGCAAGAGCGCTACGGCATGGCTCGCGACGAAGCGGAAAAGCAAATCAAGGCCTTTGAGAAGAAGATTCACCACCACTGACAATGTGCGCGCCTCACTCCTTCTAACTCCGAGTGGGGCGCGATAAACGAGCTACAGGCATCATTGAAGTCTCCGGCCAGCCCTGGCCGGAGACTTCATGGCTCGCGGCAGTACAGTTCGAACAGCCGATCCATCAGGGCGTGCACGCGCTCGTCGCTGATGGCGTAATAGATGGACTGACCATCGCGACGCCCGGCCACCAAGCCATCGCGGCGTAACAGCGAGAGATGTTGCGATACCACGCTTTGCGCCAACCCCAGGGCATCGGCCAGTTCGTTGACCGAACGCTCGCCCTCCAGCATCTGGCACAACAGCATGAGGCGATTGGTACTACCCAGTGCCTTGAGCACGGCCACCGCCTCGTCGGCGTGACGCTGCATGGCCTCGATGCTGATATCCGGCTTGCGCGAGCGGGTACGCGATGCACTCATATACGCTGCCTTACACCGCATCCAGCGGGAGCTTGAGATAGCGGATGCCGTTGTCTTCGGCGGGCGGTAGTTGGCCCGCGCGCATGTTCACCTGCACCGAGGGCAGCAACAGGCGTGGCATGGCCAGGGTGGCGTCGCGCGCGGTGCGCATGCTCACGAAGTCGCCTTCGCTCACGCCATGGTGCACATGAATGTTGCTGCGCTTTTCCTCGCCCACGGTGGTTTCGAAGGCAAAGTGGTCTCGCCCCGGTGCCTTGTAGTCATGGCACATGAACACACGTGTTTCATCCGGCAGCGCGAAGATGCGCTGGATGGATCGGTACAACTGCGCGGCATCGCCACCAGGGAAATCGCAGCGCGCCGTGCCGTAGTCCGGCATGAACAGCGTGTCGCCGACGAAAGCGGCATCGCCAATCACGTGCACCATGCACGCGGGCGTGTGGCCGGGGGTATGCAGAGCCACGGCATCGATATTGCCCAATCGATAGTGTTCGCCGTCAGCGAACAAATGATCGAACTGGCTGCCGTCGCGCTGGAACTCAGTGCCTGCGTTGAACAGCTTGCCGAAGGTCTGCTGCACCTGGCGAATATGCTCGCCGATGCCCAGCTTGCCGCCCAGGCGCGATTGAATATACGGCGCGGCCGACAGGTGATCGGCGTGCACGTGGGTGTCGATGACCCAGGCCACGCTGAGGCCCTGCGCCTCCACGAAGGCAATCATGACGTCGGCCGAGTCGCGCTTGGTGCGGCCGGAGGCCGAGTCGAAATCCAGCACACTGTCGATCACGGCAGCTTCGCGCGTGGCCGGGTCCCACACCACATAACTGAAGGTGTTGGAAGCGGCGTCGAAGAAGGCTTTGACCTCGGGGCGTTGCATACGGTGGCTCCTTACTTCGTCGAAACGGTGGATGCGGTGAGCTTGGCAGCCAGCCACCAGCCCAACGCCATGCAAGCGACCAACAGCAATACAGCGGGGTTGCCCTCAGCAAGCGACGCTAGCGCCGGCCCGGGGCAATAGCCCGCGATGCCCCAGCCAATGCCGAACACAGCCGCGCCCACGATCAGTCGCGCATCTATATCCTGCGACACCGGCAACTTGAAGCCATCCGCCAGCCAGGGGCGTCGTCCGCGCCACACCAGCCGGTAGCCCACGGCGGTGGTTGTCACCGCACCGAGCATCACGAACATCAGGCGCGGGTCCCAGGCGCCAAACAAATCGAGGAACCCCAGCACCACAGCCGGTTGAGTCATACCGGCCACGCTCAGGCCCAGGCCGAACAACACGCCAGCCAGCAAAGCTACCCAGGCTTTCATGCGCCCGCTCCTCCCATCAGGTGACGCGCCACGAACACCGTGACGATACCCAGCAACATGAACACGATCGTCGCCAGCAGCGAACGCGGCGACAACCGCGCGATGCCGCAAACGCCATGACCACTGGTGCAGCCACCGCCAAGCCGAGTGCCAAAGCCGACCAGCAGGCCGGCCACCGCCATCCACGGCCAGCTCACCTGCGGCAGGCCCACCCCGCTGTCGCCACGCAGCAACACCAGCAGTAGCGGCGCTGCCACCAAGCCCAGCACAAAGGCGTAACGCCAGGCGCGATCGCCCGCGCCCGCACCGGCCAGCAAGCCGCTGGCGATACCGCTGATACCGGCGATGCGACCCAGCGCCCCCATCAGCAGCACCGCCGACAACCCGATGAGGACACCGCCCAGGGTCGCCAATAACCAGGGATGCATGGCACAGCCTCCACATATTCATATATTAGCTTATACTAATATATAGCCTTCCCAATCGGCGGGCAAGTGGACGAAACGTCGCGCCGGCACACACCGCCAGGAACACCCGCAACCTAAGGAAGGTCTGATTAATCGACTTCTTGTCCGTCATTCCTACGGACCCCAAAAAGGGGGCGAGAGCAGGAGGTGCTCTCTAACAGCCGAAGGGCTGGTCATCCAGTGCCTTTACATTCAGCGATTTACAGGCACTGGATCCCAGCTCTCGCCCCCTTTTTGGGGTTCGCTGGGATGACGATCAAAATCAGAGTTCCCCTAAGCCCATCAAGCCCGCCTCAGCCCGCGCGCCTCGGCCCTCATGCTGCGCCGCATCTGTACATGCCGCCATCGCCCAAGTGAACATGCGCGAACGTATCGTCGCCGCCTCGGGGGAGAGCCATGGCACGGCGATGGCGACACCAGCTGTCCGCACTACTACGGGGAACTTCCAACTTATGTTTATCCGCAAGAGAGGGCTCGCCTCCGCCATCGGCTGCGCGCTGTTCATGGGCGCCATGGGTTTTAGCGGCACGGCCATCGCGCAGGACGCCAGCACACCCGCCCGCAAGGACAACACCACCGGCCAGAAGCCCTCCGCGGCCAATGCCACCAAGCTCGAACAGGTCACGGTGACGGCGCAGAGCCGCACCCAGGAAATGCAGGACGTACCCATCGCCATGGATATCGTCACCGCCAAGGACATCGCCACGGTGGCCGCCACCGACCTGAGCCAGATGAACCTGTTCGTGCCCGGCCTGGTGGTGGATAACACCGACGCCACCCAACCCACCTATCGTCTGCGCGGCATCGAAACCAACGATTTCGGCATCGGCACCGACTCGGCCGTGGGCGTGTACATCAACGGCATCTATCAGACCCGCAGTGGCGGCTCGCTGATGGCCTTCAACGACATCGCCCGTGTGGAGGTGCTCAAGGGCCCTCAAGGCACGCTGTTTGGCCGCAACACGGCGGCAGGCGCCATCTCCATCGTCACCAACCAGCCCACCGACAAGTTCGAAGGCGACGCCCGCGTGCGCCTAGGCAACTACGGCAAGCGCTACGGCGATGCGCTGGTGAACATCCCCATCAACAGCGACATGGCGCTGCGCGTGAGCGTGGTGGACAACCAGAGCAACGGCTGGCTCAAGGATGCCGCCACCGGCCAGCACTACGGCAAGGACGACGAATGGGGAACCCGCGCGGTGTACCGCTGGAACGTCACCTCCGACACGCAGGTGCAGCTGGCCTACGACCACGACCGCGTGAAGCAGCCCTCGCGCATCGACATGGGCCTGGTGCCCATGCCGGCGGATAACCTCTACGCCCGCGCGCCCTTCCCCGCCAACCCGTCCACCTTCTACAACCCGATCAACGCGCCGTTCTACAACAGCGCCACCGATGGCCGCGAGGAGCGCAACTACAACGACGCCACCCTCACCATCGACCACAATTTCAGTTGGGGCAGCTTCACCTCCACCACCAACTGGACCAGCTACAGCATGTCGCACGTGGAAAACGGCACCGGCTTGCAGCAGGTCACCGAATACCTCAACACCGGCGTCATCGGCGATGGCCACACCTGGTACCAGGAGTTCAAGTTCACCGGCAACACCGACCTGATGGACTGGGTGGCCGGCGCTAGCTACTACCAGGAGCACGCCAACCAGACCAACCTGGCGCGCGTGAACACCGACACCTACGACACGCTCGCGCTCAACACCGGCGTGGGCAAGCAGTACACGCCCACCGGCACCATCTTTGGTTACTTCGATTCGGTGTTGCAGTCGTTTGGCCTGCCCTATCGCCTGCTCGGCGATCCGTGGACCGAAACCATCACCAACAACGGCAAGTACAGCGCCGTGGCTGGCTACGGCGACGTAATCTGGCACCTCAACGACAAGCTCGATCTCACCACCGGCCTGCGCTTTACCCACGACGAGAAGAACTTCAGCTGGTACACGCCCACGCGCTATGCACCGGAGCTGGACAACACACTGGCGCAGATGCAGGCCGCCGGCCTGCTCAACCTGGTGTCGCTGCTCACCGGCGGCAAGGTGACCGGCGCGCAGCTGGTGAGCCTGCTGCAACAGAACCAGATCTTCGCCACGGCGGTGAACGAGCGCATCCAGAAGCAAGGCCGCTGGAATGACACCAGCCCGCGCCTGGTGCTCTCCTACAAGTTCACGCCCGACGTGATGGGCTACGCCTCAGTGGCCAAGGGCTACAAGGCCGGCGGCTTCGACGGTACCGAGCCAGGCGCCGAGTTCTCGCCCGAAAAGGTGTGGAACTTCGAATCCGGCTTCAAGGCGACGTTCCCCGAGTACAACCTGCTGGTCAACGGCTCGGTGTACTACTACCGCTACGACAACGTGCAGACACTCACGGTGATCCCGTCCACCGCCGGCTTCAACGTTCCGGAGTACCAGGTGAGCAACACCGACCAGGACGCGCGCGGCGTGGATTTGCAGGTGTCATGGGTGCCGTTCGACAACATGCGCCTGAACTTCAACGGCGGTTACATCGACTCCAAGTACACCAGCGCCAAGGTACCCATTGGCCTGAACACCGCCAACCAGATCGTCTACCAGGACGTCTCCGGCCAACCCGTGAGCGAACCCAAGATCAACTACTCGGTCAACGGCGCTTACACCTGGCACGACGTGATCGGCGGCAACCTTACCTACAGCGCCAACTACGGTTTCCGCGGCCCGCTACGTTGCAACGATGCCTCCGTGTACCAGGGCAAGTGCTCCATCGCGAGCAACTTCAGCCTCAACAAGGCACAGGAACGCACCGACATGCGGCTGGACTGGAGCGCGCCCGGCGACCGCTGGGGCGTGGCGTTGTACGTCAACAACCTTTTCAACAAGCAATACGTGAACGGGCTGGGTACCGTCTCGCAATCGGTACTCGGCACCCCGTACGCCTACATCACACCGCCCCGCATGTACGGCGCGGAGTTCCGCATCAAGTTCTAACCGGTGCGAAACAGAGCCCCCGCTCTACGGGGGCTCTGTTTTTTGATGCGTTGAGCTAGGGAAGTTTCGATGAACCGACATTTTTCTCGTCATCCCAGTGAACCCCAAAGAAGCAGCAAGCGCGGGAGTGACGGGCAACATCAACGCGTCATCTAAACTCTCATTTCCCCCTCCAATACCCAACGCGCCTCCAGCACCATCCAATAAAACGCCGTGGTGCCAAACCCTCGCGCCAACGCGCGCGCAAACTCCGGTGTGGTCCGCTCGCCCTCCGTCATCCAACGCTGCAGCGTCAAGCTGGTGACGCCCATGCGCCGGGCCGCTTGTCCCCACGGCAACCGCTGCGGCAGCAAAAAATCGTGCAGCAGCACCTGCGCTGGCGAGCGCAGCGGCACCCGGTGGCCAACGTGCATGCGCGGGGTGAGAGAAATCCGACTCATCACTATCCTTGGTTAATGTGCGCGCACGCTTAAACACGCCGGCGCGAGTGCAGCGATAAATGTAGGTAACTGCCCGGTTTGGTCGTAAGTGATCGCCAAGGTGCGGCACACCGGCAACACGCCCGGTGCGCCGCGGGGCGATCAACGGACGGGTCAGGTGCTGGCGGCGGTTTTTTGGCCCAACAAGCGCGCATAGGAGTGCAGGTAATGCACAGCCAACGATAACCCCGTGGATTCCAACGGGGTTAGGGCAAGCTTGCGTACCGGCAGGGAAACTCGGCGCGACGGGGCGAGGAGAGCCTCCTCGCTATCCATCAGCAGACCCAGCAAGGCGTCTGCGGAGCGGGCAATGCCGACCAGCGTTAACAACCGCTGCTCTGCGTCCTGCGCCTCGGCTGGGGGAGCCAGCGTGTCGGCGGAGGTCGCGTGCGTAGCCTCTGGCGGGAAAGACGGGCGTGCGCGTGCCGTATGATCGTGGACAGCCATGATCAACTTCCTAACAGTTGGTGATGGTTAGCGGGTCGTGTGAGCTCCACACTCTCACGGCCCGCGCCTCATGACCCAAGGGTCATGTGTTGCGCGAGAGACACGTTGAGGAACCCCGCGCGCAACGAGACGAAAAGTAGCAGAGCCCCGCCGAACGCCTTGTCAGGCGAACACCCGTTGCGCCATGCGGCCTCGGCGCGCCTCTGCTGCGGCATGGCCTGTCAGTGCACTACATAGGCATGCGCAGGCGCACGGCATGCGGCGTACAACGCACCAGGAGCGCGTTTCAATGGATATCCCCCTTTCCGCCCCCGAAGGTTTTCGCTGGCATCAGCACGACACAGTGCAGGCGATGGTATTGATTCCGCAGGATTGGATCGTGCACGAGATGGGGCCGCCTCATCACCCGGGTATGCTGGCTTGCCTGCCCAGTTACGACGGCCGCGGCGATTGCCACGGAGCGTTGTCGATGAATGTGGCCAACAACGTCTCGCTCCGATATGGCATGCCTGCACGCGCTTACGGCAAGCGAGGGATAGCCGATATACGCCATCGCCACCGGGTGTTGCAGGAGACGGAACGTGCGCCCGACGAGGGCATGCAATCGTGGGTTATTCGCTTTCGAAGCGTGCTGAGCCCGACGCCGCGCATTGTGCATCGCTATATGTTGGCCGAGGAGGCGTTTGATCGGTTGCGGTGGTGCACGTTCGAGGCCTCTGAAACGCTTTGGCAGGAGGCATCGCCCGTGGGAAAGGTGATCTTTGATCACTTGCTCATGCAGTTGCCTATGGACGATATGCCGCCTGCGGATGCGTTGCTGCATTGAGGCGCGCGAGCGCCCTGGCACTCTCATTTTTCTTGTACAAGGAGTTTGCGCATGCCTGCCATTGTTCTCGTCGGTCACCGCCATAGCTGCCCCATGCATGGCGAAGGCACCGTTACCAGCGGCACCAGCGGCGTGGTGGTGAATGGTCGCGCTGCCGCGCGCATAGGTGACGAAACTAGCTGCGGCGCCACGATCATCACGGGTTCGTCGTCGACGTTTGGTGGTGCGGGCGTTGCTTATGTCGGTTGCCTGACCAGCCACGGTGGCAACTTGCCGGAGGGTGACGCGAGTTGGCAGGTCGAGCCCTGAGGGCAAGCGCGGCGCTGGCGCGGTCGGCTGGCGCATTATCCCGGATACCAAAACGGCCCCTGCATGCAGGGGCCGTTTTGGTACGTAGATGGCGCGCCCGGAGGGATTCGAACCCCCGACCAATGGCTTCGGAAGCCACTACTCTATCCGGCTGAGCTACGGGCGCATAAGCGTGTGCACGTGCGTTGGGACGCACGGCGGACGCGCAGTATAGCGGAGTTGGGGCGGGTGTGGCTTGCAAGATCGCCGGGGGGCTTCCCGTTTTCGCCAGCCCAAGCCGGGCGCCATTCTCAAGAGATGCTGGGCCGCACGCGGGGCGGGTTGTGCCGCGCTTTTCGCGTGGCGGAAAGGCACTGGATGCCTGCATTCGCAGGCATGACGGGCGAACGGCGGGTTGCCGAGACGCGCGAGATGACGGGTGTCGGGACGCTCCCTATGGGGAGCGTCCCGAACCGCGGCATCAACGGGCCTTGAGCAGCTCCGACAGGCGATCGGGCTTGCCGGCGATGCGCTCCAGGTGCGGGTACTTGAGGCCATCGTGGTAGTCGATGCGCAGCGTCTTGTACTCGTCGAAGTTCTTCACCAGCAGTTCCACCGGCTGGTTCTTGTCCTTCGCAGCGGCGGTGACGGCATCCTTGATGGCATCGGCGGAATATTCCTTGCCGTTCACTGCGATCACCTTCATGCCCGGCGACAGGCCAGCTTTGAAGGCGGGGCCGTCCCACAGCACATCGGCGATGTCACCGCCCTTGCCCAGCGCCACACCCAGCGAGTAGGTGAGGTTGGCACCACCCAGGCGCGCTTCCACGGCCTTGGTGGCGGCGGAGGGCTTGTCGTTGTAGACGAGCTTCCAGCCGTTGGCTTCGAAGCCGTTGATGATGGGGCCGTGGCCGTCGAGGCGCTCGCGCAGGTACGGAGCCCAATCGAACGGGGCGACGTCGTTGAGGGTCTTCACCACGTCGTCGAAGGTGTAGGTGTTCACATCCCACTCGCCGTTTTTCATGCCGAAGAAGGCGCGCGCGAAATCGTCAATGGAGCGCTTGTTGCCGGTGAGGTCACGCAGTTTGCTGTCCACTTCCATCCAGATCATCTGACCACCGGAGTAGTAGTCCTCGCTCATCTGGTAGTTGCGGTAGGGCAGCGGGCGACGCATCGCGATGATGGGGTCGTTGGTGGTGTCCTGGATGTTGCGCCACAGCTGCAGGCCCGGGCGGCCCTTGTCGTAGGTGGCAACCACGTTGGCGAGCATGTCGAGGGCTTCGTCCTGCTTCCACAGGCCCGAACGCGCCGCCATCACGTAGCCCCAGAACTGGGTCTGGCCTTCGTACACCCACAGCAGGCTGTCCTGCATGGGCACGTTGAAGTTGGGCGTGGCGAGGTCGGCGCCGCGACGGTACTTGCCGTCCCACGAGTGGTTGAACTCGTGCGGCAGCAGGTCGCGCATGACCATGCTCTTGTCCCACTCGGTGAAGTAGCCCGGCGGCACGCCGTTTTCGCTGGAGCGGTGATGCTCCAGGCCGTTGCCGGACATCTTGTCGCTCAACGAGAACAGGAAGTCGTAGTGGTCGTAGTGATGCGCGCCATAGAGCTTGTACATCTGCTGCACCAGGTTCTGGTGCAGCTTGAGCTGCTCGGGCTTGATCTCCAGGTACTTCGGATCATCGGCCACGATGTTGAGGAACACCGGCGTCTTGGCGCCCGGGTCCAGATCCACACGCTTGAAGTACTTGCCGGCGTAGATGGGCGAGTCGACCAGGTCGTCGTAGTCGATGGGCTTGAAGTGCACGGTGTCGCCATCGCGCGAGGCGAGTTCCAGCGCGCTGCCGTACTGCCAGCCGGCCGGGAAGGTCACGCTGGTTTCGGCCTTGATGCGGCTGGCGAAGTAACCGGCCGGGTACAGCGACACCGAGTTCCACTGCAGGTTGAGCATTTCCGGCGTCATCACCACGCGGCCCTGGCGGGAATCCTGCGCGGTGAGGAACTGGAACTCCACCTCCACACTGTCCGCACCCTGCGGCACATCCACGTGGAAGGCGAACACGTTGAGCGGATCGCGCTTCCACGGCACGACGTTGCCATTGGCCTTGACGACCAGGCCGGCGAGTTTGTCGATCGAGCCCGTGGGCGAGTGATTGCCCGGCAGCCACTGCGGATACAGCAAGGTCAACGGACCCGGCTTCGCCGGCACCACTTCATGCACGCGGAAAATGCGGTGGGCCAGATCCGTGGCGTCGACCTTGATTTTCAGCGTGCCTTCGAAGGGGATGTCCTGCGGCGCAGGAACGTCGGCGAGTGCGGCGAAACTGCCCAGGCCCAGGGCCGAGGCTGCAATGGCGGTGGCAAGACGCAAGACTTTCAAGAGGTTCTCCGAGGGTGATGCGTGCAGGTGGATCGAAACTGCACCAGGCATGAACCATCGATCCTAGTGGGCGATGACTTACAGCACCCCCTGCCATTGGTCATGACATGCCTGAACCTCTCCCTTCCCGGTGGAACGTCAAGAGGGTTCTCAAGCGTTAAAAACCCGTATCCTTTGCAGTCCGCGATCCCCAGCGCGGGCCGCTCGACACTCCCCCCCTTGATGTCGTTGCGGAACCACAAAATAAAGAGATGGAGCACTCCATGAACAAGACTCTGATGGCGGCCGCCTTGGCCGTTGTTGCTGTTGCGCCGTTCGCCGCCAAGGCCGACGAGTCCAACCAGCTCGACAACTTCTTCGTCGCCGGTAACCTCGGCCAGAGCAACTACCGCATCGGCGGCCTGTCCGACAAGAACGACGTGTTCCAGAACGTGCGCTTCGGCTGGCGCTGGAACGGCATCGTCGGCGCCGAAGTCGGCTACGCCTACCTGGGCAAGGCCAAGAACGTCGAAGACTTCGCCAGCGTCACGGCCAAGCCGCGCGTGGCTCAGCTGGGCGTTACCGCCAAGTACAACTTCTACAACAACTGGTACGTCACCGGTCACGGCGGCTACCTGCGTTCGCGCACCACCGGTGCTGTCACCGTTGGCAACGCCTACGCTTCGGAGAAGAGCTGGAACAACGGTTGGTACGCCGGTGCAGGCGTGGGCTACGACGTGACGAAGAACGTCAGCCTGGCGCTGAACTACGACAACTACCACGTGAAGTACGGCCGCGCCGGCGCTAGCGAAGAGCAGATCAACGCCAACGTGGCTGCTTACTCGGCATCGATCGAGTACCGCTTCTAATGAGCGTGTGTCATCTGATTGCGCTGCCTACCGGCGCGTGACCAGAAAGAAAGGGCGCCTTCGGGCGCCCTTTTTTGTCGCGCGTAAACATACACGCAGCCGAGATAAATCCTTGGTTTGTTTGCAGAACTATCTGACGCCCGAACGATAGAAGCTTGGTGTGGGTCGCCGTGAGAATGGAAAGCTGCGTGTCAACGCGTAGCCGTTGCTACCGAATGCGCGCATTCGTACACACTCACCAAGGACTTTCCATGCGTTTGAAGACCCTGTTTGCCGCCGTTTCGCTGGCGGCACTGGCACCCGTTGCGGCCCACGCTGCTCAGGCCGACAACACCAACCGTTTCTTCGCCACGATCAATGCCGGATCGGCGTCGCCGCTGTCCGAGCCGTTCAACAACAGCACGGGTATGGCGCTGGGCTACCGCGCCGGCTGGCGTTGGCGCGATATCGTGGGCCCGGAGATCGGCTTTGCCTCGCTGGGTCGCAGCAAGGCGAGCTTCACGCTGATGGATACCCAAACTCACGAGCTGTCTGGCGCCACCGTGTCGAATAAGACCACGGCCGCGCTGGCCGGCGTGTCGGGCAAGTACAGCTTCGCTCCGAACTGGTCGATCAATGCGCATGGCGGCTACCTGCGCTCGCGCATGACCTTCAAGGTGGACTCGGCCTACGCGTATGGCAAAGCTAGCCACAACGGCAACGGTTGGTATGCCGGTGCCGGTGTTGCCTACCAGGTGACGCCCATGATGTCGCTGGGCCTCAACTACGACAACTACAACGAGGGCGTGAGCGGTCACACCAATATCCGCAGCTACACCGCTTCGGCCGAGTTCCGTTTCTAAGCGGTGCACTGAGCCATGCGGGTCGGCTCCGCCAAAGGTAGCGGCTCCGCACCGCACGGTAGCCAAGCGCAACAACGCTGGGCTTCCGCACTTCCCCCCTCGTGGGGTTCGCGGGAGTAACGCGCGCGATCAGCGCCCCAGCTGATTGGTTGAAAGAAAAACGGCCGCTTTCGCGGCCGTTTTTTCGTTACCCGTTTGCAAGCGGCCCAGTTAGGGCTGCTTCTCCAGCTTGCTGTGGCGCATGCCGTAGCTGAAATAGATCACCAGCCCCAGGCTCACCCAGATCAGGAACACCTTCCACGTCACGGCCGGCAGTTCGGCCAGCAGCCAGATCGAGAAGCCGATACCGATCAGCGGGATCAACGGCACCAGCGGCGTGCGGAACGAGCGCGGCAGATCGGGCTTGCGCTTGCGCAGGATGATCACCGAGCTGCAGATCACGATAAAGGCGGACAGCACGCCAATGTTCACCAGCTTGGCCACCTCTTCGATGGGCAGCAGGCCCGCCACCAGCGCGGTGAATACGCCGAGCACGATAGTGGGACGATGCGGCGTGCCGTAGCGCGGATGCACCTTGGCGAACCAGCCGGGCAGCAGACCGTCGCGCGAAAGCGCAAACCAGATGCGCGTGGCACCCAGCATGAAGGCAAACAGCACGCTGATCAGGCCGAACACCGCCGACACCGAAATCACCACCGCCACCCAGTGCAGGCCCAGGCCCTTGAAGGCATCGGCCACCGGCGCGTCGGTGTTGAGCGTGGAGTAATGGGCAATACCGGTGAGCACCAGCGACACCGCCAGGTACATGACCATGGAGATCGCCAGCGACAACAGCACCGCGCGCGGCAGGTCGCGCTGCGGGTTCTTCGACTCCTCCGCCGCCGTGGTCAGCGTGTCGTAGCCGAACACCGCGAAGAACACCACCGCCGCCGCCGTCGCCACGCCCTGGAAGCCAAAGTGCGGCACGCCATCGGCGCCCATCACGCGTTCCGGAATAAAGGGCACCCAGTTCTGCGGGTTCACGTAGAACGCGCCAATGCCGATCACCAGCGCGACCGCGGCCACCTTGATCGCCACCACGAGAGTGTTGAAGCGCGCGCCCCATTCGGTGCGGAAGGTGAGCAGCGCCGCCACACCCAGCGTGACCAGCGCGGCGACCACGTTGAACACATGGCCTTCGCCCGTGCCCATGGCGCCCTGCGCCCATACCGGCAGGCCCAGGTCCATGCTGGCCAGGAACGATTGCACGTAGCCGGCCCAGCCGATCGCCACCACTGCGACGATCAATGCGTACTCCAGCAGCAGATCCCACCCGATCAGCCAGGCGGCCAGTTCGCCGAGCACGGCGTAACCGTAGGTATAGGCACTGCCGGTCACCGGGATAAGGCCGGCGAACTCGGCGTAGCACAGCGCGGCCGCCGCGCTGGCGATGCCCGCGATGAGGAAGGAGATCGCCACCGCCGGACCGGCGTTCATGGCTGCCTGCTGGCCCGCCAGCACGAACACGCCCACGCCGATAATGCCGCCGATGCCGATGGCGGTGAGCTGCCACAGACCCAGCACGCGACGGAAGTCGCCACGCTTGCCGGCCTCCGCTTGCAGCATCTCCACCGGCTTGTGGCGCACCAATTTATTGAAGAAACCCATACAGCTCATCCCCAAGAGTGAGCCGCGATCATAACGAAAGCCCCCGCCCCTGCCATGCTGCAGCTGCGCGGGGGCCCGCCGTGGGTGGGCGTGCGAGAACGCTGCCGGCGCTCGCGATAGGCGCCGTGGCGAGGCCTGGATGCTGCCCTAGTGGCGCCTCACCAACCCCGCGCGGCGGGGATGGCGATGACCTGAAGTGCTTGAACCCGCGTCCGGGCTCAGCCCGGAATGGGCTTGCCGCTGTCCGCGCCCCGTGGCGCCGAGAGAGTCAGCCAGCCCAGCACCAACGCGCTGAGCGCCGGAATGACCGCCAGCACCGCCACGCCGCCAACACCCATGTGCGGCACACCAAACCAGCCGCCGGTGAGCAGGGGAATGGCAGCCGTTGCCAACAGGCGCAGCAGTTCCAGCACCACGCCCACGCGGCGACCTTCGGTGAGCGCACCCAATGCGGTCAGGCTGAGCACAAGAAACACCGCGTAGCCGAGCAAGGCCAGCCCAGGCAGTTGCTTGGCAAGATCGAGGAACTGCACGGCCATCAACAACAACAGGGCAAACTGCACCAGGCTGTAGACCACGTAGCCACGCGACAAGGCGGGCACGAAGCGTTCGCGCTGAATATCAAATGCCGGCTTGGGAAAACACTCGGCGACATCCACCGGGCGCCAGCCCGGCGGCTTGATCCACACCAGCAACTTGTCGCGCCAGCGCCGCGCATGCCAGGCGTCCTTGACGGTGGCCCAGTACACCTCGGCGTTGGCCCACAGCGGGTTCCAGCTGCGCAGCGGCGCGCGTGTGCCAAATACCGGCGGGTCGCGGTCGTCCTCTTCCACGAAGGTGCCGAACAGGCGGTCCCAGAGAATCAGGATGCCGCCGTAGTTCTTGTCGAGATATTTGTCGTTCACCGCGTGATGCGCGCGATGATTGGACGGCGAGCAGAACACGCGATCGAACCAGCCCAGGCGCCCCACCAGCTCGGTGTGCACCCAGAACTGGTACAGCAGGTCGATCAGCGCCACCACCACGAACACTTCCAGCGGAAAGCCCACCACCGCCATCGGCAGATAGAACAGCCAACCCAGCAACACGCCGCTGCCGGTCTGGCGCAGCGCGGTGGAGAGGTTGTAGTCCTCGCTCTGGTGATGCACCACGTGCGCGGCCCAGAGGAGGTTCACCTCATGCCCGGCGCGATGCAGCCAGTAGTAGCAGAAGTCGTAAGCGATCAATGCGGTAACCCATACCAGCACGTTGTTCGCCGGTAGTGCGAACAGCGCCAGGTGCTGCACGCACCACGCATAGATGCCCAGCGTGAGCACCTTGCTGAAAACACCCACGATCTGCGAGATCACGCCCAGCCCGAGGCTATTGATGGCATCGCTGCTGTGATACACGCGGCGCCCGCGCATGCGCGCCACCAGCAGCTCCAGCGCGATCAGCGCAAAGAACACCGGCGTCGCCCAGGTAATGATGATTTCCTGCGTATTCATCGTGACTCACGCACCCCGCCGTACTGAACGCGCCAGACACCACAGCGCCACGTAGTAAGTCGCCAGTATCCACAGTGGCGACCACGGAATGGCCACGCGGAACCGGTTCCAGGCCAACAGTGTATCGCTGAGCATGAAGCTCAGCGCACCCAGCGCCGCCCAACGCGCGGCGCCGGCCAGCACGCCCTGACGCTGAGCCCACGCACGTGCCACTGCCTGACCGCCCATGCTGGTGAGCACCACCACATAGACCACCACCGGCGCGTGAAGTGCCGCCGGCAAGATCGGCCAGAGCAGCCACAGGTTGATTGCGCCAAAACCGAGGGTGGCGAGCAACGGCCACCACGGTTTGGCGAACCGGCTGTCGCTCAACAGCGCCCGCAGAAAGCACAGGTGCCCGATCAGGAACGCCACCAGCCCCGCCACGAACCCATCCAGCGGCAGCATCAGGAACACGTCGCCCGTCAGCGAAAACACCATGCCCAGGCCGATCCAGTGACGATACGCCACCGACACCGGGTGCCGCACATGCCAGGCCGACCACAGGATCAGAAACGTCGCCAGCGGCTTGCACGCCCAATGCAACCAGTGCCAACCGTCGATGGCATCCCCCGATGCCAGTTGCGAACCCACAATGGCACCCAGCGCCGCCAACACGATGGCGACGTCGTAGCTCCGCGATGGCACGCGGGCCACGGCGGTGTTTGAAACGGACATGCGTTATTCCCCCTGCCCCCGATAACCGAGCGATCTTAGAGCCTGCGCGATATCGCCGCTTTCGCAGCGCAAAAAAAACCCTCCCTGCGAACAGGGAGGGTTGGCAAGGGAGAGGCGCCGGCGGGAGGCAGCCTCTCTCCTGAATCCCTCAGCCACACGCCGAGGGAGGGGTGTCACGCAATGAACCGGTCTGGATCAGAACTTGGCGTTGACGTTGAAAAACACCTGGCGCGGCGCGCCGCCCATCAACGTCTGGTTCCAGCCCATCGGATCGGAGGCCACGTAGCCGTTGGTACCGGTGGTTGCGAAGTAGCGCTTGTTGAACAGGTTGGTGACATTCAGGCCCAGGCTCAGGTCCTGGATGAAGGACACCGCCCCCACGTCATAGTTCACGCCCGCCTCGAACAGCCAGTAGGACGGTACCTGGGAGTCGTTGATGTAAGTGATGTAGCGACGGCCGGTGTACTTGCCATCGATGCTCGCCGTCCAGCCGCCGTAGCTGTAGCTCAGGTCGCTGGTGAACATCCAAGTGGGGATGCCCACCACGTACTTGCCCTTGGTGGCGACCACGCCGTTGTTGAGGTAGTCGTCCTGGTACTTGGAGTTGTCGTAGGAGACGGTGTTGAGCCAGCGCAGGTGATCGATCGGGCGCCAGATCACCGCCAGGTCCACACCGGTGCTCTTTACCGAACCCACGTTGTTGAGCACCGCCGAGCAGGTCTGCACCGCACTGCACGGCGACACCGCCAGCAAGCGGTTGGTGAAGCGGGTGTAGTACGCGTCGGCCGAGGCCTCGAAGGTGTCGCCATGCACGCGGTAGCCGAGCTGGAAGGTCTGCGACTGCTCCGGCTTGAGCGTGCCCTTGCTGGCGTTGAACGAGGTCTGCGATTGGGTGAACGGCAGGAAGCCGTACGCCGCCAGGTTCTTGCTATAGGAGGCGTACACCTCCTGGTTGGCGTCGAGCTTGTAGTTCACGCCCACCTGCGGCAGGAAGCCGTCGCTGGCGCGAATGCGGCCCTGCGCCAGCGCGCTGCTGGCCACCATCGAATCAGCCGTGTTAGTGACACCCAGCGCCTTGGCGCCCACATTGACGGTGAGGCGGTCATCCATCAAATGGATGGTGTCCGACGCATAGGCCATGCGGGTGTTGGTGTTGTAGTGCTGGAAGAAGCCGCGCAGGAACGGCTCCTGGTTCTCGTAGAAGTTGCTCAGGTAGTTGTACGCGCCAGTCAGGTAGAAGTAATTGCGCTCCTGATTGGTCTTGGCGTTCTCGGCCCAAAAGCCCACTTCGATATCGTTGTTGCCCAGCGAGAAGGCGAGCGAGCCGGTGCCGCCGTAGCGATCCAGGCCATAGTCGGTGGTGCGCATGGCGAGCGGCACGGTCGGCGAGGAGGCGACATACGGCGTGGCCCACTGACCTTCGCCACGGTTGTCGTGGTAGTAGGTGCCGAGGTTGAGCGTGGTGTGCTCGGCCAGGTTGAAGGTGCCGTTCAAGCCGGTGAGCGTATCGCGACGAATGCCGCCGCCTGCGTAGTAGGTGGAGTCCACCAGGTCATAACCGGCGGGCAGCGGAGACAGCACGCCCGGGTAGCTGCCCTTGCCGTTGGCGGCATTGGCGATCTGCACGGCGGTGCCCCAATCGGGCTGCAGGTAATCCCAGTTCCAGCCCAGCGCCTTCTGGCTGGCCAGGGACAGATCCATGTAGTCGTATTCCTTGCGGCGCGAGCTGTCGTAGAACAGGCTCACGCTGCCGCTTTCCCACTGGTACACGGCTTTGAGGTTCACCTGCTCCGAGCGCTGGTCGCCATAGCCCTTCCACTTGTCGGTGGTGGCGTGGTCGTAAGACACGTACGCGGAGAAACCATGGTAGTCGCCGGTGTCGAAGCGCACGAAGGTGCGGTTGGTGGCGTCCGAACCGATGGTCTGGTTGATGCGTGCACCGGCCACCGCTTCCGGGTCGGCCGAATAGAACTGGATGGTGCCGCCCAGGTTGGTGTTGGCGGCGGTACCCAGCGCGCCGGCGCCCTGCGCCAGCTCCACCGTGCTGATGTTGTCGCTGCTGATGGCGCGCGTGATCTGCAGGCCCGTGGTGGTGCCGTAGGTCATGTTGCCCAGCGGAATGCCGTCCAGGGTGAAGCCCAGGCGGCTCTGGTCAAAACCGTGCAGGAAGATCTGTGTGGACCACTCGTAGGCGCCAAAGGCATCGGCGGACTGGAAGTTCACGCCCGGCAGCTTGTCGATCACTTTCAGCGGACTGGTGCCCGGCACCTGCGCCTTGATGTCTTCGGCGGTGACCTTTTGCACCTGGCGCGTTTCGCCCGAAGCGACCACCGAGATCGCCTCAAGACTCTTGGCCTTGTCGCGATTGCTGTCGGCCGTGGCATCGGCGGCGGGAGCCGCGTTGGGAGCGGTCACATCGTCGGCGTGCACGATGCCGCCGTAGAGGGAAGCGAACGTAGCCAGCGCGATCGCGGTCCTGCGAAGGGAATGCTTGGGCATGACGAATCCTTACGCGCGGACTCACCTTGAGTCCGCACGAGCAAGTGAAGGACAGAACTTGGGGACTTAGCCGTCCAAGCCACTCGGACGGCATTAGAAAAGTGTGAATGCGCCGTGTGTACCCACCGTTACACGCATATTTAAAACGTGCGCGAAAACCCCTGAAAAACAGCGGTTACGGCAACAGAACCTTGCCTTGAGCTTGCGGCATGCTCACGCCTAGCGCATGCGCCACGGTGGGTGCGATATCGCGCATGTCGATCTCGCCGAGGTTCTTGCCTGCCGGCACGCCCTTGCCGGCGATCAGAAAGGTGGAACGCATCGCCGCGAGTGTCGGATCGTAGCCGTGCATGCCACGGTAGTGACTGACGGCGGGCATCGCCGTGTCCGGCTTGGCGCCCATTTCAAAGCCTTGCTTGAACAACACGAACCATTGTGCCTTGTCCGTGCCACCCTGCTTGGCAATTTCCTCGCGTTCGAGCACACGCGCGATACCGAACGCCGGGTCGGCCGCCAGCTTCGCCAACAACGCCGCCGTCTTGGCGCGCACGGCCGCGTCCTTGGGATCACGCAGCACAATGGCCGCGCTGCCACCGTCGTTCCACGGCATGGCCTGCCAATCGGCCACCGCGCCGTCCTTCAACGTCACCAGGCCTGCCTGGATAAAAGGCGCGTATAGATTCACGTCGTTCTGCACCGGCAGGAAGCCGTGATCGGACACCACGGCGATCACACCATCCGGGTGAACGCGCTTGGCGGTGCTCACCAGTTCACCCACCAACGCATCGATCTGCTCGAGCACGGCGCGCGCCTGTGGCGTATCCGGACCGCTGGCGTGTTGCTCGTGATCGAGCGCGGTGAGGTACGCCGTCATGAAATCCGGCTTGCGCGACTCCAGCAACGCTACCGCGAAACGCGCGCGCGTCTTATCGCCTTCCAGGCTCTCGTCGATGCCGTCGGCGTACGGGCCCAGCTTCGCCTCCAGCGACGGCAACAGGCCCGGTGTGGCGAGCGCGGCGACCAGCTTGCGATCGTCCGCGGTGCCGGTGCGCCAGATCTGCGGCAGGTTCCAATCCACTGGTGCGCCGACGCTTACCGGCCAATGCACGTTGGCAGTGTGCAGGCCGGCCGCGTGCGCGGCATCCCACAACGTGGGTACCTTGATGTCGCTGGCATACCAGTCCCAGCCTTGCTGGTTCTTGTTGTACGGATCGAAGGTGAGATTGCCGCCCACGCCGTGAAGCTCTGGCGTCACGCCGGTGATCAGGGTGGTGTGGCTGGGATAGGTCAAGGTGGGCAACACGCCACGCACACCCTGCGCATAGCTGCCTTGCGTGAGAAACGCTTGCAAGTTCGGCAGCTTGAGTCCGCGCTGCTGCGCGTCGAGCACGTCCGCCGGCCGCAGGCCGTCGATGGAGATCATCAAGACCGGTTCGGCGGCAGCGGGCAGCGCGAGCGTGAGCGCGAACAAACCGGCCGCGAGCGTGGACATGGGGAAGCGCATGGCAGTGTCACTCTTGGAAGGAAAACGGTGTGCAGTCGTATGCAGCCGCCTTCGCCGGGCGCGGCGCGCTTGCGTCGGCCCATGCCATGGCAGCGTCAATCACGCGGCGCTCAGCGGCCGTCGACGGCCTTGCGGCCTAAGGCCGGGTCGTCGGTGAAGAAGGCATCCACGCCGGCATCGAGATAGGCGCGAATCTCCGCGACCGAACCGGCTTCGTTGAAAGTCTTGGGATCGCTGCCCTGCCAGAAGTTCTTGGCCTGGAAATAGTTTTCCGGGCGGAACGTATAAGGATGCAGTTCGAGCTTCGCCGCGTGCGCATCGTGCGCCAACGCGGTGGGCTCGCCCAGCGTGCCATCGGCCTTGAGCGGGATGATAGCGCGGATATTGGGCCCGATCGCATCGGCATAGGTGGCGATATCGCGCAGCCCGGCGGGCTTCATCATGTCGCCGTAGCTCAGCTTGCCGCCCGCCGCCACCACGTCGTAAGGCTGTTCCTTGGGATCGTCCAGCAACTGCAGCAGGCGGATGTTGGGGTGGCTCTTGCCCAGCTTGTCGCGCAGGTAGCGCAGGTTGGCGATCTCGAACGACTGGATCTCCACCGGCGCGGTGCGCGTATAGGCATGCGCGGCGAGAATGGACAGCACGCGGTCTTCCATTGGCAGGCCGGCCTTCTGGAAATAGGTGCCGTGCTTGATCTCGGGGATGATGCCGATCACACGCCCCTGCGTGGCCGATTCGGCCGCCACGAAATCGATGATTTCGTCGAGCGTGGGAATCTGGAACTGACCGTCGTAGGCCGTGCTGCGCAGTTGCGGCAAGCGCTCGCGGGCGCGCAGCGTTTTCAGCTCGACGAGGGTGAAGTCTTCGGTGAACCAGCCGGTGACTTTCTGCCCATCGACGCTCTTGGTGGTCTTACGGCTAGCGAACTCCGCATGCGAGGCCACGTCGGTGGTGCCGCTGATCTCGTTCTCATGACGCGCCACCGGCACGCCGTCGCGGGTCATCACCAGGTCCGGCTCGATGAAATCGGCGCCATCGGCAATGGCTTTGCCGTAGGAGGTAAGCGTGTGTTCCGGACGCAGCGCACTGGCACCGCGGTGGCCGATCACCAGCACCTTGGACGCCAGCGGCGCCTCGTTAGCCTTCAGGTCGCCCGTCATCAGCACCGCACCCGCCATCAGGATGGCCCAGCATAAACGACCCACGGCTACTCCCTCGCAATACGTTTCGAGGCGCCACCTTGGCGCCGACCATCACGCCATGTTGACCATCGTCCATGTCGTTTCCTTGACACACAGATGGCTCATCACCAAGCAAGCGAGGCGCAAGCTAACAGACATGACTGACGGCACCCGCATGACTTGCGGCCAATGGTCCGCGGCGCGCCGAGTGCTAGCGTGAGGGTCACTTTCCGCCGCCACGGCCTGGCTCATGCTCACCTACCTGCTCACCGCCTTGTTGACCGCTGCCCCTGTTCCCGTCACCGCCAATTGCGCGATCGGCGCCTACCGCATGGCCGATGGCAGCACGCTCGACATCGCTCCCTCGGAAGGCAACACGCTACGCTGGCGCCGTATCGATGGCAGCACCGGCCAACTCACGCCATCCCCTGACGGCACTTGGACCAGCACACTAGGCTGGACCGGCCACCCGGATGGCAAAGATGTCCGCTTTGGCGCGTGCAACGAAGGACGACTCACCTTTGCCGGCATGAAGGGCGTGCGCATTCCGCTGGTGGTGCGCGATACGAGCTTTGCCGGCGAAGGCGGCACGCGACTGGTCGGCCGACTGATTCTTCCGCCAGGCAAGGGCAAGGTGCCGATTGTGGTGCTGGTGCATGGCTCGGAGCACGACTCCGCGCGCCGCCTTGATGCCATGCAGCGCGAACTGCCGGCCGAAGGTGTCGGCGCGTTCGTGTACGACAAGCGCGGCACCGGCGACTCCGCCGGCACCTATACGCAGGATTACAGCGTGCTCGCCAACGACGCCGTGGCGGCCATGGCCAAGGCGCGCGAACTGGCCGGCGATCGCGCGGGTCGCGTGGGCTTTCGTGGCGGCAGCCAGGGCGGCTGGGTGGCACCACTGGCCGCGACGCGCACGGCTGCGGATTTCGTCATCGTGAGCTATGGGTTGGCGATCTCGCCGTTGGAGGAAGATCGCGAGGCCGTTGCCTTCCAGCTCAAACTCAAGGGCTACGACCAGTCGGTGATCGACAAGGCCTGGGAGCTCTCCGATGCCATCGGCCTGATTCTCTCCAGCGACCTCAAGGAGGGTTATACGCAGCTCGATGCCGCTCGCGCCAAGTATCGCAACGAGCCCTGGTACAAGGACGTGCGTGGCGACTTCAGTTACCTGGTGCTGCCGATGTCCGCCGACGACATTCGCGAGAAGGGCAAGGCGTATATGTTCCATACGCCGTGGCACTACGACTCGATGGCAGTGCTCTCGAAGTTACGCACGCCGCAACTGTGGATACTCGGCGGAATGGATATCGATGCGCCTAGCGGCGAAACGCTGCGCCGTCTTGCCACGCTCCAGGCCAAGGGCATGCCGATCACGACAGCGGTGTTTCCCCATGCCCAGCACGGGATGACCGAGTTCGAGATGAAAGATGGCGAGCGCATGGAGACACACTACGCACAAGGCTATATGCGCATGACCATCGACTACGCCAAGGGCAACTGGCGCGCTCCCTACGGTGACAGCAGCGTGGTGATGTCGCCCGATGCCAAAGCCAGTGGCAGCCCGTGATGCGCACCAGCACCGAGGATGCGCCCCGTCCGCACGGGGCGCATCCTCATCCCTCTTCTCTTAGGGACGGTCTGATTTAGCGACATTTTGCTCGTCATCCCAGCGCCCTCCCCCAAAGGGGGCAAGAGCTTGAAGCGCTTTTCAACAGCCGAAGGGCTGGTCATCCATGGCCTGAAAGTCGTTGAGCATAAAGCCACTGGATTCCTGCTTTCGCAGGAATGACGATTAAAATCAGAGCATCGTTAGGGAAGGTCTGATTAAACGACATCTTGCTCGTCATTCCTGCGAAAGCAGGAATCCAGTGCCTTTGCCTTCGGGCACTTACAGACTCGAGATCCCAGCTTTCGCTGGGATGACGATCAGAATCAGAGCATCCTTAGAACTTCACATCCAGCGTCAGGAAGGCCTGGCGCGGGGCGCTGGCGTGGAACGCCAGGGCACGGCCAGCCGGATCACTGTTGGTGAACGCGGCGAGGTTGGAGGCGTAACGCTTGTCGGTGAGGTTGGTGACGTTGAGCGAGAGCTTCACGTCCTTGAGGCCATACAGCGCGCCGAAGTCGTAACCCGCGCCCAGGTCGAACGAGGTGTAGCCACCGAAGCCCTGATCGTTGGTGTAGGTGTAATAGCGCGTACCGGTGTACTTACCGCGCAGGCCCACGTTCCACGGGCCGTACACCCAATTGATCTCACTGGCGAACAGCTTGTTGGGCGTATCCACCGTGACCTTGCCCTTGGTGGGGATCACCACACCATTCTGGGTGTAGTTGTTGTCATAGGTGGATCGGTTGAACGAGGCGGAGTTGTACCACTCGAAGTGCGTGAACGGCTTCCAGATGAAGGTGAACTCGGCGCCATGGCTGCTCACCGAACCCACGTTGTAGAAGCGCGTGGTACACGCTGGCGTGGTGCCCTGCTGGATGCTCGGGCACGGGTTGAGCGAGAGCAGGCGGTTGTTGAAGGTGACGTCATACAGCGCCACCGAGGCCTCGAAATCGCGCTGCACCACGCGGTAGCCGCCTTCGATGGTGCGCGACTGCTCAGGCTTGAGGTTGCCGCGCGTGGCGTCATAGGCGCCCTGCGTGACCAGCAGCGGGCCGCTGGCGCCGCCGCCCTGGAACGCGGCGATGTTCTTGGCGTAGGAGAGGAACAGCTCCTGGCCACCGCCCAACTGGTAACCCACGCCCACTTCCGGCAGCAGCGCTTTGCTGGCGCGCAGTTCGCCGTTGGCGACGGGCGACTCCACCGGCACGCCGGCTACTTCGTTGGCCTTCATGGTGGTGTGCGGGCTCTTTACGCCGATGTCCACGCTCAGGCGATCATCGAGCAGCTTGAAGCTGTCCTGTAGATAAGCCTGGCGCGTGGTGATCAGGTACTTCTGATAGAACAGGCGACGGTTGGGATCGCTCAGGTAGGTATCGTCGTTGATCGGGCCGGAGATCCAGTAGAAATTGCGCTGCACCGAGTGATGGTTCTGCTCGTACCACAGGCCGCCTTCCAGGTGATGGCCTTCCACGTCCCAGCTCACCGACGCGATCGCGCCATTGCGGTTGATGGTGTAGTTGGTGCTGCGAATGGAGATCGGCAGCTCCTGCGCGGTGCCTGGATAGGACGGCTGGCCTGGCGACCACCAATGACCCTGGCCGGCGTTCTCGTGATGGTAGACCTGGGTGTGCACGGTTACCGCATCGCTGGGGAAGAAATCGCCCGCGATGTAGTACAGGTCATCGCGACGCAGCGCGCGGCTCTGGTAGTAGGCGTCATCGATGTTGTCCACGCCGCCGGAGAAGCCGCAGCGCGGATCGCGCTTGCCGCCCTTGGTGTAGATCGGCGAGCAGTACGCCGCCGCCAGTGCGCGCTTCCAATCGGGCGCGTACAGGTTCCAGTCCCAACCCAGGCCGCGCGACATGCCGCTCTTGGAGAGGTAGGCGTAATCGGCCTGCGAGGTGCGCGAGGTATCAGCGAAGGCGGTGAGCTTGCCGCCATCGAACTGATACACCGCCTTGCCATTGAACTGCTTGGTGGTGGTGGGCGATTCAGGCGGCGCCCACATGTCGGCGGTGGCGCGAATGCCCGAGAGATACATGGAGAAGCCGTGGTAGTCGCCCGAATCCAGGCGCACGTAGGTGCGGCGGTTCTGGTCGCTGCCCACGGTCTGGCCAAAGCGGCCACCGAAGGTGCTGGCCGGATCGTCGGAGTAGTACTGCACCGTGCCGCCAAGGTTGCTGGTGGAGGCGGTGCCCAAGCTGCCGATGCCCGAGGCCAGTTCCACGCCGCCGAAGTTCTCGGCGATCAGCGCGCGGCTGATGTTGAGGCCGTTGTAGTTGCCGTAGGCGTTGTCGCCCAGCGGCAGGCCATCGAGCGTGTAGCCCAGGCGCACGGTGTTGAAGCCGCGCAGGCTGATGGTCTGCGATTCTTCGTTGGCGCCGAACGCATCGTTGGACTGCACGTTCACGCCCGGGATACGGTTGAGCAGCTTCTGGATGCTGGTACCGGCCGGCAGCACCGCGATGTCCTTCACCGTGATGCGCTGCACCTGGCGCGTTTCGCCCTGGCCGATCACCGAGATGGTTTCCAGGTTCTTGGCACTGTCGGACGCCGGCGCGGCGGCAGCAGCGGGCTGGTCGTTGTCGGCCGCGTTGGCTTGAGGCAACGCAACGACCATGGCCGCCGCAAGCGCGGCGGCAAGCAGATTCTTCTTCATGAAAACGCGACTCCAGGGGAAGGGGAGCGCTTGCCATTGGCAAGCCTCCCCGCATCCTGCGCATCGCGTATGAAGTTACGTTTACACCGAGATTTCACGCGACACCGGCTAGCCGGTGTCGAAGGTTTCAGCGGGCGCTGCCCTGACTGGCCTGCTGCAACCATGCCTGGTAAGTGGGGCGATCCACAGGCACGCCATCGGCGTTGCAACTGTGCAGTTTGCACAGCTCGTCACGCAGCAGCGGCGCGTGCTGCACGATCACGTGGAAAATGGTGTTCTGTTCCATCTCGCCATGGAAAGCCGATGCGCCAGGCCCGGTGGCGAAGATCGCCACGTCTTCGCCGCCGTGCGTTTCTGCCTTGAGCGGCAACACCGACTCCTGCATGTAGTTCGGATCGGCGGTGTTGGTCTTGCCCAGGTCGGGGCGGCCCTTGGTGATGGCGGAGTAGTCGTGCACTACGTGCGGAAAGCGCTTGCTGCCCTCCGGCTGGGTGTCGCTGGCACCGGTGTAGCCCGGGCCGTTGGCGAAACCCAGCGTGGTATAGGGCTTGCCGGTGGCGTCGCGTGCCACGCCAGCGGCGCCTTCGTCGTCGTAGCTGTCGGTGTGGCCCTGCACCAGGCCGAGGATATCGTTGCCACGCTTGGGATAACCGGCAAAGGTCAGCGTGTGTGCGTGATCGGCGGTCACCACGATGAGTGTTTCGCTGGGGTCGGTGTGGTCCAGCGCAGCCTGCACGGCGTCGGCGAAGGCTTCGGTTTCGTCCAGCGCACGGTAGGCGTTGCCGGCATGCAGGGCGTGGTCGATGCGGCCGCCTTCCACCATCAGGAAAAAGCCGTTGGGGTTCTGCTTGAGTACCTCGATGGCGCTGGTGGTCATCTCGGCCAGACTGGGCTCATCGAGCTTGTCGCTCACGCGCTCGTGGTCGTAGTTGAGGTGCGAGCTGTTGAACAGGCCGAGCAGGCGCGGCGTGCGCTTGGCGTCCAGTGCCTTGAGCTGGCTGCCGGTCCACACATAGGTGCCGTCGGGGTGCTGCTTTTTCCATTCGCCGATGAGGTCGCGCCCGTCCAGACGCTGGCCCACCTTGCCCTGCTCCACCGGGTCGTCTTCGCCGGCCACCATGAACTCGGTGCGACCGCCGCCCATGGCCACGGTGAGGCCGCCGGCGGCGGGAAAGTCGATGAGCTGCGCGGCGAAATCCTTGCAGCCCTGCGCCTTGGCTTCGGCGGTGAGGTCGGCATCGACCTCCCAGTTGCGCTCGGGCAGGTGCCCGAAGGTGGCGGCCGGCGTGGCGTGGGTTATGCGCGTGGTGGTGACGGCGCCGGTGCTCATGCCGGCGGTGGCGGCCAGCTCCAGCGCGCTTACCAGTTCCTGCCCGCGCGTGCCGGCGCAATCCTGCCGGCGCGGCACCTGCGACACGCCGATATAGCCGCCGCGCGTTTTCACACCGCTCATGATCGCGGTCATGGTGCCGGCCGAGTCGGGCGTCTGCTGATCGGTTTCGTAGGTGCGGCTGAGCGCACTGAAGGGAAACTGCTCAAAGCTCAGGCGATAGCTCTCGCCATCCAGGCCTTTGCGCTGGCCGGCAAGCACGTGCGCGGCCGCGATGGTGGGAATGCTCATGCCGTCACCCAGGAACACGATGACGTTCTTCGCACGCTGCCCACCCGTGTTGGCCTGCGCCGCCAGCCGCGCCGCCGACGCAGCGCCGCTGCGGAACCACCATTGCGGGGTTTCCCCACCGGGACGCTGGATCGCCGGTACGTCGATGGCCGTGCTGCGGCTGGGTAGCTCGGAAGCCACCTGGCCGGCACAGGCCGTCAGCAACGTAAACGAACCCAGCAGCAAGGCACGGCGCACCAGCGGCGACGGAGCAGTCATCGGCAACCTCGATCGTAAGGACATAGGGTGAACCGCCGATCATAGCCAAGCCGTAATAATTTACGATGACAACCTGCGGCCACGCTGATGCTAGCGTGGCGCCATGCCATGGCGCCGCCTGCTCATCGGCCTGATCCTTGCGACCCCACTGGGGGCAACCACGACGCCAGCGGTGCGCGAGGATGTGACGTTTCAGGCCTATACGCCCCTCTCCGCCAGCACGGAGCTGATGCGCCGGCTGCTCTCGCCACTCAACGCGCAGCGCCTGAAACAGCGCATGGCGGCCCAAAGGGCAAGCTTGCGCGAGCAACCCATCGATCTCGCCCACGAACACTTTGCGCTGTACGTACCGCCGCAAAGGCCGGCCCATGGCTACGCGTTGCTGGTGTTCGTGCCACCCTGGGACGAGGCGCGCGTGCCCGCCGCGTGGCTGGAAACCCTGGCCGCGCATGGCACCATCCTGGTGACCGCTGCCCATATGGGCAACGACGCCGACGTGCTCGACCGACGCGAACCGCTCGCCGTGCTGGCCGCCACCAACGTGATGGCGAGTTACCCCATCGACTCGACACGCGTGTACGTGGGTGGTTTTTCCGGTGGCGCGCGCGTGGCGCTACGCCTGGCGCTGGGCTACCCGGACCTGTTCAAGGGCGCCCTGCTCGATGCCGGCAGCGATGCCATCGGCGTACAGGTACCGGCGCCGCCGCGCGAACTGCTCGAAAGCTTTGAGGCCGAGAGCCGACTGGTTTACCTAACGGGTGACGAAGATCCCGCCCGTCTCGATGCCGACCGACAAAGCCGCCAATCGCTGAAGGACTGGTGCGTAAGCCACCTTGCCACGCTCGATGTGCGCCACACCGGCCACGAGCTGGCCGACGCCACGGCGCTAGGCCGCGCCTTGCAGATACTGGACTCGCCGACTCCCTCGGATGCGACGGCTTTGGCCGCCTGCCGCACACGCCTGCAGCGCGACATGGATACTCAACTCGACAAGGTGGAAGCGCTGCGCAGCAAGGGCGCCGTGGCGGATGCCCGCGCGTTGCTCATCCGCATCGATGCCCGCTATGGCGGGTTGGCCGCGCCGCGCAGCGAAACGCTGTCGACGGCGCTGGCCGTGTCACCGTGATGCGACGCAGGGCGCCGCATCACCGGGTACAACGAGGGGCTCAGGCCTCCTCGTCTTCCTCTTCTTCCTCGTCCTCGTCTTCCTCTTCTTCCTCGAACTCGGCGAGTTCTTCCACGCGCACGAAGTTCGGCAGCGCATCGGCGAAGGCGATCTTGGTGCCATCGGCACGCATCGGGCGCACGGCGCGGCCACCGTCAACGAGGGCAAAGCACACGAGTGCCTCGGCGGTTTCTTCGCCGCCTTCGTCGTACACGGCGACCCAGCCGGTGGCCGGCATGATCTGGAGAATGGTTTCTTGGCTCGACATGACTACTCCGCTCAGGGCACAGAAAGCCCGATAGCGTGCCTATCGCCGATGACAGTCGCAAGTAGGGCGAGGCCCAGGCTCTTAGAGCTTGAGGTAGATCCGCCGCCGGTCCATCGCATAGACGATCAACCACCACACCGCCACGAACACCAGCGCATAGGCCAGCGACGCCACGTAGGGGCCGGCGAGTGGGGTGATCCAGCCGGCGAAGCCGTGCCGATAGAGCGGTTCTTGCCAGCCCAGCCCCGGCAGAACGATCTGCATCAGCTCCGAGCCAGCGTAGGCGGCCACCGCGTTCATGCCGAAACGGCGCCCCAGGGCGGGCCAGCCGCGGCGATCGATCAACCCGTGGCACACCCACAGCGCCAGCATGGCCCACCCCGCGGTCCACAGCACGAACGAGGAGGTCCACAGGTTCTTGTTCAACGGCAGCCAGCACGACCACAGGTAGCCCAGAAGCAACGATGACACCCCGGCAATTGCCAGCGCGACCGAGCGCCCCTGCCGCAACCATTGACCCGCCCGCAGACCGAGCAGGCTGGTCGCCAGCGATGGCAGGCAACTGAGCAGACCTTCCGGATCGTGACCCAACCCGGTCAACGGATCGATCTGGTAGACGAAGCCGCCGAACACGGCGAAGTCGGTGCGACTGACGATATTGACGAACGGCTCCAGCGTTCCGCCGCTCCACAACAGCGCCCAGTAGCCTAGCAATAGCGCAACGATGGCGCCCCACTGCACGCGTGCCGAGGTGTAGATGGCGAACATGGCCGCGCCCGCGAAGCACACACCTATCCGTTGCAGCACGCCAGGAAGGCGCACATGCGCGCCCGGCATGATAAGCCACGCCAGCACATTGATCGCCACACCCAGCAGCACAATACGTAGCGCGCGCATGAGTGCCGCACGTGCCAGCACGCCCTTCGCCGCGCCCTGCTCCACGCGCGGCCCGATGGCCAGCGCGATGGAAACGCCCACCACAAACAGAAAGAAAGGAAACACCAGGTCGGTCGGCGTGCAGCCGTGCCAGGCCGCGTGTTCCAGCGGCCAGTACACGTGTTCCCAATCACCTGGGTCGTTCACCAGCAACATCAACGCCACCGTGCAGCCACGCAGTGCGTCCACCGAGGCAAGGCGCCGCAACGGTGTGCTCACGGTGTGCTCTGGCCAACCGGTTGCAACGTCACGGCGCCGATGCCGTAGATCGGCCCAGTGATGGGCGAGGTGAACACCAGGCACAGGTCGTGCACGCCCTGCTGCTTGGCCATCGTGCCCTGCAAGGTGAACGCGGCCGGGCCATCCGCTGGTAGCGGGAGCGTGGCCAGCGCCTTGCCCTTGCAGCTATCCAGGTGCACCACCAGCTCACCGTTTGGCGTGCTGGCAGGGTGCGACACCACCAGCTTGGCTTCGTGCGCGAGTGCATAGTTGCGCGGCAATCGGGCGGTGTCGACGCGAATGGCAGTGATTCCATCCAGCCTGGCCTGGCGATACATGCGGCAGTTGTCGAACACGTTGATGGCGTAGCTGGGCGCCAGGCTGGTGGCATCGGGCGTGGGCTGCACGCGCAGGTAAAAATCGCTGCCCGCGCAATTGGCCAGCTCGCCCGTGCTACGCGTGCGCAAGGTGTTGGCATCCAGCGTGCGCTCGCGCACCGCCGCGAGCGGCGTGCCGGCCGCATCCAACGCCACGGCCTTGATCGTCGCCGGCAGCGTGACGGCGAAGGGCTTGATGTAGAGCGGCGAGTCGACACCGGGTGCGCTGCCATCGGTGGTGTAGTGCAGCTGGCCGTACTTGGCCTGGTTGAACAGGTTCACGCTGGCGTGCCCGCTGGCCAGTGCCGCGTTGCGATCCGTCTCGATGGAAACCGCAAAGGCGCTGTCCGCATAGCCGATATCCTGCGCGCGGTAGCGGGCAAGCTGGGCTGGCAGGCGCTGCAGGAAATCCGGCCAATGGCGCTCGGCCGCGGGTGTCCAAGCCGTTTCCGCAAGCGCGTCCAGGCGAGGGAACACGGCGTGTTCGACATGGCGCAAGGTGGGCATGTGCTCGGTCCACATATTGGCCTGCACGCCAAGCACGTGCTCGGCCTGCGCCTTGCTCAGCTCCTTGGGCACCGCTTCGAAGCGGTAGTAGCTTTCCAGTGACACCGCCGGCAAGCGACCGGTGGTTTCATCCGCCCGATCGCTCTGCATCTGGTCCAGGTAAAGCTGCGGCGCGGGCGAGAGCACCACATCGTGACCAAGCTGGGCGGCCTTGATGGCACCCTGGGTACCACGCCAGGACATGACGGTGGCGCTGGCCGGCAGACCGCCTTCCAGAATCTCGTCCCATCCGATCAAACGACGGCCATGTGCCGCGAGGTACTGGCCCATCTGCCCGATGAACCAGCTCTGCATCGCGTCTTCGTTCTTGATGCCGAGCGAGCGCATGCGCGCCTGCACCGCGGGTGAGGCCTGCCACTGATCCTTGATGGCTTCGTCACCGCCCACGTGGATATAGGTGGACGGGAACAGCGCCATCACCTCGTCCAGCACGTTGTGCAGGAACTGGATGGTGGCATCGTCCACGTTGTACAGGTACGGGTTGACGCCCCAATCCACCGACACCGGCGGACGCTTTCCGGTCACGCCGAACTCCGGATACGAGGCCACCGCGGCCTGCGCGTGGCCTGGCATGTCGATCTCCGGCACCACGGTAATGTGGCGATCGGCGGCATAGGCGACGATGGCGCGAACCTCGTCTTGCGTATAGAAGCCGCCGTAGCGCGCGGGTTCGCCGTTGTGTCCGGCATCCGGCGGCGTACGCCAGGCGCCAATGCGGGTGAGTTCCGGGTAGCGCTTGATCTCGATGCGCCAACCCTGGTCATCGGTGAGATGCCAATGCAGCACGTTGAGCTTGTGTTGGGCCATCTGATCGATGAGCGTGCGCACTTCGTCGGTGGTCTGGAAATGGCGCGCGGAGTCGAGCATGAAACCGCGCCAGGCGAAACGCGGCTGATCACGGATGTGCACGGCAGCAACCCGTACATCGCCCTGCCCGGCAGAGGCCGTGAGCAACTGCCACGCGGTGATGGCGCCGTAGAACAGACCGGCTTCGCCCCGCGCCACCACACGAATGCCCTGGCTATCCACATCGAGGGCGTAACCTTCGCCATGTGCCACCGGCGCCTGCGCATCGCGCTTGAGCACAATGGCCGGACTGGCACCCACTGCCGTGCTGACCTTCAACGGCAACCGCCGCGTCTTGTTCAGCAGCGTGGCGAGGTAATCCGCACTGCGGCGAGCATCGGCGTCGTCAGCGTCTACCACGATGGGCGTTTGCGCGGTGACCGTGAATCCATCGCCTTGCACACGCACCTCGGCAGGCATGGGAATCACCTCGACCGTGGTCGTGGCGTGGGCAGCGGCAGCGACCCCACAAAGGGCCAGGCACAGCACATAACGGTGAAGGCTCATCGAATGTCTCGCGTCGTCGGCTTATGTGCAGAAGATAAGCGAAAAAAAAAGTGACGAACCAGGCGGGAGGCTCGCCACAAGAAAAATCGGACCGGGCAATACCGCCAGGTCCGTTGGGGAGGAAGCCCATGGGCTTCGAAATTGGGTAGACACCGGACGTACAACTGCGCGTACCGCCATCGCGGGTGATTGCGATACGCGCAGAACTTGCAGAACCGGAACGCGAGCGCCCCGACTCGACCGCGTGCCAGGGCCCTGTGGGGAACCCTGGCGCGCGGTGTATCGCCTTAGAACTTGAAGTTGGCCTTCAGCATGTACTGGCGGCCGGTCACGTACTCGGAAGACATCTGCGTCTTGCTGCCCAGGTACGCGTAGTACTTGGAATTGAGCAGATTCAGCATGTTGAGGGTAAGCGAGAAGTTTTTGTTGATCTCGTAACCCAGGGTAGCGTCCAGCTCCTTGAAGCCATCGATGTAGGTCGAGGGCGCACCCGCCACGTAGCCACCAGCGAGGTAGCTGGAGCGGTAGGTGTAGGCCAGGCTGGCGCTGTACGGACCTTCTTCGTAGTACGGAGCAACCGTGTACGAATTCTTGGAGTTGTACGGCAGGGCGCCACCGGTCTTGGTGGAAGCATCCGAGTAGGTGTAGTTGGCGCGCAGACCGAAGCCGTAGCCATACGCCTGCTGGTAGCTGATGGTGCCGCCCTTGACCTTGGCGCGACCGCCATCGACCGGCGCGGTCACGTCGTAGGCGCACAGGCCCGCAGTCGTACACTGGCCGGAGGCAACGAGCGCGGCGGCGCTGTTGGCGAAGTCAGGCAGCGCCCAGGAGCCGTTGATGCGCTCCTGCACGGTGGCCGCATTGACGATGTAGTTCAGCACGTTCTTGTAGAAGAACGACACGGCGACCATCGACTCCGGGTTGAAGTACCACTCGGCCGAGCCATCGAAGTTCACCGAACGGTACGGCTTGATGTTCGGGTTGCCTGCCGCGGCCGTCAGCACGGTGTCGTTGGCGGCGAAGTACGGCGCCATCTGGTTGTACGGCGCATAGGAGATGGTCTCCGAGGCCGCACCGCGCAGGATCACGTCCGGCGTGACGTTGTAGGCAATGTTGAACGACGGCAGCCAGTTGTTGTGCGTGCTGTTCTGGGTGATGTAGCCGAAGCCGGTCGGGAACACGCAGTCCCACGAGTCAGCCGAGGCGCATTCCTGCGGAATCACATAGCCGCTGCTGGTGTTCTTGGTGTGCACGTAGCGCACGCCGATGTTGCCGTGCAGGTTATCGTTGCCGAAGTTGGCCTGCAGGTAGGCGGCGGTGTTCTGCTGCTGCACCGCGAAGGTGTTGTCCCAGTACGAGTTCGGGTCCTGGTTCACGCCAAAGCCCGGCGAGTTCTGGATGGCATTGAAGATCGCCTCGGCACCGGCGGTCTGCACGTGCTGGATCGCCGTCTGGCTCAAACCAAGGCTGCGCGCGCCATCAAGGTTGGTCAGGCCGCCGAAACCGATCTGGTTGAGCGTGAGCGCCTGCGGACCGGTGAACACGTTGAGCGTCTGGCTTTCCCAGTGCGAGGCGTAGCGTGCGCCCACGGCCACCGAATTGAGGAAGCCGTCGAAATCCTTGGTGAAGTCCAGCTGGCCGTAGCTGTCCTTGGCCTTGTACAGCTCCTTGCCAAGGTTGCCGCCCCAACCGTTGTCGGCCCAATAGCTCGGGTCGTTTGCGGTCGTCGGATCGGTGTACTGCGGGCCCTTGCTGATCGACCAGTCGAAGCCGCCGCCGTAGAAAATTTCCTTCACACCCGCTTCCATCGGGTTGCGCGACACGCTCACACCGGCCTGGCCGTTGAGGCGCCAGCCGTCACCGCGATACTCGCCGGTCAGGTCCACGCCCTTGGTGGTGATTTCCGAGCGGCGGGCATTGTTGTCGGCGAAGGTCTGCGCGGTGCTGGTGCAGTTGAGGTTGTTCTGGCACGGCGTACCCGCCTGGCTACCAGCGACGATGATGCCGTTGGGGCCTTCGGTCAGCGAGGTGATGCCGGCCGGGCTGTGCAGCGCCCACGGATACATCGACTGATTGAGGTTGTCGAGGTTGTCCTTGGCGTACATCAGGCCGAGGTTGAAGTTCAGGTTCTCCAGCGGCTTCCACTGGATGTTCGAGGTAACGCTGTCGCGCTTCTCGGTCTGCTGGAAGTTGGAGACACTGATCTGGTTCGGGATCTGGTCGGTCAGCTTGATCTTGCCGGACGCCACCAGCGCAGCGGCCACCGGACTGGCGCCGACGATGCCCGACACCGGCGTATAACCATAGTTCTCCAGGCCCTGGCGGTTCTGGAACTGTTCGTAGTGCTGTGCCGACACATCGACGCCAAAGGTCTTGTCGTCGTTGTGCCAGCTATAGAACACCGACGCGGACGGGCGGCTGTTGCTGACCATGTCGTTGTAGTTCACGCCCACCGAGCCGGTCAGCGTGTTGGCCGGCACGTCCAGCGGCTTGATCGTGTGCATGATGATGGTGCCGCCAAGCGCACCTTCCGGCAGGCGAGCTTCCGGGCTCTTGAAGATCTCAAGGCGCCCGACGACTTCCGGTGCCAGCAGCGAGTAGTTGAAGCCGCGGTTCGGTGCGTCGTCGTACAGCCAAACAGCCTGGGCGACCGGGTGACCGTCGAGCAGGGTCAGGTTGAGGCTGGGGTCCATGCCGTTGATGCTGACGCGCTGGGTTGCGCCGAGCTGACGATCGAGCGTGACGCCCGGCATCTGAGCGAGCGCTTCAGCCACGTTGCTGGCGGGGAACTTACCGATGTCTTCCGACGTGATCGCGTCGACGATGGCGTCGGCGTTGCGCTTGGTATCCATCGACGCCTGCAAGCTCGCGCGAATGCCGGTGACGGTCACCGTCGCAAGCTGCTTGGCCTTCGATTGGTCCGGCTTCTCGCTGGACTGGGTCGTGCTGGACTGCTGATTGGCGTCCTGAGCATAGAGCGCGCCGGACAGACACAGACCGGCAATGATGCTAGCGGCAAGAATCGTTTTGCGGTGTGACATGGTTTCCTCCCCTCGAAGGTATTTCAGCAGCGGATGTGTGTGGGCTGTCCGGCTGCGGCTTGGTGATCTGGGCTCGCGCCCGGTTCAGTGCAACGGTGGTTACTGCGGTACTTCAATTTCTCCTGGCTTTGCATGCCGACCATCCAGGTAGAGGCCGGCCGCGCCGATCACGCCGTGTTGGCCGTGCTCCATCAATCGAACGGGAACCTGTTGAAGAAAGGCGCGCATGACGCCTTTGTTGAAGAAGCGCTGACGGAAGCTGCTGGTAAGCAGCACGTCGCGGATCTGCGGCAGGATGCCGCCGGCCAGGAACACGCCGCCGCGCGCGCCGTAGAGCAGCACGAGGTCACCGACAAAGCTGCCGAGCAAACCGCAGAACACATCCAGCGCCTCGACCGCCGCAGCGTCGCTGCGCGTCAGCGCCGCTTGCGTGACCTGGCTAGGTTCAACGAGCACGGGCGCTTGCTGATTGAGCGCGCAGATCGCGTGGTAGAGATTGAGCAGGCCCGGGCCCGACAGTGCGTGCTCGAATGACACGTAAGCGCGGTCGCGGGCAAAGTAGCGGAGAATCTCGATTTCGCGTTCGTTGCCCGGCGCCAGCGCGATCTGTCCCGCTTCGGTAGCGAGCACCGTGGCATGCGGTTCGCCCGGCAAGAGCACGGCGGAGCCCAGGCCCGTACCCGGCCCCATCACCAGCACCGGGCCACTGGCGGGTGCCGCGCTGCTCTCGATCACGGCGACGGTATCGGCCTGACCGAGGAACTGCGTGGCATAGGCCACGGCTTCGAAATCGTTGACCACGGCCAATTGGGCAATGCCCAGGCTGTCGCGGATGTCGCGGATGGACACCGGCCAGGGCAGGTTGTCGTTGATGATGGCGTCGCCCAGCACGTATCCCGCACTCGCCACCGCGCAACGATCCACGTGCACGGAGCGGCCAAGATGACCGACGAAGTCCTTGAGCACTGCAGTGAGGCTGGGCCATTCCGCACAGGCATAGCGGTGGTACTCAAGCACGGTGACCGGCCGCGGACCATCCGGCTGCGGGCTCACCAGGCCAATGCGCGCATGCGTTCCCCCGACGTCGGCCGCGAGAAACATGGCTACTGGCGACAACTCGCGTGCGCCGTGGCTGATGGCTTCCCCCACTGCTATCCCCTCGTCATCCCAATGTCACGGGACTGTCAAAGCTGCCCCGAATTTGGCCGGAGTCTGGTAACGCCTGACAACGTTGTCAATAAGAAGATTGGTTGCGCCTGACACATTCGATGCGGCAGGACAGCAGTGGCGGTCGCACCCGCTCCAGACCAGTGCAGTTAATTTATTGTTTTAAAGTTATTTATGCCAAAAACACCGGGGTAAAAATTGGCCCGAAATGTGTGCCGCAACGCGCCATTTGGCACCCCTGCCAGAAGTCATCAAGCGCCCTTTCGACAGGCCACGGTAAGGCCCATTCGGTGCGACAATTGACAACGTTGCGCTTAGCGTCGATAAAAGGTCGTTCGGGGGAGTCGGGCCACCATGGCCCATCAGTCATCGGTCATTTGCGGGGGTTTCCATCCACATGTCTGCCACTACGCTTTCCGCCAGCGAGGCGCGCTCTTCCAGCGTGGTGCCGATGCTGATCATCGGTGTGTTGTTCTTCATTTTCGGCTTCGTGACATGGCTCAACGGGCCGCTGATTACGTTTGTGAAGCTAGCTTTCAACGTGGATGACGTGTCGGCGTTTCTGGTGCCGCTCGTGTTCTATTTCTCCTACTTCTTCCTGGCCATTCCCTCGTCGAGCGTGCTGCGTCGCACAGGCATGAAAAAGGGCATGGGCTTGGGCTTGTTCGTGATGGCCATCGGTGCGGTGCTGTTCGGCCAATTCGTGAGCATGCGCATCTTCTATCCCGCGCTGCTGGGGCTTTTCGTCATCGGCGCTGGCTTGGCGCTGCTACAAACGGCTTCCAACCCTTACATCAGCATCCTCGGCCCCATCGACAGCGCAGCGCAGCGCATTGCTTTCATGGGCATCTGCAACAAAGTGGCAGGTGCGCTCGCCCCCTTGGTGTTTGGTGCGCTGGTACTCAGCGGCATCGATACGTTCGACCAGCAGGTCAAGGCAGCGCCTACGCCTGAAGCGCGCGAGGCACTGCTCAATGCGTTCGCCGCCAAGATCCACATGCCATACATGATCATGGCTGGCCTGCTGGTGTTGCTGGCGATCTGGGTGGTGCGCTCGCCGCTGCCGGAGATCAAACCCGCCGGCGCCAATGCCGAGTCGGATATCGGCCACGCCAAGGGCGGCATCTTCAGTTTTCCGCACCTGTGGCTGGGTGTGCTGTGCCTGTTCCTGTATGTGGGCGTGGAAGTAATGGCGGGTGACGCCATTGGCACCTACGGCCAGGGCTTTGGCCTGCCGCTGGAAGAAACCAAGCACTTCACCTCGTTCACCCTCATTGCCATGCTGGCAGGTTACGTCGCCGGCCTGCTGCTTATCCCACGCTTTATCTCGCAGCAGAGCTACCTGGCGGTGTCGGCCGTGCTCGGCGTGGTGTTTACGCTAGGCGCGTACGTCACCACGGGGCATATCTCGGTAGGTTTCGTTGCTGCACTGGGCTTTGCCAACGCCATGATGTGGCCGGCGATCTTTCCGCTCGCCATCCACGGCCTGGGCCGCCTGACCGAGCGAGGCTCGGCCTTGCTGATCATGGCCATCGTCGGCGGCGCCCTGGTGCCCCAACTGTTCGTGCATCTGAAACAGCACTACAACTTCCAGCTGGTATTCATGGTGCTGATGGTGCCCTGCTACCTGTACATCCTCTATTACGGCATGAGGGGCCATCGCGTGGGTCAGCACGCTTCCTGACCTTTGCCACTCGCAGGGCGCCGCCTCAGGGCGCGTCCCGCTGGGCTACGATGCCCCACCTTGTTCTGCCGGAGTCATTACGTTGCGCACCCCCACCATCAAGGACGTCGCCAAACGCGCAGGCGTTTCGCTCAAGACCGTTTCGCGCGTGATCAATCGCGAAGCCTCGGTGCGGCAGGACACGCGCGAAAAGGTGGAACGCGCGATTGAGGCCATGGGCTACCAGCCCAATCCTTCCGCGCGTGGCTTGCGCAGCGCGCATGCCTATGCCATCGGCCTGGTCTACGACAACCCCAACGCTCACTACGTGATCAGCATGCAGAATGGCGTGCTTTCCGCGTGCCGCGAGCGTGGTTTCGGCTTGCTGATTCACCCGTGCGATTCCACCTCGCCCGATCTCGCGCAGGAGCTGTGTGCGCTGGTGGAACGCAATCGCCTTGCCGGCCTGGTGCTGGCGCCGCCGATGTCCGAACAGGCCGATCTCATCGCCACGCTCTCGGAGAACGGCATCAGCTTCGTGCGCATCATTTCCTCGCGCGAGGATCCGCACGATGGCGCGCCCTGCGTCTACATCGACGACCGCAGCGCGGCCTACGCCATTACCGAACACCTGATCCAGATGGGTCACAAGCGCATCGGCTTCCTGTGGGGCGAACCGCACCACCGCTCCAGCCCGGAGCGCTACCAGGGCTACGCCGATGCCCTGAAGGATTACGGCCTGCCACTGGACAAGAAGCTCGTGCTGCCCGGCCGCTATGCGTTCGATGACGGCTTTCGCGGCGCACGCAAGCTGCTGGCGCTGAAAGATCCACCCACGGCGATCTTCGGCAGCAACGACGAAATCGCCGCCGGCGTGCTGGCCGCTGCCCGTTCCAGCGGATTGGACGTGCCGTGGAACCTCTCCATCGCCGGCTTCGAGGACAGCCCGTTCTCCAAGCAAGCGTGGCCCGCGCTGACCACCGCGCGCCAGTCCACCAGCGACATCGGTCGCCACGCCGCGCTGCAACTGATGGCCGAACTACAACGCGAAGCCGGCGGCGTCGACGAGGCGCCGCACAGCGAATGTTTCGTACCCGAACTGGTCGTGCGCGGCTCCACCGCGCCACCGCAAACTTCCGCGCCCCGCAAGGGTTGAGGCCCATACCTCGACCCCGCGTGGCGCGCCCACGCTTGCCACTGAGAAAGACGATGAAAGAAGCCAGCTCCACCCTGATGTTCCGCGAGGCCCATGAAACGGCCGCCGTGGTCGAGCGCCAGTTGCGCGAGAACGCGCCGATCCTGGCGGCGCTCGGCGAACAACTGCGGGCCAAGCCGCCGCGCTTCATCGTCACCTGTGCCCGCGGTAGCTCCGACCACGCTGCGGCCTACGCCAAGTACGTGTTCGAAACTCGCCTGGGCTTGATCACCGCCTCGGCATCGCCTTCCATCTCCTCCATCTACGATGCCGACCTGCACCTGGATGGCGCGCTGTTCGTGGCTATTTCCCAGTCCGGCAAGAGCCCGGACCTGCTGCGCAGCGCGCAGGCCGCCAAGGCCGCCGGTGCGCACGTGCTGGCGCTGGTGAACGTGGAAGACTCCCCGCTTGCGCAGATGGCCGACACCTTCGTGCCGCTGCGCGCCGGCCCGGAACTCAGCGTGGCCGCCACCAAGAGCTACCTCGCCACGCTCGCGGCGATCCTTCAGCTCACGGCGCACTGGAGCAACGACAAGGTGCTGCACGAAGTGGTGCAACGCCTGCCCGATGATCTGCGTCGCGGCTGGGACAGTGACTGGAGTGCACTGACCGAAGGCCTGCGCGATACGCGCAACCTGTTCGTCGTGGGTCGCGGTTACGGCTTTGGCGCGGCGCTGGAAGCCGCACTCAAGCTCAAGGAAACCTGTGGCCTGCATGCCGAGGCGTTCAGCGCGGCCGAAGTGAAGCACGGCCCGATGGCGCTGGTGGGCGAAGGCTTCCCCGTGCTGTTCCTGGCGCAGGACGACGGCACGCTGGACAATACGCTCGCCGTGGCCCGTGAGTTCCGTGCGCGCGGCGCGCGCGTATTCATCGCCGCGCCCAACAGCCACGAGCCGGACACCCTGCCCCTGCCCGCCGACATCGCGCCCATCGTCACGCCGCTGCTCGCCGTGCAGAGTTTCTACCGCGCCGCGAGCGCGCTGGCACTGGCACGCGGCTACGACCCGGACGTGCCGCCGCATCTGCGCAAGGTCACGGAGACCGTGTGATGAACACGCCCCTGACTGCTCTCGTCAACGCCCGCGTACTGGGCGACCACGGCCCGCAGGGGGGCCTGGCGGTACTGGTGCGCGGTGCGCGCATCGAGGCCATCGTGCGCGCCGACGATGCGCGCGTGACCACGGCCCAAATTCATGACCTGGGCGGTCGCCTCCTGTTGCCTGGCTTTATCGACGTACAGGTCAATGGCGGCGGCGGCGTGCTGTTCAACGCCGAACCCACGGTGGAGGCCCTCGCTGCCATCGGCGCCGCGCACCGGCGCTTCGGCACCACCGGCTTCCTGCCCACGCTGATCACCGACACCGCCGAGGTGATGCACCAGGCGCTCGACGCCGTGGACGCCGCCATCGAACAGGGCGTGCCGGGCGTGCTCGGCATTCACCTGGAAGGCCCGTTCCTCGCCAACGCGCGCAAGGGCATCCATGACGCCGCGCTGTTCCGCCTGCCGGATGCGAACGACATCGCCGCCATCACGCGCCAGCGTCGCGGCGTGGTGATGATCACCCTCGCGGTGGAGGAAGTGCCGCTGGACGTGATCCGCCAGCTCAGCGAGGCCGGCGTACTGGTGGTGGCCGGCCATACCGCCGCCACCTACGACACCACGCGTGCTGCGTTGGACGCTGGCGTGTGTGGCTTCACCCATCTATACAACGCGATGACGCCACTGGGCAGCCGCGAGCCGGGTGTGGTCGGTGCCGCGCTGGACGATCCGCACAGCTGGTGCGGCCTGATCGTGGACGGCCACCACGTACACCCTGCCGCCCTGCGCGTGGCGATTGCCGCCAAGGCGCGCGGCAAGAGCGTGCTGGTCACCGACGCGATGCCGCCGGTGGGTGCGGCCAACCCCGAATACGTGCTCAACGGCCAGACCATCATCGCGCGCGACGGCATTTGCCAGAGCGACGCTGGCGTGCTGGCCGGTTCGGCACTGGACATGGCCACCGGCGTGCGCAACTTGGTTCATATGGTGGGCCTGCCGCTAGCGGAAGCATCACGCATGGCGAGCGCGTATCCGGCGGCGTGGCTGGGGCTGGGTCGCAGCCGCGGACGCCTCGTCGCCGGGCAGCAAGCGGACTTTGCCGTGCTGGATGATGCCCTGCAGGTGCATGAAACCTGGATCGCCGGCGTGCGTTATGCCGCCCATTGACCGCTCTCCCGCAAAGAGCTGAATTTAAACGGCATACCGAATAATCCATCACCTCGCGCAACGGCTATGCGCTAAGTGGTGCTACTGCCTCTTGCCGGGCCCCATGAAGCTTGGGTGATAACTCCAGCAAGAGCTGGCATTCCTCTGCCCACCGCACGCAAGCCCATGATCACAGCAGCGCTATCGACGGAATGCAAAGTCAGTCTCGATAGTGGTGCCAGGGCCCGTACCCTGCTCGTGTAAGTCGTTTCCGCTTCGAATATCGACAAATCGGACCAGCACTTCGCTCACGCCGAGTCGTTTGTCACAGATAGCCCCGACTTCCTGAGCCAAGCGAATCCGACAAGCGGCTCCAGAACGCTCCAGTAACCTCGTGGCACTGCATCCAGCCCCATCTTCAAACGGGGCACACCGAAGCCATCCCGGCCAACTTAAGTAGCTGTCGGCACCCAAAAGGGAAATCCGCGCGCCCAAAGGAAGCGAACAATGACGGAATGCAAGGCCAGCACTGCGATTCTCGCGGGCAACTCGCGTGTTCATCTTGGAAGCGACAAGACTATCCAAGTTGAGGCTCAGATACACGCCTTTGAAGCAGCGATGCGCTTCGCCACGAATTTCAGAAAGAGAACTGGAGGCCTACCAAAGATATCTCTAGCTTTCGATCATCAAGGCATATTTCGAGTGCAGTTTCTCCGCGAAAACCTAACCAACTCGCAAAAACGAAATCCACGACTCGCGCACTTAAGGGACGAAATCGTTAACGTCTATGCCCACGTAGCAGCCAAGTACGATGTGCCGATTGATGCAATTCGCGTTATCCATGAAGACTCCGCGAGGCAACATGCATCACATATTCTTGCAACGCAAGACGTCCCGGAAGCGGTGCGCAATCGCATGGTATCCCGCCAGAGAGGCGGCTCCACCGCGCCAAGCTCTAACCCCGTCGACCATCCGACCGAGAAACTGACCTGCGCGGTAATAACGAAAGAATACTTTGACAAGGCCGCCTCCACTGAAGATGGCGCACAAGCCACGTTAGAGGTTTTCTTTGAGGACAGCCCGTGGTCCAGGGATCTCGCTTATGTGAAAGGGATGCAACTCAGCCACCTTCTTGGCGTTTCGACATCAATACGTTTGAACATCGTTCACGAAGATGGAAAAGTCGTTCAAGGTCAACTTATCGAGGCGAGTAGTGGTCAGCAGGATCGCGGGATAGACATGCCATCTGCGCGCCATCACGGAGGGCACATTTGATGACCACAGCACGCATGGTGTATCTCGACAATAACGCCACTACGGCGATCGACCCCCGCGTCCTTGGGGAAATGATGCCTTTTCTTACCAACAAGTACGGAAACGCATCCAGCACAAGCCACCCTTTCGGCTGGGTCGCCGCCGAAGCAGTAGAAGAAGCCCGACGGACCATTGCTTCATGCATAAACGCCGACAGCGCTGAGAACATAGTTTTTATGTCCGGCGCAACCGAATCAGTTAACACAGCAATTCGTTGCCTCAGACCTACTCGCGGACGCGGCCATATCGTTACGAGCCAGATCGAACACAAGGCTGTTCTTGACAGCTGTAGAGCACTGGAGGCCACCGGCTTCAAGGTGACCTACGTGCCACCGGGGGCAAATGGACTTGTAGCTCCGGAATCTGTCATTGCGGCAATGACGGCGGAAACTGAACTTGTATCGATAATGCTTGCAAATAACGAAGTAGGCAGCATTCAGAACATCGAAGCGATTGGAGCGGCATGTCGCGATAGGAACATCCTATTTCACACCGATGCGACTCAAGCACTTGGAAAGGTACCGTTTGACGTTGAAGCAATGAAGGTCGACCTTGCGTCCTTCTCCGCGCACAAAGTCTACGGCCCCAAGGGCGTAGGCGGCCTATACATAAACCAGTGCCGCGTCAGGGATCGGATAGATGGCCTCATCGTTGGAGGCGGACAAGAGTGGGGCATTCGATCAGGAACACTAAACGTCCCGGGTATTGTTGGCTTTGGATCGGCGGTCAAGCTTGCCTGCGAAGGCATGGCGGAAGAATCTGCTCGGGTCCATGCATTGCGCCTGGCGCTGATAGAAGCCATCGAGTCTGGCATTGACGACATAACCATCAATACTAACTTGCCATTCTCGCTCCCCGGGCTCATCAACATTTCGTTTCACGGAATTGACGCAGACTCTCTTTTACTCGAGATGCCAGACATAGCACTTTCATCTGGCTCCGCATGCACGTCTGCTGAAGCCTCACCATCTCATGTTCTAACCGCCATGGGTCGAAGTGACAGGTCCGCAAGATCCAGCGTGCGGTTTGGCATCGGACGATTCAACACGGCAGAGGAAATTGCGTACGTCAGCCAGGAAGTCATACAGTCCGTCGAGAGACTGAGGTCCATGGCACCAGCCTGATGAGCGACGGAATCAAGCCAGGCATCGATCCGATGAGACATTCTTCCGCTTTGAGCTTGCTCTTTGGGACAACGTTCGTTGCAACCGGATACGGCGCCACCTTCTTGCTTCCTTTGCACTATAAAATGCACGGTGGTGGCGAGACAGATGCCAGTCAGGCGATCTTTGCTGCCTTGATAGGAACCCTGATTGGCGTACCTGTTGTTGGCTGGTGGTCTGGAAGAATCGACGCGCCACGACTGACTGCTCTCGCAGCGATGGCTATAGCGTGTGGATATGCAATCTTCTCCTTCGCGCCATTACATAGCATATTCTCCACCGGCTTCGCAGGCTTCTTGGTTGGGCTGGGCTGGGGAATGTTCTACATTGGCGCACCCATGTCTCTATCGGAGCGGATCGCTGACGCCGATCGCGTAACCTGGTTCACAAGATTTAGCGCGTTCCAGATGGCCGGGATTTGTGGATCACCCGTTCTTCTTGGCGCACTGATGGACAGGCAAGCCACTGATACGCGCGCAGCACTAGCGTGCGTCATTCTTGTAAGCGTCGTAGGTTCCATTCTATTTTTGAAGTTCTCCATTGCGGCCCCCATCCACAGGAACATACCAACAACGCGTGCCTGGGTTCGCAATCTGAGTGCAATCTCTCGTACCGAAGCGATAAAGCCGATACTGATGGTTGGCTTAGGCGGATGCGTCTTCTCCGGAACCATGGCTTTCCAGACAGCACTCACCGCTGGCACTCGGGCGAGTGCCAGTCTGTTTTTCTTGGTATATGCAGCAACAGCTATTACCGCACGCCTGGCACTGGCTGGAAGGCTGGCGCGCTACTCGCCCCTGCATGCAACAACATCGTTGTTGGCCATCATGGCGGTCGGCGTCACCTTTCTGCTTGGAATTCCGTACTCTCCGGCCTTTCATCTACTCGCGGCCATCCTCACTGGCCTAGGCTATGGGCTTGCTTATCCAGCCATTCAAACCTGGGCGGTCAACAGGACGGATCCCAAAGACAGACACTCCGCCCTATGCTGGTTTGTGCTCTCCTACTTTGTTGGAATATTTGGTTTCCCCGTCATAGGTCAGTGGATCTTGATCAAGTTTGGTTCGACGTGTCTCGTTTTGACCATAGCGGCGATTGCCGCCTCTGAACTTGCGATATCAGCATCTGCGATGTCTTCTTCATCCAAAACGAGTCTGCGCAGAGGTATCGCGCCAAATCGATACCAAGACCGCTGAAGCCCAGTGAGACGCATGCAAAGAGTGCCTCATCTCAGCTCGCCACCGCCCAATCCTTTCCCACGCGATCCAACAGCCAATGCTTCAACGCTGCGTCGCTGGCCACCATCGGCTCGGCGCTGGCCGGGCGCGCCAGCATCACCGCGAGTGCGGTTGGTACCTCCAGCGCGTGACCCACCAGCGGCTCCACCACACTATCGAACTTGGCCGGATGCGCCGTCGCCACCATCGTCCACGGCTTTTTTTGCACGTTAGGTAGGGCATCGAACAGGTGCATGGCAGTCGCGGTATGTGGACAGAACAACTCGCCGTGCTCGCGCGCATGACGTAGCAGAGTGGCGCGGATGGTGTCGTCATCCACGCTGCTGGCCTGCAGTTGCGCACGCAGTTCGTGCTCATGCGGAAACGTCCAGCTCAGTCGCTCGAAGTTGCTCGGCGCGCCCACGTCCATCGCATTGGCGAGCGTCGGCACCGCGGCGCGCGGCGCATACGCTGCACCGTCAAAGAATTCCGGCAAGGTGGCGTTGGCATTGCAAGCGAGGCGGATCTCTCCCACCGGCAAACCCATCTCACGTACCCACACGCAAGCGAGCGCATTCCCCAGGTTGCCCGTGGGCACGATGAAGTTGAGCGGTTCGCGATGCTGCCACCACCACGCCAGCGCGGTGTGCGCGTAGTAGCTCATCTGCGGCAACAGGCGACCCAGGCTGATGCTGTTGGCCGAGGACAACGGCGTCACCGCCTGAACCGAGGCATCGTTCAGGGCGGCCTTCACCATGCGCTGGCAATCGTCGAAGCTGCCCGCCACGCGCAAGGCCTGCACGTTGTCGCCGAAGCAACCCAGCTGATGCGCCTGGCGCGGCGATACGCGACCATCCGGATAAAGAATGACAACGCGCACGCCAGGTTGGCGATGGAACGCAGCCGCCACCGCCGCGCCCGTATCGCCGGATGTGGCCACCAGGATGGTGAGCGGTGCCTGGGTGGGCTGGCGCAGGCGACGGAAGCACGCGGCCAGAAAGCGCGCACCGACATCCTTGAAGGCGGCACTGGGGCCGTGGAACAACTCCAGCACCTGCGCATGCGGGTGGTGCGGTAGAGCGCGCAGCGGCACCGGGAAATCCAGCGCTTCGCGACAGATGGCGGGCAACGCGGCAGCCAGCTCGCTGCCCCGAAAGAAGGGGTCGAGTAACGCGATAGCGGTATCGGCCAGCGCACCGTGTGGGTCGAAAGCGGAAGTGTCCAACCGCGGCAATGCCTCGGGTACGTAGAGGCCGCCATCCGGTGCGAGACCGGCAGCGATGACCTCATCGATGCGCGCGGTGTGCTGCGCGCTGCGCGTGCTGCGGTAGTGCAAGGGCTCGCTCATGCAGCGTCCTCGTCGACCAGCTCGGCGGCCGGCCCATTGATGGGTGATACCAGCGCGTCGCTGGCGATGCCTTGCTCGGCGAAGGCGGCCACCATGGCCGCCGCCGCGCGCTCGGCATCGGCACGACGCTCGTACCATCCGAACACGCTGGGACCACCGCCGGAGATGCTCGCGCCCAGCGCGGCATGATCCAGGGCAGCCTGCTTCACACGGGCAAAGCCTGGGACCAGCGGCGCGCGGCGAGGTTCCACCAGCACGTCCTTGAGGCCTTCGCGCACCAGCGACGCGTCGCCGCGCTGGCAACCGACTAGCACCAAAGCAAGGTTGCCGTGCTGAGCTACCACCTCGGACAAGGCGAAGCCCTCCGTCAGCACGGCGCGCGAACGGCGCGTTTCCAACACCACATGCGGATGCACGAGGGCGCAGTGCCAGGCGTCTGGCACGCTAAGCCGCACCAAGCGCTCACGCGTGGCGAGCACCAGACCGCCCAGCAGCATTGGGCCGAGGTTGTCGCCATGGCGACTGCCGCTGGCCACCGCTTCGCCATCAAGTGCAAACCCATACAGCGCTTCGCGCGGCAACGGACGCTCGAGCAAGGCGTTGGCGGCAACCAGCGCTGCCACGCAAGAGGCTGCCGAGCCGCCCATGCCGGAGCCGAGTGCAATGCCCTTGTGCAGCTCCACCTCGAACCCGTGGCGCAGACCCAGTGCGCGGCGCAACGAGAGCAAGGCGGCACCAGCGGTATTGCTGGCGGCATCCAATGGCAACGCATGCGAACTGCCGTGAATGGCCGCGATGCGCACAGTGGGCTCGTCGATGCGCCGGACGATGGCGCGATCGCCCGCGCCCGCGACGCTGTGGCCGAGGATGTCGAAGCCCACCGCCACGTTGCCGATGCTGGCATAGGCTTTGGCGTGGGCGCTGAGTGCGTGTTTCGATGACGTCATGACGGGAGCCCATTGCGCACTCATGCCCGCACCTCCAGGGATTCGGCGATGCGCAGCAGATCGGCGAACACGCCCGCTGCCGTCACTTCCGGACCGGCGCCGGGGCCTTGTACCAGCATCGGATTATCGCGGTAACGCTGCGTGGTGAACTGCACGATATTGTCGGTGAGGCGCGTGTGCGCGAAGGGATGCGATACCGGAAGCATAGCCAGGCGCACGCTGGCATGGCCCTTGGCATCCAGGCTGGCCACATGGCGAAGCACGCAACCTTGAGTCTGCGCACGCGCCACATGCTGGGCCATGGGGTCATCCAGCAGATGCAATTGGGCCATGGCCTGTTCGGCATCCAGCGCCGCCAGCGCGGGCGGCACCAGGCTCTCCACTTCCACGTCGTCCAATGACAACGACCAGCCCGCCTCGCGCGCGAGAATCACCAGCTTGCGTGCCACATCCAGCCCCGAGAGGTCGTCGCGCGGATCGGGCTCGGTATAACCGAGCGCATGCGCCTCGCGCACCAGCGCGGAGAACGGACGACTGCCATCGTGGCGATGGCACAACCAAGCCAGCGTGCCGGAGAACATGCCATCCACCGCCAGCAGCTCGTCGCCCGTATCGAGTAGGTCGCGCAGCGTCTGCACGACCGGCAAACCCGCGCACACGGTGGCCTCGTAACGGAATCGCGCACCGTCACCGCACGCAGCGCGAATGGCCGACAGACGAGACAGCGGGCCGCTGCCGGCCAGTTTGTTGGGCGTGACAACATGCACGCCAGCCGCCAGCCATTCGGGATAGCGCGACGCCACTGCTTCGTTGGCGGTGCAGTCAATGAGCAATGCATGGCGTCCGTCGTTACCGCGCACATGGGCGACGAACTCGTCAAGGTTGCCCGGGCGCCAGGTTTGCGCGCTGCCGTGGCGACCATTGAGTTCGGGGTCATCGGCGTCCAGCCACATGCGACGGCTGGCTGCCACGCCGCACAGCTTGAGCTGCAATCCGGCACGCGCCAGACGCGGCTGCGCCACCCGCAACTGCTCAAGCAACGCGCTGCCGACGCGGCCAGGGCCGATGACGCCCACGGCGAGCACGCGCGTGCGTGCGGTGACTCTCGGCAGCGCCACGGCATGGGGTGGCAGCGAGGGCTGTTCAAGCAAGGGAGATGCAGCAATGTTCACGGTAGCCTCCATTCGGGGCCCGTGCTCGCTGGCGGGTTTCGGGGTGTGCTCCGGCCCGCCTCATCGAGGGCGGGGCCGTTTGCGTAGGGGAAACTTACTCGCGCACGGACACCCACCCCGACCCGGTGGTAATAGTGGTCGTGGTGGTGGTAGTGGCGATGATCGTGACGCCGGCGCGCGGCAGCATGTGCCCGGTGGAAACCGGGTTGAACCACATGCGTGCTGGCAGGAATGACGGCGACATGGTTCCGACCTTAGGGCGATTGCTGCATTGCAGTCAACAGGTACAGATGAAACTTTGGACGTCCAGCCGTCCTGGCCTGCTCAGCCTAAGCACGGCGCGGCAACCCCCGGGCCACCGCGCCGCGTTGGATCAGTGCGACAGGTCGATGGCGTAGGTCGCCGTGCCGTCGCCGTGATCCTTGAGCTGGCGAATGCCATGCAGACCGGCTTCCTTAGCGATTTCGGCCTTGCCCGCCGCGCCCTTGAACACCACCTCGCCGCGCGTCTTCAACGGGGCGAAGCGCCACGAGGTGCGGGGCAGCTCCTTGGCGGTGAGGGTCTGCTTTTTCTGCAGCCACTTGGCGAGGATCTCGCGGGCGCCATCCGGCGCGGCCAGCACAATGTTCTTGCCATCCAGACCCGGAAAGTTACCGCCGCCGCTGGCGCGGTAGTTGTTGGTGGCCACGATGAATCGCTGCTTCGACGTCACCGGCTTGCCACGGTAGCTGAGCTTGAGGATGCGCTCGCCCACCGGCTTGGACACGTCGATCTCGTAGCTCAGGTCACCCTGCAACTGGTCGAAGTTGAAGCCCGGGTAGTGGTCGTTGATGAGCGCCTGTTCGCCCTCCTTGCCTGGCTCGATGCGGTTGAAGCGCTCGGCCGAGGTCTCCAGCCATGCCTTGAGGCCGGCGCCGTCCACCTGCACCGCGGCGAGGGTGTTGGGATAGAAGTACAGGTCGGCCGCGCTGCGCAGGGTGAGCGGGCCGGGGGCCACATCGGTGTAGTCGTCAGGGCCGCCAAAGCCTGTACGGAACGCCGCCGCCGCCGAGAGCACTGGCAGGTCGGTCAGGTCTGGGCGGGTCTTGGCCAGCTCGGCTTTCACGTAGTCGCGCATGGCCGCGTTAATCGGCGCTAGCGCTGTCATATTGCCCTCATCGGCGAAGTAGCTGCTCAGATGCACCAGGGTGTCGCCGATGGGGGTATTCACGTAGGCCACCGCCGCCTTGTGTGCCTGCGCCACCAGCGGGGCGATGGCAGGGTCGGCCGGCACGCATTCGTTCTTCTTGGGGCAAATCGGGCGTACTTCGCTGTGGGTCTGGCTGGCATCGATCACCCAGCGGCCATCCTTGCGGGCCAGTGCCAGGTCGATCACGCCCAGGTCCTTGCCAAAGAAGCCCCCCATGATGGCTGGCTTGCCGCGCACGAAACCGCGCTCGGCGTCGACTTCGGGCAGGCCCTTGTAGTGCGGGCCGGGGAACTCGGTGTGCGAGTGACCCATCAACAGCACGTCGATGCCGGGCACGCCGGCCAGGTGCCAGCCGCCGTTTTCCTGGTCCGGGGTATAGGGCTCGGTATTGAGGCCGCCGTGCAACACGGCCACCACGAGGTCGGGATGCTCGGCCTCAAGCGCGGGCAGGTATTTCTTGGCGGCCTCCACCACCCCGGTGACGGTGACCTTGCCGGCCAGGTTCTGCTTGTCCCAATCCAGAATCGGCGGCGGAGTGAAGCCGATAATGCCGACCTTGAGCGGCACCTCGCGGGTGGCGCCGTCGGGCGTGGTCACGCGGATGGTCTTCTGCACCACCGTCCAGGGCTGGAAGATCGGTGCGCCGTCGCGGGCGCTGAACACGTTGGCCAGCACGAGCGGGAAGTGCGGCCCCGCGCAACGGTCGCTGCGGCCGCCGTCCACGTTCATGGGCGTGCCGGTGACCTGGGAGAGGAAGCCCAGGCCGTAGTTGAACTCATGATTGCCGGCGGTGCCGCCGTCGTAGCCCATGGCGTCCATGGCGCGATAAATTCCCAGCTCCTCGCCGCAACCGATCGGCTTCACCTGTGCCTGGTAGTCGGCCAGCACGCTGCCCTGGATGGTGTCGCCGCTGTCGAACAGGAAGCTGTTGCGGAACTGCCCGCGCGCCTGGCGGATCAGCGTGGCGGTGCGCTCGTAACCGACCGAAGTGTCCTCGCGCTGCTTGTAGTAGTCGTAGCTGAGCACGTTGGCGTGCACGTCGGTGGTCTCCAGGATGGCGACCTGGGCGCGCGTGCCGTCGGGCAGCGCGACCGGGCGGGAAGCCTGGTGGGCGCACCCGGCGAGCAAGGCCGTGGCGACGAGGGCGAGGGGGCGCAGGCGAAACAGCATGGCGAGCAATCCGCGTTAGCTAGGTGGGGGTTGGGAACGCTAACAGACCGACCGGTCTCAGGCCCAGCGAAACCGCTGCTGAACCGCTTGGGGCCGCCGTTTGTCCGTTGCCGGCCATTGTGCCTGTGACGATGACAAGACCGTAGAATTGCGCTCCGATGACACCGAGGCCGAACAGGGGGCCTTTCCTTACCATGCCGCGACAACCGCTTTCATTCTTGCGGAAGAGTGGTCCATGGCTGTGCGCGGCAGGGTTCTTCCTGTTCTGCGTCAGCATGACCGCCTTGCGAGAGCCCGAACTGCTGCAACAAGCGTTCGTCATCGCGCTGATGGTGTGCGCCTTTGGCGTACTGCTGTTTGCCTTTGCGCGCCCGGCCACCGCCCTGGTGGTGACTGGCGGGCTGTTCCTGGGCCTGAACTTTCTCTCCGTACTCAAGCTGCGCTACCTGGATTCGCCGCTGATGCCGGCGGACTTCGTCTATTACGCGCGCAGCAGCCTGGTCGAGACCCTCGGCCATTACCCCCACCTGTGGACGCTGTGCCTACTGATCGGCGTGATCACGCCACTGGTGCTGTGGGCAGTGTGGCGCTGGGATCGGCGCATGCTGGCCCATGTGAGTCGGCGTCGCGCCTGGATGCTGCGCAGCGGCGGCGTGGCGTTGTGGGCCGTGGCATTCTGGGTGTGCCTGCTGCCGGATGGTCCGTTTGCGGAAGTGCACGCCAAGAACGTGTGGGAAAAGCTCTCCGACGACGCGCAGATCACCAACTTCTTCGTCAATTTCAGCGACTCGGACATCCGCCTGCCCTCCATGAGCGACGGCGCGGTGGCCGAACAGGAATGGGGCGCCACCGCCGCGGGCGAACCGGCCGCCACGCCTCGTTCGCCTGAGAGCTATCCCGACATCGTGCAGGTGCTTGAGGAAAGCACCTTCAACCCGGCCAACTTCGACCGCTGCAACGTGCCCGAGTGCCGCGTGGGCATGTTCAAGCCGGACGCGCGCACCCGTGCCACCGGCCCGATGCGCGTGCACACGTTCGGCGGCGGCACTTGGGTGAGCGAGTTCGCCACGCTCACCGGCATGCCGCAGGACATCTTCGGCCCCGGCGGCATGTACGCGCCCTACGTGCTCGCGCCGCACGTGCAGGACAGCCTGCCGCGCCAACTGCAGCGACTGGGTTACCTCACGGTGGCGATCTATCCCACCAACGGCAGCTTCCTCAACGGCCGCAATGCGTACACGGCCTACGGCTTCGACCAGTTCTACGATGCCGGCCAACTCGGCCTGGAGGAGTGGGAGGAAACCGACAAGCAGATGTTCGATGCGGCCAAGCGTGTGTACGACAAGGTGAAGAAGCCGGGCCAGCCGGTTTTCATCATGATCCTCACCCTGGCCCAGCACGGCCCGCACGACACCGACCCGCAGTCGTCGCTGCCGGCGCCGTTCAACAAGGGCGTGCTGAAGGGGCTCGACGCGCACCAGGCGCAGAACTTCAACACTTACCTGTCGAACCTGCGCAACTCCGACCTGGCCATGCGCGGCCTGGAACACGATTTCCTCGATCGTGAGCAGCCCACGGTGATCGTGCACTTCGGCGACCACCAGCCGTCGTTCAGCGGCCTGATCCGCCAGATGCCACGCACCTGGCCGGAAGCTTTGTCGCCATACAAGGACTACCTGACCTATTACATGATCAAGAGCAACTTTAAGGGTGCGCCGCTACCGCGCTACCCGATGCTCGACATCGCGTTGCTACCGAGCATGGTGCTGCAGGCGGCCGACCTGCCGACCGACCCGTATTTCTCAGCGGCCATCGCGCTGCGCACGCGCTGCAATGGCCTGTACATGGATTGCGCGCAGCCGGAGCTTCTCAAGTCGTACCACGCGTGGATCTTCGATCGCCTGCACGTGTATCAGTAAGCCAGCTCAGCGAGTATTCCATCGGCGCGGACGCTTGCGTTCGCGCCGATGTCGTTTCCGGGCTACGGCATTCGTGACGCGGGATCAGTCGTCCAGCACGGCACCGTTGGTTTCGATCACCTGGGCGTAGAACTTGGCCGTGGCCTTGGGGGTGCGCTTTTGCGTGGCGAAATCCACGTGATACAGGCCGAAACGCTTGCCGAAGCCCAACGACCATTCGAGGTTGTCCAGCAACGACCAGGCGTAATAGCCCTTGAGGTTCACGCCAGCGTCGATGGCGCGATGCATCGCTTTGAGGTGCTTGCGCAGGTAGTTCGTGCGCAGCGGATCGTCCAGCACCGCGCTTTCGGCCACCGGCGGATCGTAGAAAGCCGACCCGTTCTCGGTGACGAACAGGGGAATGTCGCCGTAGCGCTGCTTGAACCAGGTGAGCGTATCGGTGAAGCCCTGCTCAAACACTTCCCAACCGGTTTCGGTGTAGGTCTTGTTGGCCTGGCGCACCGGCGAAGCCTTGAGCGGATACTGCTGCGGGTCGTGCTTTACCACCGCGCGGGTGTAGTAGTTGAGGCCGACAAAATCGACCTTCTGCTGCGTAAGCTTGAAATCCTCGGCGGGGAAATCCGGCCAGGCCGCGCCGAAGATCTCTTTGAGTTCCGGCGGGTAGCTGCCCAGCAATGCGGGGTCGGCGAACTGCTCGTTCATGTACGCATGCGCGCGACGCGTGGCGGCCAGGTCTTCCGGGCTGTCGCTGGCCGGGTACTTCGGCTCGATGTTGAACACCACGCCGATCTCATGCTTGCCCAGCGCGCGATACGCCTGAATACCCGCGCCGCTGGCGCGCATCAGGTTGTGCGCAGCGATGGGAGCTTCGTACTTGCTGCGATGCCCCGGCGCCAACGCGCCGTGCAGGTAGCCGCCGTCGGTCACCACCCAGGGTTCGTTGAGGGTGGACCAGCGCTTCACGCGATCGTCCAGCGCCTTGAACATCACGCCGGCGTATTCGGCGAACCAATGGGCGATGTCACGGTTGAGCCAGCCGCCGCGATCGTCCAGCGCCGCCGGCAAATCCCAGTGGAACAGGGTGATGTTGGGCTCGATGCCGTTTTCCAGCAGCTCGTCGACCAGGCGCGAATAGAAGTCCAAACCCTTGGGGTTGATGCGACCGGTGCCTTCCGGCAGCACGCGCGCCCAGTTGATGCTGAAGCGGTAGCCCGCCAAGCCCAACGCGCGCATCAGCTGCACGTCGTCCTTGTAGCGGTTGTAGTGATCGCAGGCGATGTCGCCGGTGTCGCCATTGGCCATCATGCCGGGCGTGTGCGCGAATCGCTCCCAGATGCTCGGGCCCGCACCGTCGGCCAGCGGAGAGCCTTCGATCTGATAGGCCGAGGTGGCGGCACCCCAATGGAAGTCCGCCGGAAAGCGATAGCTGTGGGTCATCTGGGAGGGTCCCCTTATGCCGCAGTGCGGCTTGATGTAAACGATTACATGACGAGAATAGCCGAGCGGCCCCCGAATGTGCAGCGGGTACGCTCACATTCGGAGGGGGCAACGCATTCGGCGTCGCCCGTGAAAGGAGTGGCAAGCGTCGATGGCAACTGTGAATCTGGATCGGGTACGCAAGGTCTATCCCAACGGACACGTGGGGGTGGATGAGGCCAGCTTCGACATCGCCGATGGTGAGTTGCTGGTACTGGTTGGCCCATCCGGCTGCGGTAAAACCACCCTGCTGCGCATGATCGCGGGGCTGGAGACGATCTCCGACGGCACGCTGCGCATCGACGGGCGCGTGGTGAACGAGGTGTCGCCCAAGGATCGCGACATCGCCATGGTGTTCCAGAACTACGCGCTCTACCCGCACATGACGGTGGCGCAGAATCTGGCGTTCGGCCTGCGCCTGCGCGGCAAGCCCAAGGGCGAGATCGACGCACGCGTGCGCCAGGCCGCGCAACTGCTGGAGCTGGAGCATCGCCTGGATGCCCTGCCCGCCGCGCTGTCTGGCGGCCAGCGCCAGCGCGTGGCGTTGGGTCGCGCACTGGTGCGCGAGCCCAAGGTGTTCCTGCTCGACGAGCCGCTGTCCAACCTGGATGCCAAGCTGCGCCTGTCCATGCGCGTGGAAATCGCCCGCCTGCATCGCCAGCTTGGCGCCACCATGATCTACGTCACGCACGACCAGGTGGAGGCGATGACGCTGGGCCAGCGCATCGTGGTGCTCGATGGCGGCAAGATCCAGCAGATCGATACGCCGATGAAGCTTTACGAGCAGCCGGCCAACCTGTTCGTGGCAGGCTTTCTGGGCTCGCCGGCGATGAACCTGTGGCGCGGCCGCCTGCATCGCATGGACGGCTGGCAGCTGCGTACGGCGCAGGGCGACGTGCCCTTGGGCGTGTCCGACGAACAGGCCGCCCCGTTGCAGGCGTGGCTGGAGCGCGAGCTGATCCTGGGCGTTCGCCCGGAGGATCTGCGCCCCTGCGAGCCGAGCGCAGCTGCGCTCACCGCCGTGCTCGACGTGGTGGAGCCCATCGGCAACGAGATGTTCCTCAACCTGCATCACGGCGCCCAGGCCCTGGTGGCGCGCGTGCCGCCAGGGGCATTGCCGACACCGGGCAGCGCCCTGCCCTTTGCGTTGACGCCGGGGCGCCTGCACTTCTTCGACGCCGAAACCGGCGCTCGCATCGGCTGACCCCGCTCAGCCTTTCACGCTGCCCAGCAACAGGCCTTCGATGTAGTAGCGCTGCATCGCGAGGAACAAGGCCAGCACTGGAATCACCGTAACCACCGAGCCAGCCATCATCAGCTCGCTGTCCTGCGCGTGCTCGCGCGAAAGCGAGGCGAGACCGATGGGCAGCGTGTAATGCTCCTGCCCAGTCAGGGCAATCAGCGGCCACATGAAGTCGTTCCATGCGGTGAGAAACGTGAAGATCGCCAGCGTGACCATGATGGGCTTGAGTAACGGCAACACAATCTGACCAAAGATGCGCGCCTCGCTCGCGCCATCGATGCGAGCGGCCTCCAGCAGCTCATCCGGAATGCTGCGCGCGTACTGGCGCACCAAAAAGATGCCGAAGGCTGTCGCCATGGCGGGCATGATCACTGCCGCGTAGCTGTTCACCAGCCCCAGGTACTTGAGCAGCAGGAACAGCGGCAGCATCGCCACCTGCGCCGGTATCACCAGCAGGCCAAGCAAGGTACGGAACAAGCGTTCGCGCCCGGCAAAACGTAACTTGGCAAAGGCGTAGCCCGCTGCAAGATTGCAAGCCAGCGAAAGCACCGTGATGGCGCCGGCGATGAAAAGACTATTGAGGAAGTAGCGCCCCATGCCCGCGCGCACGAACAGCGCTTCGTAATTGCTCAGCGTGGGATTGCTCGGCCACAGCGGCGGTGGCAAAGCGCTGGCCGCCCCTGGCTGCATGAAGGACACCGACAGCATCCACAGCAAAGGAAACAGCGCCACCACCGTAGCGCCGATGAGCAAGCCGTTGATCACCGCCTTGGCCGCACGCTGGCTCACAACGCCCCCTTACGGCGACCCAGCCGCAGCATCAGTGCCGTCACACCGAACATGATCACGAACAACAGGAACGCCACCGCCGACGCGGTGCCGAAGTTCCACCACTGGAAGCCCTCGTTGTACATCAGGTAAAGCACGCTGGTGGTGCTCTCCAGCGGGCCGCCCCAGGTCATCACGTAGGGTTCGGCAAAGAGCTGGAAGTAGCCCGATACGGTAAGGATGGCCACCATCAGCAGGGTCGGCTGCAACATCGGCAGGGTGATATGGCGGAACTGCTGCGGCACCGAGGCGCCGTCAATGCGCGCGGCCTCGTAAAGGTCCGCAGGAATCGCCTGCAGGCCGGCCAGGAAGATGATCATGTTGTAACCAAAGTTCTTCCACACGGCGAATAGGATGATGCTTGGCATCGCCCAGTGCGGGTCGCCCAACCAATCCACCGGATGGATACCCAGCGAGCCGAGCACGTAATTAGCAAAGCCGTATTTGGTGTTGAGGATGTAACGCCACACCACAGCCACGGCCACCACGGTGGTGACCACCGGCGCGAACAACGCGGTACGAAAAAACGACTTGGCACGCGCCAAGGGTGAATTCAGCAGCAAGGCGGCGCCCAGCGACGCCCCCATGGAAAGCGGCACACCCACCGCTACGAAGTACACCGTGTGCCCAAGCGCCGCCCAGAAGCGCGACTGATGCAGCAACTCCCAGTAGTTGCCCAACGCCACGAAGCGCAAATGGCGGATATCCGCCAGCGCGTATAGGTCGTAATCAGTCAGGCTGAGCAGCAGCGCCGCCAGCACCGGCACCACGAAGAACACACCCAGCACCACCAGGGCCGGCGCAAGGAACCACCAAGCAGCGCGACGCGGACTCATGGCGCACCAGCCTGCGCGCGGTGGTCATGATCAAGCACCCAGCGACGCTTCTCCAGAATGCGATCGGCACGGCGATCGATCTCCGCCGCCGCTTGATCCACCGTGAGGCGACCCGCCACCGCTTCGGCGGCCACCAATTGCATTTCGTTGACGATGCGCTCCCACTCCGGCACTGCCGGGGTGGGCTTGACGTGTTCGAGCTGCTCGCGAAAGGCCCGCACCTGCGGATCGCTGCGCAAGCGCTCACCCTCCCAGGCGCTGCGTCGTGCTGGCATATCGCCCAGCAGGTCGTAGAAGCGCTGCTGCACGTCGGGCCGGGATAGATACTCGATCAACGCCCAGGCCGCGTCTTTGTTGGCGGAGTGGCGGAAGATCACCAGGCTTGAACCACCCGCCGCGCCCACTCCCGGACCCACCGGCCCTGGCAACGGCGCGGTGGACCAATCACCTTGCTGCGAGGCCGGCAAACGCCGACGGAACTCGCCGATGTTCCAGGGCCCAGAAAAATAGAAGGCGTAGACGCCACGGCCGAACTCATCCCAAGGGTTGCCCGCCTCCATCGCGGTGATGGCGGGTGCTTGGCGTGAACGGAAGATATCCACGTAAAAGGCCAACGCGCGCTTGAAACCCTCGCTTTCGAAGTTGCCGTAGCGATCGCCATCGCGCAGCAACGGATCGGGCTGCTGCAAGGCCAGTGACATGAGCTGCTCGAACTCATTGGTCGGCAGCAGGATGCCGTAGACACCGCGCTCGGGGTGACTGAGCGCCGCCAGCGCGCGGCGCCATTCGTGCCAATCGCGCGGCGGCGAGGCAAAGCCCGCGGCCTTGAGCAGATCGCTGCGATAGAACAACAGGCGCGTATCCACGTACCAAGGCACGCCATAAAGCACGCCATCAATGCGGTTGGTGGCCCAGATGGCGGCGAAGTAATCGTCCGGCTGGACGACGGGCGAAGCGTCCACACGTGCCTGCAACGGCTCCAACGCCCCCAGCGCGGCGAACTCCGGCAGCCAGGTGTTGCCGAGCTGGGTCAGGTCGGGTGTGGAATCTCCAGCAAAGGCGGTTAGCAGCTTTTGGTGCGCCGCGCTCAGTGGCAACTGCTGGGTGGTAACGCGAATATCTGGATGCTCTCGCTCGAAGTCGGGCAGCAGCTTCTGCACCGCCTCACCTTCGCGACCAATGGTCCAGAACACCAACGTGCGCGGCTCGTGCGCTGCCGGTGTGCACGCTGCCAGCCATGCCAGCCCCAGCGCGGCAAGCAGGCCGCGCCGGATTCGCTCGCCAAGGCTGCGCGTGGACTGGTGCATGGCTTACTTGCCGGGCGCCTCGTCCAGCCAGCCGCCCGTGAAGCCGGCGCGCTTGAGGCCCTTGCGCACATACGGGTTCTTGCGCATGACCTGCCATACGAAATCGCTGCGCCAGTTTTCGATCATGACCACGATGGGACCCTGGTCGATGCCGATGTGCTTGTCGTCGGCCCAGCCCATGCCGGGTACCGCGCGTCCTTCCTTGGGCGTCATGTCGGTGCCGTAGCTCGGGTTGAACGCGTCGACGAATCCGTAGCGATTGTAGATGTCCTTGCCGTAGCGTGCCTTCATCTCCATCAGCGCGGGCACCACGATCTCCGGTGCGAAGGCGATCGAGCCGCCGGCGGCGGTAGGCGCGATGGTGCCATCGTCGGAAATGTAATCGATGCCTGCACCGCGCGCGGTGTAGCCATAGAAGGCGCGCGTGCTGCCGTCGTCGCGCTTCACCACTGCGTCGCCAGGACCGTTGCAGGCCGTGAGTCCCCACACGTTCTCCCCGTAGCCATTCCAATGATTGGGGTTGGCGATGGCGTAGGCGCGCTGCGCGTAAGTCGCTTCGCGACTGTTCTTGAAGTAGTCGGTATGGTGCTCGCGCGCCCAGGTGTCCTGGATGCCGCGGAAATCGATCCAGACATGGCTGTATTGGTGACCGAACATCGGCGCGAAGTTCAGGAACGTGCGTCCCTGGAACTCACCCCAATGCTCGGGATAGGTCTTGGTCCAGGCCGGCCACGCGTTGTCGCCCACCGGGTGCGTGGGCGAGCCCAGCGCCAGCACGTAGACCAGCATGCCTTCGTTGTAACCCTTCCAGTCGGACGGGATGAACTTGCCGCCAGGGGTCCAGCCCATGCTGATCAGCGGCGAGTGTGCCTGCATCCACGGCCAGTCCACGCGGCGATAGATGGCGTCGGCCAGGTCGCGGATCTGCTTTTCCTTGGGCGTATCGCGATCGAAATAGGATTGCGAGAACAGCACGCCACCCAGCAGCAGCGTGGTGTCCACGCTGGATAGCTCCACCCATCGCGCAAAGCGCTTGCCGGTCTTCATGTCCAGGAAGTGGTAGTAGAAACCGTGGAAGCCGGTAGCGTTGTCTTCGCTGCCGTCCTGCTGGGCTTCGTTGAAAAAGCGCAGCGCGACGAGCGTGCGATCCACTGCCTGCTCACGCGTGATGTAACCGCGCTCCACGCCCACACCGTAGGCAGTCAGCGCAAAACCAGACGAGGCGATGCTAGCGAACGAAGGACCCGGGTAATGGTCAGGCACCAGGCCCGTTTGCGGATCGGCGCTGTCCCAGAACCACTGGAAGGTGCGCTTTTGCAGATCATCGACCATCGCTTTCTGCGCCGCCGGCAACTCGGCGTACTGCGCAGGCTGCGCCGGTTCCGCCTGGCTACCGCCGGCCCAGGCCAACATGGCACTGGCGGCCAAGGGGAGAAGACGGGAACGCAGGAACGGACGCATGGCAATCACTCTCTTTGAAAAGGTGGCGGCGGATGCCATGGGGCACCCGCCGCCGGGGGCAGACCGGCCCCCAAGGGGAGGGGGAAGGCCGGCTGCGCGAACGGTGACACTTAGAACTTCAGACCCACTTCGAACTTGAACGTACGCGGCACAAACGTGATGTTGCCGGTCGGGTTGTAGCTCACCGACGTGGAGCCCGGTGCAAACGTGGTCAGGTAGTCAGAGTAGTTGTGCCAGTTGAACACGTTCAGCACGTCGAAACGACCGTACAGCGTCAGGCCATTGCCCAAGTCGAAGTCCTTCGTGGCCTGCAGGTCGATATCGCGGTAGCCCCAGATCTTGCCGCCGAGCAGGAAGCGCGAAGCACTGGGAATGGCTGCCACCGCCTGGCAACTGCTGCCGTTGGCCAGCGTCACGCCCGAGTAGCAGGCGATACCGTTGTACGGCAGCGGCGTGGCCAGGGTGAGCTTGGCCGAAATCACCGTGCCCCACGGGCCGTCCATGTTGCCCGTGGCCACGAAGCGGTGCTTGGAGGCCGCATTCGAGGTGATGAACGGGTAATCCTGGACGGTGGCGTAATCGAACGAGTAGTGCTCGTTGATGTCACGGTTCTGCTTGGCGTTGGTGTAGGTGTAGGCAAACGTGGCACCCCAACCCGAAGCCTTGTCATACGGCTTCTCGGCCGACAACAGGAGCTGCGTGGTGCGCGTGGCAATGCCGTTGTTGCCGATGATCAGCGCGCCGAAGCCCGGGATGCCATTACCCCACGGCTGGCTGTTGTTCTTGAAGAACGAGCCATCCGGATAGCGGTTGCCCAGCGTGAACGCAAAGCCGTCATAGCTGAGGATGCGCGTGACGGTGGCGTCCGTGTGCCATTGGCCGATCTGGTTGGACATGCCCAGGCTGTACTGGTCGGAGTACGGCGCCTTGAGGTTGTTGTTGAGCATGTCCACCTCGGTGCCAGCGTTGGACGCCGCGCCGATCAGCGCCTGCAAGTTCGGCAGGCCATTAAGCAACGCCGGGTTCCAGTCGTAGCACGGCGTGCTGTTGCGATGGCACAGGCCGGTGGCCGGGTCCTTGAAGTAGATCGTGTACTGCGGCAGCGCCGACTTGGTGGTTTCCAGCTGCAGGTAGTCGTACAGGTCACGATCGTAGGCGCGGCCGTAGCCACCGTGGATCACATGCTCCTCGTCACCATTGAGGTCGTAGGAAAAGCCCAGGCGCGGCTGCCACTCGCCTTTATAGGCGGAGCGGTTGTGACCGTTGCTGATGTAGTCGTTGATGTTCACGCCGCCCTTGGCCAGGGTTTGCGCGTAGGTTTGGCCGGCCGGCGCATTCGGGTCCTGGCTATTGAACGCGGCAATGACGTTGGCGGGCGTCACGAAGTCCACGTAGGACGGCGTGCGCTCGTAGTCCCAACGCACGCCAAGATTCACCGTGAGCTTATCGTTCACCGCCCAGTCGTCCTGGATGAAGGTGCCCAGCTGTCGGCTCTTGGTGGTAACCGTCGGCGTGAGGCCCAGGCCAAGCACCGGCTTGGTGAAGAACGCCTTGTACGGCGTGCTCGCCGTGCCATCCGGCGTCACGTTGTAATAGAACTGCGGGTTGATGTCGGCCGCGTCTGCTGCGTTGAGCGTGACGTCCTTGAGCTTCACGCCCATTTTGACCACGTGGTCGCCGTTCCACTGCAGATCGTTGAGCGTCAGGCTTTCCTGCAACGCCGGACCGCGCTGGCCCTTGTTCTGCGTGGCCAGCGGGTTGGCACCGCCCGCCATCACGATGATCGGATCATCGGTGGGGCGCTGCCAGGTGTAGACGTAGCCATTGCCCTGGGTGACCGCGGTGGGCGCGTTCTTGGCGTCTTCGTAGGTGAACAGCAACTCGTTGAAGTACGCCTCGCCGCTATGCTGCCAACGCAGCGAATAGCGCTTGTCGTCGTTCTTGATGTTGTACGCCGCCTGCGGGCCGCTCTGCTGCCCGCTGCCCATGCCATCGAGCTGGGTTTCGTTGCGCACCTGCGCGCTCATCTCGAAACGGTCGCGGTCGGTGGGCTCCCAGTCGACCTTGGCGAAGTACAGGTCTTCCTGGAACGGTAGGTTGGAAGGACCCAACTGGCTGGCCGCGGAAGCCGGCAGGTACGGCACGCCCGGCGCACCGTCGGAGCTGGGCGCCACGGTCACCGGCGTGTCGAAGCGCTTGGCTTCGTACGCCATGAAAAAGTGCATCTGGTTCTGGATGATCGGGCCGCCAACAGCGAAGCCGTACTCCTTCTCGTTCGACGCCGTCTTCTTGCCGGCCGCTTCTTCCGCCGGCGTCTTCTCGCGGAACGAGTCGTCGGTGTAGCGGTAATAGGCTTCGCCGTGGAATTCGTTGGTGCCCGACTTGGTCTGCGCGGTCACCGCGGCGCTGGAGAGCTGGTCGTACTCCGCCTTGTAGTTGGAGGTGATCACCTTGTACTCGCCGATCGCCAACTGCGGGAACGGGTTGCCCTGGCTGCTGCCCTGGCCGCTCACACCGCCTTCCTTGACGTAGCTCTTCTGACCCACGCCGTCGATGTAAACGTTTACAGAGCTATTATTCATAGCACCGCCACGCAAGGAAGTGTGGCCGGCCGAATCGACCGAGAACACCATGCCCGGCACGGTATCGGCGAACTCCAGGAAGTTGCGCGACACCTGCGGAATGGTGTCGATCTGGCGCAGCGAAATGGTGGAGCCCACTTCCGGCGTTTTCACTTCCTGCAGCGTGGTGGCCGACACCGTCACTCCACCGAGGCTCTTCGCTTCAGCCGCATTGGCGGCGGGCGCCGGCTGGCTCAAGTCGAGCGTCGCGGTGGAAGCCACAGTCAGCGTGACGTTGCGCTCGGTGCCCGCGCCCGCGTCCACCTGATAGGTGCCCGGCGGCAGGCCGACCAGTGCGTAGCCGCCCTGGGCGTCGGTTTTGGTGCGACGCACAGCGCCGGTGGCGATGTTCTTGGCGGTGACCTCGGTGTTGGCCGGGCCCTTGCCGCGCAGCGTCGCGTTCGCGGTCTGCGCCCACGCAATGGTGGGAGCGGCAACCGTGGCGATCACCGAGCCGGTGATCAAGCTGACGAGCAGTTTCTTCTTGAGATGCAGCAACTTCATGGCTCCCCTCCAAAGCGATGTAACGATCGATTGGCGTTAAGGTTGGTAAGGATTTTTTGCTGAAGCGTTGTCGCGGCTGGCGCCGCAGGTTTCCCGGATCACGACCGCGCAACCGAGCGTGTCCGAGGTAGGCGACTGGGCTTGGCCGTCCAATAGCGCGGCCAGTCGTTCGAGCGCACTGCGCCCCAGCTCGGCGATGTGCACGCTGACCGTGCTCAACGGCGGGTTGAGGTAACGCGCGATGGGGATATCGTCGAAACCGGCGAGCGCGATGTCCTGTGGCACGCGCAGCCCAGCTTCCTTGAAGGCGTAGAGACAGCCCACAGCCATCATGTCGTTGGCGGCGAACACCGCGCGGGGGCGCGTGGGCTGCGCCAGGATGGCGCGGCCCGCGTCGTAGCCCGACTGCTCGGTGAAGTTGCCCGCCACGATGTTGAGCGGCGTCTTGGGCGCGAACGCAGCCATTGCCTCGCGATAGCCCAGCTCACGCTGTTGCGAGTCGTAGTTGGTATCCGGGCCGGATATGAAAGCGACATCGGCATGGCCGGCCGCGCTCAGCAGGTGGTGCGTCATGGCATACGCGCCGCCCTTGTTGTCGATGTTCAGCACGCTCCAGCCGGTGGCGTCGAGCGGGCTGTTCATCAGCACGGTGGGCAGGTCGTCCGGCAAATTGGCATGCAGAAAGTCGGCGTTCACCCAGGGCGACAGGATCAGCATGCCATCCACGCGGCCCTGCATGGCGCGCATGGCGGTGGCGGCGTCTTCCACGCCGTCGTGCGAGCTGGATACCAGCAATTGCAGTCCGCGCGAGCGCGCGGCCAGGTCGATGCCGCGGATCAATTCGGAGAAGAACTCGCCGTACAGGTCGGGTAACAGCGCGCCGATGGTATGCGTGCGGCGGGTGATCAAGCTGCGCGCGGCGTTGTCCGGGATATAGCGCAGATGCTTCGCGGCAACACGGATACGCTCCAGCGTTTCGGCGGTGACGCCACCTTGGCCGTTGAGCGCGCGCGATACGGAGGCCACGGACACCTTGGCCTCGCGCGCAACATCTTTGATGGTCGCTTTCCTGGTCGTCACGGTGGCTGCGTCGCAAAACATGACCAAAGGGTCACGGCGGCGCCAACGTAAACGTTTTCATGAAACCTTGTAAAGAACCTGACAAAAGCACTTTCGCTGCACCGCAATATTTTCTTGCGCAGCAGGCGCACACGAGCCTGGACTCAAGGCTTTAACACAGCGCCTCAGGTACTTGCGCGCCCCGGTATGCACTGCAACAAAAGTCATGCACCGATAACGGATGAGCGATGTCCCTACAGAGACCATTGACCCATGGCTACGCTACGAAACGCGAGGCAGGCGGTGCGCGAACATCCAAGGCCATAGCGCTGGCGAGGCGTAGGCAGGCACCCAGGAACCATGATTCACCCCGGGGAACAGCGTAAAGCGCACCTCGCTAGAGGTCTTCTGCAAGGCCGCATACATGGCGCGCGAATCCTCCGGCGGCACCACGTCATCGGCGGCGCCATGGAATATCCACACCGGCATCGGCGCCACCTTGGTCGCCACCCAGGCGAAAGGATCGTCCCCCGCAGGCACGCCATGCACGGCCAGCTCAGGCATGTCGCTGAGTGCGCGCACGCCGCCGCAGATCACCGCCGCCGCCGCAAACAACTGCGGATGATCGGCGGCAAATTGCCAGGCGCCGTACCCACCCATGGAAAGGCCGGTGAGATAGAGGCGGCCACGGTCACCGTGAAAGGCTTGAACGCTGGCTTCCAGCGCGGCAAGGGCGGCGCGTTCCTGCGGGCCATCCCAGACCGTGTCGTCAGGCGCTTGTGGCGCGACCACCACCGCCGGGAAATCCTGGCCATGCTCTTTGAGCCACGGCGGCAACCCCTGTTTGAGCTGAGCCTGGTTGTCGTGCCCGCGCTCGCCGCTGCCATGCAGGAACAGCACCACCGGCCATTCCCTTTCCGGCGACCAGTCGCGCGGTACGAATACCTGGTAGGGATACACGTGACCGTCCACCGTGACCGAACGCGCCTCGAAATGCGCCCCGCCTGCGTGCGCGGACATCGCCATGCCGAGCAACCCAGCCGCCAACCAGCCCTTCATGTGCTTCATGCTCACCACCCTCTCCAGCGGAATACGCGGGAGAGTAGCGAGAGAGCGAGCCGTCAGGCCAGCGCAGCGAGCACCTGCTCGGTGGAGCGCACGCGACCCAGTCGAGGAAAGATGTTCTCCACCGCAAAGCGGTGATGCTCAGCATTGGCCGCGCTCATCGCGTCTTCCACCAGTACCTGCTGGAAGCCTAGCTCGAACGCATTGCGCGCGGTGGACTCCACGCCGATGTTGGTCGACACGCCGGCCAGCACGATCTGCTTGATGCCGCGACGGCGCAGCTGCAGCTCCAGCTCGGTGCCGTAGAAGGCGCCCCATTGGCGCTTGATGATGTGGATATCGCCATCACCCGCGTTGAGTTCTTCCACGTATTCCAGCCAGTCCGCCGGTACTTCGCGTGAGGGTGGCATCTGGTCCGCCAGCGGACGCAAGGCATCGCGGCCGTCGGCGGAAAAGCCGACGCGCACCAGCGCCACGGGTGCCCCCAACGCCCGAAAACGGGCAGCGAGGCGACCCGCGCGTTCAGTCACTTCTTGCCAAGTGTGCGGTCCACCTGCGAATGCGGCGATCCCCTTCTGCAAGTCGATCAACACCAGGGCGGTCTGCTGCGGGTCAAGCTTTTCCATGGTCGGGCTCCACGAGGGGCGGTGCCGGGCACCGGGGGAGCGGCTTGCCGGGACACTGCCGTGACGGTAAACAACGAGCGGGCGCGCATCCGCCAACCGGGTTTTCGGCGCGTGGCGGAGCTGCCGTGCGAGAATAGATAAGTGAGGGAATCCTCACATAGGAGTTTATGAGGATGTCCTCACATAATTCAAGGCAAGAGAGCCGCTCGCCGCAACGCCGGCGCGGCCACGAGCGCGTTGCCGCCCTGTTGGCTGCTGCCTCCGACTGTTTCGTCGCAAAAGGTTACGACGCCACCACCATGACCGAGATCGCCGCGCAGGCGGGGGCCTCGATCGGCTCGCTCTACCAGTTCTTTCCCACCAAGGAGGCGCTGGCCGAAGCCCTGTTGCTACAGCACGCCGAGGCGCTTTACACCCGCATGGAACGCCTCGTTGCGCAGGCGCCCGGCTGGGACACCGACGAACTGGCGGCCCGCCTGCTGCGCACCTTTGCCGACTACCGGCGCCAGCATCCGTCTTACGTCGCGCTGGTGGACCTGGTCCATGAGCTGCCTTCTTTGCTGGGGCGCACCATACGTCAGCGCATGCGCGATTATCTGTGTCAGATTCTCGCGATACATGCGCCAGGCATCGCTGCCGGCGATCTCCGACCCGCAGCGTCGGTCGTGCAGCAGATGATGAAATCCGCCGTGGCGCTCCAAGACGAGCGCCCCATGGCACTACGCAAGGCCGCGCAAACCCAGCTGCAGCGCGCCCTGGCGCTCTACTTGCGCGCCCTCGCTGCCACACGCGGGATCGCGCACGTACACGCGTGAAGCGAAGACGGTGAAAACGTACGGCCATCTGGACGTCCGAACGTGCGTGGCGCACACGGCTTGATAAATTTCATAAGAAACTGTTGACAACCCGTAACGGCCCCCAGTAGGGTCGATTGCATGTCGCAGCGCAACAGCCCCGATCGCATTGCCGAACCGATCCGTCGCCTGACGGTCGCCGGCCCGCTGCGACTCCGTAACAACCTCCTTCTTGCCCTTGTACTCGTACTCCTCATTACCAACGGAGGTGCGGGCTGAGGGCGTGTGTCCAGGTAAAGCAGAAATAACCTGAATACGACCAAAGAACCCCGCACCCGACAACGGATGCGGGGTTTTTTATTGCCCAAACGGCGCGTGCCAGCGGAGCCAAAGATGACCCCACAGGACCACCCCAGCAGCGAGAGCGACGACGTGAGCGACGTAGCCGCCGAACGCGTGCGCATCTTCGACACCACCCTGCGCGATGGCGAGCAGGCGCCAGGCTTTTCCATGGACCGCCGCGCCAAGCTGCGCATGGCGCATGCGCTGGAAGCACTCGGCGTAGACGTGATCGAAGCGGGTTTCCCCAGCGCTTCGCCCGATGACTTCGGCTCGGTGGCCGAGATCGCCCGCGTACTGCGCGGACCCACCGTGTGCGGCCTGGCGCGCTGCCACGACAAGGACATCGAGGCCGCCGGCCGCGCCCTGGAAGGTGCCCGCCACGGCCGCATCCACCTGTTCCTGTCCACCAGCCCGCTGCATCGCGAGCACAAGCTCAACATGAGCAAGCAACAGGTGATCGACACCGCCAGCGCCTCCATCCAACGCGCCATCGCGCTGTGTCACGAGGTGGAGTTCTCCGCCGAGGACGCCACCCGCACCGAGCCCGAGTACCTGGTCGAGGTATTCAGCGCGGCCGTGGCGGCCGGCGCCACCACGCTCAACGTGCCCGATACCGTCGGCTACACCACGCCGACCGAAATGGCCGAACTCATCACCTACCTGCGCCAGCGCGTGCGCGGCGCGGAACGAGTCGTCTTTTCCACCCATTGCCACGATGACCTGGGCATGGGCGTCGCCAACAGCCTGGCTGGCGTGGCGGCGGGTGCGCGTCAGGTGGAGTGCACCATCAACGGCATTGGCGAACGCGCCGGTAACGCCTCGATGGAAGAGATCGTCATGGCGCTGCGCGTACGTGGTGCGTTCTACGGCGTGGACACCGGCATCGACACACGCAAGCTGTATCCCACCTCACGCCTGCTCACGCAGCTCACCGGGCAGAACGTGCCGCGCAACAAAGCGGTGGTGGGCGAAAACGCGTTTGCGCACGAGTCGGGCATCCATCAGCACGGCATGCTCAAGCATCGCGGCACCTACGAAATCATGCGGCCGCAAGATGTCGGCATGGGCGAGACTCGCCTGGTGCTGGGCAAGCATTCCGGCCGCCACGCGCTGCGCCAGCGCCTGGAAACCTTGGGCCACACGCCCGACGAAGCCGAGATGGACAACATCTTCGCGCGCTTCAAGACGCTAGCCGACAAGAAGCGCGAAGTGCACGACGAAGACCTGGAAGCCATCGCGCTGGGCATGGACCCGGAAGCAACCGGCCCCTGGCGGCTGGTGCAGCTCAACACCAACTCGCACCTGGGCGGCAGCGCCTCCGCCTCGGTACGCCTTATCCACGACGACGGCCCGGAAGTGGGCGAAGCCGCCATCGGCGACGGCCCGGTGGATGCGGTGCTCCGCGCCATCGAACGCGCCACCGGTACCACGCTGGACGTCACCCAGTTCCAGGTGCGTGCCGTGAGTGAAGGCGGCGACGCCCAAGGCCAGGCCCAGCTTACCGCCCGCCATGCCGAGCGCGACTGGCGCGGCGCCGGCGTCAGCACCGACATCATCGAGGCCACCGCGCAGGCGGCCCTCGCCATCGTCAACCGTATCGAGCGACAGGCCCCGGCGCAGCCGGCCGCCGCTGTCGCCCATCTGTAAACCGAAGGAGCATGCGATGACCACGCCATTTCTGTGGCACAACGGCCAAATCAAACCCTGGACCGAGGCCACGGTTCACGTCAGCACCCATGCGCTGCACTACGGCTCCTCGGTATTCGAAGGCGAGCGCGTCTACGCCACCCCGCAGGGCCCTGCCTACTTCCGCTTGGCCGATCACACGCGCCGCCTGTTCGAATCGGCCCGCGTGTACGAGATCGAGATCGGCTACACCGAAGACGAGATCAACGCGGCTTGCCATGAAGTGATCCGCGCCAACCGCATGAAGTCGGCCTATGTGCGCCCCATCGTGTTCCGCGGCGCGGGCGGCTTGGGTGTGCTGCCCAAGGGCGACTCGCCGGTGGATGTCGCCATCATGGCGCTGGAGTGGGGTGCCTACCTGGGCGACGCGATCGAGCACGGCGCCGATGTCTGCGTTTCCTCGTGGCACCGCCCGGCGCCCAACACTTTGCCGAGCTGGGCCAAGGCTGGTGGCAATTACCTCAGCAGCCAGCTGATCGCGCTCGAAGCGCGCCGCGGCGGCTACGCCGAAGGTATCGCGCTGGGCCACAACGGCCTGCTGAGCGAAGGTGCGGGCGAGAACCTGTTCCTGGTGAAGAACGGCAAGCTGCTCACGCCGCCGACCAGCGCAGGCATCCTGGCCGGCATCACGCGCGAGTCGGTAATCACCCTGGCCGGCGAACTCGGCATCGCGGTGGAAGAACGCGACCTGCCGCGCGAAGCGCTGTACACCGCCGACGAAATCTTCATGACCGGCACGGCCGCCGAGATCACGCCGGTGCGCTCGGTGGATCGCAAGACGGTCGGCAAGGGTCGACCAGGCGACATCACGCGCGCACTGCAGAAGGCTTTCTTCGGCCTGTTCGACGGCACCACCGACGACAAGTGGGGCTGGCTCAACCCGGTCTCCGATGTGGTCACCGCCGACCACGATGAAGCCAAAGCCAATGCCCACGGCCGCGTGTCTCAGCCGGCGTCCATGGGGGCCGTCGCATGAGCGCCAAAACGCTGTTCGAGAAGGTGTGGGAGTCGCATGTCGTCGCGGCCGAAACCACTGACACGCCCGCGATTCTCTACATCGACCTGCACCTGGTGCACGAAGTCACCTCACCGCAAGCCTTCAGCGAGCTGCGCGAGCGTGGCCTGAAACTGCGCCGGCCCGACCGTATGCTGGCCACGCTGGATCACTCCACGCCCACCCTGCCCGCCGACGCCAGCGGTGAACGTCCCTACGCCAATGCGGAAGCGAAGGCGCAGGTTGCACAACTGGAAACCAACTGTCGCGAGTTCGGCGTGGAGCTGCACGGCTGGGACAGCGACGATCGCGGCATCGTGCATGTGATCGGCCCCGAGCTGGGTGCCACCCAGCCGGGCATGACCATCGTGTGCGGCGACAGCCACACCTCCACTCACGGCGCCTTCGGTGCACTGGCCTTCGGCATCGGCACCACCGAAGTGGGCCACGTGATGGCCACCCAGTGCCTGCTGCAGCGCAAGCCCAAGACGCTGGCCATCCATGTGGACGGCCAACTGCCGGCAGGCGTAGGCGCCAAGGACCTGATCCTGCACATCATCGGCGAGATCGGCGTGGACGGTGGCACCGGCTATGTCATCGAGTATCGCGGCGAAGCCATCGAAGCCATGTCGATGGACGAGCGCATGACGGTGTGCAACATGTCGATCGAGGCTGGCGCGCGCGCCGGCATGATCGCACCGGACGCCACCACCTTCGCCTGGCTCAAGGGCCGCCCGCGTGCGCCGCAGGGCACCGCATGGGAGGCTGCCGTGGCGCGCTGGCAAGCATTGCGCACCGACCAAGGCGCCACCTACGACCGCGAAGTGCGCATCGACGCACGCCAGGTACGCCCCACCGTCACCTACGGTACGCATCCCGGCATGGCCATCGCCATGGACAAGCCGGTGCCGGCCGCGCGCAACGCGCAGGAAAAGCGCGCGCTCGATTACATGAAGAGTGAGGCCGGCAAGCCCATGCAAGGCACGCCGGTGGACGTGGTGTTCGTCGGTAGCTGCACCAATTCGCGCCTGTCCGACCTGCGCGAAGCGGCGCAGGTGCTGCGCGGCCGTCGCGTCGCCGATGGTGTACGCATGCTGGTGGTGCCGGGTTCCGAAGCCGTGCGCCGTGATGCGGAGCACGAAGGCTTGCACCACGTGTTCACCGCCGCCGGCGCCGAGTGGCGCGTGCCGGGTTGCTCCATGTGCATCGCCATGAATGGCGACCTGGCTCAGCCGGGCCAACTGGTGGTGAGCACCTCCAACCGCAACTTCGAGGGTCGCCAAGGCAAGGGGGCGCGCACGGTGCTGGCGAGCCCAGCCACGGCGGCCGCTTCCGCACTGGCCGGCCGCATCGCCGACCCGCGCGACTACCTGCAGGAGGCTGCCGCATGAAGCCCATCACTCGCCTCCACTCGCGCACCGCTGTGCTGCCGGACGAGAACATCGATACCGATCGCATCATTCCCGCGCGCTTTCTCACCACCACCGAGCGCGCCGGCCTGGGCAAGCTGTGCTTCAACGACTGGCGCTACCAGGCCGATGGAAGCGACAACCCAGCGTTTCCGCTGAATCAGCCGCAGGCGAAGGGTTGCCACATTCTCGTCGCGGGCCGCAATTTCGGTTGCGGTTCGTCGCGCGAACACGCGCCTTGGGCACTGCTCGATTACGGCATCCAGGCCGTGCTGTGCAGCGAGATCGCGGACATCTTCCGCAACAACGCATTGAAGAACGGGCTGCTCGCCATTGTGCTCGACGAAGCCGAACACCGCTGGTTGCTGGAGCACCCAGGCATCGAGCTGTCCATCGACGTGAGGGAGCAGGTCATCGCCCTGCCCGACGGCGGTCACATCCGCTTCCAGCTCGAACCCTTCGCCCGCCACTGCCTGCTCAACGGCGTGGACCAGCTGGGTTATCTGCAACAGCACGCCAACGCCATTACCGCCTACGAACAACGCGTGGAGAAAGCCGCATGAGAGCGCATATCGTCACCCTGCCCGGCGACGGCGTCGGCCCCGAGGTCACCGCAGCGGCCGTGGCCGTGCTCGATGCGGTCGCCGCCCACTTCGACCACCACTTCCATTTCGAGGAACAGCTGATCGGCGGCTGCGCCATCGACGCCACCGGCGAGCCGCTGCCCGCGGCCTCACTGGAAGCATGCAAGGCCGCTGATGCTGTGCTGCTTGGCGCGGTGGGCGGCCCCAAGTGGTCCGACCCCAACGCACCAGTGCGTCCTGAGCAGGGCCTGCTGGCGCTGCGCGCCGCCCTGGGCGTGTACGCCAATCTGCGTCCGCTGCAGGTGCATCCGGCGTTGGCCGCGCTGTCGCCCTTGAAGAATGAAAAGCTCAAGAACGTCGACGTGCTGTTCGTGCGCGAGCTCACCGGCGGCGCCTACTTCGGTGCCAAGACGCGCACCATCGATACCGCCACCGACGAATGCAAGTACACGGTGGCCGAAGTGGAGCGCGTGGTGCGCCGTGCCTTCGCACTTGCGCGCGAGCGCCGCAAGCACGTCACCTCGGTGGACAAGGCCAACGTGCTGGAAACCTCGCGCTTGTGGCGCAGCACCGTGCAGCGCGTGGCCGCCGAGTTTCCCGACGTGAAGCTGGAGCATCAGTTGGTCGATTCCATGGCCATGCTGCTGCTCACCCAGCCGGCTCGCTACGACGTGGTGGTCACCGAGAACCTGTTCGGCGACATCCTCACCGACGAAGCCGCCGCGCTGGCCGGCTCGCTGGGCCTGCTGCCCTCCGCCTCGCTGGGTGAAGGCAAGGGCGGACTGTACGAACCCATCCATGGCTCGGCACCGGATATCGCCGGCCAGGGCGTGGCCAACCCCACCGGCGCGATGCTGTCGGCAGCCATGCTGCTGCGCCACTCGCTGGGGCTGGAACAGGAAGCGGTTGCCGTGGAGGGTGCCGTAGCGCACGTGATCGAACACGGCCCGCACACTCGCGACATCGGTGGCCACGCCACCACCCAGGAAGTGCTCGACGCCGTGTTGGCAGCGCTGGACGAACACGCCTGCAACGCAGCGGCATTCCTGCGCTGGGGGCGCGCCTGCGGATGAACACCTCTCCCTGTCTCTTTCAGCTATCGGAATACACGCATGCGCAGTGACCTGATCAAGACCGGCCCCGACCGTGCCCCCGCGCGCGCCATGCTGCGCGCCACCGGCATGGACGACGCGGCCATCGCCAAACCGCTGGTGGCCGTTGTGCACACGTGGTCCAACGTGAGCCCGTGCAACCTCAACCTGCGCGAGCTCGCCGAACACGTGGCAGAAGGCATCCGCGCCGCCGGCGGCACCCCCGTAGAGTTCAATACCATCGCGGTCACCGATGGCATTGCCATGGGCACGCCGGGCATGCGCGCCTCGCTGATCAGCCGCGAGGTGATCACCGACTCCATCGAGCTGGCCGTGGATGGCCACTGCCTGGATGCGATGGTGGTGCTGTGCGGTTGCGACAAGACCATTCCTGCCGCCGCCATGGCCATGGCACGCCTGAACATTCCCAGCGTGGCGTTGTACGGCGGCACCATTGCGCACGGCACGCACGACAACCATCCCATCACCATCCAGCAGGTGTTTGAGGCGGTGGGCGCGCACGGCGCAGGCAAAATCGACGACGCCGAACTGACCTCCGTGGAACGTGACGCCTGCCCCGGCGCCGGTGCCTGCGGCGGCCAGTTCACCGCCAACACGATGGCGATGGTGCTGACCACGCTGGGCCTGTCGCCGATGGGCTTCAATGACATTCCGGCCACGCACCCGGCCAAGCCGGCCGCCGCCCGCCGCTGCGGCGAACTGGTGATGGAATGCCTTAAGGAGGGTCGCACGCCGCGCGAGCTGCTCACCGAAACAGCCTTTCGCAACGCCGCACGCATGGTCGCTGCCACCGCTGGCTCCACCAACGCCGTGTTGCATCTGTTGGCCATCGCCCGCGAAGCGGGCACGCCGTGGACGCTGGAGGACTTCGAGCCGGCATCCAAGCACACCCCGGTGATCGCCGACTTGCTGCCGGGCGGCCGCTACACCGCCGTTGAAATGTTCGGCGCGGGCGGCAGCGCACGCGTGGCGCAGGAGCTGATCGCCGCAGACATGCTGGTCGATGCCCCCACCGTCACCGGTCGCAGCCTGTTCGAGGAAACCGCGCTCGCGCCGCGCGCTGCACAACAGGATGTCGTGCATTCGGTGTCTCAGCCGCTCAAGCCGCGCGGCGGTTACTCCATCCTTTATGGCAACCTCGCGCCGGAAGGCTGCATCCTCAAGCTCGCCGGCAAGGGCGCCAATCATTTTGAAGGTCGCGCCCGCGTGTTCGAGAGCGAGGAACAGGCTTTCGCTGCGGTGCAGGATGGCCTCATCGAAAAGGGCGATGTCATCGTCATCCGCAACGAAGGCCCCGCCGGTGGCCCGGGCATGCGCGAAATGCTGGGCGTCACCGCGGCCCTGGTCGGTCGCGGCCTGGGCGACGACGTCGCGCTGATTACCGATGGCCGCTTCTCCGGTGCCACGCACGGCTACATGGTGGGCCACATCGCCCCCGAAGCCGTGCGCGGCGGCCCCATCGCCCTGCTGCGCGACGGCGATGCGATCCGCATCGACGCCGACACGCGCCAGATCAGCACCACCGCCGACCTCGCCGCACGCCGCGCCGGCTGGCAGCCGCCGGCACCCAAGGTCACGCGCGGCGCACTGGCCAAGTACGCCCGACTGGTCGGCTCCGCCTCCGACGGCGCCACCACGCACCCATCCGCTACACGCAGTAGTTCCGCTTCCTCCACTTCCCACCACGTCCACGAAGACACGACCGCAGGAGTCACCGCATGAGCAACAACACCAACGACACGCTGGCCAAGGCCCGCATCGCCGTCCTCGGCTATGGCAGCCAGGGCCGCGCCCACGCCCTCAACCTGCGCGACTCCGGTCTCGACGTGGTGGTCGGACTGCGCAAGGGTGGCCCTTCGTGGGAGAAGGCCCGCGCCGAAGGCTTCAACGTGGCCGAGCCGAGCGAGGCCGTGAAGGGCGCGGACCTGATCGCCGTACTCACCCCCGACATGGTGCAGCCGGCGCTGTACAAGGAACACATCGAGCCCAACATCAAGCCGGGCGCCGCACTGCTGTTCGCGCACGGCTTCAACGTGCACTTCAAGCAGATCGAGCCGCGCACCGACATCGACGTGATCCTGGTGGCACCGAAGGGCCCGGGCGCACTGGTGCGTCGCGAGTATGAAATTGGCCGCGGCGTGCCCAGCATCTGGGCGATCCACCAGGACGTCAGCGGCGAGGCGGAAGCCAAGGCCAAGGCCTATGCCGACGGCATCGGCGGCGGTCGCGCGCTGCTCATCAAGACCGACTTCAAGGAAGAAACCGAAACCGACCTGTTCGGCGAACAGGCCGTGCTGTGCGGCGGCGCCAGCTCGCTGGTTCAGGCCGGCTTCGAAACGCTGGTGGAAGCCGGCTACCAGCCTGAAATCGCCTATTACGAAGTGCTGCACGAACTGAAGCTCATCGTGGACCTGTTCTATGAAGGCGGCATCGCGCGCATGCTCGAGTTCGTCTCCGAAACCGCTCAGTACGGTGACTACGTGAGCGGCCCGCGCGTGATCGACGCCGGCACCAAGGCACGCATGAAGGACGTGCTCAAGGACATCCAGGACGGCACCTTCGCCCGCAATTGGATCGCCGAGTACAACGCCGGCCTGCCGAACTACAAGAAGTTCAAGCAGGCCGATCTTGAGCATCCGGTGGAGCAGGTTGGCGCCCAGCTGCGTGCGCGTATGCCTTGGCTGCAAGCCAACGCGCCCAAGCAAGCCGCCGAGCCGCTCAAGAAGGTGGGCTGATCGCCGCGCCCGTCACGCCATCGGATGCCGGCGTGACGGGCCAAGCGCGGTCGCTTCGATCGACCCGTTTTTGGTTTCACTTCATGAGGGGCGTCTATCCCGCAGGCGCACATTTGGCCCTCGCCATCCCTCCCTTGCTCCGGCAAGGGAGGGCGTTTTTTCCAAATTCATGCTGACCGCCGGAACTGCGGCGAACCCAGGGAAAACCTACCGTCGTGAACATGCCATTGCAGAAAGACGTATCCGCACCCATGGCGAGCCACCCGCTCGCTGGCCAGACCATGAGCGGCGCGGAAGTAGTGGTGCAGGTATTGGCCGACGAAGGCGTCAACGTGCTGTTCGGCTATTCGGGCGGTGCAATCCTGCCGGTGTACGACGCCGTGTTCCGCTACAACGCTACCCATCTCTCGCCGCTGGGCGGCGAGCCCATGCCGCTGATCGTGCCGGCCAACGAGCAGGGCGCGGGTTTCATGGCGGCCGGTTACGCGCGCGCCTCGGGCAAGGTGGGTGTGGCCATCGTCACCTCCGGCCCCGGCGCCACCAATATGGTCACGCCGGTGCGCGACGCCATGTCCGATTCGGTGCCCATGGTGGTGATCTGCGGCCAGGTGCCCACGGCCGCGCTGGGCAGCGACGCGTTCCAGGAGGCACCGATCAGCAACATCATGAGTCCCTGCGCCAAGCATGTGTTTCTGGTCACCGATTCATCGCGCCTGGAGGCCACGTTGCGCACGGCCTTCGAGATCGCTCGCAGCGGGCGTCCGGGACCCGTGGTGGTCGACATTCCCAAGGACGTGCAGAACACGCCGCTCGACTTCGCAGGAGAAGGCACCCTGCCCATCCTGGGTTACCGTGCACGCCAGCACGCCATCGAGCACGCGCGGCTGGACGACGCGCAGTGCGAGGCATTTTTCGAAGCGCTGGGCAAAGCCAAGCGTCCACTCATTTACGCCGGTGGCGGTGTCATCGCTGCCGAAGCAGCTGCTACGTTGCGCGCTTTCGTGCAGCAGTTCGGTCTGCCCGTTACCACCACCTTGATGGGGCTTGGCGCGGTGGACACCACCGAGCCGCTGGCCCTGCACATGCTGGGTATGCACGGCACCGCTTACGCCAACTATGCGGTAGAAGATTGCGACTTCCTGTTTGCGCTCGGCGCGCGCTTCGACGATCGCGTGGCCAGCGTGCCGGATCGCTTCGCGCCGCATGCGCGTTTCATCGCACAGATCGATATCGACCCTGCCGAGATCGGCAAGGTCAAGACCGTGCACTGGCATCACCACAGCGACCTGGATCGCACGCTGTCGCGCCTGCAGCAATACGGCGTGCGTCACGGCCTGCACTTCGCCGCCGAAGGTCGCTTTCAGGCCTGGCACGAGCACATCGCCGACCTTAAGCGCGTGCATGCGCTCAACTATGACCGCGAGAGCAGCCTGATCCAGCCGCAGGCGGTGATCGAGGCGATCAATCGACGCACCCAGGGCCGCGCGGTGATCAGTACGGGCGTGGGCCAGCATCAGATGTGGGCGGCGCAGTACTTCGATTTCCGCGAACCGCGCCATTGGCTCACCTCCGGCTCCATGGGCACCATGGGCTTTGGCCTGCCCGCCGCCATCGGCGCGCAGTTCGCGCGACGTGATGCGGTGGTGATCGATATCGACGGCGACGCCAGCATCCGCATGAACCTGGGCGAGCTGGAAACCGTCACCACGTACGGCCTGCCGGTGAAGGTGGTGGTGCTCAACAACATTGGCGATGGCATGGTGCGCCAGTGGCAGAAGCTGTTCTTTCGTGGCCGCTTCGCCTCGTCCGACAAGAGCCTCCACAAGAAGGATTTCATCAAAGCCGCGCAGGCCGATGGCTTCGAGTGGGCGCGACGACTGGAGCGCAAGGAGGACCTGGAGCAGACCATCGCCGAGTTCCTGGCGTTTGAAGGCCCAGCGTTCCTGGAAGTGATGATCGACACTGACGCCGGCGTCTACCCGATGGTGGGTCCGGGTTCGACCTACGCGCAGATGATCACCGGCGATTTCATTCCGTCACGCGTGGCCCCGCCCAGCGGCGGCGATGCCACCTCGGACATGTTCTAAGGATGCTCCGATTTTGATCGTCATTCCCGCGAAAGCTGGAAGCGCCTTTCAACAGCCGAAGGGCTGGTCATCCAGCGCCTGCAAACACTTGCAGGTAGAGGCACTGGATTCCTGCTTTTGCAGGAATGACGAGCAACGTGTCCTCGAATCAGACTTTCCCGAAGGCACCACCACCAACGCCGCCACGCGCACCACGGAGCACCACCATGAAACACACGCTGTCCATCCTGCTGCAGAACGAATCGGGCGCGCTGATGCGCGTTGCCGGCATGTTCGCCGCACGCCATTGCAACATCGACTCGCTTACCGTCAGCGCCACCGAGGATCCGCAGGTATCCCAGCTCACCCTGGTGATGCATGGCGCGGATGACACGGTGGAACAGATCATCAAGCAGACCCGCAAGCTGGTGGATGTAATCGAAGTGAGCCACCCCATCGCCGCGCCCGCCGCATGAATGCACTGGCCGCCAGCGTCACCAGCGACGCAATCAGCGAGCACGACCTGCTGCGCCGCACGCTGGGCGCGCGTGTGTACGACGTAGCGAGAGAGAGTGCGTTGGAGCATGCCCCGTTGCTATCCACGCGGCTGGGGCAGCACGTATTGCTCAAGCGCGAGGACCAGCAGCCTGTGTTCTCCTTCAAGCTGCGCGGCGCCTACAACCGCATGGCGACACTCGATGCGGCGCAGCGCGCGCGTGGCGTGATCGCCGCGTCCGCTGGCAATCACGCGCAGGGCGTAGCGCTGGCGGCAGCTCGACTTGGCATTCAGGCGGTCATCGTAATGCCGGTCACGGCGCCGCAGGTGAAGGTGGACGCAGTGCGTCGCTTTGGTGGTGCGCAGGTGGAGGTGGTGCTCGCCGGCGACTCCTACAGCGACGCCCAAGCCGCCGCCGCACGGCTGCAGGCCGAGCGTGGCTACACCTTCGTGCATCCCTTCGACGATGCCGAGGTCATCGCCGGGCAGGCCACGGTGGGCATGGAGATCCTGCGCCAGCACCCCGGCCCGCTGCATGCCATCTTCGTACCGGTAGGCGGTGGCGGCTTGCTGGCCGGCATCGCCGGCTATGTGAAAGCGCTGCGCCCGGAAGTCAAAGTAATTGGCGTGCAGACCTGCGACTCCGACGCGATGGCGCAATCGTTGGAACGCGGCGCACCGGTCACGCTCGCTGAAGTGGGCCTGTTCGCTGACGGCACCGCGGTGAAGCGCGTGGGCGACCTCACGTTCGAGCTGTGCCAACGCCATGTGGATGCAATGCTGCGGGTGGATACGGATGCCATCTGCGCTGCCATCCGTGACGTGTTCCAGGACACCCGCAGCGTGCCCGAACCCGCTGGCGCGCTCGCCCTGGCCGGTCTCAAGCAATATGTCGCCGAACATGGCGCGAGCGATGCGCCGATGGTGGCGGTGGTGTCCGGCGCTAACCTTAATTTCGATCGCCTGCGCTTCGTTGCCGAGCGCGCGGAAGTGGGTGAGCAACGCGAAGCCGTGTTCGCTGTGACCATTCCGGAGGAACGCGGCAGCTTTCGGCGCTTCTGCGCAGCGCTCGACCAGCGCAACATCACCGAGTTCAACTACCGCATCGGCGATGCGGCGCAGGCGCATATCTTCGTGGGCGTGCAGACCAGCCATCGCGACGAGCGGCATACCTTGATCGATGCCTTCCGCGCGCATGGTTTTGGCGTGCTGGACCTCACCGACGACGAACTGGCCAAGCTCCACCTGCGCCACATGATCGGCGGCAGCTCGCCGCTGGCACACGATGAATTGCTGTACCGCTTCGAGTTTCCCGAGCGCCCCGGTGCACTGACCCGCTTCCTTGGCCATATGCACCCGGACTGGAACATCAGCCTGTTCCATTACCGCAACCAGGGCGCCGACTATGGCCGCATCCTGGTCGGCATCCAGGTACCGCAGCACGAACGCGTGCTGTTCCAGGCCTTCCTTGAGACGCTGGGCTACCCGCATCGCGACGAAAGCGACAACCCGGCCTATCGGCTGCTATTGCGCTAGGGAAGGTCTGACCAATCGACTTCTTGTCCGTCATTCCTGCGGACCCCAAAAAGGGGGCGAGAGCAGGAGGTGCTTTCTAACAGCCGAAGGGCTGGTCATCCAGTGCCTTTACGCTCAGGCGCTTACAGGCGCTGGATCCCAGCCTTCGCTGGGATGACGATCAAATTCAGAGCATCCCTAGGGATGTTCTGGTTCTAATCACTGTCCCAGCGAAAACGGGAATGACGAGCAAACGGTCGCCTAATCGGGTCTTCCCAGCGACTCAGTGCTCGACCACTTCCAGCTCGAACACGTGGTTGTCGTAGTCGCTGAAGTAGAGCGCGGTGTCATCGCGCGCCATCTGGTAATCCAGCGCCAGCGCATCAAGCCGCTGTGCGCAGGCTAACTGCTCGGCCTTGCTCACCCGAAAAGCGATGTGATCGCCGTTGCGTGCGGCCGGCCCCTGCCCTTTGATCAGGGCGAACTCCAGCCCGGCCAACTGCACCACTACCTCCGGGTGGGCGTGCGCGGGGTCTTCCTCCTGGGTGATACGGGCGTCCTCGAATACGCCGGTCAGCAGGTGCGCGGTACGCGTGGGGTGGGCCACGATCAGGGCGATATGGCTGAGTGCACGGGGCATGGCGAACCTCGTTCTGACGGCGGTAATCCATTCAGTCTAGAGGGTTTTATGACGGGGCTGCGACAGCCAACAACCTGCAAACCGGTGCGCCGTCACACGACCCCTGAGGGGCGGGCACGCTAAACTTGTTAGATGGCTCCCCTTTCCCGCAAGCGCCAGAAGCGCACTCTGTCGTCCTCCGTTGCAGCGCGGCCGCGCCCAGGCGCCACGCCCACGACGGCCTCCACTGCCCAGCCGGCGGACAGCTCCACCCGCGCCACCCGCGTGCTGGATTGGCTGTTGCGCTGGATGCCCGCAGCCCATCGCGCCAAGGCCCGGGATGTCCTGGTGCTCACCCGCATGGATCGCCCCATTGGCGCGCTGTTGCTGCTTTGGCCCACGTGGTGGGCGCTGTGGCTGGCGGCGGCGGATTTCCCCCCGGTGAAACTGCTGGTGATCTTTACCCTGGGCGTTTTCTCCATGCGCGCCGCTGGTTGCGCGATCAACGACTACGCCGACCGCAAGCTCGACCCGCAAGTGGCGCGTACCGCAGGCCGCCCCATCGCCGCCGGGCGGGTAACGCCGCGCGAGGCGTTGATCGTCTTCGGCGTGCTGCTCGCGTTCTCTTTCGTGCTGGTGCTGTTCACCAACGCTTTCACCGTGTGGCTCGCCTTCGGCGGCGCGGCGCTGGCGGCGATCTATCCGTTCACCAAGCGCTATACCAACATGCCTCAGGTGGTGCTTGGCGCTGCCTTCGGCTGGTCCATTCCGATGGCCTTCGGTGCGGTCAGCGGTCATGTGCCGGCGGTGGGCTGGCTGCTGTTCATCGCCAACATTCTGTGGTCGGTGATCTACGACACCCAGTACGCCATGGTAGACCGCGACGACGACATCAAGGCGGGCGCCAAGTCCACGGCGATCCTGTTCGGGGATGCCGACCTGCCGATCCTTGGCATCCTGATGGGCACCTTCCTGCTGGCCATGCTTTTCGTGGGCCAGCGCAGCGGGCTGGGCTGGCCGTACTGGCTGTCCCTGCTGGGGGCAGCGGCGCTTTTTGGCTGGCAGATGTGGCGCACTCGGGAGCGCGAGCGCAACGCCTGCCTGTGGGCGTTCCGCAACAACAACTGGCTGGGCATGGTGCTGTGGATCGGCATCGTGCTAGCGCTGGCGGTGCGCTGAACGCTCACGACGCCGGCACGCGCGTCCGCGCATAGTCATGACCAAGCGTGTCGAAATCGACCGGCCTCGTTCGACGTTGGGATAAAGGGCGCCATGGCAACCACCAGCGCCCTCCCACCAGCCACGGAGTCATGACAATGCGATTCATAGCCATGGTGCGGGCCACCCGCGTGTCCGAAGCCGGCGAGATGCCGAGCGAGAAGCTGCTGACGGAAATGGGCCGCTTCAATGAGGAGCTGGTCAAAGCCGGCGTGCTACTAGCTGCGGAGGGTCTGCACCCAAGTATGCATGGCGCGCGTGTGCGCTACGACGGCGAAGAGCGTACGGTCATCGATGGCCCCTTTGCGGAAACCAAGGAGCTGATCGCGGGGTTCTGGTTGCTGCAATGCGCCTCGCTTGAAGAGGCCGTGCAGTGGCTCAAGCGTGCGCCCAATCCATTCGAGGGCATGTCCAGCGAAGTGGAAATCCGCCGCGTGTTCGAAGCGGAGGATTTCGGCGAGATACTCACGCCCGAGCTGCGCGAACAGGAAGACCGTATTCGCGCCGTCATCGAACGCCCATCCTGAGCCAGGAGCGCGTCATGTTGATCCAACCCTACCTGTTCTTCGAGGGCCACGCCGAAGAGGCGCTGACGTTCTATACCCAAGCCGTGGGTGCCCAGGTACAGACCCTGCTGCGCTACAAGGAAAACCCCCAGCCGGGCAACGCCGGCCCAAACCCGCCCGATGGCGAGAAGATCATGCACGCCAGCATGCGCATCGGCGAATCGCTGGTGAACCTGTCCGATGGCGAGTGCCTCGGCGAGCCGGACTTTCGCGGATTTTCGCTCACGCTCACCACCAGCAGCGACGAGCAGGCCACGCGCTACTTCAACGCGCTGCTCGATGGTGGCCAGGTGCAAATGCCGCTCAGCAAAACCTTCTTCGCCTCCAGCTTCGGCATGTTGCGCGATCGCTTCGGCGTGCATTGGATGGTGATGGGGCCGCCGGCGTGATGGCGATGACGCCTTGCACGCGCGCGCTGCCTGCCGCAAAGGGTGCCCATGTCGGCCACTGACGTTCGCCGCACCATCGATGCCGTGTGGCGCATGGAGTCGCCGCGCTTAATTGCCGGCCTGGCCCGCATCGTGCGCGACGTGGGCATGGCCGAGGAACTGGCGCAGGACGCACTAGTCGTGGCCTTGGAGCAATGGCCGGTGAGCGGCGTGCCGCGCAACCCCGGTGCCTGGTTGATGACCACCGCCAAGCACCGCGCCATCGACCAGCTGCGCCGGCAGGCGCTCCATCGCCGCAAAGAGGATGAGCTGACCCGCGAGATCGAGGATCAGCTCGCGCAGACCGTGGGGGACGCGGACGCCATGCTCGACGACCCGATTGGCGATGACCTGTTGAGCCTGATGTTCACCGCCTGCCATCCGCTGCTCTCCACCGAGGCGCGCGTGGCGCTCACCCTGCGCCTGCTCGGCGGCCTGACCACGCCGGAGATCGCCCGCGCCTTCCTGGTGCCCGAGCCCACCGTGGCGCAACGCATCGTGCGCGCCAAGCGCACGCTCAGCGAGGCGGAAGTGCCGTTCGAGGTACCGCGCGGCGAAGCGCTGAGTGTGCGGCTGGCCTCCGTGCTGGAGGTGATCTACCTCATCTTCAACGAGGGCTATGCCGCCAGCGCTGGAGATCATTGGATGCGTCCGGCGCTATGCGAAGAGGCGCTGCGACTAGGGCGCGTGCTCGCCGGCTTGGCACCGTTGGAGCCGGAAGTGCACGGCCTGGTCGCGTTGATGGAGATCCAGGCCTCGCGTACGCCCGCGCGCACCACCGCCAACGGCACGCCTATCCTGCTCGGCGAGCAGAACCGCGCCCGCTGGGACCAATTGCTGATTCGCCGTGGCCTGGCCGCACTGGAACGCGCCGAGAAGCTAGGCGGCGGCAAAGGCGTGTATGTACTGCAAGCCGCCATTGCCGCCTGCCATGCGCGCGCACGCCGTGTCGAGGACACGGACTGGGCGCGCATCGCCGCCCTGTACGACACATTGGCCCAGCGCTATCCCTCACCGGTCATCGCCTTGAACCGAGCCGTCGCCCACGCCATGGCCTTCGGCCCCGACGCGGGGCTAGCCCTGGTGGACGCGCTCGCCGACGAGCCGCGCCTACGCCAGTACCATCTCCTGCCCAGCGTACGTGGCGACTTGTTGCGACGCCTGGGGCACCCGGCAGAGGCGGGCCAGGAGTTCGAGCGCGCCGCCGCCCTCGCCAACAACACCCGCGAACGTGAGCTGCTGCTGCAACGCGCCGAGGCCATGCGCAGCACCGACGCCTGACCGGCATTGACGCGCACGGCACATGCCTCGGCGTATCACGGTGGCGGGGAATCGGGTGTCCGTCCTGGCGAAGCAACCGAGGTGGCATATGGGCCAGTACACGGGACGATGCTTTTGTGGCGCCGTCGAGTTCACCGTCAGCGGTGAGCCGGCAGCCATGGGTTACTGTCACTGCGCATCGTGCCGGCATTGGTCCGCCGGCCCGCTGAATGCCTTCACCTTGTGGCCACCCGAGGCCATCAAGGTAACCAAGGGCGCGGACCAGATCGGCACCTATCACAAGACGCCGATGAGTTTTCGCAAATGGTGCAAGCAGTGCGGTGGCCACCTCTTCGCCGAGCACCCACCGCTCAAGCTCACCGACGTGTTTGCGGCGATGATCCCGGATCTCGCCTTCGTTCCCGCACTGCACGTGAACTATCAGGAACGCGTGCTGCCAGTGAAGGACGGCCTGCCCAAGCTCAAGGATTTCCCCAAGGAATTCGGCGGCTCGGGCGACGTGCTGCCGGAGTGACTACCGCCACCTGACCGCAACCGGCAGGAAATGGCATGGCCCAAACGGTACATGCGATGCATGCCGGGCACGCGGGTATGATCCGCGCGCCCGGCCCGTCGGGCGCCATCCTCTTTACGGACGCTCGCCATGACCGACGCTGCACCGCGCCTCAAGCTCTCGCTGCACGACCTGACGTTCGCCGAAAACGCGCATGGCGACCTTTACGCCTCGCGCATCAGCCCCGTGGCCAGCCTGCTGGGTGCGAAGAAACTTGGCTATCGCGTGATCGAGCTGCCGCCAGGCAAGCGCGGTTGGCCGCGCCATCACCATTACGTCAACGAAGAACTCTTCGTGGTACTGGCCGGCACGGGTCAGTTCCGCCTTGGCGAACACACCATCGCCGTCAGCGAAGGTGACGTGCTTGCCGCACCTGCCGGCGGCCCGGAAACCGCGCACCAGTTCATCAACGACTCCGACGCGCCATTGCGCTACCTAGCCGTGAGCACCATGGAATCGCCGGACGTGATGGGCTACCCCGACACAGGCAAGTTCGCCGTGTTTGCCGGCAGCGCGCCGGGTGGCGCGAAGGAACAGCGTTCGTTCGAGCACGTGGGCCGGCTGGCCGACCAGGTCGACTATTGGGAAGAAACCTAAGCTCGGGGCGTGCCCTCGCGCGACGCCGCAGCCGCCACGCCCGGCATCGCCTGCAGCTGCCACTCGATCTGCGCGCACAATATATCGAGCGGCTCGTCCAGGCCCACCGCCACTGCGCGACCCAGGCGCACGCGCAACGAGGGCAGCGCATGCGGCGGATGCAGCACAGTGACGCCGCCTGCGCTCCATACGCCGGATACCGACAACGCGGGCAGCACAGCCAGCGCGTCACCACGATGCAGGCGACGACGCACCGCATCCACCGAACCCAGCGATACCAGCCGTACCGCCAGACCGCACGCCGCCGACCAGGCCTGCACTGCTTGATGCAGGGCCCCGCCCGGGTCAGGCACATAGATCGTCATGGCCGTGTCGAGCCACGGTTCGCTCGATGTCTCGGCGCCACCCAGCAGCCATAGTGGCACCTGTGCCACCTCGCGCAAGGTCATCCCCGTCGCCTCGGGCGAGGCAGCCATCGACGTTGGCAGCTCCATCGTCACAATGAGCTGCAGCTCGCCTTGCACCAGCCGACGATGCAAGGCCTCGCACAGGTCCACGGATACCTGCACATCAAGCGTGGGATGGGTCCGATGGAACGCCTCCAACACGCCCGGAAGTAAAGAGGCGCTGAGCGACTCGGTGGTGCCTAGATCCAGGCGCATCGGTGCACACAATGCCTCTGCCTGTGCGCGCTCCACGGCCTGAAGAATATGCCGCGCATGCGGCAGCAAGCGTTGCGCCACGGCCGTGAGCTGCGCGGTGCGCCCTTGGGCGCGCTCAAGCACTTCCGCGCCCAGCGCCCGCTCCAACGAGAGCAGCGTCTCCGAGAGCGTGGACTGCGCCATGCTCAACGCACGCGCAGCCTTGCCCACCGTGCCGTGCTCGGCCAGGGCCACAAGGGCGGCGAAATGACGGACTTCCAGTGACGGCTTCATAGACCCATCGGCGCAAGCGATGACGCGATCGCCATTTTGGCAAGCCCGTCATCGTATCGCACGCTGCGCGCTCCCTCATCCCGGAGCCACGCCATGCAACTCCCCTACAACACTGCGCTGATCGTGATCGACGTACAACAAGGCTTTCTCGACCCGCGCTGGGGCGAACGCAACAACCCACAGGCTGAACAGCAGATCGCCAAACTACTCCATGCTTGGCGCGACCTGGGCTTGCCGGTGATCCACGTGCAGCACGACTCGCGCTCTCCCAGCGGTGCCTTCGTGCCGGGCACGCCCGGCCACCAGCCCAAGCCTGAAGCCGCGCCGCTGCCGCACGAACCCGTGCACCACAAATCGGTGAACAGCGCCTTCATCGGCACCACGCTGGAAACCGAGCTGCGTTCGCGCGATATCGGCACGCTGATCATCACCGGCCTCACCACCAATCACTGTGTATCGACCACCGCGCGCATGGCCGGCAACTTCGGCTTCGACACTTACGTGGTCAGCGACGCCACGGCGACCTTCGCCCGCCCCACCCTCGACGGCCGCCCGCGCCCGGCGCAGGACGTACATGACGCCGCCCTCAGCGATCTCAACGACGAGTTCGCCCGCATCGTCAGCACCGCCGATGTACTGGCGGCGCTGGCGCGCCAATCGTCGAACGTCTAAGGCTTTGCTGATGACGCTGCCTTTTCCGCGTCGGTCAGCGGGCGATGGCCATAGCTGACCACGCGCGTCATCGCCCACGAGCCATCCTTGCCGCGCTGCCAGATCATCAGAAACTTGGCCGCGCCTTCGCACTGGCCGCCGTCGACCTGGCAAAAACGGTGTTCGCCTTCTTCGATGGCGCCATAGTCCTTGATGGGATACACCTTGAGCGTGGCCGGCAACAATTCGCGGCGCACCTTGTGGCAGATGTACTTGCGCGTGTTGGACACCACCGAATTCCGGTCAAAGGTGGCGCCGCCCTTGTCGTGATAGAACTCCACCGTCGGCGAGAAGTAACGGCTGAATGTGTCCATGTCGCAACGGTTGTACGCATCGAACACCTTGGCATCCAGCTCGGTGATTGTCTGCACTAGCGCGGCGTCGCCTTCCGGCTCAGCGGCGAAGGCAGGCGCGGCGCACGACAGCAGGGCGGTCACCATCAGAATGGACGACAGGTACTTCGTGGGTGACTTCCCCATATTGACTCTCCCTGACATGAGCAAAGCAAAGGCCTTCCAAGTGCAAGGCGTGGCGTTCATGCCACGCCTTTGCGAAATGATCGGCGGCGATTTTGCGTCAGCGCGATAGCTCGTTCTTCTCCACCTCGCCGGCCTTCATCACAAAACGCACATGTTCGAGCTGCGTGATGTCCTTGAGCGGTTCGCCGCTCACCGCGACGAGATCGGCGTAGTAGCCCGGCGCCAACGCACCCACCTTATCCTTGAGACCGAGCAGATCGGCGGCATTGACGGTGGCCGCCTGGATCGACTGCATGGGTGTCATGCCCCATTGGGTCATCTTGGCGAACTGCTTGCCGTTCCAACCATGGGGATACACGCCCGCATCGGTGCCGAAAGCGAGCTTTTCGCCAGCCTTCACCGCGCGCTGGAAGTTCTCGCGCTGCACGCGACCGACCATGCGCTCCTTTTCCACGGTGCTGGCCGGAAAGCCCTTCTTCGCGTATTCGTCGAGAATGTAGTCGTCGTTGTAGATGTCGAAGTCGAGATACGTGCCGTGCTGCTTGGCGAGCTTGAGGCCTTCGTCGTCGATCAGGCTGCTGTGCTCCACTGAATCCACACCGGCGCGTATGGCCATCTTGATCGCCTCGGCGCCATGCGCGTGGGCGGCCACCTTCTTGCCCCAGCGATGTGCCTCGTCCACCAGTGCATTCATTTCTTCCTGCGAATACTGCGGCGCACCCACTGAAGCCTCGGCGCTGAGTACACCGGCGCTGGCCATGAACTTGATCACGTCGGCGCCGTTCTTTACGTTCTCGCGCACACGGTGGCGGATGGCGTCCACACCATCGGCCACGCCATCGAAACCGTTGAAGGTAATCCAAGGCGAGAACCCGGTGGTGCCATCGGCATGGCCTCCGGTGGCGCCCAGCGGCGGGCCGGATACCAGCATGCGCGGGCCGGGCACGTCGCCACGGTTGATGGCGTTGCGCAACGCGACATCCACGTAATCGCCCGCCCCCAGATTGCGTACCGTGGTAAAGCCCGCGTCCAGCGTACGCTTGGCGTAGATCGGCGCCAGAATGGCCGAGTCGATGGAGCTGCGCTTGAGGATGGCTTCGTAGTAATCGCCCTTGATCTCGCCGGGGTCACCGGTGAGGTGCACATGGCAGTCGATCAGTCCCGGCAGCAAGGTAGCGCCACCCAGGTCGATCAGCTTGGCGTTGGCCGGTGCCTGGCCGTCATAGCGCACCTCCACGATGCGCTCGCCCTCGATGACCACCACCGGGTTGTCGCGCAGTTGCCCGCTTTGCGTATCCACCAGATGCGCGGCCCGCACGGCGATACGGGCAGGGGCCTGTGCCGGCGCGTCGTCGGCATGGGTCGTAGTGACGGTGAGGCTCAGGGTGATGGCGGCAAACAACGGCAACAGACGCATGTAGCAGACTCTCCGGCAGCGAGGACAATGACAGCGCGGGCGGATAGCCCGACGATGCGCCTCGCACCCCGGTTCTGCGTTATCCCCCTTCCCGCACCTTACCGCGAAACACGCGGAACGGCGCGCCAACTCATGGGCTAGTGCGCGGTGGGTGCCACCTCGGCCGCTACCTGCAGCACGGCCTTGGCGACCACCTCGGGTTGGTCCAGCTGCACGTCATGGGACGACTGCGCCACCTGCTGGCGTTGGCCGCGGGTGGAGCTGGCCGCGATACGCTCTTGCGTCCGGTCGCGCGCAGTTTCCAGCGCCTTGCGGTCCGATGGGGGTACATCGGCGTAGGTGTCGGCGGCCGTGAGCACACGCAAAGGTATGGCACCCAGCGATTCACTGGCTGGCACCGGTTTGGCGAACACCACCGTGTTGCTCTCAAGTTCCGACAACAAGGCATGCCAGAACGCTGGCTTGAGCTTGTTGGCCCGCGCGGCGTCATTGACGGCCGTGCTGGCCAGCGGGTTGGAAGCGGCCACGCATGCGCTCAACGCGGGCGCCGGTGTGGCGAGCTTGCCTTGCTCCGCTGCCTGGCCGCACTGGCGCACGAACTCCAGGCGTTTCGTATTCATCTGCACATCCGCCGCCGCCCAGGCAGGGGCGACGGCGGCGATATCCTGAGCAGACGGATCGACCAGGACCAGTCCCGCTACATCGGTCGGGTAGCGCTGTGTGTACAGGCGAACGATGTTCGTGCCCAGCGAGTGCCCCACCAGCACCAGCGGCGTGCCGAGCTTCGCCCGCCGTATCAGCGCATGCAGGTCGGCTACATCCGCATCAAGGTTGCGCGGCAGCGGCCCTGCGGCGCTGAAGCCAAAGCCGGCGCGGTCATAGGCGCACACGCGCCCATGCGCCGCCAGCAACGGCTGCACTCGGAACCAGGTGCTGCTGTCGGCATGACTGCCCGCCTCCAGCAGTACCGTGGGTTGACCGCTGCCCATGCAGCGCAGATTGAGTTGACGCCCGTCGGCCAAGGCCACCAGCGTGCCCGGCTTGGCGTAACTGTCCGGCATGCGTTGCGGCGGGACCGGCTCGCTGGCGAGCAACGGCGCGGTGAACCCCAGCATGACCCACAAGGCTGTTGCGCAGGACCATCCCTTCATGACGTATCCCCTCGCGTGGTGGCTGCCCGGCGACAGGCCGGGCCACGAGAAATGTCGACTCGGTTGCAGCAGAAAAGTTCGCCCGAGTCGAAGACGCATCAATAGGGGCGCGACTATGGGGGCAGCTTAGTTCAAGCTGGCCACCTCGATGCGTCCAGCGCGAGCTGCCTTTACCAGCGCAGCGTGATCGCGTTCGTTCTGGTCGGCATACGCCACCGAGAACGAGGCTATGGCATCGGCAAAGGTGTCGCTCTTGCCCAGGTAGGCCGCCAACAGCAAGGCGTCGCCAGAGCGCGCGTGGGCGCGCGCCAACGTGTGTGCGCACAAGCGCCCGTACCGGCGCAGGTTTCCACCGTTCATCAGCTCTACCTGCGGAGAGATCTTGGCGTCGCGCAGCTGGCGCACGTAGAAGTGGCGCGTGGGGCCTTGAGTCCAACCAAGGAACATGTCGCTGGCCGATTGCATCAAGCGCTGCCCCGCCACCACTCGCTCACCCTGATGGCGATAGGGATTTTTGTGGATGAACGGCGCGATGACCGATTGACGCGCCTCTTTGAATTGCAGAAACAACGGATCACCGCTGCCCGAGATCAACAAGAGGATGCCGCAGTAGGTGCCGACACTGCCCACGCCCACGACTTTCACCGCCGAATCGATGATCTGGAAACGATCCAACAATACGCGGCGCTCCGCCTGCAGTGACGCGCGGTAATCCTCGAAGGCCTTGGCTCGCTCGGCTTGCTCGATCGTCTCCTGCAACGCGGGGTCGTGATAGATCAAGGGCGGCTCGTCCTGGATGCGCACGGGGGAACCGCCGGCTACGGTGAGCTTGACGAACTCCTTGGTGTGCGCCGTTTGCTCCAGCGCCTTGCGCACGTTCTTGGTGGCGAGCTTCTTCATCTGCTCGTCCTGGATGCGATCGATAACCTCTTGCAGGTCGATGTGGTCGTACCAGGCATCCAGCAGCGGCATGTCGGCGTATGCGGCGAGGTAGTCGCGGTAAGCCGATGCGGCCTCCCAGGCTGCGTCACGGGCGTCGTCGCTGTTGCAGCCATTGGCGCGCGCCGCCACCACTAGGCTCGCGCACAAGCGCTTCACGTCCCACTCCCAGGGGCCAACGGTGGTTTCATCGAAATCATTGATGTCGAACACCAGCTTTCGCTCGGGCGTGGCAAAACCACCGAAGTTCACCAGGTGGGCATCACCACACACCTGCACGTGCACACCCGTGCTCGCCGTGGTCGACAAGTCGCTCGCCATGATCGCGGCGGCACCTCGATAGAACGCAAATGGCGAGGCCAGCATGCGGGCATAACGAAGCGGCACCAGCGACTCGATACGACCCTTGGAGCTTTCCATGAGAATGTCCACCGGGTCGGTGCGATGTGCCGGGGGCGTCCAACCGCCCAGTGTCTTGCGTGAGCACTGCTCGCGCAGGGTCTTGGCCATGGCTCGGCGTTGCTCGGGCGACTGGTGAAACGAGGCCTGGGAAAGCGGCGGAGTACTCGCTGGGGCAACCTTGCCAGGGCGCGAAGTTTGTGTGGAATGTTTCGCCTTGAGGGAGGCTTTCGCTGCGACAATATCGGGAGTGGATTCGGCAACGGTGGACATGACTTCCTCCTGGGCGAATCGAAAGGTAGGCCGGGCCGATCAAGTGCGCCGACGTGGCGCCATTTGACACCCGTATGCGTTCGATAGGAACGGGGGAGGAGCACCAGGGCGCAAACCTTCATCCGGCCGCCCGACGGCGTTGTCTTCTTCACGTAAGGGCTACTTTCGTGGTCGGATGCTCCCCGGCATGCCGGAGACATCGATCATGCGCCCCAAGCTGCTGTTGCTGCCCCTGTTGCTGTCCGTAGCTGCCTGCCAGCCATCCCAGCCGCCAGCGGAAAGCGCGGGTGCACCGGCCGCCGCCCCAACAGCAGCGCATACGGTAGCAACGACCACACCGCCACCGGCCGTCCACGTCTACGCCTATCAATGCGGCGAGCTGGCGGTAACGGGCCGCTTTGCGGCTGACAAGGTCACGCTCAGCTTCAATGGCAAGACGCTGGAGTTGCCGCAAGCCATGTCCGCCTCCGGCGCGCGCTACGCCGATGGCCAAGGTAACGAGTTTTGGGGTAAGGGTCTGAAGGACGCGACGTTCACGCTCGCCGGGGAGCCTGCACGCACATGCAGCGGCTCTGGCGAGGCGTTGCCTTCCCACTGATCGCGCGGAGAGGCCTCTTTCCATGTTCAAGGAACTGGTGCAGACCGCGCTGCTGCTGATCACGGGCCTGTTTCCCATCATCAACCCGCCGGCGTCCGCGCTGATCGTGCTGAGCATGGTGCCCAATGCCACGCCGGCGGATCGCAGCGAGTTGGCGTGGCGCATTACGGTGAACAGCTTCGCCATCCTGCTGGGTTCGCTGCTGATCGGCGCCTATGTACTGGCCTTCTTCGGCATCTCCATTCCGGTGCTGCGCGTGGCCGGCGGCCTGATCATCGGCATGGCGGGCTGGGGTTTATTGCAGGCGCCCGACGAAGAAGAGACCCAGGGCGAGGCCGAGGAACTGAAGGCGCACCGCAGCCCCGCCTCGCTGGCCGCCAAGGCGTTTTATCCGCTAACGATGCCGCTGACCGTGGGCCCGGGCTCCATCGCGGTGGCCATTGCACTGGGTACCGGCTCACCGCGCGAAGGCCTCTCTGCCGGGCATTTCGCCGGCGTGGGCGTGGCGCTGCTGGTGCTGTGCGCCAGCATTTACCTGTGCGTGCGTTTCGCCGGTGACCTGGAGCGTTTGCTGGGCACGGTAGGCACCAAGATCACCATGCGCCTGTTTGCCTTCGTGATCTTCTGCATCGGCGTGCAGCTGTTCTGGAATGGCCTGTCCGAATTGCTGGAATCGGTGCACTGGAAGTAATTCAACGATGCGAAGGCGCACGCGCCAATGCCCAGACATCCACACGCTGCACGCCGGCACGACGCAGCAGGACCGCGCACTCGCGCAGCGTGGCGCCGGTGGTCATCACGTCATCGAACAGCGCCACGTGCGTCGGCCACGTGGCGCCATCCGCCAGCTCAAAGGCGGCACGCACGTTGCGGCGGCGTGCGAGTGCGCCCAGTTCGGTTTGCGCCGCGGTGGCGCGCGTGCGCCGCAAGAGATCGTGCCGAAGGGTAACGTTCAACGCGCGGGCAAGCGGACGCACCAGCTCCAGTGCCTGGTTGTAACCGCGCTCGCGCAGGCGCGTGCGATGCAGCGGCACCGGCACGATGGCTTGGGGCAATTCAGGCAATGGTTCGCGAAGGCAGAGCTGCGAGAGCACGCGACCAGCGGCAAGGTCACCGGCGAACTTGAAACGCGACTCCAGCCGATCCAGCGGCCAGCCGTAACGAAACGGCACCCAAGCCGTGTGCCACGGCGGCTTGCGTCGCTGGCATTGGCCGCACAACAGCGCAGCCTGGGGCAGCGGCAACGCGCAACGAGCGCAGCACGAGCGATTGCGCGGCAATTCGGCGGCGCAGTCGTGACACAGATCTAGCTCGTCGGCGCCCTGGCCACCGCAAAGCAGGCAGCGCAAGGGCAGGACGAAATCGCGCAACGCACGCTGCGTCGACTGCCACCATCGCCGCGCCTCCATGCGCCTGACGCCTTCAGCCCTTGGGCTTGAACATGGCCGCGTCGAGGATCGACCACAGGTGGATGATCCAGCCGAGCCACACGATCCACAGGATGGCCGCCAGCACGAACATCACTAGGGCGATCCAGAACCGGCCCTGCACCAGTTGGCCCAGGCCGGGGATGAAGAAACTGCAGATCGCCGCGAGCACATTGCCCGCGCTGCCTTGCCCTGTACTCATGCCCCAAGCTCCTCGTGCGTGGTTCAGCGGATGGTAGCGGCTGCCATACGTTGGCGCATCGTCAACCTATAGTGACTTTAGAAAGTTGACAAGAAAAAGCGCCCTGCCACACTGTCGCGCTTTCCCCACACCCAGAGCTGTCGCCATGGCCTCTCCGATCCGCCACGACTGGACCCGCGCCGACGTCGCCGCGCTGTTCGCGCTGCCCTTCAACGACCTGCTGCACCGCGCCCATACCGTGCATCGCGAGTACCACGACCCCAACGCGGTGCAGGTATCGACCCTGCTGTCGATCAAGACCGGCGGCTGCCCCGAGGATTGCGCCTACTGCCCGCAGGCGGCGCGCTACGACACCGGCGTGCAAGCCCAGAAGCTGATGAGCGTGGAAGCCGTACTGGCGCGCGCCCAGGCTGCCAAGAACGCCGGCGCCAGCCGCTTCTGCATGGGCGCCGCCTGGCGCAGCCCCAAGGACCGCGACGTGGAGAAGGTGGCCGAGATCGTGCGAGCGGTGAAGGGCCTGGGTCTGGAAACCTGCGCCACGCTGGGCATGCTCAACGGCAGCCAGGCCGCCACGCTCAAGCAGGCGGGCCTGGATTACTACAACCACAACCTGGACACCGCGCCTGAGTTCTACGGCGAGATCATCCACACCCGCCAGTACCAAGATCGCCTCGATACGCTCGAACACGTGCGCGAAGCGGGCCTGAAGACTTGCTGCGGCGGCATTGTCGGCATGGGCGAAACGCGCGATCAACGCGCCGGCCTGCTGCAGACGCTGGCCACCCTGCCCGAGCATCCCGAGTCGGTACCGATCAATCAGCTGGTGCAGGTGGAAGGCACGCCGCTCAACGGCACCGATGCGATCGATCCGTTCGACTTCGTGCGCACCATCGCGGTGGCGCGCATCTTGATGCCGGCCTCCATGGTGCGCCTCTCGGCCGGCCGCCAGCAGATGGACGACGCTGTGCAGGCGCTGTGCTTCTTCGCCGGCGCCAACTCGATTTTCTACGGCGAAAAGCTGCTGACCACCGGCAACCCCGACGTGGAACACGACCGCGCGCTGTTCAAGCGCCTGGATCTGCACCCGCTGGAAGTGGTGGAGGAAAGCGAAACGGTGCACGCGGACATTCTCGAAGCGGATACCGGCAGCTGCGGCCAGACCTGCGGCTGCGCCGCCTGAGGCACCGCAAGCTCCGCCATGACGCGCCCGTCGCTCACTGAACGCCTGGCCCGCCACAGCGCCGAACGCGCGGCGGCGGGCTTGCATCGGCGCCTGCGCACCGTGCAGCGCGCCGATGGCCCGTGGGTGGAGCGCGACGGACGCCGCCTGCTGTCGTTCTGCAGCAATGACTACCTGGGCCTCGCCCAACACCCCACGCTGGTGCATGCCCTGCAGCAAGCGGCGACGGAAAGCGGCGTGGGCAGTGCCTCGGCACACCTCATCGGCGGCCATCGCACCGAGCATGCCGCACTGGAAGAAGCCCTGGCCGAGTGGACCGGCTACGAACGCGCCCTGCTGTTCTCCACCGGCTACATGGCCAACCTGGGCGTGATGCAGGCCCTGCTGCAACGCGACGACCTGTGCGTGCAGGACAAGCTCAACCACGCCTGCCTGCTCGATGGCGCGCAACTGGCCGGCGCCCGGCTCAAGCGCTACCCGCATGCTGACGTGGATGGCGCGGCCCGCCAGCTCGCCAGCGAGCCCGACGCGGCCGCCCTGCTCGCCACCGATGGCGTGTTCAGCATGGACGGCGATATCGCGCCCCTGCCCGCCCTCGTCGCGCTGTGCCACGCCCATGGCGCCACCTTGATGGTGGATGACGCCCACGGCCTGGGCGTGCTCGGCGCGCATGGCCAAGGCAGTGTGAGCGCTGCTGGACTGGACCAGGCCGACGTACCGGTGCTGATGGCCACGCTGGGCAAGGCCCTGGGCTGCAGCGGCGCCTTCGTCGCCGGCTCGGCGGACCTGATCGATGGCCTGGTGCAATCCGCGCGCACCTATATCTACACCACCGCCATGCCCCCGGCGCTGGCGGCGGCCACGCTGGCAGCCGTGCGGCTAGCGCAGGCGGAAAGCTGGCGCCGCGACAAGCTCCACGCGTTGATCGCCCGGTTCCGCCAGGGCGCCGCCCAGCTAGGCCTGCCCCTCATGCCCTCGCCCACCGCCATCCAGCCGCTGCTGCTGGGCGACGCCGAGGCTGCCCTCACCGCCTCGCAGGCGCTGGAACAGCAAGGTTTCCTGGTTACCGCCATCCGCCCGCCCACCGTACCGGCGGGCAAGGCGCGCCTGCGCATCACCTTGTCGGCCGCGCACGAGGAAACCCAGGTGGATCGCCTGCTGGACGCGCTCTCGCGGCTCCCCGCCGGGGCCGTACAGGGCCGGCCGGTATAATGGCGTCCTCGCTGTAGCCCCATCCCCCATGTCCATCATCAATCTTTCCGCCTACCGCTTCGTCAGCCTGGACGACCTGCCCGCGCTGCGCGAGCGGGTACTCGAACGCTGCCTGGCGCTGGAGCTCAAGGGCACGATTCTGCTCGCGCCCGAGGGCATCAACCTGTTCCTCGCCGGTCCGCGCGAGCCGATCGATGCCTTCATGGACTGGCTACGCAGCGACTCGCGCTTCGCCGGACTGGAGCCAAAGGAGTCGGTGTCCGAGCAGGTGCCCTTCGGCCGCATGCGTGTACGGCTGAAGAAAGAGATCATCACCATGCGCATGCCCACCATCCGCCCGGAAGGCGGGCGCGCGCCATCGGTGAAGCCCGCCACGTTGCAACGCTGGCTGGCGCAGGGCCACGACGACGAGGGCCGCGACGTGGTGCTGCTGGATACGCGCAACGACTACGAAACCGACGTGGGCCTGTTCGAGCAGGCGGTGGATTACCGCATTGCCAGCTTCACCGAGTTTCCCGCCGCCCTTGCCGACGATCGCGAACGCTTTGCCGACAAGACGGTGGTGTCCTACTGCACCGGCGGCATCCGCTGCGAAAAGGCCGCGCTGCACATGCAGGACATCGGCATCGAGCACGTGTACCAGTTGGAAGGCGGCATCCTGAAGTACTTCGAGGAAACCGACGGCAGCCATTGGCGCGGCGCCTGCTTCGTGTTCGACGAACGCGGCGCGGTGGACAAAGGCCTGGCCCCGGCGCCGTTGGACCCCAACGGCGAGCCGACCGCATGAGCCTGCACATCGAAGTGCACGGCCATGGCGAAGTGCCCGTGGTGCTGCTGCACGGCTGGGCCATGCACGGCGGCATGATGGAACCCCTGTGCGAAGCGCTGGCTGATCGCTGCAGCTTGCACGTGGTGGACCTGCCCGGCCATGGCTACTCGCGCCACAGCACGCTGCCGCTGGAGCCCTCGGCCTGTGCCGAGGCGATTGCCGAGCGCACGCCGCCGGCCATCTGGATCGGCTGGTCGCTGGGCGGCTTGATCGCGCTCACCGCCGCGCTGGAGCACCCGCATCACGCACGCGGCCTGGGCGTGATCTGCGGTACGCCCAAGTTCTCGCGCAACGAGGATTGGCCGCACGGCAGCGACCCTCGCTTGGTGCGCCAGCTCGCCGACGACCTGGAAACCGACTACCACGCCACGCTGGAGCGCTTCATCGCGCTCGAAGCCATGGGCAGCCCCGATCCGCGCGCGGAACTGCGTCATCTGCGCCAACTGATGTTCACCCGCGGCGAGCCGGACCTGCGCGTGTTGCAGGAAGGCATCCGTATTCTGGAAAGCACCGACCGTCGCGCCGAGCTGCCAGGCCTGGACGTGCCCAACGTATGGATCGCCGGCCATCGCGACCGCCTGGTGCCGCCGCCCGCCATGGCGTGGTCGGCCGAGCAAGGTCGGGGCGAGTACGTGGAGATCGCCCACGCCGGCCACGCGCCGTTCTTCGGTTACGCCTCGAACGTGGCGGCCGCACTGTCGCCGCTGCTGGATCGCTTCGCATGAGCAACTCGCATTTCGACCAACACCAGGTGCGCCGCAACTTCGGTCGCGCCGCCAGCACTTACGAACACCACGATGCCCTGCAGCGCGAAGTGCAAACGCTGCTGCTCGATCGCCTGGGTTTTTACCTGGACACGCCCGAGCGCGTGATCGACGTGGGCGCCGGCACCGGGCGCGGCACCGCGCTGCTGCGCAAGCGCTATCCCAAGGCGCAGGTGATCGCCATGGACCTGGCGCTGCCGATGCTGCACGCCGCCAAGAAGCACGTGAGCTGGCTCAAGCCGTTCCAGCGCGTGTGCGCCGAAGCCACCGCACTGCCGCTGCCCGACCACAGCGTGGACGTGCTGCACTCCAACCTTTGTTTCCAGTGGATCGACGACCTGCCCGCGCTGTTCGGCGAATGCGTACGCGTACTCAAGCCCGGCGGCTTGCTGGTGTTCTCCACCTTCGGCCCGGACACACTCAAGGAACTGCGCGCCGCCTGGGCCGAGGCCGACGAGCAACCGCACGTAAGCCGCTTCCTGGACATGCACGACCTGGGCGACGCCATGATCAGCGCCGGCCTGCGCGACCCGGTGCTGGACGTGGACCGCTACACCCTCACCTACAGCGAGCCGCGTCTGCTGCTCAAGGAGTTGCAGGGCCTGGGCGCGACCAACGCCGACCGCGAACGCGAACGGCATCTGCTGGGCAAACGGCATTACCAGCGCATGCTGGCCGCGTACGAAACGATGCGCGTGGATGGCCGTATTCCGGCGACTTGGGAAGTGGTCACCGCCCACGCCTGGGGCCCGCCGCCGGGCCAGTCGCGCCGCATGGCCGGTGGCGGCGAAATGGCGAGCTTCTCCATCGACAGCCTGCGCGGCTCGCGTCGACGCTAATGGGGAACATGGGCGGCAGCCGCCGCCCATGCCCGTCACCCTTGGGTCAGAGGATCAACGTGCACTGCTGCACGCCGGCCTTGCCCTTCGATTCGTCCACCTCATGCAGCGCCGAGCGTGCAGCGAACATGCCCATCTTGATTTCCTGCCAGACGAAATAAGTCTGCCCCGCCTTCACGTCCAGATTCAGCGTGGCATCCACTTCGCTCTTGGACACGATGGTGTGCTGCCCCGGCGCGAGTTCCTTGCGCAGATAGGTCTTGGACGCGGTATCGCCCGCGGCCTGGCCATCAATGAGCAACGGCATCTTGATCGCCGCGCCCATCGACTCGTTGCGATAGATGTACACCACGGCCTTATCCGTCGACGGCTCGAACAACTTGGCCTGTGCATCCGCACTCTTGCTGGCCATGGGCACGCTGGCGCAGCCCGTGAGAACCAATGCTGCCAGCAACGACACGCACATCAATAGCTTGCGAAACATCCTCTCCCCCTTCGTCAAAACGTCCTGTGAGCGCCGCCGCACCCATAAACCCCCTGTCTACAGGCACGCGGCGGCGGCGATACTCGCATACAGGTTCATGCGATGAGGATGGCAAAATCGGCCACGTGCCGCGCAATATTTTGCGATTACGGATTGACTCAGCGCGCGTGACGGAAACAGCTCACCGTGTGGTCGTTGACCATGCCGGTGGCCTGCATGAAGGCGTAGCAGATGGTGGTGCCGACGAAGCGGAAGCCGCGCTTCTTGAGCGTCTTGCTCATGTGATCCGATAACGGCGTACTCGCCGGCACGTCGCCTTGCCCGGTCCAGGTGTTGCGAATGGGTTTGCCATCCACGAACGACCACAGGTAACGATCCAGGCTGCCGGATTCGGCGATCACCGATTGCGCGACGATGGCGTTGTCGCGCGTGGCGTACACCTTGAGGCGGTTGCGCACGATGCCCGGGTCGAGCAGTGCCTTCTCCAATTCGCGGTCCTTCATGGCCGCCACACGGTCGATGTCGAAGCCGTGGAACACGCGACGGTAGTGTTCGCGCTTGAGCAAAATGGTGCGCCAAGAGAGGCCCGCCTGCGCGCCCTCCAGGCACAGGAATTCGAACAGCGCCTGGTCATCGTGCAGCGGCGTGCCCCACTCGGTGTCGTGGTAGTCGTGCATGTCAGGGCTCTCGCCCCAGGGGCAGCGCACCCGCGCCTTGCCGTTCTTGCCGCTCATGAATTGCTCCTGCTCAGGCGGCGGGTGTGCCGCGACGTCGAATAAAGCCCAGTACCGCACCGACAATGGCCGCTAGCACGGCAAGCCACAACCAAAACGAGAACACCAAGGTGGGCAGGTCCCACAGGCCGATCAGCAACAACACGGCGGACGCCGCGAACAGCACTTCGCGCGCCGGCCGGCGCAGCAGCAGGCCCAGGCTGGCCACCAACAACATCAAGGCACCGAGCACGGAGGGCGCGGCTTTCACCAACGACATCTCGCCTTGCTGCACCATCTGCACCAGCACCGGGAAGCGGAACAGCATGCCGACGTAGGCCGCCAGGCCCACGCAGGCCACCCATGCATTCCATGGACTCGTCCGGATCATCCGCGATCCCCTTGTATGTTTTCAGGCAAGCCACGACGCTATCCCACCCATGCGCGCGTCACAAGGCCGCGCCTGTCGCGGGCCCCCATCTCGACGGAACGACATGACTGCACCCACTCACTCGCGCGGCGCCATGGCGGCGCTGCTCGCCACCATCCTGATCTGGGCCTACAGCTGGGTGGTGATGAAGCAGGTCCTCACGCACGCGGGCCCATTCGACTTTGCGGCGATCCGCTATGTGCTGGGCGCGCTGGTGCTGTTCGGTGCACTGCTGGTCACGCGCCAGTCGTTGCGGCCGCCGCCGCTGTTGCCCACGGTGTTGATCGGCCTGTGCCAGACCACCGCCTTCCAGGGCCTGGGCCAGTTGGCGCTGGTGAGTGGCGGTGTCGGCCGCGTGGCCTTGCTTGCCTACACCATGCCGTTCTGGGCGGTGCTGCTGGCGTGGGTGATCCTGCACGAACGCCTTACGCCGCAGCGCTGGCTGGGTCTGGGGCTGGCGGCGCTGGGATTGACCTGCATCATCGAGCCTTGGCACGGACTGGGTAATCTCACCAGCACCTTGCTCGCCATCGGCGCCGGTGCGGCCTGGGCGATGGGCACGGTGCTGAGCAAACGTGTGTTTCTGCGCCACGGCCCCACGCCGCTCAACCTCACCGCCTGGCAGATGCTGTTCGGCGCGCTGGCCTTGGTGGTGGTGGCTTTGTGCGTGCCGCAGCGCTCCATCGACTGGACCTGGGGCTTCATCGGCGGGCTGGCCTACAGCGTGGTGATGGCCTCCAGCCTGGCCTGGGGCTTGTGGCTGGTGGTGTTGCAGCGCCTGCCCACGGCAGTGGCGAGCCTGGCCAGCCTGGGTGTGCCGATCGTGAGCGTGCTGCTGGCGTGGCTGATCCTGCACGAGCAACCCAGCAGCATGGAGGTGCTGGGCATCGGCTTCGTGCTGCTCGGCCTGCTCGCCGTGAGCGGCGTACGCCTGCAGCGGCGTTGAGCGTCGCCGCGCTAAAATGCGCGGTCTATTTGCAGGAGGACACGCAATTGAACGTAAAAGACAGCAACGGCGCCGTACTGGCCGATGGCGACTCGGTACTGGTCATCAAGGACCTGAAGGTGAAGGGCTCGTCGCAGACGCTCAAGCGCGGCACCGTGTTCAAGTCCATCCGCGTGGACGAGGACAACCCCGAGGAGATCGAGTGCCGCGACGGCCGCTCCACCCTGGTGCTGAAAACCTGCTTCATCAAGAAGGTTTGACGCGATACCCCCTCGGCATTCGCCGAGGGGGTGCATCAGCGCGCGTTACCAGGGCAGCGCGTCGAGATCCACGTTGCCGCCCGAAAGAATCAAACCCACGCGCAGGCCGTGGAAACGCTCCGGCCGCTTGAGCACCGCCGCGAGCACGGTGGCGCTGGAGCTTTCCACCACCAGCTTGAGTTCGTTCCACAACAGCCTCATGGCGGCGATGACCTCCTCGTCGCTCACCGTGGTCACTTCCACGCGATGCATGCGCAAGGCCTCGAAATTAGGCTCGCCGATCAAGGTGCGCAGCCCATCGCAAATCGTGTCGGGTACGAACGGCCCCACGCGCTGGCCCGTGGCCAGGGAGCGTGCGGTGTCATCGGCACCCATGGGTTCGGCACCATGCACCTCAAGGCCCGGCAGCACACCGTGCGCGGCGATGGCCGTGCCGGCATTGAGCCCACCACCGCCTACCGGCGTGATCACCGCGTCCAGCCCCTCGGCCTGTTGCAGCAGCTCCAGCACAGCGGTGCCCTGGCCGGCGATCACGCGCGCGTCTGCATAGGGATGCACCAGATCGGCGCCCGTTGCCGCACGCACTTCTTCGGCCTTGGCTTCGCGCGCGGCCTGCGTCGCGGCGCAACGGTGCAGGATGGCACCCGCTCGCTCGATGGCTTCCACCTTGGTGCGCACGGCGCCCTCGGGCACGATCACGTGCGCCGGAATGCCGCGCGTAGCCGCCGCCAGCGCCAGCGCATTGCCATGGTTGCCGGAGGAGTGCGTGACCACACCGCGCGCCGCCTGCGCATCGTCCATCGACCACACGGCGTTGCAGGCGCCGCGGAACTTGAACGCACCGCCGCGCTGCAGGTTCTCGCACTTGAAGTACAGGTCCGCGCCGCTCAAGGCGTTCAGTACCGTGCTGCGCAACACCGGCGTGTGCACGGCATACGGCGCAATGCGTGCAGCGGCCTGCTGGATGTCCTGCAGGCGGGGCAGGATGACGGAGGGGTGGGTCGTGCTCATGCGTTTTTGATCTCCACGCCACAGACGTAGCGGCGCTCGGCGCCGGGCTCCAGGCGAATGGCCTGCGCGCAATCGGGACGATTGAAGGCATCGGCCCAGCTTTCCATCGGCTCCAGCGCCACCGAGCGGCGCACATCGCGCGTCACGGTATCAGCAGTAAAGGCCAGCATCACGCCGCTGTGCTGCCACAGCGCAATACCCAGGCCCGTCGCCGGGTTGCGCAGGCGCGTGCGGGCGCGACCATCCGCGTCGGCCTGGAGATCGGCAAAGGCATGGTTGAGCTCGCGCGCATCGATGGGCTGCATGCGGCGAAAGTCCAGCGCCGGCTGTTCGGCCACGGAAGCGCGCGCGGCATCGCCAGCGAGCGGAACGTAGTCCGGATCGGTGCGCACCACCGTGGCCGCGGGAATCTGCAACTCCCAACCTTCAATGGCATCGTCGCCCACGCGGAAGTACGGGTGCCAACCGAAGAAGCACGGCGCGGCATGTTCGCCCACGTTGCGCATCACCGCTTCCAGGGTGAGGCCGTCGGCGGCAAGCGTGTAGCGCACTGACAGGTCGATCGCGTACGGATAGCCCAGGTGCGCGCCCGGACGAATGGCTTGGGTGGCAAAGCACACGCTTGCGGACTTTTCATCGCTGACAAGCTCCTCCAGGCTGAAATCCACACCGCGCACAAAGCCATGGCGCGCCGCCCGCGAGGCACCCTCCACCCCCGGCTGCAGGTCGTGCGGCTCCCCATCGAACACGTAACGGGCGTCAGCGATGCGGTTGGCAAAGGGCACCATGATGGCGAAGCGCGAACTGGGGCGAGTATCGAGCTCCCCGGCATCGCGGTAGCCATCGGCGATGTCGAAGGCGGCTCCCGCCACCGGCACCTCGAAGTTGAACAAGGTGGCGCCGCGACGCGCGATGCGCACGCGCCGGCTCCGGCCTGGATCGCTCAACTGGACGATCTCATGGGGGCCCAATCGGCCAGTTTCGGCTTGGTACGACGCCATCGACTTGTCCTGCCTGGAAAGGGCCGCATGTTAGCCTGATCGGTCCCCTATGCTTTCATTGTCCCCATGACCAGCCTCCGTGACGCTTCTCCCGCCGTGATCCGGCTCAGCGACTATCGTGCCCCTGCCTGGCGGGTGTCGCATATCGAACTGACCTTCGACCTGGGTATCGACGCCGCCGAAGTCAGCGCCCGCCTGCAGCTCAAGCGCGAGCCCGGCCGCACGGAGCCGCTGCGCCTGGATGGCGAAGGCCTGGAGCTGCTGGCCATCAGCCTGGACGGCAAGCCGCTGGCCGAAGGCGCCTGGCGCTACGCCGACAGCGTGCTGGAAGTGGATGGCGCCGCCGATGGCAGTGTGCTGGAAACTCGCGTGCGGGTGCAGCCAGCGGCCAACACCGCGCTGGAAGGCCTGTACCTGTCCGGCTCCCGCGAGCACGGCTTCCTGCTCACTCAGTGCGAAGCCGAAGGCTTCCGGCACATCACCTTCTTCCCCGATCGGCCGGACGTGCTGGCCAGTTATACGGTCACCCTGCGCGCCGACCGCGCACGCTTCCCTGTGCTGCTCGCCGGCGGCAACCCCGATGGCGCCGGCGAGTTGGAGCATGGCCGTCACTGGGCTCGCTTCGTCGACCCGCACCCCAAGCCCTGCTACTTGTTTGCCCTGGTGGCCGGCCGTCTGGAAAAGATCGAGCGCGCCTACCGCACCGCCAGCGGTCGCGATGTGCAGTTGGTGATCTGGGCCGAAGCCGATGCCATCGGCCGCTGCGATTACGCCATGGATGCGCTGGAGCGCTCCATGCGCTGGGACGAGCAGCACTACGGCCGCGAGTACGACCTGGACGTATTCCACGTGGTCGCCACCCATGACTTCAACATGGGCGCGATGGAGAACAAGGGCCTCAACATCTTCAACGCCAAGTACCTGCTCGCCGATCCCGATTCCAGCACCGACGAGGAATACCGCGCGGTGGAGGCCGTGGTGGCGCACGAGTACTTCCACAACTGGAGCGGCAACCGCGTGACCTGCCGCGACTGGTTCCAGCTGTCGCTCAAGGAAGGCCTCACGGTATTCCGCGAGCAGCAGTTTTCCGCCGACATGAATTCCGCGCCGCTGAAGCGCATCGAAGATGTCGCCCTGCTGCGTCGCGCGCAGTTCCCCGAGGACGCCGGCCCACTTGCACACCCGGTGCGCCCCGCGCAGTACAGCGAGATCAACAATTTCTACACGGCGACGGTGTACGAGAAGGGCTCGGAACTCGTGCGCATGGTTGCCGGCCGACTCGGCCCCGATGGCTTCCGTCGCGGCATGGATCTGTACTTCAGCCGTCATGATGGCGATGCCGCCACTCTGGAGGATTTCCTCGGCGCGCTGGGTGAAGCCAACAACACCGATCTGTTGCCATACCTCGCCTGGTATGCGCAAGCCGGTACGCCGCGGCTTACCGCACGCGGACGCTACGACGCCCAGCAACGCACGTACACACTCCAGCTATCCCAGCACACACCCTCCACACCGCATCAACCGAACAAGCAGCCGCTGCCCATTCCCGTGAAGCTGGCGCTGTTCGACCGTCATGGGCACATGATTCCCTTGCACGTGCAGGGTGACGACAGCGGCGGCGCCGGTGCCAACGAGCGCGTGCTTGTCATGGACGCAGCCGAGCAGCAGTTTGTGTTCCAGCACCTGGACGCCGCGCCGGTACCCTCGCTGTTGCGCGGTTTCTCCGCCCCGGTGATTCTTGAGTGCGACTACGCACCGGCAGATCTCGCCCTGCTGCTGCGCCACGACCAAGACGGCTTCAACCGCTGGGAGGCAGGGCAGCAACTGGCCGCACGCGCCTTCGACAACTTGCGCGACGGCAACAGCACCGAAGCGCTGGACGCCTGGTGCAATGCGCTGGAAGCGCTGTTCAACGACAGCGCCATCGAGCCGGCCCTGTTGGCCGACCTGCTGACGCCGCCGGGTGAAATCGAACTCTCCGAACGCGAACGCCTGGTGGATCCGCAACACATCCACGCACTGCGCCAGCAGTTGCAGGAAAGCCTGGCGCTACGCATTGGCCAAGCCGCGCTGATCCAGCGCTACGAAGCGCTCAACGCGCAAACCACCATGGCCCTGGACGCCACCAGCCAAGGCCAGCGCCGCCTGAAACGCCGCGTGCTGGAGTTGCTCAAGCGCGTCGATCCGTGGACCGCGCATGGTTTTGCCACGTTGCAGTACGACAACGCACCGAGCATGACCGATCGCCTGGCCGCCCTATCCGTGCTGGTGCGCGGCAACGCTCAGCAGGCGCACGCGGCGCTCACGCACTTCCGTGCGCGCTATGCCGACAACCCGCTGGCGATGGACAAGTGGTTCGCCGTACAAACGCAGCTACCCGGGGAACATGTGCTCGAACGCGTGCGCACGCTGGAAACCGATACAGCCTTCACGCTGAAGAATCCCAATCGCGTCAACGCGCTGTTCGGCAGCTGGGCACGCGGCAACCCCGACGGCTTCCATCGCGCCGATGGCAGTGGCTACCACCTGCTGGTGGAACGCCTGCGCGAGCTCGATCGCCTCAATCCGCAGGTATCCGCGCGCCTGGCAACCGCCTTCAACGGCTGGCAGCGCCTGGAACCTGGCCGTCGCGCGGCAGCGAGGGCCGCCATTGCGTCGCTGGCCGCACAGGACGGTCTCTCACGCAACCTCACCGAGATCGTGCACAGCATGTTGCACGGCTAACCACGGGCCCGCAGAAGATGCGCCCGAGTGCTACCCGTCCGAGACGGGGCACCCGGGCGTAATGGGGTAGAAGCAGGTAGTACCTGGCGTGGCCCGTGGCCACGGCGAGCGGACCGAATCAAGCTGCTCCGCTCGTAATAGGACGTTTAGACGTCCAAAAGCCTGTGATGACCTTCGCCGCGACTCAGGCTTCGAGTCGCTGCAGTTCGTCGCGCAAGCGGTTCATGCGCGAGAGCAGGCGCGGGCGCAACACCTGACGCTCGCTTTCGCTGCGCGCTTCCAGATGTTCCATGGCCATCTCCACACGACCCAGCTCGATCAGTAGATCGTGGTGCTGGTAAACCGGCTGGAAATCCACACTGAAGTCCATGACATGAGTCCCCCCAGAACAATTGCCTTGACTGGCCGAGGAGGGAAAGCAACAGGCGTGCCATCAATGTGATGACGATCACGTTTTGTCGGTGCATGCATCACGAATTGACGCTGCGCGTCAGCAGTTGCCGAGACTTGGCACAAACGGGCGTTTTAGTCACTCCACGTTCACGCAAGAGGCGTAAATATCCGACCCAACTCGCAGCAAAAAGCGGCTGCCAGCGAACTGTTTCCAGTTTCTGGCGCCCGGCAACACGGTCATCCTGGATTCCCCCTGTTCCTGAGACCGCCGGGCGCCAGATCTTCTAAAGGCCCCGAGCAAGCGCCTGATGGCGCCGGGCCACAAAAAACGACGGCGCCCCAAGGGGCGCCGTCTTGCTTCCTCTCCCGGCACGCAATCGAACCCCTGTCGTTCGATCTCGGCGCGCGTTGCCGCGCAGCGTCTGCCCGTGAAAGTGCGAGGAAGTCTAAGCAGGAAGCATGCCAGGGCTTGGAAGCCGCCGGAGGCGTTACCATTAGCGCCGTATTTGGTCCATTCCTGCACATTTCAGGGCAGCAAGCCATGTTTCACCCAACCCCTTACGACGTCATCGTGATCGGCGGCGGCCACGCCGGCACCGAGGCAGCCCTCGCGGCAGCCCGCACCGGCGCGCGCACGCTCTTGCTGAGCCACAACATCGAGACGATCGGCCAGATGAGCTGCAACCCAGCCATCGGCGGCATCGGCAAGGGGCACTTGGTCAAGGAAATCGACGCCCTGGGTGGCGCCATGGCGCGCGCGGCCGATCGCGCAGGCATCCAGTGGCGCACCCTCAACGCCTCCAAGGGGCCGGCGGTACGCGCCACGCGCTGCCAGGCCGACCGTGCGCTGTACAAGGCGGCGATCCGCCACATCGTGGAGACCCAACCGAATCTGGAGCTGTTTCAGCAGGCGGTGGACGACCTGATCGTTGAGGGTAATCGCGTCACCGGCGTGGTCACCCAGATGGGCTTGAAGTTCCATGCCCGGGCCGTTGTGCTCACCGCCGGCACTTTCTTGGCTGGCAAGATCCACATCGGCTCCGCGCAGTACGCCGGCGGCCGCGCGGGCGATCCGCCGGCCAGCACGCTGGCGCAGAAATTGCGCGAACTGCCAGTGGCGGCTGACCGCCTCAAGACTGGCACGCCGCCGCGCATCGACCTGCGCAGCATCGATTTCACCGGCCTGGAGGAACAGCCCGGCGACGATCCCGCTCCGGTCTTTTCCTATCTGGGCTCTCGCGCCGAACATCCGCGCCAGGTCAGTTGCTGGATTACTCACACCAGCGAGCAAACCCATGAGCTGATTCGAGGTGCGCTTGATCGTTCGCCCCTGTACAGCGGGCAGATCGAAGGAGTAGGCCCGCGCTATTGCCCGTCCATCGAGGACAAAGTGGTGCGCTTCGCCGAGAAGGGCTCGCACCAGATCTTCATTGAGCCGGAAGGCCTGGACACCTTCGAGATCTACCCCAACGGCATCTCCACCTCGCTGCCGTACGACGTGCAGTTGGCGCTGGTGCGCTCGATCAAGGGTTTCGAGAACGCCCACATCACCCGCCCCGGCTATGCCATCGAGTACGACTACTTCGACCCACGCGGTCTTCAGCCGTGGCTGGAAACCAAGGCCATCGACGGCCTGTATTTCGCCGGCCAGATCAACGGCACCACGGGCTACGAAGAAGCCGGGGCGCAAGGCCTGATCGCCGGCCTCAACGCGGCACTGGCCGTGAAGGGCGAGGCGCCCTGGTTCCCGCGCCGGGACGAGGCGTATATCGGCGTGCTGATCGACGACCTCACCAGCAACGGCACGATCGAGCCGTACCGCATGTTCACCTCGCGCGCCGAGTACCGCCTGCACCTACGCGAAGACAACGCGGACCTGCGCCTCACCGAAACCGGTCACCGCCTGGGTGTGGTACCTCAGGCACGCTACGACGCGCTGCGCGCCAAGCGCGAGGCGGTGGAACACGAAACGCAGCGCCTGGGTGCGCTGTGGGCCGCGCCAGCCAATGCTCTGGGTGCCAAGGTAACGCAGCAACTTGGCATCACGCTGAGCCGCGAGACCAATGCGCTGGACCTGCTGCGCCGCCCCGAACTGGATTACGCGACCCTCACGACGGTAGATGGTATTGGCCCGGCCGTGGCCGATGCCGACGTGGCCGCCCAGGTGGAAGTACAAACCAAGTACGCCGGTTACCTTGAGCGCCAGCGCGAAGAAATTGAGCGCCAGCGCCGACACGAACAGACGACCATCCCCGGCGGCTTCGACTACGACAAGGTGCGCGGCCTGTCGGCCGAAGTGCTGCTCAAGCTTAAGCGCGCCCAGCCGCAAACCATCGGCCAGGCCGCACGCATCAGCGGTGTCACCCCGGCGGCGATCTCACTCCTGTTGGTGCATCTCAAGCGCCGCGACGCGGCCTGAACCGACCGCGCGCCAGGCGCTCAGCGCGCGTGGCATCATGGGCGCCATCGAGTTCATCGCGGAGTGCCTCATGGAAGTTTGGATCGGTCGGGACGGCGAGCGACACGGCCCCTACAAGGAAGCCGATGTGCGCCAATGGCTGCGCAGCGGTCAATTGAGCCCGAAAGACCTGGGCTGGTACGACGGCATGAGCGATTGGCAGCCACTGTCGCAACTGTTTCCGGATGAAGGCCGGGCCGAGCCGCCAGCATTCGCGCCGCCACCCGAGGGTGCACCGCCGGCCACTTACGCACAGGAGCAGCCTATCGCGGCTGCGCAGGCGAGCTACGCGGGCTTTTGGAAGCGCTTCGGCGCTTACGTGCTCGACGCCCTTGTGCTGTGGATTCCCAACATGCTGTTGAGCAACCTGCTGGGGGCGACGCAGGCTGCGGAGACCTACATGCATGCCAAGGCCGCCGCTGGCACCGACCCCACGCTGATGCTCCAGGCTTTCGATACGTACGTGACCGCGCTTGGCCCCGCCATGCTCGCGCAGACGGTGCTTGCCTGGTTGTATTTCGCTGCGTGCGAAAGCTCGCCCTGGCAGGCGACGCTCGGCAAGCTCGCCCTCGGCATTCGCGTCACCGACCTGCAAGGTCAGCGCATTGGCTTCCTGCGCGCCACGGGGCGCTATTTCGGCAAGCTGCTCAGCGCTTTCATGCTGTGCATCGGCTTTCTCATGATCGCCTGGACTCAGCGCAAGCAGGGTCTGCACGACATGCTGGCGCAGACTCTGGTGGTCAACGGACGCGCAAACGAGGCATCGACCCCGTCACGCGACGCCCCGCATCGCAGCGGTTCGTTCGACGCGTAATTGCATCGCCGGGCGCGTCAATGATCTGACCGCCCGGCATTCTCCTCGGCACGCGCAAGGGCGAAGAAGCATACAAGCCACGCGCAAGGCGCCTGAGACGAACACCAGCGCAACACGCGATTCACGCCACGCTCGCGCTCACGGATCATGCACATCATCTCGTCGACCGCTCGACTGTTTGGACGTCGATTCGGTCGCGCATCATGTGTGCTTGGCGCTTATGACCTATGGGGGATGCACGCGCACGCTCGGCGGTAGCAAGCTTGCGCATTGCAGGGGGCTACGAACTAGGCACGGTCATGGCCCAGTTTCACGCCGATGGCGCATGGATCTATCTCTGCGATGATCTGGTCGTGGAGCCGCGCTCGCATCGACTCGAACGCGCGGGTGCTCAGCTCTCGGTGGAACCGAAGGCTTACGCCGTATTGTTGGTGTTGTTGCAGCAGGCCGGCGAAGTCGTGAGCAAGGATGATCTGCTCGATGCCGCCTGGGGCCACCGCCACGTCACGCCCGGCGTGCTGACGCGTGCGGTGTCGCAACTGCGCCACTCACTCGGCGACTGCGCCTCCTCGCCGCGTTACATTGCCACCGTACACAGCCTCGGCTACCGCTTCATCGGCGAAGTTCACCGCGTGCCGGTCGCTCCATTGACCGTGACCGAGGACGAGCCCGACAACAGCGTCGTGCATGCGCCAGCCGAGACCTTTCGCGCGCGCATGCCGCCAGCGCCGTCGATACGCCCTTCTCCCCCTCTGCAATGGCTCGCGGCCTTGCTTACGGTGGTGGTGATCGTCGCGGTGCTTGCGGCAGTCAGCCTATGGCATGCACCTAGCGAGCGGCTCTCCTCGCCGCGCGTGCTGCCACGCCCTGCGCTGGTGCTGATGCCCATGGCACACAACAACGCCCAACACACGCATCGGTGGCCGCATACGCGCCGCCTGGCATCAAACTACCCCGGCGCGGGGGCTGCAGGGTTCCTGCCGATGCGGCCTGAACACGCGCCTGCCGCAAGCCACTGAGCCCACGCGCCGACTTGCTATCATCGGACGTTCGGCAGCTCGCCCAGGCGGCTGCCGGCTTGTCGAACGCACAGGAATCGATTCAGCCTCATGCTCAGCATCGAACAACGTATTGCCCAGGACATCGCCGCCAAGTCAGACCAGGTGCGCGCCGCAGTGGATCTGCTCGACGGTGGCGCCACGGTGCCGTTCATCGCGCGCTACCGCAAGGAAGTGACCGGCGGTCTCGACGACACGCAATTGCGCCTGCTGGAAGAGCGCTTGCGCTACCTGCGCGAACTGGAAGAGCGCCGCAGCGCGATCCTTGCCAGCATCGAGGAACAGGGCAAGCTCTCCGATGCGCTCAAGGGCGACATTCTCGCCGCCGACACCAAGGCGCGCCTGGAAGACCTTTACCTGCCGTACAAACCCAAGCGCCGCACCAAGGCGCAGATCGCCCGCGAAGCCGGCCTCGAGCCGCTCGCCACCGGGCTGCGTGAAGACCCTTCGCAGTCGCCCGAAGCGGTCGCCGCGGCGTACGTGGACGCCGAGAAGGGCGTGGCTGATGTGCGCGCCGCGCTGGACGGCGCCCGCGCCATCCTGATGGAAAGCATCGCCGAAGACGCCACCCTGCTGGGCGAGTTGCGCGACTGGCTATGGGACAAGGGCCAGATCCGCGCCAAGGTGGTGGAAGGCAAGGAGAACGAGGGCGCCAAGTTCCGCGACTATTTCGACCACGTCGAACCGATCGGCAAGATTCCCTCGCACCGCTTGCTGGCGCTGATGCGCGCACGCAACGAAGGCGTGATCGAACTCGAACTCGCGCCCGCGCTGGACGCCGAGCAAGGCCATCTGGAAGGCGAAGGCCGCGTGGCCTCGCGTGCTGGCATCGTCGATCGCGGTCGCCCGGCCGATGCCTGGCTACGCGAAACCGTGCGCCTCACCTGGCGCGTGAAGCTGCATCTGCACCTCACGCTGGATCTGTTCGGCCGTGTGCGCGAAGGCGCCGAGGACGAAGCGATCCGTGTGTTCGGCGACAACCTCAAGGACCTCATGCTGGCCGCGCCCGCCGGCGCCAAGATCGTGATGGGCCTGGACCCAGGCATCCGCACCGGCGTGAAGGTGGCCGTAGTCGATGCCACCGGCAAGTTGCTGGCCACCGACACGGTGTATCCGCATGAGCCGCGCAATCAGTGGGATCAGTCGATCCAGCGACTCGCTCTGCTGAGCAAGCAACACGGCGTCAACCTCATCGCCATCGGTAACGGCACCGCGTCCCGTGAAACCGACAAGCTGGCCGGCGAGCTGATCAAGAAGCATGCGGACCTCAAGCTCTCCAAGATTGTGGTGAGCGAAGCGGGTGCGTCGGTGTATTCGGCCTCCGAAACCGCCGCCAAGGAATTCCCCGATCTTGACGTGAGCCTGCGTGGCGCCGTGTCCATCGCGCGTCGCCTGCAGGATCCGCTGGCCGAACTGGTAAAGATCGAACCCAAGGCGATCGGCGTGGGCCAGTACCAGCACGACGTGAACCAGGTGAAGCTGGCGCGCGCACTGGATGCCAAGGTCGAGGACTGCGTGAACGCGGTGGGCGTGGACGTGAATACCGCCTCCGCCGCGCTACTGTCGCGCGTGGCCGGCCTATCCGCCAGCGTCGCCGAAAACGTGGTGAAGCATCGCGACGCCAACGGCCCCTTCGCCAACCGCAAAGCGCTGCTCAAGGTGCCACGCCTGGGCGACAAGGCGTTCGAGCAGTGCGCGGGCTTCCTGCGCGTGCCCAACGGCGACAACCCGCTCGATGCCAGCGCCGTGCACCCGGAAGCCTATCCGGTGGTGGAGCGCATCATCGCCCAATGTGGCCGCGAGGTACGTAACATTATTGGCGACACGGCATTTCTCCGCGGCCTCAAGGCCGAGCAGTTCACCGATGAGACCTTCGGCGTGCCCACCGTGCGCGACATCCTCAAGGAGCTGGAGAAGCCCGGCCGCGATCCCCGCCCGGAATTCGTGGCACCGAGTTTTGCCGAAGGCGTGGAAGAGGTGAAGGACCTGCGCCCTGGCATGGTGCTGGAAGGCCGCGTAACCAACGTGGCCGCCTTCGGCGCGTTCGTGGATATCGGCGTGCACCAGGACGGCCTGGTGCACGTGTCCGCGCTGTCGCACACCTTCGTGAAGGACCCGCGCGACGTGGTAAAGGCCGGCGACATCGTCAAGGTCAAAGTGATGGAAGTGGACCTGCCGCGCCAGCGCATCGGTCTGTCCATGCGCCTGGACGACGAGCCGGGCCAGCAGGCCCGTGGCAGCCGCCCTGCCGGTGGTAACGATGCGCGCGGACCGCGTGACAACCGTGGTCCGCGACCGGGTGGCAGCACCCCGAAGGCGGCGCCAGCACCGGCCAATAGCGCGTTCGCCGACGCGCTTTCGCGCGCCATGAAGCGCTAAGCTCCATCGCTGTACCCAAGCGGGGACGACCGCCCAGCGGTCGTCCCCGTTTCTATTGCAGGTTCTTTCGGCAGCGTCGCAGGCCGTCGCGATGCGGCGCAGCATGCGCGCACGTACGGGCTTGCATTACCGTAACAATGGAATAACAAATGGCTATTCAGCCCAGGAGTGTTTTCGTCATGCCTCGTCTTCGCCTACTCGCGGGCGCCGTCACCTCGGCCCTGCTCTTCAGTTCCCATGCATTCGCGGCCGATAGCCGTTTCAACAATGTGGTGGTGTTCGGCGACAGCCTGAGCGATGCCGGCAACATTTCGCTGAAGTACTTCCCCGGCAACCAGCCACCGACGCGCTTCACCACCAACCCGGGCTCCACCGCAGTGGAAAACGTGGCGCAAGCGCTGGGCTTGCCCATCACCCCATCGCAGGCCGGCGGCACCGACTATGCCTGGGGCGGCGCGGGCTTCATCAACAACGCCACCACGCTGACCATCCAGAACATTCCGCAGCAGTTGCAGGCCTACCTGGCCAGCACCGGCGGCAAGGCCGACCCGCACACGCTCTACCAGGTGTGGGGCGGTGCCAATGACATCTTCTACCTCACCGGTGCCTATACCGACGCCAACACCATTGCTGCCGGCACCGCCGCTGCGGCCACGGCCGAAGTGAAGCTGCTGGGCAGCCTTCAGGCGGCTGGCGCCAAGTACGTGGTGGTCTACAACCTGCCGGACATCGGCAAAACGCCGGAGAGCGTCGCGGGCGGCGCCGCTGCACAATCGGGCGGCACGCAATTATCGCTGGTCTACAACGGCATTCTGCAAGCGGGCATCAACCAGCTCAGCAACAATGGCCTCAATGTCATTCCGGTGAATACGTTCGCCCTGGTCAACGAAGTGGTGGCGAACCCGGCGGCTTTCGGCTTCACCAACGTCACCCAGGCTGCTTGCGGCGCCGGCTCCAGCTCCGTGCTGTGCGGCCCACAGGGCTCCAATCTGCCGTTCAAGTACCCGACCGGCGCGGACCAGACTTACCTGTTCGCCGATGGAGTGCATCCCAGCCGCGCCGCTGACGTGATGCTCGGCCAGTACGTAATGTCCATCATCAATGCCCCCGGCTATGCCTCGTTGCTGGCGGAAGCACCGCTGTCCTCGATCTCGGCGCAGAACCGTGCCATCCGCAACCAGATGCTGGCCGATGGCCAGGGCAGCGACACCCGTGTGTTCGCCAATGTCGATTACGGCGACCAGCGCTTCGACAGCAGCACGAGCTCGCCGCGCACCACCAGTAACAACGTCAACCTTACCGTGGGCGCCGATGTGCGCTTCAACGAGAATCTGTCCGGCGGCGTGGCGATGAACGTCGGCCAGCACAACGCCGACTACACAGGCGGTGGCGGTTACAAGCTGCAGGATGTGTCGGGCCTGGGTTACCTCACCTACCAGCATGGCGGCGGCTACATTGGCGGCTATGTGGATTTTGGCCAGGACAACTTCTCCAACATCGAGCGTCGCGTGGTGCTGGGTAACTACCAACGCACCGAAAGCGCCAAAGCCGATGGCAATCACGTCGGCGGCGGCCTCACTGGCGGCTGGTGGTTCGACGTGTCCAGCCTGCGCACCGGCCCCTTCGCCACCGTCGAGTGGCAGACGGTGAAGGTCAACGGCTACAACGAAAGCGGTGACGACAGCAGTGCCATGTGGTTCGGCAGCCAGCAGCGCGATGCGCTGATCTCCACTCTGGGCTGGCGCGTGCAGGGTCATTGGCAGGCGGGCGGCATCATGCTCACCCCGTACGCCGAACTGGCCTGGAACCACGACAGCAAGGCCGACACGCGCATGGTCACCGCCGGCCTCAACACCATGCCAGGCACCTTCAGTCTGGCCGGCTTCAGCCCGGACAAGACCTGGGGCACCGCCGACGTTGGCCTGGGTGCCCAGTTCAGCCAGACCCTCACCGGCTGGCTGGGCTATAGCGGCCGTTTCAGCGACAGCAGCCAGAAGTACAACAGCGTGAACCTGGGCCTGAAGTACGCCTTCTAAGTCAGGTCTTCATCGCTGAGCCAAGGGCCGCCCGCATCAGTGGGCGGCCTTTTTTATGGCCTGCACGCCAACGCACGGGCAACAAAAAAGCCGCCTGCTTGCGCAAGCGGCTTTGATGGTGGCGCCGAAGCAGGTGGGCTTACTTGCCCTTGCCGCCGGTCGCCATGCTGAGGATCGCCTGGGCCTGCTTTTGCAGGCTAGCCGCGTCGTCATCGCTCAGCGGGGAGGTCTTGCCGCCCGACTCGGAGGTCTTGAGCACCAGCGAACCGTCCTGCGCCCAGGCCGCACGCTCGGTGGAGGTGGGCTTGGCGTCCTTGCTGGACTTCTTCTGCTGCACGGCCACCCACGGCTTGCCGTCCTTGTAGGCGAAATCGGTGCTGGTGAAACCCTTGTCGCCGTAGTCGACCTGCTCGCGGATGAACTTCACTTCGCCCGCCTCACGGAACACCTGCCAGCCGCGCGACACCTTGTCGTCCAGCTTGGTGCCGTTGCTGATCTTCATGCCGCCAATCTGCTTCTGCACGGCGGTGAAGGCAGCCAGCTCCTTCTCACCAGCGGTCTGCTCGGCCACCAGTTGGATGTTCACCTGCATCGGCGCGCCCTTGGTCAGCACCTGGGTCTGCAGCGGCGGGGTGTAATGGCGATCGCCATCGACCAGGTCGGCCTTGAGCACATACAGGCCAGCCGGGTTCACATCGGCCGGATTGAACTCCAGCTCGAACGAAAGCGGGAAGGTGTTGGCCGGCTCCACCGCCTTGGTAGCGAGCGGCTGCGCATCCGGCGTGGACACGTCGATCAGAGTGAGCTGCAGCTTCGCGGCCGGCGATACCTGGGCGGCATCACGCAGCGTCACCTGGCCGGTGATCGCATTGGCCTTGGCCGGCGCGGCGGCGTTGCCCGAGGCTGCGGACGAAGCGCCACCCGGTGCAGCGTTCTGGGACGAATCGGAAGAATTGCCGCAACCGGCGAGAGCCAGTGCCGCGACCGACATCAGCGACCAAACCAACCTGCGCATGGGAAAAACCTCTATCGACTGTCAGGGCTTAACGCGAGAACCGTCAGACGCCCAAACACGCCTCGACTCTCCACGGGGGAAGCTTCCAGCATAGCCCAAAGGTAAGGGCTTGTAAAAGTTGGCTCCATGCGCTTGCGTATCGATTTGCGCCCGCAGGGAACGCACCTTGGCCCTACGCCTGGCCCAGCACCAAAGTTAAAAAGCGCAAGCTTTTGAACGACACCCCCTGGCAGCCCTGTCTGGCCAATCGCATAGGGTCATCGCCCTGAGCGCGCCCCTGGTCACCGGCTCTTTCGGGGATGAATAGTTCACCGTAAGAGTCTTCACTATCCATTTCGTAAGTTTATTGAAGGGCAACTTACGTTACATAATGTCGCGCCCTGGCTTTCGGGCCGGCGCGCGTTGGGACGGAACCCCGTATGTCACTGCTGGTAAGGGTTTAGCGGCCCAGATTTCCTGTCTGGATGCTGAACGGATTGGCAAGTACCTGATTACCAAATCGCCGCCATTGCGTTTTTGGAATCGGCAGAAGTTGCCCCTCGGGGCAGAAAAACCCAAAAAACTTTCGAAACCCGCGGACGGATAGTGCGGCAGTTTTCACCCGCTGGAAGCCTGTTTCACGTTCCAACCGCGATTTACGGTTCACGCTCCGTCACAACGAGTCGCCATCCGCCAGGAAACCGCGATGAATACGCAAAAATTTTCGACCATCGAATCCACGAACACCTTCGCCGACCGCATCAAGGTGCTGATTCAGCGCGTGGGCAGCGTTACGGAAATCGCCCGCATGTGCGGCTTCTCCGAGGGCGTTGTGCGCAGCTGGCGCGACGGCAACACCGATCCCTCCCGCGCGCGTTGCGTGACGCTGGCCAAGACCTTGGGTATTTCCCTGGTGTGGCTGGTGGCGGGCGAAGGTCAGATCCAGGCCACGGACGCCATTGCTTCCGGCGAGGAGCTGCCCAACGCCGAAGCGTCCACTAACCGCCATCGCTCCAAGCTGCGCACGGCGGCCGATACGCTCAACGCCAGCGGCATCGCCATGGATCCGCAGCGCCTGAACACGGCCCTGCGCATTCTGCAGTCGGAGCTGGACCTGGCTGAGAGCCGCCTGACCCTGGCAGACAATGCGGACATGCTGGCTGACCTGTACGAAATCCTGGGTCCCGGCGGCAACGATGTGGATGCCGGGGCCATGGTGTCGTTCAACCAGCGCCTGCACGAGCGCGTGAAGCGCGGTCGCCAGATCGTCGCCTGAGCGCCCCCCTTGTTTGAGGCATAAAAAAACGGCAGCCGCGAGGCTGCCGTTTTTGTTGGGCCATGACCCGCCGTTTACAGACGGGCGATATCGGCGATAGCGCCGAACTGGGCTTTGAGCTGGCCCAGCAAGGCCAGTCGATTGGCACGTACGGCCGGGTTGTCGGCATTGACCAGCACGCTATCGAAGAAGGCGTCGACCGGTGCCTGCAACTGAGCCAATCGGCTCAGCACCGCACCGTAATCACCGGCCTGCAGCGGTGCGACCGTATCGGCGCGGGCGGCATCCAGCGCAGCGGCGAGCGCGCGTTCGGCGTCGGCCTCGAAATGCGCCGGGTCCACCGACGTACCCACCACGGGTGCACCGGCCTCTTCGGCCTGCTTGCGCAGGATGTTGGCCACGCGCTTGTTGGCAGCCGCCAGGCTGAGCGCCTCGGGGCGACGACCGAACTCACCCACCGCACGCAGTCGGCGGTCGAAATCGACCAGGCTGGTCGGGGCTACGGCCAGCACGGCTTCGAATTGCTCGCCGGTAAAACCCTGCTCGGCGTAGTAGCCACGCAGGCGCTCCAGCACGAACTCCACCAATTCATCGGTCAGTGCCGCACGGCGCTGACCGGCATTCAGCACGGGCGCCTTGCCGTCCTTGCCCGGCTTGAGCCCAGCCGCCAGTGCGGCTTCCGGCAACAGTTCGAGTGCCTCGACGAAGGTGCCACGCAGGTCCAGCTCCAAGCCACCCTCAACCAGGGTGCGGGCCAGGCCAAGCGCGGCGCGGCGCAGGGCGAAGGGATCCTTGTTGCCGCTGGGCTTCATGCCCACGGCGAAGATGCCGGCCAGCATGTCCAGGCGATCGGCGACCGCCAGCACGCGACCTACCGCGCCCGCGGCGATGGCGTCGCCGGCGAAACGGGGCTGGTAGTAGCTATCCAGCGCCTCGGCGACATCGGCTGCTTCACCATGATGCGCCGCGTAGTAGCGGCCCATCACACCCTGCAGTTCGGGGAACTCCCCGACCATGCGCGTGAGCAGGTCGCACTTGCTGAGCGCGGCGGCACGAGTGGCGGCGCCAGCATCCACGCCCACGCGCCCGGCCACGATGCGGGCCAGTTCGGCCACGCGCACGCTCTTGTCCCACAGGCTGCCCAGCGACTGCTGGTAGGTGACGTTCTTGAGCGCGTCCTGGTAACCGGCCAGCGGAGTCTTGAGGTCCTCGTCCCAGAAAAACTTGGCATCGGCAAAACGCGGACGAATCACGCGCTCGTAGCCCTTGCGGATCTCGCTAGGCTGCTTGCTGTCGATGTTGGCCAGGCCGATGAAATGTTCGGTGAGCTTGCCCTCGGCATCGAACACCGGCACGAACTTCTGGTTGGTCTCCATGGTGGTGACCAGCGCTTCCGGCGGCACGGCGAGGAAGTCACGCTCGAACTGGCAGGCGATAGCCACCGGCCATTCGGTGAGGTTGGCGATTTCGTCGAGCAGGGCATCGTCCAGCTGCGGCACGCCGCCGGTTTCCCTGGCGGCGCGGACCACCTCGTCGCGGACTTTCTGGCGACGCTCGGCCGGGTCGGCCAGCACCTTGGCGGCACGCATGTGGTCGAGCCAGCTGTCGGCATCAGCAATATGCACCGGCTGCGGATGCATGAAGCGGTGGCCGCGCGACTGGCGGCCGCTCTTGAGGCCCAGCACGCCACCGTCGACGATGTCCGCGCCATGCAGCATCACCAGCCAGTGCACCGGGCGCACGAAGGTGTAGTCATGGTCGCCCCAGCGCATCGGCTTGGGGATCGGCAGGCCCTTGAGCGCTTCTTCCACGATCTCCGGCAACAGCGTGGCCACCGGCTGGCCGGGCTTCACCGCGCGGAACACGAACCAGGCACCCTTGTCGGTTTCCAGCTTTTCCAGCTGCTCGACGGTGACGCCGCATGACTGCGCAAAACCCTGCAACGCCTTGCTTGGCTGGCCGCTCGCGTCCAGCGAAGCGTTCACGGCCGGGCCACGGCGCTCGATGCTCTGCTCAGGCTGGTTCAGCGCCACCTGGGGGATATAGACGGCCAGACGGCGCGGCGAAGCGTACAGCTTCGCCTCGTCCAGACTCGCTTCCACGCCGCGCTTGCCCAGCCCGTCGCAGATGCCGCGCAGGAACGCGCCGGCCAGTTCGTCCAGCGCCTTGGGCGGCAGTTCTTCCGTGCCCAGTTCGATCAACAGCGGCTTGTGTGCGGCGCTCATGCGGCCTGCTCCTTCACGTTCTTCTTCAGGCCGGGGAAGCCCAGCTTCTCGCGCTGCGCCACATAGGCCTCGGCCACCGCACGGGCCAGCGTGCGCACGCGCAGGATGTAACGCTGGCGCTCGGTCACGCTGATGGCGCGACGCGCATCGAGCAGGTTGAAGGTGTGGCTGGCCTTCATCACCTGCTCATAGGCCGGCAGCGGCAGGCCGGCGGCGATCAGCTTGTTGGCCTCGCCTTCGCATACGTCGAACCAGCGCAGCAGTTCGGGCACATTGGCGTGCTCGAAGTTGTAGGTGCTCTGCTCCACCTCGTTCTGGTGGAAGACGTCGCCGTAGGTGACCTTGCCGTGCGGGCCTTCGGTCCACACCAGGTCGTAGACGTTGTCCACGTTCTGCAGGTACATCGCCAGGCGTTCGAGACCGTAGGTGATCTCACCGGTGACGGGACGGCACTCCAGGCCGCCGGCCTGCTGGAAGTAGGTGAACTGCGTCACCTCCATACCGTTCAGCCAGACCTCCCAGCCCAGGCCCCAGGCGCCGAGCGTGGGGGATTCCCAGTTGTCCTCGACAAAGCGCAGGTCGTGCACCAGCGGGTCCAGGCCCAGCTCCTTCAGCGACCCGATGTACAGGTCCAGGATGTTGTCCGGGTTGGGCTTCATCACCACCTGGTACTGGTAGTAATGCTGCAGGCGGTTGGGGTTTTCGCCGTAGCGGCCGTCGGTGGGGCGGCGCGAGGGCTGCACATAGGCCGCCGACCACGGCTCGGGACCGAGCGAGCGCAGAAAGGTAGCGGGGTGGAAGGTGCCGGCGCCGACCTCGGTGTCGAGGGGCTGCAGCAAGACACAACCCTGGGCCGCCCAATAGCGGTTGAGGGTCTGGATCACATCCTGGAATGTGCGCGCGGACATGGCTTCCCGTGAGCTTCAATAAAGCGCGTTAGTATAGCCGGGACCGCTTTCTCCGCTGGATGCGGGGAAACTTCGCCGGGAGAAATCGTCGCATGGCCGCCTCACCGCAATCCGTTTCCCTGCTGGGCCGCCGCCCCCGCCTGGCGCTGGAAGAACTGCTGGCTGCCCTGGTGGTGGACGGCTATGTGCTGGCCGAGGATGCCAAGCAGGTGCGCATGGGCAGCCGCAGCGGCCGCAGCACGGTGGAACTGCACCCGCTGGTGATCGTGGCGAACGCCAAATTGCCCAATCAGCGCGATCCGGGCCGCCCGCTCAGCATGGAAGGGTTGACCGAGTGGCTGGCCGGCCACGCCAGCCTGCCGTACCTGAAGATCGACCCGATGAAGATCAACGTGGCCGCGGTGACCCAGGTGGTCAGTCGCGCCTACGCCGAACGTCATCGCATCCTGCCGGTAGCAGCCACACCGAGCGAAATCACCTTTGCCACCTGCGAGCCGTTCGACAACGCCTGGGCGGCGGACCTCGCGCACATGCTGCGTAAGGACGTTAAACGGGTGGTCTCCAATCCACTGGACATCAACCGCTACCTGCTCGAGTTCTACGGCGTGCAGCGCTCGATTCAGCTGGCACAGGACGCCAAGGGCAGCGGCTACGACTCCTCCGCCATCCTCAACTTCGAACAGCTGGTGGAGTTGGGCAAGAGTGGCGAAGTGGGCGCCGACGATCGCCATGTCGTGCACATCGTCGACTGGCTGCTGCAATACGCCTTCGAGCAACGCGCGTCGGATATCCACCTGGAACCGCGGCGCGAGGCGGGGCAAATGCGCTTTCGCATCGATGGCGTGATGCATAAAGTGTTCGAGCTGCCGCCGCCGGTGATGACCGCGGTGACCGCACGCATCAAGATCCTCTCGCGCATGGACGTGGCTGAAAAGCGCCGTCCGCAAGATGGTCGCATCAAGACTCGCTCCGGCGCCGGGCGCGAGGTGGAATTGCGTATTTCCACCATGCCCACCGCGTTCGGTGAAAAGGTGGTGATGCGCATTTTCGACCCGGACATCGTGGCCAAGGATTTCGCCCAACTCGGCTTCTCCGCCATCGAGGCGGAGGTGTGGCGAAGCATGGTGGAGCGTCCGCACGGCATCGTGCTGGTCACCGGCCCCACGGGTTCGGGCAAGACCACCACGCTGTACTCCACGCTCAAGCATCTGGCCACGCCCGAGCTCAACGTGTGCACAGTGGAAGACCCCATCGAAATGGTGTCCGCCGAGTTCAACCAGATGCAGGTGCAGCTCGCCATAGACCTTGATTTCGCCGCCGGCGTGCGCACCCTGCTGCGCCAGGACCCGGACATCATCATGGTGGGCGAAATCCGCGACCTGGAAACCGCGCAAATGGCGGTGCAGGCGTCGCTCACCGGCCACTTGGTGCTTTCCACGCTTCATACCAACGACGCACCCAGCGCGGTCACGCGCCTGCTGGATCTGGGTGTGCCGCACTACCTGATCCAGTCCACGCTCACTGGCGTGGTGGCGCAGCGCTTGGTGCGCACCTTGTGCCCGCACTGCAAGGAAGCCACTGCACAGGACGAACACGAGTGGACGGCGCTTACCCACGGCAGGTCGATGCCTGTGCCGGAGAAAGTGTTCCGCCCGGTGGGTTGCCTGGAATGCCGCAACACCGGCTTCATGGGACGTACCGGTGTCTACGAAATGATGCAGCTCTCGCCCCGCCTGCGCGGGCTTATCTCCGCACAACTGGACCTAGGCCACTTCGGCCATGCGGCGTTGGCCGAGGGCATGCGGCCCCTGCGCATCTCCGCCGCCGAGCAAGTCGCCCGCGGCGTGACCACCGTGAAAGAAGTGCTCACGGTGATACCGCCAATCGAGCACGGTTCAGCCTGAATCCGCATGATCGACGATTAACTCTCTATCACCAATGCACGCATGAAACCCGTCCTGATCATTCGTACCGGCCGCGCCCCCGATCCCATCCGTGCACGACACGGTGATTTCCCCCATTGGTTCCGCCTCGGTGCACAGCTCTCGCCGGAACGCGTGCGAGTCATCGATGTAGAAGCGGGAGAAACACTGCCTGCGCCAAGCGATGTAGCCGGTGCCTTGATTACGGGCTCAGCCGCCATGGTCACCGAGCGCGCGCCCTGGAGCGAGCGCACCGCCGGCTGGATCCGCGACGCGATGGACCGCGAGCTGCCGCTGTTCGGTGTCTGCTACGGTCACCAGCTGATGGCGCATGCGCTGGGAGGGCGCGTGGATTACCTGCCGGGCGGCCGTGAAATCGGCACTGTGCCGATTGAAGTGCTGCCGGCCGCTGCCAATGACGTGCTGGCGCCGCATTTGCCTTCGGTATTCCGCGCCCACACCACGCACGAACAAAGCGTACTGGAGACCCCCAAGGGTGCCACTGTGCTCGCCAAGTCCGCGCGCGACCCGCACCACCTGCTGCGCTACGGCCCCAACGCCATGAGCGTGCAGTTCCATCCCGAATTCAACGCCGACGTCATGCGCGCCTACATTCATCGCAAGCGCGATGTGATGCACAAGGAAGGTTTCGATCCGCACCACGCCTTCCGCCAGGTGGCGCCCACGCCGCTCGCGCGTCGCCTGTTGCGCCAGTTTGCACGACACCATGGGTTGGCCACCGGCTGATCTACCTCGCCTTGTCATGGGGCATGCCTAGAATCCTCCTAGGCGTGTGGCGCGAGCTTGGTGCCACATGAGGTATGGAGGCGTTTCATGGAAGCTCGACAACCGCATGTTCACCAAGGCACCGTCATCGCGATGCGGTTGGTCGATATTTCGGACACGATCGATCTTAGCGCCGCCGAGGCATTGTGGGCTCGACATGCGCGCACCGCCGCCGCACGCGGCCGCCTGATCAGTGCGCCCCCGAAAGCCGTGAGCTTCGGGGTTCCTCCAGTGGAACTCACGCTACCGTCGCTTACATTGACCGTCGCTGCAGAAGTTATGGTCGCTTCGGTGGTCGTGCGGTTGTACGAGTTCGGTGTTGCGGCATTCTCCATCATGGTCGCCGCCAACGATCTGGATTGGGCTCAGTACTGTGCGCGTGTGAACGCCGTAGAAGCCACCCTGGGTCATGGCTCCGGCACGTCGGCATGGGACAGTTTGCTCACTCAGCTGGTCGAAGTGATGCGACCCGCGCTGGTGCGACCTAGCGCTGCCTCGTTGCACGAGGACTATCTACTCGGTCTCGTGCATGCATTGGACGGCGTGACATCCACGGCGCACCTGCATGAGGAAGTCGACCTGGTGCCCTTGCTCTCGGGCGAGAGTCGCGCGCTTTCTGAATCCGCACGCCAGGATCTGCTGCGGCAGCGCTTTTCCTATTACACGGACGACCTTGCCGTGCTTACCTGGGATCGCGCCTTTATTTACGAGCCACGGGCCGACTCTGACGTCGTGGACATCCTCGAGGTGGCCAATGCCCAGTTGTTGGAGCTGCGCTACTACGACGAATTGCTCGACGCCGAGCTACCACGCATGTATGACCTGGTGGAAGCCACTCATCACACGGCCAGCCCATTCGCCGCGCGACGCTATGCCGATCTTGCCCGTCGCCTCTACACGCTTGTTGCCGAAGTCACCGAAATCACCGAGAAGGTGGACAACGCACTACAAGTCACCGAGGACGTCTATCTCGCTCGTGTATACGCTTCCGCCTTGGAGCTGTTCCGCGTGCCACACGTGAGCAAGGCGGTCGATCGCAAACTGGCGATCATTCGCGACAGCTATACCGCTTTGTACGAAGAAGCATCAAGCAAGCGCGGCGAATTGCTGGAGCTCGCCATCATTCTGCTGATCGTGGTGGAAATCGTGATCGCTGTGATACGGCACGCCTGACCACGCATCAGCGGCCGCGGGGCGGCATCGGGAAAGGCGTGATCTTCTGGCCATCGCTGGCATCGCGAATGACCAGAGCTCCTTTCTGCTCCACTTCCTCGATCCGTACGACGGATTGCATCGGCAAGTGCAGCACGCGGGTGTCCTTGAACTCGTCGCGTAGTCGTTCTTCGGTTGGATCAACCAGCAGACCTTCGCCCACCGGCTCAAACACGAGATCCCCCACTTCCGTGAACCCCCATAAGCCGCTAGAGGCGACGTGTCGGGCGTACAGTTCGTAGCACTTGCCCAAGTGGAGGAAGGTCACTTTGTAGAGTTTCTTGGTCCGCATAAACGTAGTTTAGCCGCGCAAGCGCCGCGCGATGGCTTCGCGCGAAAATAGAGCGAATAACACGCCAAACAAGAAGCCGGCGATATGCGTCCACCAGACCACGGCTCCATAGCTGGGACCGGCATAACTGAAGAGCAACTGCAGCAATACCCAAATGCCGATCAACAGAAAGGCCGGCACGCGGACAAACTCCAGGTACAAGCCCAGTGGCAGCACCAAGCCCAAACGCGCTCGCGGGAACAGCGCGATATAGGTGCCGAGCACCGCAGACACTGCGCCGCTGCACCCGATGATGGGCGAGCGCACACCCGCCAGTGACAGCGCACCGACCAGATTCGCGATAACCCCACCGATCAGGAACAGCAACAAGAAGCGAACCGAACCAAGCGCACGCTCGGCAGAGATGCCGAAGATCACTAGGAACAACAAGTTACCCAGGAGATGCAGCCACGCCAGGTGGATAAACAACGCCGTGGCAAGCCGTAGCAAGGCGGGATCAGCGAACTGGGGCAGGATTGGTTGCTTGGGATCGAAGATGTTCGCGGGCACCGTGCCCCATTCGAGCCACATGGATACTCGCTGCGGCGGCGGCATCAACGCCAGGCCAACGAAGCTGATCACGCACGCGACGACCAGCAGTACGGTGGCCCACTGCACGTGATGGCGACGACGAGTTTCAACATGGACGAACACGGGAACGGCGCTCCACGGTAAACAGGCCAGACTGGCTTTGCATGATAGCGACAAGGCACTCCACGCACCGACGCTGTAGAAGCGCTTTTTAGGTGAAGCAGAGGCAAACGTCTTCTCGAACGGGGATGCATCAGTTATCCCCGAGCTCGTTAGGCGGCGGGTGTAAGGCAACAAGCCGTTCCATGTCCCAACGCTGACGCATGCTTTAGGAACGTACAAAGACAAACGCCTTCCCGATTGGGAAGGCGTTTGAGGGATAAAGACCCTGGCGGTGACCTACTCTTGCATGAGGATTCACACTACCATCGGCGCAGCTGCGTTTC